>CAZSHO010000003.1:136423-193871 GCA_964607005.1 uncultured Rhodocyclaceae bacterium
TCTCTTCTTGTTTCTTCTATTCTTACTCCTGCCCCCACTCCACCATGCTTCAGGAAGTTCCCGGCCAGAATGAAAAACGGAATGGCCATGATCTCGAACTTCTCGATTCCGGTGAACAGCTTGAGCGCAACGGCCTCGATCGGCACCTGCGACATGAAAAACAGAAAGGTCAGCACCGTCAAGCCAAGCGAGATCGAGATCGGCATGCCGGTCAGCATCAGCACGACCAGCAAGGAGAAGATGATGAATGTGTTCATGAATGATCCTTGCCATCACCCTCACGTGGATGAAGGTCGTCGTCCAGACGATAAATCTTGTCCTCGTTGCCGATTGCGGCAAGCGGTCTCTCCTCCTCGATCCCCTCGACATGCCCGTGGTCGTGGTGAGGCAGCTCGCCGGAACGAACAAACCCGACCGTCACTTGCAGGAAGCGGAAGCACATCAGGTAGGAGCCAAGGGGTACGGCCGAATAGACGATCCAGGTCGGCCATTCAAGATCGGGGGTTGTCGGCCCCTCGGGCAGGCTCCCGGAATCGATCCCGAACATCCTGAAGAGCGAATAATGGGCCCCGTTCTCCCAGACGAACGTGGCGCCCAGCGTCCCGACCACTCCGGTAAAAAAGGCTCCGGCCAGCAAGCCGAAGACGATCAACTTGCCGCGTGCCGGTCGTTCCAGCCGGTTGATCAGCACATCGACACCGACGTGAATGCCGGTGCGCACGCCATAGGCCGCGCCGAATTTTGCCATCCAGACGAACATGATGATGCACAACTCCTGTGCCCAGCCAAAATTGAGGCCGAGCAACCAGTCCTGAACGCCCGGAATGGCGTAACCCGAGAGATGGCGGTGGATCACCGCAACGAAAATGATCAGCGTTGCCGCACCCATGAGAAAAGTGATCAGCCATTCCTCGAGGTGATCGATGATTTTCAGCATTGCAAACCCGCAAAAAGAAAGCGGCGCCGAAGCGCCGCCATGGGGACTGATTACAGTTTGGACGGATCGAAGCCGGTTTCCTTATACACCGCATCGATGATTTCCTTGCCGATGCGCGGCTCCATTTCCTTGTGCGTTTTCAGCATGGCCTTCTTCAAAGCCATGCGCTCGGCAGCCGTCGGCGTATAGATCTGGGTTTTGCCGGAAGCCCTGACTTTTTCCAGCGCCTGGTCATTTTCGTCCTTGGCGATCTTGTTGGCATAATCGGTGGCCTCGTTCATCGCCTGCTCGAGCTGGCCGCGGATATCGGCTGGCAGCCCGTCCCAGAATTTCTTGTTGGTGATGACGGCATATCCGAGATAGCCATGGTTGGTCAGAGACAGGTGCTTTTGCACCTCATGCATCTTCTGGGTATAAAAATTGGAGATCGGGTTTTCCGTTCCGTCCACAACGCCCGTCTGCAAGGCGTGATAGACCTCGGAGAAGGCCATCACCTGAGGCAGCGCGCCGACCGAGCGCATCTGCGCTTCGAGGACTTTCGAGGACTGGATGCGCATCTTCAGCCCTTTGTAGTCTTCCGGCATCTTGAGCATCCTGTTGGCCGACATCGACTTGAAACCGTTGTCCCAGTAAGCCAGCCCCTTGACGCCCTTGGGCTCGAGCTTGGCGAGCAGCTGCTTGCCCACTGCGCCCTGTGTCACCTTGTGCAGCTCGGCGTAATTGTCAAAGATGAAAGGCAGGTCGAATACCTCGAACTCTTTCACGCCGAGGGGGCCGAATTTCGCCAGTGAGGGCGCCAGCATCTGTACGGCACCCAGTTGCAGGGCCTCCATCTCCTCCTTGTCTTTATAGAGTGTCGAGTTCGGGTACACCTCGACCTTGACTTTGCCTGCGGTCAATTCTGCGGCCCGCTTGGCGAAGAATTCGGACGCCTTGCCTTTCGGCGTCTCATTGGCCACGACATGGCTGAACTTGATCACGATCGGCTGCTGCGCGGGAGCCAGCGCCGACAACGAAAGGGCAAACACGCCCAGCAATACGGAATGCAGCTTCTTCATATCCCCTCCTTGTTCTAGATTAGGTACGTATTGTTCTTGTCACCGTTTGTCCGGTGCAGCCTGGAAGCCGGCCGGAAACGACTGCTGCAACGACTGCTTGCCGTCGCCGGGGCAACTCGTGCAGCCGGGCAGGCCATTTCCGGAGAGGATGGTAAGCCTATCGGCAATTTCTTGCCACCTGTTTGCATCTATCCGGGAAATCACCAGGACATCCGCCGGAAGGTCGCCGATAGCCTGCCCGCACGTCAGACCCGGGCGGAGGCGCCGTATCACGAGGACTGACTTTTCACCCGCACGACCAGACCGGCAGCAGGCCCGGTGCGGCGGGCCGGCATTGCCAGTCAGCCGCGATGGCAACACCGGCCACCCACACCAATTCGTCATCACACCAGAGCAGGGGCAGAACGCGACGCTGCCAGGGCGGAATATCGAGTTCCTGCAGCAACTTTTTCAATTCCCGGCGCGGCCGGCGCGCATCGGG
Source organism: uncultured Rhodocyclaceae bacterium (assembly GCA_964607005.1). Classification (GTDB taxonomy): domain Bacteria; phylum Pseudomonadota; class Gammaproteobacteria; order Burkholderiales; family Rhodocyclaceae; genus Desulfobacillus. The sequence continues at coordinate 138,900 of CAZSHO010000003.1, forward strand.
ACGAAAACGCTCGCCCCCCTGTCTTGGGCGAAGGGTGACCGACCGGCCCTGGAGCCGGTCAAGCGCAATGCCTTGCCCCGTCACCCGCTCGAAACGCAGACTGCCCCCGCTCCAGGGCATGAGGTGTTCACCGCGCCATTCCACAGGATGCGGTGAAGGAATGTGCGGCACCAGCCAGAGCTCGCCCCGATACCGGCACAACGCACACGTGCCCAGATCGATGGATACCTGGCGATCGGCCGCAGCATGGCAAACCTGGCGCAGCGCCTCGTTCAAGCGATCCGCATCCGGCATGGCCACGCCATTCATTTTCAACAGATGTCGCAGCAAATTGCGCGCGCGCGGCGCCTCGAGACGTGCCAGTTCGCCAATGACGATGCGCCCGTTCCGTGATGCAGCGCGCCAGTCCATCCGCGCAAGCTGATCGAGCAGCCGTTCCCCCTCGGCGAAATGCCCCGCCGCCCTGGCGAGGGCGGCATCACCGCCGGGGAACCGCTCTTTCAGAACCGGCAGGATTTCATGCCGCAGGAAATTCCGTGCATGCCGGATATCCTGATTGCTTTCATCCTCGACCCAGCGCAGACCGAGTTCTTTCGCTGCCGATTCGATTTCCTGGCGGGACATCCACAGCAAGGGGCGCAGAATGCGCAGATCGCGGCGGCCCTGAACGTCGCGCACGGGCGGCATCGCCGATGCACCCGTCCAGCCGGCGCCACGAAGCATGTTCAACAGGAGTGTTTCGGCCTGATCATCGCGGTGATGGGCCAAGACCAGAAAGTCGGCCTCGATGGACGAGAAAACCTCATAACGTGCGCGCCGCGCCGCCGCCTCGAGACCTTCACCCGGCTGTTTTCTGACTGCGACTTTTCCGAGTTCCAGCGGAACACCCAGGCTCTTGCAGTATTCAACGCAGAATTCAGACCACTCATCCGCGTTCGCACTCAACCCGTGATGCACGTGGAGGGCGCCAAGGGAAAAACCGATCCTGTCCGCCAGGCGGGACAGGACGTGCAGCAAAAATACCGAATCGATTCCTCCGGACAATCCTGCAATCAACCGATCCCCTTTGCGGACCAGCGGATCAAGGATGCGGAATGCCTGACCGAAGGGGTCAGCGCGCTTGCGGCTGTTCCTTGAACTTGCCATAGCCCAGTACGCGCTCAAAGCGTTGGCTGACCAGCTCCTCTGGCGACAAAGCCAGGGCATGGCGAAGCGCATCCTGGAGCGCCTTTTTCAAGGACTGCGCCATGGCGGGCGGATCGCGGTGCGCTCCACCCAGCGGTTCATTGACGACGCGATCGACGAGCCCGAACGATTTCAGGCGGGCGGCGGTGATGCCCATCGTCTCGGCCGCTTCGGACGCCTTCTCGGCGCTCTTCCACAAAATCGTGGCACAGCCCTCCGGGGAAATCACCGAATAGGTGGCATATTGCAACATCATCACGCTGTCTCCGACGGCGATGGCCAATGCCCCGCCCGAACCGCCCTCGCCGATGATCGTGCAGATGATCGGGACCTTCAGTTCGGCCATGACATAAAGATTATGGCCGATCGCCTCCGACTGACCGCGTTCTTCCGCATCGATACCGGGAAATGCGCCCGGCGTGTCAACGAACGAGAAGATCGGAATCCCGAATTTTTCAGCCAGGCGCATCAGGCGCAAAGCCTTGCGATACCCTTCCGGGCGCGGCATGCCGAAATTACGCAGGATTTTCTCTTTGGTATCGCGGCCCTTTTGATGGCCGATCACCATCACCGGCTGGCCATTGAAACGCGCCAGACCGCCGATGATGGCCTGATCGTCGGCAAAGGCACGGTCGCCGTGAAGCTCCTCGAAATCGGTAAAAACATGCTGGATGTAGTCGAGCGTATACGGCCTTTGCGGATGCCGCGCAACCAGGGCGATCTGCCAGGGAGTCAGCCTGGCGTAGATTTCCTTGGTCAGGGACTGGCTCTTGGCTTCGAGTCGCCGGATTTCTTCCGAGATATCCACGGCCGAATCATCCTGAACGAAACGCAACTCTTCGATGCGTGTCTCCAGTTCGGCGATGGGTTGTTCAAAATCCAGGAAAGTCGTTTTCATTCTGAACACGGTCGCGCAATGGAGGACGCATTTTACCGGATTGGCTCCCAGCCGGATTTCCAGATTTCCAGCGGAAGCACATAGGGAGGCTCGCCATTGTCCAGAAACCATGAATCGACGGCCCATCGTCCGCTTTTGTCCTTGTCCGGATCGGCGCTTCTTTCGCGGATGACGGCAGAAGTATGCGGCCAGCCCGAGAAGAACCACCCTCTGGTTTCCCGATCAACGACCTGATGAAAGCGCATCAGGCCGGATTTTTCGAACATCTTCAGATAAAGGCTGGTATTGGTCGACTCATCCATGCAATCCATCTGGCCTTCGCCGTAATTGAACGTCCCTCCCTTGTCGCGCCAGGTCCCCGTCTTTTCCCCGACGAATTTTTCCATCAGGGCGATGGCGCGGCGGATCCGCTCGCGCTCCTGTGCCGCATCCGGCGGTGGCGGCTCGAACTGACGGCGGACCTGCAGCCATTGTTCCGGCATCAGGCGCATGAAATCGAGCCGGACACAGCCGTTCCCATGGCAGACCGTGAAATTGTCCGGAGCCGGCTCGGTGTTGATGTCTTCGCGGATGAAAACGTCAGCGAAAACCGGCGTGCTCAGCATCAAGAACAGAAATGCAAAATATCTCATTGAGTGGATTCGATCCGGAATCGGGCAGTGACCCTGCGCCACAGATGCGATTTTCCACCAGAAACACGGGGAAAGGGCAGATGCGCGCGCCGCCCTGCAGCAATACGGGCGCCTGCGCGACAGCCTGCACCGCGAACTGGGCGCCGTCCCCGAAGAGGCAACCCGTGCGCTGGCCGAGCGCATCCGCCAGGGCCTCGTCGTGTGCGACGCAGACGCCGCGCACGACCCGCCAAAGTCAGTCCTCGCGGCACGGCGCCGGCGCACATGCGCCGAGCGGCGGTTTCAGAATTCGAACGCCATGCCCACACGTGCCACCGGGCGACCGCCCGTGGCCGCAGCGATGCCGCCGTTGATCATCATGCCGGCGCGCGGCGCGTGCGAGACGGACACGCCGATGGCGCCTTCCCCGTCGTAGAAGCCGCCGGCGACGCCGAGCGCCGTTTTGCCCACCGCCGAGGGCATCACGTTCATGATCGCCGCCGTGGCGGCAATGCCCTGTGCGGCGTATTTGCGTGCTGCGGCGATGCGCCGCCCGATATCGACGCTGTTGCCGCCCAGGCGGCTGTCCACATAGGCCTTGGTCGCCGCATCGTCGTCGGCGACCGGCGCGGCAACATGGGTGATACGCCGGCGCAGGCCCGGCGCCCCCACCGAGACGCTGTTGTCCGCACTCGTCACCGAGCCGTTACCCAGCGCCACGGCATTGACGTGCAGTGCCTGGGCATTGTTGCCCACCGCCACACCCAGATTGCCCGAGGCGACGGCATTGTCTCCGAGTGCCGTGGTGTTGGTGCCGCTCGCCAGCGCGCCAGTCCCCACCGCCACCGAGGATACGGCACGCGCGCCGGCACCGATGGCCACCGAATTGGACTGCACGGCCGTGGCACCGTCGCCGATGGCGATGCCGCCGGCCGACTGGACGCTGGCATTGTGGCCGAGGGCCACCGCATTGTCCGCACCGGCTGCCACGCTGGCACCCGTGCCGGCCTGGAGGGCATTGGCCGCCTGGTGGGTGCCGCAACTCACCGAGGCACCCGAGACGGTGCACAGCCCGCTCTGGATGAGCTGCGTCATCACCGCCTGCAACTGGCCGAAATTGACCGCATCGGTGGCCGCGGTGGCGGCGGCGACGTTCTCGACACGGGTGCCGGCGCCACCATTGGCAAGGAGTGTCAGGTTCTGGCCACCATTGCTGTACTGGGCAGAATTGTTGGCAATGCCCAATGCCGTGTTGGCCGTACTCTGGGCCGTGGCGGCGTCGTTGAACGCCGTATTGGCCGTACCCTGCGCCGTGGCGGCATTGCTGAGCGCCGTGTTGGCCGTACTCTGCGCCGTGGCGGCGTTGCTGAGCGCCGTGTTGGCCGTACTCTGGGCCGTGGCAGCGTTGCTGAGCGCCGTGTTGGCCGTACTCTGGGCCGTGGCGGCGTCGCTGAGCGCCGTGTTGGCCGTACCCTGCGCCGCATCGGCCTTGCCTTCGACAAAATCGAGCTGTCCCTTGTTCACCGCATCGGTGGCCGCAGTGCCGGCGGCGACATTGACGATGCGTTTCTCGCTGCCCGCTGCGCCCACCGAGACGGTGTTGTTTTGTGTCGCCACCGCACCGGCACCGAGGGCCACCGCACCCGTCACATTGTTGCCCACTTGCGCACCGGTGCCGATGGCGACCGAATCATTCGCGCCATCGCCGACACTGACCGAGCGCCCGATGGCGATCGCCGCCGCGGCCCCACCACCACCAAGCGTTCCGACATGGGCGCCTGTCGAATTGCTGTTACCACCACCGATGGCGATGGAATAATCCCCCGATACCCTCCCGTATACTCCCATCGCGCTGCTGTAATCCCCGGAGGCGGTATTGGAGGTGCCAAGCGCGCTACTCCTATTCCCGGAAGCGGTATTGTTGGAGCCGACCACGCTGCTGTAATCCCCGGAGGCTGTGTTCAAGGTGCCGAGCGCGCTGCCGAACCTCCCGGAAGCGGTATTGTTGGAGCCGACCGCGCTGCTGTAATCCCCGGAGGCTTCGTTGTTCCGACCGCATACGAAATTAAACGTCCCGTGCGTGCCTCCGCTGATCATCGAATCGTTGTCGCAGTCGCCGGTCGCTCTCGCCTCGGGTGCGCCAAGTGAAACACATGCCAGAAGCGGCAGCAGCAGCGCTGCCCCCGGCAACCGTACTTTCTTCCCCGCCTTTTCCATTACCCCCTCCTGTCAAAGAGCCAAAGCCGCCATTGATAGCCCAACAGCGTCAGTCGGGCGTCAATTGAGCGTCAATTGAGGCGATCGCGTTGATAAAATGGCGTCATGCTCACCCTGCGGCTTCTTGGCTCACCCGAATGCCTGCTCGACGGCCAGCCGCTCGGCCAGGCCGACCGCGACAAGGGTCTGCTGCTGCTCGCCTATCTGGCCGCCACGGCCGGACAGAGGCATACGCGCCAGGCGCTGGCCGGCTATTTCTGGCCAGGCATGGCCGGCCATCGCGCCCTGCACAACCTGCGCCAGGCGCTCCTGCGGCTGCGCCACCTGCTGCCCGTTGCGGGCCGCGCGCCGGCGTGGCTCCTGACGGACACGCACGGTGTCGCCTTCAACCGCGAAGCGGACTACTGGCTCGATATCGAGCAGCTGCTGCTGCCTGACACCGGTGTGCGGCCCGAAGAGCTGGCGCAGCGTGCCGCGCTCCATCGCGGTCCGTTTCTCGCCGGCTGCGACGCCCGCCTGGGCGAGGGGCTCGCCGACTGGCTCGATGAGCGGCGCGCAGCCTGTCATCACGCCGCCCTCAAGCTCGAGGAGACGCTCTGCACCGGCCATGCGCGCACAGAACGCCCCGATCTGGCGCTGCCCCACGCACAGCGCTGCATCGACCTCGAGCCCTGGCAGGAAGGTGGCTGGCGCCTGCTGATGCGCCTGCTGGCACGTTCGGGGCAGGCGAGCGCCGCCCTGCAGCAATACGGGCGCCTGCGCGACAGCCTGCACCGCGAACTGGGCGCCGTCCCCGAAGAGGCAACCCGTGCGCTGGCCGAGCGCATCCGCCAGGGCCTCGTCGTGTGCGACGCAGACGCCGCGCACGACCCGCCAAAGTCAGTCCTCGCGCAACGGCGCCCGGTCACAGTGCTCGAATGCGCCCTCGCCTGCCCGAGCGGCTGCAGCGAGGACTGCCTCGATCCGGAATCACTGGCCGCACGCCTTGCCGCCCCGCTCACACGGGCGCGCACGATCGCCGAGGCGCACGGCGCCCATGCCGGCAGCGTGCGCCCGGACGGCTTCAGCGCGCTGTTCGGCTGGCCGCAGGACAACGAGCACGCCAGCCGTGATGCGGCAGCGGCCGCACTGGACATCCTGCGTGCCCTCGCTGCGGAACATCCGGATGCGACCGCCACCATCGGTATCGACAGCGGCCTGATGCTAGACGGCCCGGGGCCGCAGGGCAGCTGGGCCGTCACCGAGCGCGCCTTGCGCCTGCGTTTTGCCGCAGCAGCCGGCAGCGCGCTGATCGGCGCCGGTGCACAAAGTGCCCTGCGCGGCGGCTTCCGCCTCGAAGCGCTACCCGCCGAAAAGGGACAACCGGCCGGCTGGCGTCTGCAGGGCCGTCAGCCGGCCGGTGCCAGCATGGTCCAGGACGAAGCCTGGCCTTTCATCGGCCGCACCGCCGAGCAGCGGGTGCTCGTGCAGGGCTGGCGCACGGCGTGCAAAGGCCGGGCGCAGACACTGCTGCTCACCGGGGAAGCCGGCATCGGCAAGAGCCGGCTGGTCCGTGAATTCATCCAGCACATTGCGCAGCAAGGCGAAGCGATCTGGCTCGAATGCGAGCCGCGCGGGCAGGAGAGCCCCCTGCTGCCCGTCATCCGCCATCTGTATCAGCGTTTCTCTCTGGACGGGACAAGCGACGGCAACACCCTCCAGCGGCATCTGGGCGCGCGGGCGCAACCACTGATGCCGCTGCTCACGCAATCGCCCGCCCACCCCGGACAAAAATCCGCCCTGCTGCGTGCACTGGATGATGTCCTGGTCGCTCCGCATCGTCCGGCACTGCTCGTCGTCGAGGACGCACACTGGGCCGACGCCAGCACGCTCGAGTGGCTCGACGCACTGGCGGGCCGGCCACACGCGAGCGGCCTGATGATCGTGATGACCGCACGGCACACGCCAACCCTGCCCGCAGTGCTGGCCCGCGCCCTGCGGCAAATCACGCTCGGGCCGCTCGATCAGGAGAGTTCATCCAGGCTGGCGCGCCACGTGACAGGCGGCAGCTGTCCGGCAGCAACGCTCGAGCTCGCGCAGGGCGTGCCGCTGTTCGTCGTCGAGCTGGCGCGCCTGCGGGCCACGCAGCCGGCAAACGGGGCGCTGCCCGCGCTGCCCACGAGCCTGCGCGCCCTGTTGCAGGCGCATTTGCAGCAGGCCGCGGAGCACAAGCCTCTGTTGCAGATCGCCGCCTTGCTCGGGCAGGAATTCAGCCTCGCCGACTGGCGGCATCTGGCCATTGCCGCCGGCCTGCCCGCCGCGCAACCGGCCGGCGCCTGCGCGGCACTCTTCGCCGTCGGGCTGCTCGAAGCGGCCGGCCAGCCGGACCGCGTGCGCTTCACCCACGCGCTGCTGCAGCAGGCCGCACTCGATGCCCTGCCAAACGAGCAGCGTGCCGCCCTGCACCGCCACCATGCCGCCCACCTGCAGGAACACGGCGCTTCCGCCGAACGGATCGCCTGGCACCTGGCGCAGGGCGGATTGCCGGCACAGGCCGCCCGGGCCTGGCTGCACGCCGCGCGCCAGGCCTGCCGGATCGAAGCCTACCGCGAGACGGTGCAACTGGCCGAACGCGCGCTCGCCAGCGCACCGGAGCACAGGACAGAGCTCGCCGCGCTGCTGCTTGCTGCCTATGCGCACATGGCGCTGGGCGGTTATTTCGACGCGACGGCACAGGCGTATTACGCACGTGCGCGCGAACTGGCCAGCCAAAGCGGCCACGACGCACACGAGTCCCTCGCCACCCTGCGCGGGCACTGGCTGGGCGCCAGCAGCCGCGCCTCGCACCGGGAAGCGCGCGCGATCGCCGAGGAAATGGTCACCATCGCCGACCGGGCAAGGCTCGACTATTTTCGCGGCATGGCCCGCTATCTCGCCGGCAATTCGGCACTGTGGCAAGGAGATTTCGCAACGGCCCACGCACTGCTCGAAGAGTCGGTCAGACTTCTCTCCTCCGTCCCGCGCGCGCACGGCGCGCTCGATGCCCACGATCAGGATTTCGAAGTCACCGCCACCGGCTATCTGGGCTGGGCCTGCTGGTTCCGCGGCGAGAAGGCGCGCGCGCTCGAGCTGGGCCAGCACGCGCACGAACTGGCGCGCAGCCGCGGCCATCTGATGACACGCCTGCATGCCGCCACGACACTGATCTGCATCTGCATGTACGAGAACCGCTTCAATGAGGTGCTGGAGATCGCCGAAGAGATGATCGCCAGCTCGCAATCGGCCGAGCTGGCGATGTGGGCGGCGGTCGGCGCACTCAACCGCTACTGGGCACAGGCCAATCTGGGACTCGCGACCGATGTTGCCGCTGCCCGGCAGGTGCTCGAGCGTCTGTGCACGATCTATCCCGGCGGCGAGGCCGGCTTTCAGGCAATCATGGCCGACGCCGCGCTGCAACGCCAGGCACTCGACGAAGCGCACGGCGCGCTTGCAGCGCTCCGGCACAGTCTGACCAAGACCGAAGCCGGTCTCTATGCCGTACCGCAACTGCTGATCGAAGGTGATCTGGCGCGTCGGGAAGGCCGGCTGCGGCAGGCCTCACGCAAATTTCACGAAGCGGCGCGGGCCGCCCTTGCGCAAGGCTCGCCGGCCCTGCAGGAAGAGGCGCTGCACAACCTGGCGCGGCTCGGGCAAAAAACGGTTCGCCCGGCAGCAAAAGTCAGTCCGCGCAGCACGGCGCCCGGACAACGGCCCGCGTAAAAATCAGTGGGTATGGCCGCCCTGGCCATGGACATGGCCGTGGGTGAGTTCTTCGGCGGTGGCGACGCGCACTTCGGCAATGGCGCAGGTGAAGATCAGCGCCGTGCCGGCCAGGGGATGGTTGCCATCGACGACGACACGATCACCTTCGATCTCGGTGATGGTGTAGATCATCTCGTCCTCGCCATCATCGGTGGCACGCTCGAACTGCATGCCGACCTCGATGCCCTCGGGAAACAGCGAGGCTTCCTCGACATGGACGAGATCGGCATCGTATTCGCCAAAAGCCTCTTCGGGCTGCAGCTTGACTTCGAGTTCCTCGCCCTCCTCGCGGCCGTGCAGCTCTTCCTCGATGCGCGAGAAAATGCCGTCGTAGCCGCCATGCAGATAGACGAGCGGTTCCTTGCCGTCATCGATGAGATTGCCGTTCGGATCGGTGACCCGGAAGCGCAGCGTGACGACGGTGTCCTTGGCAACTTGCATCCTGATGATTCCTTTCAAGCGAGAGTCTTGACGAGCGCCAGCACTTCGAGCGCATGACCTTTGGCGTTGACGCCATAGAGCGCATGACGCACGACGCCCTTCTTGTCGATGATGAAGGTCGAGCGCACGATGCCCGGTTTTTTCACACCGTCCTTCTCCTTCATCTGCCAGACGCCGTAGAGCTTGCACACCTCGGTCTCGCTGTCCGAGAGCAGGCGCACCGAGAGCCCGTGCTTGTCGCGAAATTCGGCGTGGCTGATGCAGTCATCACGCGAGACGCCGACGACGAGGCAGTCCAGGCGGGCGAATTCATCCTCGTGGTCGGTGAAGTCGATCGCCTCCAGCGTGCAGCCGGGTGTGTCGTCCTTCGGATAAAAATACAGCACGAGATGCTGCTTGCCACGCAGCGACGAGAGCTCGAACGATTCCATGTCGGCATCGGGCAGGCTGAAGTCGGGAGCGGTTTGATCGGTGTGCAGCATGATTTCTCGAAGTCGGATGGATGGCGGCAAGTGTAACACCGGAACATCCGGCCAAAGCAAGCCCTGCCCTTCATATCGGCAAACCCGGCAGACAGGCCGGTTTTGCATCGGCAGCCCATGCAAAACAGTGATAGCCTTTCAGGGTTTCGATTCGATGGACCGTGACCCACCATGAACCTGACCCGCCTCCTGCCCCTCGTGCTGAGCGCCGTCCTGTCAGCGCTGACTTTTTCATCCTTCGCCCAGTCACCGCAGCGCTGGGACATTTCTTTCGATCCGCAGGACTGGAAGCCGGTGGCCGAGAACCGTGAAGGCCGCCTGACCGAGCGCATTTACGTGGCGCCCGGCGAGAGCGAATATTTCTGGAACGAGAAACTCACCATCGGCCATCAACGACTGGCTTTTTCCACCGACGACTACATGACCGGCTTTCTCGAATTCATCGACGAGAACTGCCGCCCCTACAAGATGACACCGATCGAGCAGACCAAGGAATCGGTGTTCGTGCAGTGGGACGGCGACTGCCGCGTGACCGGCCAGCAGACGGAATTCCGCCGTGTCATCGTCGCCGAGGATGGCGTGCATGTGATCGCCTTCGCCGCCAAGAAAAGCCGTCTCTCGGAATCGAAACGTGCGGCCTGGATGAAGATCATCGGCGAGGCCAAGCTCAGGAAACCATGAGCGATGCGGTCAAGGTCGTCACCGGCGACATCACGCAACTTGCGCTCGACGCCATCGTCAATGCTGCCAATGAAACCCTGCTCGGCGGTGCTGGCGTCGATGGCGCGATCCATCGCGCTGCCGGCCCCGAGTTACTCGAACACTGCCGCACGCTGGGCGGCTGCAAGACCGGAGAAGCGAAGATCACGCCCGGCTTCCGGCTGCCTGCCCGCTACATCATCCACACCGTCGGCCCCATCTGGCGGGGCGGTCAGCATGGCGAGGCCGGCCTGCTCGCCGCGTGCTATCGCAACGCCTTTCGCCTTGCCCGCGCGCATGATCTGGCAAGCATCGCCTTTCCGGCAATCGGCTGTGGCGTCTTTGGCTATCCGCACGCCATGGCCGCACGCATCGCCGTCAAGGCGTGCCACGACGCCTTGCAGCAACAGCCCGCCCCCGTGCAGATCCTGCTCGTCGCCTTCGATGCCGACATGACGCGCACCCTGCACCAGGCACTCGCCGTGCTGTGAGGACTGACTTTTCCCATACGACACTTCCAACCAAGAGAGCACAACCATGAAAATCGAAACCCTTGCCGTACATGCCGGCTTCAGCCCCGACCCCGCCACCAAATCCGTCGCCGTGCCGATCTACCAGACGACCTCCTACGCCTTCGACAGCACCCAGCACGGTGCGGACCTCTTCGATCTGAAGGTGGCGGGCAACATCTACACGCGCATCATGAACCCGACCACCGACGTGCTGGAAAAGCGCGTCGCGGCGATGGAAGGCGGCGTGGCCGGTCTTGCGCTCGCCTCGGGCATGTCGGCCATCACCAACGCCATCATGACCATTGCCGAAGCCGGCGATAACATCGTCTCGGCTTCCACGCTCTACGGCGGCACCTACAACCTCTTCGCCCACACCCTGCCGCAGTACGGCATCGATGTACGCTTTGCCGACTACCGCGATGCAGACGCCTTCGACAAGCTGATCGACGGCAAGACCAAGGCGGTGTTCTGCGAATCGGTCGGCAATCCGCTGGGCAACATCACTGATTTCGAAAAACTCGCGCGTGTCGCCCATCATCACGGCGTGCCGCTCATCGTCGACAACACCGTACCCTCGCCCTATCTGTGCCGCCCCTTCGAGCACGGCGCCGACATCGTCGTGCATGCCCTCACCAAATACCTTGGCGGCCACGGCAATTCCATCGGCGGCATCATCGTCGACTCGGGCAAGTTCCCCTGGGCCGAGCACAAGCAGAAGTTCAAGCGCCTGAACGAGCCGGACGTCTCCTACCACGGCGTCGTCTACACCGAGGCGCTCGGGGCGGCCGCCTATATCGGCCGTGCGCGCGTCGTGCCGCTGCGCAACATGGGCGCGGCGATCTCGCCCTTCAACGCCTTCCTCATCCTGCAGGGCGTGGAGACGCTGGCGCTGCGCATGGAGCGCATCTGCGAGAACTCGCTGAAGATCGCCGAATTCCTCAAGTCGCACAAGAAAGTGAGCTGGGTGAATTACGCCGGCCTGAAGGAGCACAGGGACTTCCCGCTGGTGAAAAAATACATGGGCGGCAAGGCTTCCGGCATCCTCAACTTCGGCGTCAAGGGCAGTTCGGGGGATGCGAAGGCCGCCGGCGGACGCTTCCAGGATGCGCTCAAGCTGGTCACGCGACTGGTCAATATCGGCGACTGCAAGACACTGGCCTGCCATCCGGCCACCACCACCCACCGCCAGCTGGCCGCCGAGGAGATGGCCAAGGCCGGTGTCACCGAAGACATGATCCGCCTCTCGGTCGGCATCGAGCACATCGACGATCTCATCGCCGATCTCGATCAGGCCTTGCAGGCGGCATAAAAGGTTGCAGGACAGGTGGGGCAGCGGACAGCGCGGAAAACCCGGCGGGCCTGGCTGGTGCCGGCAGCAGGAATCGAACCCGCGACCTTCTGATTACAAATCAGCTGCTCTACCTGCTGAGCTATGCCGGCGCGGGCGAAATTATAGCCGATGAGGCGGGCCTCATCGGCTGCGGCATTCGGGTAAACTCGATCGGCGAGACCTTGCACAGGTGTCAGCAAACGGCTCATGACTTCAAACCAGGGACAATCTCCTCTCAAACTGCTCGTCATCGAAGACGCCGAAGACGATGCCTTCTTGCTCGTCGACAGCTTCCGCCGCGCCGGCCATGAAGTGCGCTTCGAGCGGGTCGACACCCGCACAGCGACGCACCATGCTCTGGAGACGGGCAGCTGGGACGCCGTCCTCTCGGACCACAGCATGCCCAGTTTCAATGCCCTCGAAGCACTGGCCATCATGCAGGAGCTCGGGCTCGATCTGCCGTTCATCATTGTCTCCGGCGTCATCGAGGAGGAGACCGCCATCGCCGCCATGCGCGCCGGCGCCCACGACTATCTGGCGAAGGACCGGCTCGATCGCCTCGTGCCGGCCGTCGAGCGCGAAATGCGCGAGGCAAAAAACCGCGCCGAGCGGTCCGCGGCGCTGGGCACCATCCGTGAGAACGAAGCACGCTTTCGCGCGCTCGTCTCCAACATTCCGGGCATGGCCTTCCAGCTGCTGCGCCAGAACGATGACAAGCTGTGTTTCCTGCACGTCAGCGAAGGAGCGATGGCGCTGCTCGGCCATCCGCCCGCGGCCTTGCGCAATGCGCCGCACCTTTTCTTCGAGCAGATCCGCCAGGAAGATCGCAGCGCCTTCGAGGCGGCCCTCGCCCATTCGGCGAGCGAGCTGGCGCAGATGCACTGGGACGGGCGCATCGGCTGCGCCGACGGCACGGAAAAATGGATCAGCCTGCGCGCCGCACCGCGCCGGCTGGCCGACGGCCAGGTGCAATGGGAAGGCATCGCCACCGACATTACGCGCAACAAGCAGACGGAGAACGAGCTGCGCGCATCGCGTGCCCAGCTCGCCGAGCTCTCCTCCCATCTCGAGGCAGCCAAGGAAGAAGAGCGTGAGCGCATCGCCCGCGACATCCACGACGAGCTGGGCGGCAACCTTGTCGCCATCAAGATCGAGACCGCGCTGCTCGACAGCCGGCTGCCCTCCGACCCCCTGCTCTTGAGAAAGCGTGTGCGCGCCATCGAGGAATTGATCGACGAGGCGATCAGCACCGCCGGGCGCGTGGCGCGCGAGCTGCGTCCGGGCATCCTCAAGGATTTCGGCCTCGCCGCCGCCATCGAATGCCAGGCCGATGACTTCTCCCAGCGCGTTGGCCTCGGCTGCGATACGTCCGGCATCTCGCACGAGGTCGATCCGGAAGAAAAAACCGCGCTGGCGCTCTTTCGCATCTTCCAGGAGGCCCTCACCAACATCGCCAAGCACGCGCAGGCCACGCGCGTGAGCGTGCACCTGAGCGTGAATGGCGGCGACATGACGCTGGAAATCACCGATAATGGCCGCGGCATTTCCTCTGAAGACATGAACAAACCCAAATCTTTCGGCCTGCGCGGCATTCGCGAGCGCATGAGCGGGCTGGGCGGCTCGCTCGAACTCACGCGCAACACGCCGCAAGGCACACGCGTCATCCTGCGCGCCCCCTACACGCCCAACACCACCGCACGCCCCGAACTGCAATAATCCTGACGAGACCCACCATGAACAGCCAGATCCGCATCCTCATTGCCGACGACCACGCCATCGTGCGCCACGGCCTGCGCCAGATTCTCTCCGACTCCGAAGATCTGGTCGTCAGCGGCGAGGCGGTCAATGGCATCGATGCGCTCAGGATGGTGCGCCAGGAAGAATGGGATGTCGTTCTCATGGATGTCTCGATGCCCGATAAAAACGGCATCGACACCCTGAAGCAGTTAAAAAAGGAATATCCGAAACTGCCCGTGCTGATGCTGAGCATGCATCCGGAAGAGCAATACGCCATCCGCGCGCTCAAGGCCGGTGCCTCGGGCTATCTCACCAAGCAGAGCGCACCCGAGCTCCTGGTGACGGCGATCCGCCAGGTCGCCAGCGGCAAAAAATACGTCAGCCCCTCGCTCGCCGAAGAACTGGCCAGCGCCATCACCGAAGACACCGAACGCCCGCCCCACGAAAAACTCTCCGACCGCGAATACCAGACACTGGTGATGATCGCCTCGGGCAAGACGCTCACGCAGATCGCCGAGGAGCTCAAGCTGAGCGTCAAGACAGTGAGTGTCTATCGCGGACGGCTGCTCGAGAAGATGAAACTCAAGAACAATGCCGAGCTGACCCATTACGGCGTCAAGCACGGCATCACCGAGTGAGGCGGCACCCCCCGTCAGCGCCCGGTGTGCGATCGCCACACTGCACCACCACAGCCATTTATTCAGCGTCTGCCTCAAGTCCTGCCGGCTGCGGCCGATAATCAAGGGCAAAGGACCGATCACCCCGATGGCTGAAATCACCCAACCCTCTGAAGTCGCACGCGAAGCGCTGCGCCGTCTGGCAATGCGCCGCATGCCGCCAACGCCGGACAACTACCGCACGCTGTATCACGAGATCGCCGGTTCGAGCGAGCCGGAAGGCTTCCCCGAGCGCGCGCTGAAAACCCTCGCCGGGCGCCTGCCGCGCCTCACCGCCGAGCAGGTGCGCTTCGCCCAGCAGCTCGATGCCGCCATCAGCGCGCAGGACTGGGCCGCACTCACCCAGGCACTGGTCGCCACCCTCAAGGACTTCGAGGCCGAGCCCCTTGACTGGAGCACCCTCATCGACGAGCTGCTCGGCCAGATGGAGCGGCGCCATGCCGGACTCACCGCGGCACAAAAACGCGAAGCGCTCGATCACGTCCTCGAATCGGCCGGCGCCGATCCGCACAATCTTCACGAACGCCTCAGCTCGCTCCTGCGCACCTGGTCGAAATCCGGCAGTCAGGCTGCCCCCGCAGCCAGACAGGGCGCCTCCCCGCAGGCGGACGCGCTCGCCGCACTTGCCAGCGGCGACGCCGCCCTGCCCGCTCCACCCGTCGAACTGCGCGAGCTCATCGCCCAGCTGGTGGAGAGCTCGATGGGCATGCTCCTCATCGATACGCCCGAGCTCGCCGAGGAGGCGAGCGCGCTCGCCCGCGAAGTGCGCCAGGCGCGCGAAGGCAGCGCCTTTGCCGCCCTCGCGCGCCGCCTGAAAGAATTCAACTACCGCCTGCAGTTCGTCTCGGAAGACCAGGCCGAGCTGAAGGCCGCCCTGCAAAAGCTGCTGCAACTCGTCATCGAGAACATCAGCGAGCTCGTCGAGGACGACAAATGGGTGCAGGGACAGATCGGCATGGTGCTCGACCTCTTCGGCGAGCCGCTCAACATCCGCCGTCTCGACGACGTCGGCCAGCGTCTGCGCGAAGTCATCTACCGCCAGAGCACGCTGAAGAAAAACCTCAACGAGGCCAAGGAACGCCTGAAGACCATGCTCGCCGGCTTCGTCGATCACCTGGCCACCTTCTCCGAATCGACCAGTGATTATCACGACAAGATCGGCCAGTGCGCCCAGAAGATCAGCGCCGCCAACGACCTGACCGAACTGAATGACGTCATCGAGGAAGTCATGCGCGAGACGCGCATCATCCAGTTGAACGCCCAGCGCTCGCGCGACGAGCTCAGGGACATGAAAGTGCGTGTCGACGAAGCCGAACAGCAAGTCGCCCACCTGCAGAAAGAACTCACCGAAGCGAGCGAACTGGTGCGCCACGACCAGCTCACCGGTGCACTCAACCGCAAGGGGCTGGAAGAAACCCTCGAACGCGAACTCGCACGTGCCCGGCGCCGGCAGACGCCGATCTGCATTTCGCTCCTCGACGTGGATAACTTCAAGTCATTGAACGACACCTACGGCCACCAGACCGGCGACGACGCCCTCGTCCATCTCGCCCGCGTCATCCGCGAGACGATGCGCCCGAACGACACCCTCGCCCGCTACGGCGGCGAGGAATTCCTCATCATCCTGCCCGACACGCCGCTCGATGATGCCGTGGCCGCCCTCACGCGCCTGCAACGCGAGCTGACCCGGCGCTTCTTCCTGCACAAGAACGAAAAGCTCCTCATCACCTTCAGCGCCGGCGTCACCGCCTTTCGCGCCGAAGAGCCGAAGCAGGAAGCCATCGCTCGCGCCGATGCGGCCATGTATCAGGCCAAGAAGAGCGGCAAGAACCGCGTCGTTGCGGCAGACTAAACGGCAAGGTCGTCAAGAACCGCCGTACGACGGCGACTGACTTTGACTTCAGACCTCGATAACCATATCACCGTAGCGCGCCAGCATCGGATTATGGGTGATCAATCGCATCGGCTCGATAAGCGCCTGGGCAACCAGGATGCGGTCGAAAGGATCGGCATGATGCGCAGGCAACGTATCGATGGCCGCCGCATGCTCCGGCTCGATGGAGAGGAGTCGATAGCCGGAATCCTGAAAATACCCGTATGCCTGTGCACCAGAGATCGGCATGTCACCACGCCTGAGACCATGCTTGATGGCGATCTCCCAGATCGATGCCGCGCTGACCCAGACCGATGACTTCGGTGACTCGATCAACTCGCGCGCCTTCTGGGCCAGTTTCGGGCTGTCAGTGATTGCCCAGAGTGCGACATGCGTATCGAGCAGGAGGTTCAAGACTGTACACCCGAAAATAAATGGGCTATCTCATCATTATTCAAATCGATGCTGTCCGGCACTTCGAACTTGCCCTTGGCGATACCGATACGCATGCTGGCCGGGAACTGATCCACAGGCACGAGGCGAGCGGCCGGACGGCCATTGCGCGCAATGATGATCTCCCGCTCCCGCCCCTGCTCGATGGCTTCGACCAGGCGCGAAAGCGAAGACTTTGCCTCAAGCATATTTACCGGATTCATTGAGCCTCCACGACATTTTTTCAAATCAATGTCTAGTCTAGTCTGGCTAATAAAAGTCGTCAATCATCCAATAAGCAATTGCCGTACTCATAGTTCCCCGTTTTTACCCCCGGGCCGCCCTGTGCCGACTGACTTTTTCTGAAATACCCTTACTTGGCGATGCCGAGAAGTCTCGCGAGACAACGTTCGATTTCAGTCAGAGTGCATTGATCAATCCGACCGAAGGCAGCGCCGGATCTTCCCTGTGTCTCCGCTCACCACGTCAGATCTCGCAAAATTGCCTGATTGCCGACACCACCCGCGCCTGCTGCTCCGGCGCCAGCGTCGGCCCGAGCGGCAGACTCAGCACCTCGGCGGCAAGCGCTTCGGCAAGCGGCAGTGTCTGCCCCGCACCGACAACGCCGGCGCAGGCTTTTTGCCGATGCGGCGGCAGGGGATAGTGAATCACCGTATCGATGCCCGCCTGTGTCAGATGACGCTGCAAAGCGTCGCGCCGTGGCGTGCGCACCACGAAAAGATGCCAGGCAGGCTCTGCCCATTCAGGGACATACGGCAGACCGATATCGAGGCCTTGCAAGTGTGCCCGATAAAAGTCAGTGGCCGTGACACGGCGACGGTTCCACTCGTCGAGCCGGTGCAACTTCACTCTCAGAAACGCCGCCTGCAGCTCGTCCAGGCGCGTGTTGAATCCGGGGTCATCGTGGCGGTACTTCACTTCACTGCCATAGTTGCGCAGGGCACGGATGCGCGCGGCGAGTGCCGCATCGTTGGTCACCACCGCCCCCCCATCGCCCAGCGCACCCAGATTCTTGCCCGGGTAGAAACTGAAAGCGGCCGCATCCCCGAGCCCGCCCGTGCGCCGTCCCTTATAACGGGCGCCGTGGGCCTGCGCCGCATCCTCGATCACCTTCAATCCCTGGCGACGCGCAATGTCGTGGATGGCATCCATGTCCGCCGGCTGGCCGTACAGATGCACCGGCAGGATGGCCCGCGTGCGCAGCGTGATCGCCGCCCCGATCCTGGCCGGATCGATGTTGCCGGTGCGCGCATCCGGCTCCACCGGCACCGGCCTGGCACCGGCGTACATCACCGCCAGCCAGGTCGCGATAAAGGTGTGCGAGGGCACGATCACCTCGTCGCCCGGGCCGATACCATAGCCGCGCAGGATGAGGTGCAGCGCATCCAGGCCGTTGCCAACGCCAATGCAATGCGCGGCCCCGCAATACGCGGCGAACTCCTGCTCGAAGGCAGCGACTTCCTCGCCGAGAATGAACCAGCCGCGATCGGCCACGCGCTGCCAGGCCGCATCGAGTTCGACGCGAATCAGCGCATGCTGCGCGGCGATGTCGAGAAAGGGGACCTCCACCGCACTACCCCGCCTTCAGCACGCGCGCCGCTTCGAGAAACTCCTTGTGATCGCGGAAATAATCCGACTCGTCGTAGTAGTCCGACGCCAGCACCAGACACACCGAGCCGGAGGAAAAATTATCCATCTCGCGCCACATCATCGGCGCGATGTAGAGGCCGTAGTACGAGCGGTTGAGATGGTACCGTCGTGTCCGCTCGCCGTCGTCGAGCACGATGTCGAAACTGCCCGACATGGCGATCACCAGCTGGTGCAGCTTGCGATGGGCATGGCCGCCGCGATGGGCGCCGCCGGGCACGTCATAGAGGTAATACACGCGCTTGATGTCGAAGGGCACATGCCGCTCGCCCTCGATGAAACTGAGATTGCCGCGCGGATCGTTGATGATCGGCATGTCGATGAAACGGCAGGCTTCGATTCCCATTTCAGAGTCTCCTCACAACCGTCTGACCATACGCGCAGGAACCCCTGCGACAAGTGTCTGTGGCTCCACATCCCGGGTCACAACCGAACCAGCTGCAACCGTGGCACCATGACCAATCTTCACGCCCGGCAGCAAGGAGGCGCCGACTCCGATAACGGCATGGTCTTCGATCACCGGCCCAACGATGCGCGTCTCTTCATAGTCTCCACGCACAACGTTGTCGTTGGTGGTACCCACCATGACGCTGATAAAAACATCGTTGCCAACAAGCGTGTTCCCCGTGATATGAGTGTTATCCATGATTTTCGTCCGGTCACCGATTCTGGCGTTGTAATTGATCGTCACACATCGACTGACGATACATCTGGAGCCAATACGGCATTTCTCCCGGATCGAAGCCCCATCTCCGACCAGTGTCGCCTCACCGATCTCCACATCGTAATAGACGACGGCATTGGCCCCAATGACGGAATTGGGGCCGATCACCACGTACCGGTCGAAAACGACTTGCCGCGCCAGCGCACCGGCCCCTTTGGGTTCCTTGCCCAGAAAAGCTCCCGGAAACACTTCCACGCCTTTTCCCAAGCGCACGCCGGGATAAATCACCGCATGAGGATGAATCACCGCGTGATCGCCAATTTCGGCACCATCGATCACCGCAAAGGCACCCATCGACACGCTGTCGCCAATTATTGCATTTCCCGTAATGATTGCAGTGGGATGGATCATGTCATCTTTCTCCAATCAGACAGTTCTACATGCGTTGAACCTGTTTGCCGGAACCGTGCAGTTTCCGACTCCATTCTCCGAACGAACGATTGCGCAACAGCCAAATCATCTGGAGTATCAACCTCCGCCAAATCGATCATGTACCCGTTCAGCGGAAGCAGTTCATTCAGGTGCTCAAAAACAAATCCCTTCGCCTCGCGCATCATGTCGCTTGGCCCGACAACGATATTTGCCCACTCCAGCTCACAAGGTCTTTCGCGGGTAAAGCCAGAAATCCGGACCGCTTTCCCGTGGCATGACCCTTCTACGAAAACCGTATTTTCCGTTTTCGCTTCAGTCACTCCAACCAGAACATCCTGCCTGCCTGCCTGATCAAGGAAATCGGCCAGGCTGTCGGGAGAAACGACCAGATCACCATCGAGATAAACAATCTTGCCAGACAGATGCCTGGCTCCTCTTTGATAACTTTCTGCGGTATTGGTAGAACGGAATTCCGGATTCCTGACCAACACGACATCCCGGTGGTGTCTGGCACAGTATTCGATAACCATTTCCTCCCGATAGCCCACAACGACGTGGATTGCTTCGACATGGGGTCTCAACGCAGTCAGCAATCTGGACAAAATCGAGACTCCCTCAATCTCCATCATGCACTTCGGCATGCCCAGTCCGATGCGAGAGCCGAGGCCAGCCGCTGCAATTACAGCGCTTCCAACATTCTGCATAGCGTCGCTCCTTCATGAACAAGATAATCAGAACTGGCAATGACCGATGGAATCGGGCTGTGAACGCCCCCATAGGCTATGGATACATCTGCCGCCGAAAGCATTGGAATATCGTTTGCGCCATCGCCCACAGCGACCACCCTGTCAAACCCACTCGCACGAACCTGCTCTATGGCATCTGCCTTGTTCAAAATCTGTTCCACCCTCAAAGTCGATCCGTCATAGCCTCCCTTTGACGAGTATGTCTGGCATCTGCAAATATCGACAATCGGCCTGATCCACAGATCCAGATTGCCGGTCACAATGAAACACTTTTCAGCACGTGACTGAATAAAGGAAAGCAGGTTCTGATCAAGCGGCACTTTGGCCACGATCCTGCGAACGGTTTCCGGTGTAACCTGACCCAATATCAAACAGCGCAAACGGAAAGAGGGCTCAAACTCGATCAGGCCGTCCATCGTCGCACGTGTCAGCGTCGCAATTTCGTCCGAGACCCCCAACTCCGATGCAATGCAGGGAAGAATTTCCGTTTCCGTCAAGGTTCCATCAAGGTCGAAACAAAAGGCGGTTTTCATCCTGGCCTCAGCGCTCAAAAACAAAATATCTTTGTCTTGTTTGCGTACGATTGTTCAGTGCCGGATCGCGATAAACGTCCCCGTTGGCAATCAGGCGGAATCCATCGCCCCCCAGAACCCCGTCGAACATGTCCATCAGCTCAGGTTCCGTACGATAAATGGCGTTGTAATACTGTTCCATTTCATCCGAATAATGAGATTGAAGGGTAAGCCGCAAATCCAGGCTGACCGGCTCGCGAAACACCATTCTGCAGTGAGTCGATGCGACACTTGCCATCCTTTTCAGGGCAAGCAATACCGTATCGTCGTTTTGATAAATCAGCACTCCGAACGAAATCATTCTGCTGAAGGGTTCGCACGTTCCAATTTTCTCGAATGACAGATCATCAAGCGCACATACCGTGAACACGGCATTTGAATAATGCCCGAGTCGCTCTTTCGATACTCGAATCAATCCCGGGCTGAGATCGATTCCATGATAGGCCGCACAATGCGGCACGAGGGCCTCTGCCCATCGCCCCGTACCGCAGCCGACATCCAGAACCCGATCCGTCTTCCCGATGTTCAGGTAAGGAAGAAGCAGTTGTTTCTCGGCCAGGTTTCGGCGTTCGGCCAGATCAATGTTTTTGTCCTGATAGATCACGGCTCGTATTGGCCCGATGCTGTCCGCCTTTCTGGCGCGATCCTCGAAAAACCGGAATACCGCATCCCGATCTATCCTCGGTGGCAACTCTCCTGATCGGGTAAGTTTTCTGGCCATTGTAAATATCGAGCTACGGGCTAAGCCGACGCATCCCCGTTCGGGTGGCCGGGCAAGGTCACACTCTGGTTCGACAGTGCCCTGTAGAGATGTTCGCAAATCCTTTCTCCTGCAGTGGATTCATCATTCAATCCATACAGGAATTCAGGCAATACGGCGATGCGTTGCTGCCTTTTGGGATCCTGCCCCGTCGCAATCCTATCCAGAAAACCTGAAATATCCTCCTTGTCGAATGCCGCATAAAGAAACCGGATCAATTCTCCATCATCGTTCAGCCCTTCCCCGTCCGCACAATGCAGATAGAGGATCGGCTTCAATGTGGGCAGGAATTCCAGCAGAAACGAGCCGGCATCGGCCATCAAGGCATCCGCGACAGAAAAAGCCATGGAATAATCAGCATTTTCATCCAGCGCAATATTTCCTGCCCCCTCCACCGTTTCCCTGAATATCCTTTCCCCCTCTTCGTTCCAAACATTTTGTTCAAGCATGGTTTTGAAAAAAAGAGGATGGGGACGCAGAAGCAGGAACAGCTCCTGACGACGCAGGATTTCTTCCAGAATGTAAGAACCGTAGATATCGAACGTTGACCACTTGAGTCCCGTGCCGACGGTGAAATGCGGCGTCCACAAAACCACTTTTCGCCCTGCAATCTTTTCGATCAGGGCCGAAGGAACCCGTGGAGCAGCAGCTGATTTTTGTGCGTCGAATTTCGGATGGCCGGTTACTACCACCTGCGAATTCCCCTTGCGGCAATATTTGGCAAACATTGCCTTGTGGCGCTCGGAGCGGGCGAAAATTCTCCAGGCGGCATTATGCAGCGGTGTATCGAACTGCGCGTTCAGGTTCCAGCTCCCCCCGCCGATTTCCAAGCCATAAGGGATATAGGCAATCAACGATCCTGCCTGTGTCAGTTGCGCGAGTGAGAATTGTGCTGGACGTGTCGTTTCGTAAGGGTTCTGGATGAAAACCACATGCGGAGAAAAGGATTCCAGATCGCACTCAGATTCCAGACAATGCGGCACACCCTCTTCAGTCAAAAGCTTTCGCATCTCTTCAAACGTCTCGGCTTCTGATGCATACGGGTGGATGAAACGGGAAACGACCACCATCACCGAAAATCTCTTGTCGGAATTCGCCGCCTGCCAGACACTTCGCCAGCTTGGCCAGACTGACGGGTATTGCACGATGAATGCGATGCGTATTGGCTCATCCCCTTTCAATTCCTCGAGCAACCGCTGTTTTGCCTTGACTTGCTTGAACGCTTGCCTGATCAAGTCGAGGGGAACGACGTAGTCGCTCTGATAGGCAATTCCTAACGCATTGCCTGCCGGCTCGCCAAGCACAAACACCATTTCCTGGCCCAGGGCCTGTGCCAGATTCGAGAACACCAGATAGGGAATCTCCACCCGATCATCCCGGTAGCTCAGCATCAGGGTGATCGCCTCCTTCGGTGCAAACAGGATGTTCGTCATCCCTGCGCCACTGGGGCCGGCAATCACCGCGGCTTCGGAAAAGAGGCGCACCTGTTCCTCGAAGGACAGCTTCTCCGGATAGACAATCTCATAGCCCTCGGTTTCGAAGAGCGCCATGATCTCCGCCTCATTGAGTAGTTCGCGATACTTGGCCCCGCGTCGCGGGACGTAGATACGGCGCCACGCAGCACCTTCAGCGCCTGTCATGAAGTGCGCGAATGCACGGCGCAGATAATCGATTGCAGCGGGAGAAAAAACCACGTCATCATCGAACACCCTGGCACCAGGGCGATAATCGAAAGGCATCTTCACCAGACGGGAGGGCACCACCAGCCTGTGCATCGCATAACAGCGGCTGGATTCGATCTCGATGAGAGGACGGCGCTTGAGATTAACCTGCTCGAGTGCTGCAAGGAGATTCGGATGCAATCCGGCATCAATGATGAGCGGCAGAGAGTCGTACTCAGGATGGCGATCAAGAAGCGACAGGCGTGGCAGATACTCCAGCAGCCAGTGGTAATAGTTCGTGCTGCCCTTCCCCGCCAGCCAGACACCTGCCTTCACCCCCGCCGCATCCCCTGCCATCCCGCCCGCCACGGCATTCAACAAAACCTGATCAGCCAGCCGGTGATAAATCAGATCGTCGGCAACCTGCACACGCCCGCCATCAAATTCCGGCTCCTCGATGATTGCCTTTGTTCCCCCCTGCGCAAGAATCACTCCATGCCCACCGATGATCGAGACCTCGTGCAGCTCGGCGAGCCAGATCTCTGGCGTGCTTGTCGCCGTCTCGGCTGGCATATCCGTTGCTCCAAAGAACGTGGCCCCCCGGATGGTCAGCGGCCGGGGTGGCTCAAGCACCTCGTAGCGCTGGCCACTTGCCGCGCACCATTGTTTGACCGAGACAAGCGGGATGTAGGGCGCGCCAAGCGGGCGAACCCGCCGGGCTTCGCCTGCCATCTGCCGAAAGCACCCGGCATACGCTGCAAAGACTCCGTCGTTGTCGTAAAGCTTGTGGCGGTTGCGCCGAATCTCCTCGCCGATGCGCGCGCGCAGCCCGGCATCCCGCCCCAGGCGCAGGGCCAGGTCGACGAAACCTTCCGGGGTATCGGCGATGCAGCCCTCGATGCCCATCAGCGTGTAGTAAGCCTTGACGATATGCGGTCGCGCGGCCTGTGTCAGCCAGCTGACGATGGGCGTGCCGGTGGCGAGCGCGATATGGGCTGTCGTCGCCCCGCCGTGGTGGAAGGAATCGAGCACGACATCGACACTTTTGATGAGCGAGGCGAAGCGGGCTTTCTGCCCGATCCAGGGCAGGAAGATCACCCGTTCGAACACATCAGGCAGTTTGCGCGTCAGACGCTCGGCCAGGCGCTCACGCCAGACCGGACGGTCATGGTCCTCGATCAGGATGATCCACGCTTGCGGATCGCGGCGCAGGATTTCGCCAAAAGCCGTGTCCATGTCCGGGTGGATTTTCTGCAATTTCATCGGGCAGAGATAGAGGGTGCCCGTCGCCGGCAATCCCGACGCGGCAAACGCTGCACGATGCGCTGGCACATCATCCAGCTCGTGCGGGGCAAGGTACATGAACAGCGTCGGCAGACAGACCAGCCGCTCCGTATAGCCTTCCTGCCCGTGTGTCGGCTCCATCAGCGCACTGGAGATGAAGTCATCCACGTTGGGGATGCCCGTTGTCGCCGAGTGACCGTGCAGCACGCATTGCACGCGCCCGAGCCGCGAGAAGGCCAGCAGGTAGGTGAAGGGGTCCATGCCGATTTCCGGATAGACGAGGATGTCCGGCTCCGCCTCTGCAATTGCGCGGCGTGCCTCGACAAGCGAATCGGCCGCCAGACGCACATGGCCGGTGCAGGCGCGGGCCAGATCGGCGAACACCTCATCCTCTTTGCTCCCGATACTGAACAGCAGCACCTCGAATTCCGGCAGGCCGCACAGATGCTGGATGATGGGGTTGAAAAAATTGCCTACCGAATGGTTGTAGAGAAAACGCGAGACAAAGGCGATGCGGATGCGCTCGTGCGCTGCGCGTGTCCGGGTGACGTGCGGCGCGACATAGGCAAGCGAGGGGCAGGCCTGGATATGAATAGCGGCGATGCGCCGCTGCAGTTCGCAATCATTCAACCCGTGATAGGCGAGGTAGAAGCCGGTATCGGGGCACTCCAGCATTTCCCGCTCGGTGAACACCGGCCCGCTCGCCTGCAACGCCTCCAGTTCGCTTGCCATGCGTGCACGCATCTCACGTATCTGTGTGGCCGATTCCATGAAGGGTGGCAGCAAGGTCGCCTCATGCAGACGCAGGATGTCCCAGCCAGTCAGCTCATGGGCACGCCGCAGCCAGGTGCGCGCCTGCTCCAGATCACCGACGGCCTGATACGTCTTGCCCAGCTGGGCAGCCGCCTCGCCATAGCCACCGTCGCGCAACTCGAAAGCACGGAGAAACGCGGCGATGGCGTTTTCCAGATCACCTTGCTGGGCCAGGCACAGGCCGAGATCGAAATGCGCCTCGGCGAAACGCGGATTGATTGCCAGTGCCTTGCGATAGCACGCCAGGGCTTCCTCGAAACGCTCCCGTCGCGCCAGGAGGAGGCCAAGGTTATTGTGGGCTTCCGCCAGATCCGGATTCAAGCGGAGCGCACGCCGGTAGCATTCTTCAGCCTCCGCCAGCAGGCTGTTGCGGAAAAAGACCATGCCCAGATTGGCGTAGGCATCGGCATGATCCGGGTTCAGTTGCAGGGCCTTCTCGTAATGCGCCAGCGCCCGCTCGGTGCGCATATCGCGCGTGGCCAGCACGCCCAGATGAAAGTGCGCCTGGGCGAAGTCCGCATTGGCCTGCACGGCGCGCTCGAAGTATTCGGCCGCCTTGCGGACATCGTCAAAATCGTTGTCGTACAGCACGCCGAGGTTGTCCCAGGCTTCGGCAAAGCCCGGGCGCAGTTCGGCGGCACGCCGGTAGCTCGCCTCGGCCGCGGCGATGTCACCGGCCGCACGCTGCAGGTTGCCGAGGTTGTTCCAGGCTTCGGGGAAATCCGGCTTGAGTTCGATCGCGCGGGCATAGCTGGCGGCCGCCGCCTCGGCATCCCCGGCGGCCTCGCCGATCAGCCCAAGGTTGAAGTGCGGCAAGGGATTGGCGGGAGCGAGCCGTGCACCCGCACGATAGTGCTCGGCTGCCTGCACCGGCTCGCCGGTCTGGCGCAGCAGATCGGCAAGCGCCAGATGCGGTTCGGCAGCAGCCGGATTGAGACGCGCCGCCTGCTCGAAATGGCCGCGCGCCGGCTGCGCCTGCCCGCGCGCCATGGCCACCAGGCCCAATAGATAGGCGGCACCCCAGGCACCCGGGGTCTTGCGCGCGGCCTTGCGGGCGAGGCGCCCGGCCTCTTCCACATTCCCCGCCTGCCATGCCGCCAGCGCCTCGTCCAGCTCCGTCCGCTTCTTGCTCATGGTGTGAATCTAGCAGGAAGCGGGCCCGCACCGATCAGGAGAATAGACGGGGAAAACAGCGGCTGACCGTTCCTTCCCGATGCGCAGGACGCATGCGGGATAACGGCGAGACCCGCCGTTTCAGCGCACTGAACGGCAAGCCCGCCAAGAACCGCCGTGTCGCGACAACTGACTCTTGCCGGAACGAAAATCGCCGGCTGAGCGGCGCGGAGGATGCAAAGAAACCGCTTTCAACGCAGAGGGCGCAGAAAAAGCAAAAGAGCTCATCTCAGGGTTTTCTCTGCGTTCCCTGTTTCTCTGCGTCCTGCGCGTCATGGGTGGTTGCTTTTCAACACCATGGACAGCCCGCCCATCCACGGCACACCGTGTTCATCATTGCGCGTCATTGTGGCGAATCGACTTCAGGGCGCGTTCCAGGACGATGCGATCCATGACATCCTTGTTCCGCGTGGTTTGTTTCGTGCGGAGCAGACCTTCAAGATTGACGGTATGGACCGCAATCCCGTCGAGATCGATGACCTGTGCAAACGGCCTCAGTGTCTCGTAGGTTTCACCGCAAGCCTTGAGCATCACATCCACCACGAAGGCATCGGCGATACGGATATTCTCGCCCTCTTCGAACCAGGCCGGATCGAGCGCTTGTGCCGCCTGATCCGGCAGCGTCATGAGAGCGTCGCGCACCCTGCGACCGGCTTCCTCGGAGGCGGGTACGAGCACGTCGATATCGGTCGTGGCGCGGTGATAACCATGAGCAAAAAGCGCATAGCCACCAATCAGCAGATACTCAGCACCCTGCTCGTTCAACGCACGGATCAGCGTCTTCAGGTCTTCCAGCGTGGCCGGACGGCTATATTCCGCCATCAGGATCGCTCGCGGGCCGTTTGCACCACACTGGCCACGATACATTCGAGATCATGGCGATTGGCCTGCTCGAAACTCCTGAAACGATAGACGCCCTTGGCGATGAGCGTCCGCTGCCCGCCCGGCAGCCGATGAATCTCGTCGTTGAACCGGGCGCCTTGCGCCAGCAACTGCGCTGAAGCGGAAAATGTGACGGGAGGCGGTACGCGGCGACCGACGATACGCAGCGCGGAGCGCCGGGGCTCATCGGACTCATCGGACTCATCGGGGAACGGTGACATTCCGGCTATGACGCCCACTTGCGGCAGAAACTGTCGAACGCGTCGAGCCCGGACACCCATGCGGCCAGCACATCCGGGGCAATCCACGAGAAGGATTTTTCACAGGCAGCGACCATCACGTTTCTCTCCATCCTGGGACGTCTTGACGGTTCATGGTAAAGCAAGACATCACGATTTGCCATCCGGCCGGCAGGCCTGCCGTCTGTGTTGCCGACGGGCGGCCGCAGAAAGCACCTCCTCCCGATCAGGCAAGGTAGCGTTCGGCAGACTGCTTCCGGAAATCGTCGATGGTGGCGAGGGTAAAGCCCTGATGATTCAGGTGGCGGTGGCGTATGAAAGCCACGGCATCGGGTAATCCTGAATTCCCGAATCCTGCGCCGCAGGCGGAGAGCATGCACCTTGCGCCGTCCGGCGCGGACTGACTTTCGCCGGAACGAAAATCGCCGGCGCAGGCCGGCGATTTTCTTCGGGAGTCAGGGGGTGCGTTGCGACCTTGCAAACCCTGCACGCATTGCTGCGTGTACAGGCGTTATCGGCCCGGGTTGAGGAAACTTGAGGAGAATTCATGAAATTTTTCGCAAAAATCACAAAAATCATGAAAAACCTTGTCTGTCAGTGTGTTGCCCGCCCGGCAAAGTCAGATTCCCCTCAAGTTTTTGCGCTTCGGACCGATAAAGCATCTGACGGCAACATCAACGCTTTCCAGATCGGGAGTCAGGGGGCAAGGTGATGTCAAAGGCTGTCAGAACCTTTTTAACTTGCTAG
Source organism: uncultured Rhodocyclaceae bacterium (assembly GCA_964607005.1). Lineage (GTDB taxonomy): Bacteria > Pseudomonadota > Gammaproteobacteria > Burkholderiales > Rhodocyclaceae > Desulfobacillus. The sequence goes on from CAZSHO010000003.1 coordinate 167,415, forward strand.
GAGACAGATCATGCCTCAGGTCATCAACACCAACATTGCTTCGCTCAATGCGCAACGCAACCTGAACACTTCGCAAACCGCCCTCTCCACCGCCCTGCAACGCCTGTCCTCGGGCCTGCGCATCAACAGCGCCAAGGACGACGCCGCCGGCCTGTCGATCGCCGACCGGATGACCTCACAGATCCGTGGTCTGAACCAGGCCGCGCGCAACGCCAACGACGGCATTTCCCTTGCGCAGACGGCGGAAGGCGCCCTCTCGCAATCGGGCGACATCCTGCAGCGTATCCGCGAGCTGGCGATCCAGTCCGCCAACGCCACCAACTCGGCCGGCGACCGCCAGTCGCTCAACTCGGAAGTCAACCAGCTGGTGACGGAGCTCTCGCGCATCGCCAGCACGACGACTTTCAACGGCCTGAAGATTCTCGACGGCACCTATCAGGGCCAGCAGTTCCAGGTCGGCGCGGAAGCCAACCAGACCATCGGCGTGTCGATCCAGGGCGCCGGCGCCAGCGATCTGAAGAACAACACCATCACCCTTAAATCGGCCGGTAGCAATGACGGCCTCGGCGAAGCATCTGCCGCAGCCAACACTGCCCCCGCGGGCAACGGCGCCGGCGCCCAGACGCTGACGGTGGCCGGTTCGTCCGGCAGCACCACCGTGAGTGTGGCGGCCAATGACTCGGCCTACACCATCGCCAGCAACATCAACAACGTCTCGGGCTCGACCGGCGTCATGGCGAAAGCCAGCACCACCGCCACCCTGAGCACCATTTCGGCGGCCGGCACGATCAGCTTCAGCCTCAATGGCGGCGGCACCGCCACCTCGATCTCGGCGCAGATTTCTTCGACCAGCGATCTCACCGCCATCGCCACCGCCATCAACAAGGCCTCGGGCAAGACCGGTGTCACGGCGACCCTGAATGCCACCAAGGATTCGGTCATCATGACCCAGGCCGATGGCAAGGACGTCACCCTCGACAACTTCACCAACTCCGCCGCCGGTACCGCCGTCGTGAAAGGCTCGGTCGGCACCGCCTCCAACCTCACCAGCGGCGGCACCGACAGCACGCGCGTCGCCGGTACGGTGAACATGTATGCGCCGAACGGCTTCACCGCAGTGTCTTCCGCGGGCACCGATGTCATCGCCGCCGGTACGACGACCACCGCCTCTACCTCGGCCGACCTGACGACGGTGGACATCTCGACAGTGGATGGCGCCAACAACGCCATCGCCATCGTCGATGCAGCACTCTCCCAGGTGAACAGCATGCGTGCCGATCTGGGTGCAGTGCAGAACCGCTTCAGCAACACCATCTCGAACCTGCAGGCAACGTCGGAGAACCTCTCCTCCGCGCGCAGCCGGATTCAGGATGCGGACTTCGCCGCCGAAACCGCGGCACTCACCCGCGCCCAGATCCTGCAGCAGGCCGGTGTGGCGATGCTCGGCCAGGCCAATGCCCTGCCCAACAACGTGCTGACGTTGTTGCGCGGCTAAGCGGGCCAGACGTAACAGGGCATGACGCAGCGCGGGTGGCTCACAAGGCTGCCCGCGCCGTCGCAACGCTGCAAGCTTGAAGGAGTCCGATCATGACGATCCAGCACATCCCCGGCACTGGAAGCGTCGCCCAGACCACCCCGGCGCGGCGCACCGATGCGCCCGCGGCGAAAGGCGCCCCGGCACCCCAGGCAGCGCCCGTGGCCGATCGCCAGCAGGTGCAGGAAGTCGCCCACCAGCTGCGGCAGATTGCCGAGCCGGTGGCACGCAATTTGCAATTCTCGGTCGACGGCGATACCGGCAAGACAGTGATCCGGGTCGTCGACAGCGCCACCAAGGAAGTGATCCGCCAGATTCCGAACGAGGAAGTGCTGGCCATCGCACGGGCCATGGACCGGCTGCAGGGACTGCTGCTGAAAGGCAAGGCCTGATGCGGCATTGAATCTGAATTACCCGCATTACGACAGAGGGAGCAGGAATGGCGCTTACACCGCTTTCATCACCAGGCATCGGCTCGGGGCTGGACATCAACGGCCTGGTCAGCAAGCTGATGGCGGTCGAGCAGCGCCCGCTGACGCTGCTCGACACCAAGGAGGCCTCGCTGCAGGCGAAGCTCTCCGCCTACGGCAGCCTGAAGGGTGCGCTGGCATCGTTCCAGAACGCGGCGGCGGCACTCTCCACCCCGGCAAAGTTTTCCGCCCTCAAGGCAAGCGTTGCCGACGACACGCTGTTCTCGGCAAGCGCTGCCGCAGGGGCTGCGCCCGGCCGCTACGAGATCGAGGTGCAGTCGCTCGCCCAGGCGCAAAAACTCAAATCCGGCACCTTCGCCACACTCGACGAGACGGTTGGCAGCGGCACGCTGACGATCCAGTTCGGCACCTACAGCGGCGGCAGCTTCACGCTCAACCCGGACAAGTCAACACAGACCATTACCATCGACAGCACCGATGCGTCGCTCGCCGGCGTGCGCGACGCCATCAATGAGGCCGATATCGGCGTGCGCGCGAGCATCATCAACGACGGCAGCGGCTACCGGCTGGTCATCGCCTCGAACAGCAGCGGGCTGGCCAATGCCCTCAAGATCAGCGTGGCCGACGACGACGGCACCGACACCGATGGCGCCGGCCTGTCACAACTGACTTTTGACGCATCGAGCGGCGGCACGATGAACCTGTCGCAAACCGTGGCGGCGCAAAACGCCGTTGCCGTCATCGACGGCATCCCGGTGAGCAACGCCTCGAACACGATCAGCGGCGCCCTCGAGGGTGTCACGCTGAATCTCGCCAAGACCGGCACGACGACACTCGACGTGGCAAAAGACAACGCCAGTGTCCAGTCGGCGATCGAGGCCTTCGTCAAGGGCTATAACGACCTGAACAAGACGCTGGGCGATCTGTCGCGCTACAACGCCGACACCAAGCAGGCTTCGCTGCTCACGGGTGACTCGACGCTGCGCTCGGTACAGTCGCAACTGCGCGCCGTCTTCAACACCGCCCTCGCCACCGCCGGCGGCGGCATGAGCACGCTCTCCGAGATCGGCCTGGGCTTCCAGAGGGACGGCACGCTGCGGCTCGATTCGACCAAGCTGAACGCCGCCCTCAACGACCCGACCAAGGATGTGGCGACGCTCTTTGCCGCCATTGGCAAGCCCAGCGACAGCCTGATGGCGTTCAGCGCGGCGACGGCAGACACGAAAAACGGCCGCTACGCCGTCGAGATCACCCAGCTGGCCACGCGCGGCACGGCCTCGGGCAGTACCAGCGCCGCGCTCACCATCACCAGCGGCGTGAATGACACGCTCGACTTCACGGTGGATGGCGCGCTGGGCAGCATCACGCTGGCAGCCGGCACCTATACGGCCGATTCGCTCGCCGCCGAGCTGCAATCACGCATCAACGGCGCCCTGTCTTCCTCCGGCCCGACGGTCACCGTCAGCCAGTCGGGCGGCGTGCTGAGCGTCGTCTCGGACCGCTATGGCGCCGTCTCCAGCGTCTCGATCGGCGGCGGCAGCGCTCTGGCCGATCTGTTCGGTGCGCCCGTGCAGACCGACGGCCTGGATGTTGCCGGCTCGATCGGCGGATTCCCGGCCACCGGCTCGGGCCAGACACTCACCGGCAGCGGCGATGCGCAAGGGCTGACGATCGAAGTCAGCGGTGGCGCCACGGGCGATCGCGGCACGATCGATTTCGCGCGCGGCTACGCAACCCTGCTCGACAAGCTGATCGAGGGCATGTTGAAGACCGACGGCCTGATCAACGGCCGCATCGATGGGGTCAACGATTCGATCCAGGCACTCGGCCCGCAGCGCGAAGCACTGTCCCGGCGCCTCGAGCTGATCGAAAAACGCTATCGCGCGCAATTCACCGCGCTCGATGCCATGGTCGCCAGCATGACCCAGACCAGTACCTTCCTGCAGCAGCAACTGGCGAACCTGCCCGGCAGCAGCAAGTCCAAATAACAGCGCGAAACCACAGCGAGGAGACCGCATGTTCGCAACGATGCACAACCCCAAGGCCGCCTATGACAGGGTGGGAATCGAGACCGGTGTCGAGACCGCCGATCCGCACAAGCTCATCCTCATGCTCTTCGAAGGTGCGCTGCTCGCCGTCGCCTCGGCTTCACTGCACATGAAACGCAACGAAAATGCCGGCGACCTGGCACGCAAGGGTGAAGCGGTCTCGAAAGCCATCAACATCATCACCAATGGCCTGAAGGCGAGCCTCGATCAGGAAGCCGGCGGCGAACTCTCGGCGCGCCTGGCGGCCCTGTACGACTACATGGGTGAGCGCCTGTTGCAGGCCAATCTGCACAACCAGCCGGCCATCCTCGACGAGGTGAGCCATCTTCTGGCCGAACTGAAGGACGCCTGGGCACAGATCGGGAGCAAGGCATGAGCACCCCTTCCCCCCTCGCCCTGTACGAATCGATGAGCACCCTCTCGGCACAGATGGTGCACGCTGCCACGGCCAGCAACTGGGAACGCCTCACCGCACTGGAGAAGGATTGCGCCGGACTGGCGCGCCAGCTCGATGGGGATGCCGGGCCGATTCTCCTGAACGATGCCGAGCGCGCCCGCAAGCGCGACCTGATTCTGAAGATTCTCGCCGACGACGCCGAGGTGCGCCGCCATACCGAAACCTGGATGGCACAGGTGAAACCGTTTCTCACGGCGGGCGTGCGCGGGAACAAGGTGCGCCGCGCCTATGGCGCCGCCGGACAGTGAGCCTTGCCTGCGCCCGATGATGGACACGCACCATGATCCCCAGCGACCTTGCCGCGAGTCTTCGACTGCTCACGGAATCGTCCGTCAATCCGGTCTCCGCCATTCGCGGCCTCGCCGCCGGATTGCCCGAGCTGGACATCGGCCAGCGTTTCATCGCACGCATTGAAAGCCAGTTGCCCGATGGCAGCTATCGCGCACAAGTCGCCGGACGCAGCCTGACACTGGCCTTGCCGCAGGCCGCCCATGCCGGCGAGCAACTCGAACTGCTGGTCGTTGCGCGCACACCACGCCTGATCGTCGCCGAACAGGCCGGTGCGCTGCAACTGTCTTCGGCACCGACCACGTTCTCGCGTGCCGGACAGTTTCTCGGTGCGCTGCTGGCCGACGCTGCCGCGCCGGTGCAGGCGGGCAACATCCCGGGCACGCAGCCTCTCGCCGCCTCGCCCACCACGCAGGCCGCACTGCTCGCCCCCGCCCTGCGTCAGGCGATCGCCGAGAGCGGCCTGTTCTACGAGGCGCATCAGGCGCACTGGCTGGCCGGGCGTTATCCGGCCGCCGCACTGGCGCGCGAGCCGCAGGCACGCTTTAGCCGTCCGCCTCCGGCTGCGGGCAACCCCGCAGCCATCGACCCGCAGAACACCGCGCGCACCGAGGTACTGCTGCCCGGACGCGAGCCGCCTGCAGCCGAGACATCCGCGCGTGCGGCAGCGGCCTCCACCCTGCCGGTCGAGCTGCAGGCGCTGGTACACGAGCAGCTCAACACCGCCAGCACCGGCCAGGTCGTCTGGCGCGGCGAGATCTGGCCGGGGCTCCCGCTCGAATGGGAAATCAGCGAAGAGGAGGCTCGCCCCTCCGGCAGCGGCGACGAGGACGAGGCAACGGCGCCGGTCTGGCGCACCACCTTGCGCCTGACTCTGCCTCAGCTCGGTGAGGTGCATGTGGCCCTCGCCCTCGATCCGGCAAAAGTCAGCGCCGGTATCACGGCGCCCGGCCCGAGCCTCGCACCCCTGCGCGCCGGTCTGGCCGACCTGGTGGCCGCCTTTCAGAACGCCGGCCTGCCCCCGCTCAGCGCCGGGGTGAGCGCCGAAACACTGCCGGAGCACCGGCCATGAGCGCGCCCGGGACCGGCAAGGAAAGCATGCGTCAGGAAGCCGTGGCGCTCGCCTATTCCGCCGCTGAAAACGCGCCGCGCGTGGTGGCCAAGGGACGCGGGCTGATCGCCGCCGAGATCATCGCACGGGCGAAGGAGCATGGCATCTTCGTCCATGAATCACCCGAGATGGTCGCGCTGCTGATGCAGATCGATCTGGATGCGCGCATCCCGCCGCAGCTCTATCTGGCGGTGGCGGAACTGCTCGCCTGGATCTATCGTACCGAACACGGGCTGGCGCAGAAGGAAGAGCAGCCGGAATTCTCCGCGCTGCCCGCAGCGCAATAGGGAAAGCAGGCAGACGGATGATGCGCTAAACTCTCCGCCATGAACGAAGAAGAAAGCCCCGATACATCCCCCACCAGCAGTCCGGCACCACTACGCTACGAAGCGGTGACGGCGGACGACTACAGCAAGTATCTGCTGCACGCCAAAAAAGAGATCCTCTTCATCCTGCGCGCCATGCGCGACAAGGGTGATCTGATCACCGTCTATTTCAACCAGGGCAAGGATTTCCTGCTCACGGCACTGCTCGATGTCACCGAGGCGGGCATGCTGCTCGACCCGGGCAGCAACACCGAGATGAACCGGCGTGCACTCGAGAGCGACAAGCTCACCTTCATCGCCACCCATGAGCGGGTAAAAATCCAGTTTTCCGTGCTGGGCATCCAGCCAGCACAGTATCAGGGACGCGAAGCGTTTCGCGCCGCCCTGCCCGCCGAGCTGCTACGCCTGCAGCGGCGCGAATTCTTTCGCCTGGCCACGCCGATCATCCACCCGATCATCTGCGTGGTGCCGTACAAGAAGGCTAACGGTGCTGCAGAGGCACTCGAAGCCGTCGTCACCGACATCAGCGGCGGCGGCGTTGCCCTGGTGCTGCCCGCCGACGTCCAGGGCGGTTTCGAGACAGGCAGCCTGCATGAACGCTGCAACATCGAACTGCCCGAAGTGGGCAAGGTCAGCACCAGCCTGCGCGTGTGCAACCGCTTCGAATCGATGCTGCCCACCGGCACCAAAAGCACGCGCATCGGCTGCCAGTTCATCAATCTGCCCGCCTCGATGCTGACACTCATCCAGCGCTACATCATGCGCATCGAGCGCGAGAGAAAGGCACGCGAGAGCGGCCTGCTGTAAGCGGGGCAAGCACGATTCGCCTCCCGCCCTGCGGGTGGCACCCGCGCCGTACTGCGAGCACTGACTTTTCGATCGCCACCTGCAGAGCAGGCACACCGATGCCAATGCGGCCACGGCACGGCACAGCACAGGTACGCTGCCCGAATGGCTGCCCGAATGGCTGCCCGGATGGCTTCGCACAAAATCCTGATTCCGACAGGACGTTTTTCACCCGGAGCCCATGATGGCCCCTGCACATCCCGGGGCAGCGGCGCGTATCTGCGCACCGATCGCCCATGAAAAACGGCTGCGGGCATATCGCCCCGCAGCCGTTGTCCAGACTGCCTTCAAGAAACCGGATCAGGAATTCTGTCCGTGTTTCATCCAGGCAAGCGGGATGCCCTTGTCCACCGGATCGGGCACGCACTCGATGGTGAGCAGCGCGGTATCGCGCGCCTTGCGCACCGCCTCTTTCAGCGAGTCCGCGCCTGCCGCCGCCGCCTGGGGATTATCGAGCAGGTTGTCGAAGATGCCGACGAGCGCCTGGTGGCTGCGCCGCCAGGTCTCGCCATAACCACGCACCAGCTTGGCGCACAGGGCGATCTCGATGCCGAGCTGCGTATCACGCGTTGCACCGACCTGGTGTTTGATCGCCGCCAGCCAGCGCTCGATCATGGCCTGTTCCTCGAGGAAGCGCAGACCATGCGGGCGCAGGAAGCGCAGCGCAGCCATGGCGCGCATGGCCAGATAGCCCGAGATGTCGCTCACGCACAGCTTGGTGGCGCGCCCCGGGCCGGCGTGCTTTTTCAGCCAGCGCGCGAGGAAGGGCGGCAGGATGTCGGCGAACTCGCTGGCCGTCGGCTTGAGGTAGTCGGTGATGAGGACGATCTGGTCGTCCCTGGCACGCGCTTCCTTGCGCACGCGGGCAAAGCGGCTGCCGCGCGACTTGAGGTCCGCCACGCGCACGACGTCCTCGTAGCTCGACCACAGCGCGAGCAGGCGCGCCGTCTCGCGCGTGAGCATCCAGTCCTGCGCTTCGCCGCCGCAGTCGCGGTCGGCGGCGAACACCTCGCTCACGCGATCGAGATAGCGCTCGGCATAGGCGGCGTTCTGGTAATCGGTGAGGCGCGCCACGGCTTCGCCCAGCAGGGCGTGGAGCGGACCGGGGAATGCCTCGCGGATGCGCGCCGTCGGCTGGGCCGTGAGTCCGGCGCGCGACTTCTTCGCACCCTGCGTCTTCTCGCCGCTGGCGTGCTCGAAACCGGCATTGAAGCCGCGCAGGCTCGCCGCCGCACCCTTGCCGGCGCCGCGAATGGCCGCCTCGCACGCCTCGCGCGAGAGCGGCAGGGCGCCGCTGCCCGACATGGCGCCGAAGAGCACGGCGTTGATCACCGTGCCGGCTTCCTGGGCGAGCTGCTCCATGTCGAACAGCAGGGCCTTGCGCGCCACTTTCGGCGCCGCCTCGATGATTTTCTGCACGTCGTAACGGCCGTCGGTCGGCACCGATTTCTCCGAGGTGGCATACACGCGATGGGTGGAAGCCACCAGCGTGGTGCGCTCGGGCGTGACAAAGGCGTTCTGCATGGCGCGGCCGGCTTCGATCATCTCGGAGGCGGCCATCATGTCGATACTGCCCGGGCTGGGGATGAGCGCCATCACCGGCGCACGCGCGCCTTTTTCCGGAAAGATTTCGACGTAATAAGTGGTGGCGCCGGTGCGCTGCGAGACGCCGGGAATCGAGGTCTTCTGCGCCGGGAAGCCGTCATGCTCGGCGGCGGCGATCAGCCAGTCGCCGAGCACGCCGCCGCCTTCGCCGCCGAGGGCCGCCACCAGAACGTTGAATGTGCGCCGATCCATCACGCACCTCCCAGCAGGCTGATGACGCCTTTCTTGAAGCCATGCACGAGCCGGTCCCAGCCGGTCGGGTTCTGGATCACCTCGATGCGATGGAAGCTCGGGCACAGACCGGCGGCGTGGGCGTTCTCGCCGCACAGGCCGCAGCCGACGCAACTGTTGTTCACCGTCGTCACCGGCTCGGTGCGCAGCGGATCGGGCGAATCCTTGATGGTGAGCGAGGGGCAGCCGGAGAGGCGGATGCAGGAGCGATCCCCCGTGCATACGTCCTCGTCGATGCCGAAGCGCGTGCGCACGACGCGCTCGCCGGCGGCGAGTTTCTTCGCGGCGACGGGTTTTTCGCGGCGCTGGCGCTCGAGCATGCACTCGCCGTCGGCGATGATCACCTTGAGGCCGGGCTCGGCGGCCGTCATGGCGCGGCGCAGGACTTCGACGACATCGGAGACCTGATAGTTGGGCACGCGCTCGAGCCACTTCACGCCGAGGCCGCGCAGCGTGCTCTCGATGCTGATCGGCTGGCCGTCTTCGGGCGGCAGGTTGGGCGAGGAGGCGATGTTCTGCGTGCCGGTCGCCGAGGTGTAGCCGTTGTTCATGATGATGAGCACGCCGTCGTCCTTGCGGAAGACGGCGTTGGCCACCCCGGTGGTCAGCCCCTGGTGCCAAAAGCCGCCGTCGCCCATGACGGTGATGACGCGATTGCCCATGTGCGGGCCGACCGCCTGGGCGGAGGCCAGCGATAGGCCGTAGCCGAGCACGGTGTTGCCCATGTTGAAGGGCGGCAGGGTGGAGAACGTCGTGCAGCCGATGTCGGAGCTGACGTGGATGGGGCCCAGCTCCTTCTCGACCAGCTTGATCGCCGCGAACACCGGGCGCTCCGGACAGCCGATGCAGAAGCCGGGCGGGCGCGTCGGCACCGGCACGCCGAGCAGGCTGGCGGCACGCTCCCTGGCTTCCTTGACGCTGGCGAGGACAGCGATGACGTATTCGACATCGACATGCTGGGGGCGGTACATCTTGATGAATTCGCCGACACCCTTGAGCACGACTTCGCCGGTGTATTCGCCGGCCACCGGCAGCACGTCCTTGCCGACCACCACCGGATGGTTCAGCTCGGCGCGGCGCAGGATCGAGTTGAGTGCTTCCTCGAGGTGCGCGGGCTGGCCTTCCTCGATCATCAGCACGGCACGCTTGCCTGTGCAAAAGCGCACGACCTCGTCGGGCACCAGCGGATAGGTGACGTTGAGGACATAGAGCGGGATGCGCGAGACGCCATAGGCATCGGCCAGCCCGAGCTGCTGCAGGGCGCGGATCGTCGTGTTGTACATGCCGCCTTGCAGGATGATGCCGAACTCCTTGATGTCGCCGTCGTGGAATTCGTTGAGCTGTTCACGCTCGATGAACTTGAGCGCTTCGGGCAGGCGCACGTCGATCTTGTGCTTTTCCTGCGTGTAGTTGTGTGGCGGCAGGGGAATGCGCTCGAGGCTGTACACCGGCCTGGGTACCGGGTTGCTGCGCGAGTATTTGGGCGCAACGTTGTCCTTCATCTCGAAGCTGCCGGTGACGTGGCAGGCGCGGATGCGCAGCTCGAGCATCACTGGCGTGTTGCTCGCCTCGGAGAGTTCGAAGCCCTTCTCGACCATGCGCACGATGGAAGGCAGGTTCGGTTTCGGGTCGAGCAGCCACATCTGCGACTTCTGCGCGAAGGAATGGCTGCGCTCCTGGATGATCGAGGCGCCTTCGCCATAGTCTTCACCGATGATGATCAGCGCGCCGCCGACGACACCGGCGGAGGAAAGGTTGGAGAGCGCATCGGAAGCAACGTTGGTACCGACCACCGACTTCCAGGTGACGGCGCCGCGCAACGGGTAGTTGATCGAGGCGCCGAGCATGGCGGCCGCCCCGGCCTCGTTGGCACAGGACTCGAAATGCACGCCGAGTTCGTCGAGCAGGTCGCGCGCATCGGCCAGCACATCCATGAGATGCGAGACGGGCGCACCCTGGTAGCCGCCGACATAGGAGACGCCACTTTGCAGCAACGCCTTGGTGACGGCGAGGATGCCCTCGCCGTGAAAGGTGTGGCCAGCACCCTGTCGCATCTTGGCGACTTCGGCCTTGAAGGATATTTCCATGTCTCTCTGTTGGCGGTCCGGCGTACCGGAGGCGCTCGGTTATCAAAAAACCTGTTTTGTCGTTGCGCCACGCTGAAACCGTGGCGCGCCCCGGGCAGCAGACTGCGCACTGCTCCGGGCTGCGGCGCGAGCCGCAGCGACACCCTGCCTATTATGCCCGTCCGGCCACGGCCTGTGTCGCGATCGGACCGTGGCCAACGGCCAGACCACGGATTTTTTCCACATTCTTCTCGATGCCCGCCTTGATATGGGCGACCTGCTCGGGCTCCAGATGGCGGTACTTGCCGAGTGCTTCGAGGTATTCCTCGACCGGCTGCGCCTCGTCGAGCGAACGCGACAGGTGCAGGCCGTCACGCGGGTTGAATTCCCAGAGCAGGACGAAATTGGTCTCGACGGCTTTCCTCGCCACGTTGATGTTCTCCTGCGAGGGGAAGCGCCAGCCGGTCGTGCACGGGGAATAGATGTGCAGATAGGCGAAGCCGCGCTTCGAAGCGTCGATCGCCTTGTCGAGCTTGTCGTAGAGGTCTTCCATGAAGGCGGTGGAGGCCGTGGCGACGTACTCGCAGTTGTGCATCATCATGATGACCGGCAGGTTTTTCGCGTCCTGCGTCTTGCCCTTGCCGTGCTCGCCGACCGGCGTCGTCGAAGTCCAGGCGCCGAAAGGCGTGCAGCCGGAACGCTGCATGCCGGTGTTCATGTATCCCTCGTTGTCGACGCAGATGAAGAGGATCTGCTCGCCGCGCTCGGCCGCCCCGGAGAGCGACTGAAAACCGACGTCGGCGGTGCCGCCATCACCGGCGAGCGCCACGGCATTGACTTCCCGCCCCTGGCGCTTGTAGCGGCGCTTGATGCCGGTGAGCATCGAGGCGGTGTTGGTGAGCAGCGGATGGAACACCGGCACCTTGGTGCCGGTCAGGCCGTTGTAGCCGACCGAACCCATGCCGGGAATGCAGCCCGGGGGGGCGGCCAGCACGCTGTCCGGTCCGATGCGGCGCATGGTGTGGCGCATGATCAGCTCGGTGTTGCAGCCCTGGCAGCCGGCCAGCCCGGGCACGAAAAGGTCTTCGAGATCGCCGACGTCGTTGTAGATGTTGGCGGTGGTGTGGTATTTCAACGCGCCGCGCTCGCAGACCTTGACGCAGGCCGGATCGCCCTCGCAGGTGTCGCACTTGATGACGTGGCCGGCATGGACGTTATGCACGATGCCGCCGTAGGCGCAGCCGACGGTGCACAGCAGGCAATTCACGCATTTGGAACCGTCCCAGGCGATGACGCCGTCGCCGTCGTTCTTGGCCAGCGCCGCCGCCGGACAGTTGGCCACGCACTTCGGATCGGCGCACTGGCGGCACATCGCCAGCTCGAAGGAGTCGCCGTCGGCGACGATCTGGATGCGCGAATCGAGGATATCCGTGCTGCCGGCCTTGACCTCGGCGCAGACGGTCATGCAGGCGTTGCAGCCGTCGCACAGCTCGGGCTTGAAGGCAATCGTGTTGTAGGCACCCATGCTTATCTCCAGGTACGGGACATGATGAGGCGCGCGGTTTTCTGCGGCTCGGCGATGAAGGCGTCACGCATCGCGGAAAGATCGATGCGGCGCAGGATGAGCTCCCACATGACACCCGGATCGAAAGGCACGTTGATGCCGAAAATGCCGGTCAGGCGGTTGTCCCGCATGACGATCTTCAGGTAGTGCCTGGCGTCGGCTTCCTTGCGCACCACTTCGCCGCCGTTCTTGTCCACTTCCTGGCTGCCGACGGAGACCGCCTGCTGGCCGAAGAAGGTGTAGGTATTGAGCGGCACGCCGCCCGGCCAGGGCTTGATCGCCGGGTCGCCGGCCATCGCCATGCCGGCGATGCGCCCCTGCTCGACCGCGCTGGGCAGGATGCCGTTGAGGATTTTCGCCTCGTCGTAGAAACCCCTGGCCTGGGCGACGTCGCCGGCGGCCCAGATGCCCTCGGCGCTGGCGCGCATGGTGTCATCGACGAGCACGCCGCGATCGACGGCGACGCCGGAGCCGGCCAGAAAGCCGGTGACCGGCGCCACGCCCGCGGCGACCAGCAGCAGGTCGGCCTCCAGCGTCGCACCGCCGTCGGTGGTGATCCGCACGGCCTGATCCGGCGCCGTCTCGCAGCGGCTGACTTTTGCGCCGAGCATGAGCCTGACGCCCTTGGCGGCAAAAGCGGCCTCGATGATCGCCGAGGCTTCGGCGTCGAAATAACCCGCCAGCACGCGCGGCTGCATCTCGACCACCGTCACCTGCGCACCGGCCTTGGCGAGATTCTCGGCGGCATGCATGCCGACCAGTCCGGCGCCGAGGACGACGGCCTGCTTCGTTTGCGGCAGCGCCTGATTCAAACCGATCGCATCATCGAGCGTGCGCAGAACATGGAATCGGACCTCTTTCAAACCGGGAATCGGCGGCAGGATCGGCGCCGCCCCGGTGGCGAGCAGGAGCTTGTCGAAGGCGATTTCCTCGCCGCTGGCGAGGCGGGCGCGACGGGCGGCGGCATCCACCGAAGTCACCGCCGCGCTGCGAATGAAACCGACCTTGTGCTTCTCGAACCAGCCGTCATCCTTCAGCGCCACGCGATCGGGCGTCGAGCGGCCGGAGACGACATAGGGCAGCACGGTGGGCGAATACGGCAGGGCGGCGTCGCGCGTCACCAGGGTGATGCGCCCGTCGCTGTCGTGCATGCGGATCGCCTGCAGGGCGGAGAGTCCGGCATGGCTGGCGCCGACGATGAGATATTCGGTGTGCGTCATGATCAATCCTTCTCGTTCAGCCAGACCGTCTCGCCCGCCTGGCCGTCTCTGGCCAGCGCCTGGATGCGCTCGATGGCGGCGCCGAAATGGTCGGTGGTGATGTCGGCACCGGCCAGGCCGCCGATGAAACTCATGGCCGCCGGGCGTTGCGGCACGAACTGCAGCGCGCCGATGATGTCCTGGTACACCGGACCGCAATTCCAGCCGAAGCTGACCGAGCGATCCACCACGCCGACCGCCTTGCAGCCGGCCAGCGCCTGGGCGATGGCCTGCACCGGGAAGGGGCGATAGGTCTTGATCTTGACGAGTCCGACGCGCACGCCGCGCTCGCGCGCGGCATCGACGGCATCCTTGGCGGCGCCGGTCATCGAGCCGATGGTCACCAGCGCCGTCTCGGCCCCTTCCATGCGATAGGACTCGACGAGCGGCGCGTGGCGGCGGCCGACGATGCGCGCCCAGTCCTCATGCACCTGCTCGATGACCCGCAGGGCGTTTTGCATGCCGGCGCAATGCCCCTTGCGGTAGCGCACGAACATCGCCGGTCCCGGGCCGCCGGCGCCGCCGGTGAGCGGATCGATCGCCATCGGCCGCGAGGGATCGAGGGCGGCATGCCAGTTGGTGGACGGCGGCGGCAGGAAGGCATCGACGTCGGCCTGCTCGGGCAGTTCGACGCGCGTGGCGCCATACGACAGGTAGTTGCCGTCGTGACAGACGTTCACCGGCAGCATGACGTCGCGGTGTTCGGAAACCTTGTAGGCCATGATGGTGGTGTCGAGGACTTCCTGCACCGACTCGCAGTACATCTGGATCCAGCCGACCTCGCGCACGCTCATGGCGTCCTGGTGGCCGCCCCAGACGCTTTGCGGTGTCAGCGTGTCGCGCGTGACGATCGACATCACCAGCGGCATGCGCATGCCCGGCGTGCGCAAATAGGGCTCGAACATGAAGGCGAGGCCCGGCCCGCAGGTGCCGGTATAGGCGCGCGCGCCGGCGAGCACGCCGCCGTGCAGCACGGAGAGCACCGAATGCTCGCCTTCGACGTCGACGATCTCGGCATTCAGCTTGCCGTCGGCGACGAACTTGGCGAGATATTCGACGAGGGAGGATTGCGGCGTGATCGGATAGACGGCGACCATGTCGACGCGCGCCAGCGACACGGCCCAGGCGGCCGCCTCGTTGCCGTCGCAGACGATGGCTTTCGGTTGGTGTTTCGGTTTCAGTACGGCGCTCATACCACCTCCACCTGTCCGCCGGAAGGCGGCGTATCAATCTGCGCAAGCCGCGCCCAGCACGGCTGAACCGACGTCACCCCTTTCCGCGGGAAAGGGGCCGGGGGATAGGCCTTCATACCGCCTCCTCCACCATGGCGATGGCGTTGTGCGGGCACTCTTTCGCGCAGATGCCGCAGCCCTTACAGGTTTCCAGATCGAAATCGAACCAGGCGGCCTTCTCGACGACGCACTGCACCGGACAGTACAGCCAGCAGATGGCGCATTTGACGCACTTGGCGCGATCGACCACCGGCTTCATGCTGCGCCAGTCGCCGGGCAGCATCGGATTCATCCTGGTGGCAATCGGGCACAGGTCGCCCGGAACCTGCGAGGCATCGAACATCGGGTAGGACTGCTGTCTGATGGTGCTCATGCGGCCACCCTCCTCTCGATCTTGTGCACGGTGGTTTCGTTGAAGCCGCGCTCGAGTGCGAGCAGGTTCTGCCTGAGGCCGGCATCGCGAAAGTCGGAATCTTCGACGGCAGCGCGCAGCGCGTCGAGGGAGACCAGCCCGGTCGTTCTGGCGAACGCGCCGAGCATCAGCGTGTTGGTGATGGGGCGTTTGAAGATTTCCAGCGCGTGGGCAACGGCGTCGCACAGGCCGACGGTCGTGACCTTTTCCGGAACATCGAGTTCGCCGATCGGCCGGGAGGTGGTCTGCAGCCAGGTGCCGTCGTCCTTGATGCCGTCGAAGATATTGACGGCACGCCCCACGGTCGGGTCGATGCACAGCACGCAGTCGGGCCGATAGATGTTGGTCATCTGGCGGATCTCGCGTGCGTCCGTGCGCAGGAAGCTCGCCACGGGCGCGCCGCGCCGCTCGAAGCCGAAGGACGGCACGGCGATGACGTGATTGCCTTCATGAACCAGTGCGGTGGCAAGAATGCTGCCCGCCAGCACGGCGCCCTGGCCGCCACGGCCGTGAATTCTGATTTCGTACATCCCCATCTCCTCGTAGAATTGGGAGCGTCTCTCTGGGGATCCTGCGACCGGCTCGGGCCGGTTCTGCTGTGTCTGGTTCCGCCCTGCTTATTTGTTCCAGCCCGGCTTGATGCCGGGGAGCACCTCACCCTGCCCGCGCACCGGCAGCACCGGCAGCGCATAGCCCTGATTGTAGGCGGCGCGGGCGACGATGGTGAATTTCAGCCACCAGCCGCCGAACAGGGCGATCGCGCCCGCCAGCACAGTGAATTGCGGCAGCACGTCACCGTAAAAAATACCGGCGACGATGAGGATTTCCGGCGCCAGCTGGCCGAGCATCTCGAACTTGGCGCCGAAGGGGCGCAGCACCTTCTCGGCCTTCTTCGGCAGGCCGCCCTTCTCCAGCGCCTTGAAATACAGTGTCCAGGAAATGCGGCGCAGAATCAGCGCGCCGAGCAGCGCGCTGGCAAGCCAGCGCGGCCCCTCGCCGGGCAGCGCGCTGGAGAGGATGACGGCAAGGCTCGCGCCTTCGACAAAACCGGTGGACATGATGAGCGGCACGATTTTCGGTTCGCGCCAGGCCGGGATGCCCTTCGACGCCATGAGGATGCGACCCTGGCAGAAGAGATAGACGACGGCGAGCAGCGCCGCCATGCCGATGTAGATGCCGCCGAGAAACCAGACGGCGGCCAGTCCGCTGAGCAGCAGCGGTACCGAAATGATGGCTTCCCGCGTCA
This sequence comes from uncultured Rhodocyclaceae bacterium, assembly GCA_964607005.1. Lineage (GTDB taxonomy): Bacteria > Pseudomonadota > Gammaproteobacteria > Burkholderiales > Rhodocyclaceae > Desulfobacillus. The sequence continues at coordinate 184,071 of CAZSHO010000003.1, forward strand.
TCCAGGAGGTTTTCGGGTGGAAGAAGACGTTGATGGCGCGCCACGGTCGACCGATTTCCAGCCAGACACAGAACAGTCCGGCGCAAACGGAGGCCATGGCGACCAGGGCCATGACGCGGTAGGTGAGCGCATTGCCCGAAGCGATGGAAGCGAAGAACAGCAGCCCGGTGCCGGTACCGCCGCCGATGAAGTTGCCGGCCGCGCGCCAGTCCCAGTTGGTCTGATGCCAGGGCGTGATCTGGCCCGAGGGAATCTTGATGTCACTCATCGCGATGTCACCGTGTCATTTCTTGTCGAAAATGTAGTACATGCCCGGGTCGGTGCCCAGCTCTTCATGCATGCGGAAAAACTGGTTCTCGGCGAGCAGTTGCGAGACGTTGCTGTCGGGATCCTCGCGATCGCCGAATTGCAGCACGCCGGCGATGCAGGAGTTCACGCAGGCCGGCGTCACCTCGGGATCGACGCCCGGGGTCAGGCCGAGTTCGGCCGCCTGGTCGATGCGATCGACGCAGAAATTGCACTTCATCGCCACATTCACGCGGCGCGCATCGAAACGCTCCTCTTCCTGCTCGGTGGGCCGCTCGCCATAGGCGAATTCCTGCTTGTGCACGATGTAGCGCGCCTGATAAGGGCAGGCGACCGCGCAGTAGCCGCAGCCGATGCACAGGTCGTAATCGATATCGACGATGCCGTCGGATCGCTTGTAGGTGGCCGTCGATGGACAGACGTCCATGCACGGGGGGTCTTCGCAGTGCATGCAGCCGACCGGGACGAAGGTTCGGCGCACGTCGGGGAATTCGCCGCTTTCCATGTCGAGCACCTTGCGCCACTGCACGCCGGGCGGCGTGGCGTTCTTGTGGCGGCAGGCCGCCGTGCAGGTCTGGCAGCCGATGCATCGGCGCAGATCGACGGTCATGATGTAGCGGGTCATCACGCAACTCCTTCGTTTTTTCGACACTTCGACACGGCGAAACAAACGTGTTACTACTGACCGCTTGCTGGCGATCCTTGCCGCCTGTTTCTTTTTTCCTGCCTGCTTCGGCTTCTTTCTACTTGCAGTGTCGTTTCTGATGATTCACATTATGGCCTATTTTAACAATTTTTTGTATCGTTTTGACGGCCGATCGCCATAAATCTCTGGTCGCTTGATCCAGGTCAAGCCCAATAAAATCAACGGATAAAGACCCTTTTCCGAATAGTGGAAACTTTTTTTGATGCCGCCGAATCGCTGGATTCGACGAAACTGGCGGCCTTGCAACTGCAGCGTCTGCAGACCAGTGTGAGCCGTGTCTTTGAAAATGTCGCCCCCCTGCGGCAGAAATACGAAGCGGCGGGGGTACGTCCCGAGAATATTCGCTCGCTCGCCGACCTGGCCCGCCTGCCCTTCACCGGCAAGGCGGATTTGCGCGAGGCCTATCCGTTCGGATTGTTCGCCGTGCCACGCCAGCAGATCAGCCGCCTGCACGCCTCGAGCGGCACTACCGGCAAACCCACCGTCGTCGGCTATACGCGCGCCGATCTCGATGTGTGGGCTCACCTGATGGCCCGCACGATCCACGCCGCCGGCGGCCGGCCCGGAGACCTCGTTCACAACGCCTACGGCTATGGTCTTTTTACCGGCGGACTGGGCTATCACTACGGTGCCGAACGCCTGGGCTGCAGCGTCGTCCCGGTGTCCGGCGGCCAGACGGAGCGACAAGTCCAGCTGATCCGGGATTTCCGGCCGAAGATCATTTGCAGCACGCCCTCTTATCTGCTGACGCTGGCCGACGAGTTTGCCCGGCAGGGCCTGGATCCGGCGGCCGGCAGCCTGGCGCTGGCCCTGGTGGGCGGCGAACCGTGCACGCGCGAGATGGCCGCCGCCATCGCGGCGCGCCTGAACCTGCGCGTCACGGAAACCTATGGCCTGTCGGAGATCATCGGCCCGGGCGTGGCCGTCGAGTGCGACGGGCCCGGCGCAGGCATGACGGTCTGGGAGGACCATTTTTATCCGGAAATCGTCGATCCGCAGACGGGAGACGTCCTGCCCGAGGGCGAACCGGGAGAATTGGTGCTCACCACGCTGAGCAAGCAGGCGCTGCCGATGATCCGCTATCGCACGCGCGACCTGACGCGCCTGCTGCCCGGAACGGGGCGGGCGATGCGCCGCCTCGACAAATTCGCCGGGCGCACCGATGACATGCTGATCATCCGCGGCGTGAATGTCTTTCCGGGCCAGATCGAGGAACTCGTCCTGAAAGTGCCCGAGCTGGCCCCGCATTACCTGATCGAGGTGACGCGCCCGGGGCACCTCGACGAGGTCGAGGTGCGGATCGAGATGACCGCGCAGGCCGATCGCAACGATGCGCGCGAGCAGGTGGCGGCGGAACTGCGCCACCGCATCAAATCCTACATCGGCATATCTGCCCGCGTCACGGCCTTGCCGGCCGGCAGCATCGAGCGCTCGACCGGCAAGGCGCGGCGCGTCGTCGACCGACGCTGATTTCAGGCGGCGACCGCCTTGTCGCGCTTGGCCTTCATGCGCTGCGCGGTCTTCTCCAGCCCGACGACGAAGCGGCTGTGCTTGCCGCGCGCCACTTCCTCGATCGCATCGCGCGCGGTGAATTCGTAGGTCAGCGCCGGGCCATTCACTTCGGTCAGCGTGACGCTGATCTCGACCCACATGCCCATGAGCGATGCACCGACGTGATCGAGCTCGACGCGCGTGCCGACGGTGTCCTTGCCCTCGCCGACGTGCGGCAGGACCAGCTCGCGGCAGGCCACTTCTACGTCATAGAGCAGGCTCGGCGTCGAATACACGCGCAGCTCCTCGCCCATGAAACCGATGGTGCGGCCCTTGTCGACCGCAATGCGGGTGGTTGAAGTCAGTCCGGCTTGCAAAGCATCGCTCATGTTGTCTCCCTCGAGTCAAAAGTCAGTTCCGCCAGGACGGCGGTCTTTCAGGTAATCGCCATACAGGCGAGCCTGGATGTAGCGCACCAGCGCCTGGGTGCCGCGCGCGCAGTTGCGAAAACAGCAAACGCCCTGGTCCATCAGCTTCGCCGCCATGGCGTCATACAGCGTGCCGCCATCGAGAATGCCGATCACCGGCTTGTCGTGGCGGCGGGCGAGCGGCGGCATCAGATGCACGGTGCTCTTCGGATCGCTCAGATCGTGCCCGGGGCGCAGCTTGCTCGATTCGAGCGCGCGCACCGAGGGTGCGGTCGGATCCAGGCCGACGATGACGGCATCGATGTTCGGATCGTCGAGAAACGCCTCGGTGATGTCCAGGTGCGCGACGTCATCGGCACCCGGGTTGATGTCGATGGGATTTCTCACCTCGACCAGCTTGTCCAGCTTGTTGGCGGCGAGGATCGCCTCGACTTTCTTCACCGTCGCCTCCTCGATCGCGCCCATCTGCATGCTGAAGCCGTCGGTGTCGATGTTGTCGGCCATGCCGACCGCTTCGAAACCGGCGCCGCTGATGGCGCCCAGGCGATTGCCGTGGATCTTCTTGTCCTGCAGCACGCCGGCAATGTAGAAAAGATCGTCGAAGGCATTGAAGTCTTCGGTGACGATCGCACCGGCGTGGCGGATCACCGATTCGAACAGCGTCAGGCCGCCGGCGATCGAGGCGGTATGCCCCATCACCCCGCCCTGCCCCGGCGTGGTGCGCCCGGATTTGTAGACGACGATCTGCTTGCCATTCACCACGGCCTGCCTCACCGCCCTGGCGAAATGCAGGCCGTCGAGATCCTTGAAGCCTTCGATGTAGATGCCGATGGTTTCGATGGTCGGCAAGCCGGCGAAGTAATTCAGCATGTCGCCATGGGTGAGATCGGTCTGGTTGCCCAGCGCCAGCATGTAGGCCGGATCGAGCCAGGGGTTCTGCGACAGGCGCGTGATCATGAAGGCGCCGCTTTGCGAGAGCATGGCGGTGTTGCGCACCGCCCGCTTCTGCGGCTTGGGCAGGCGCTCGAGCGGGATGAACCAGGAGTCGTAGGCGCCCGGATGCGAGACGACGCCCAGACAGTTGGCGCCGAGGAAAATCGGCCCGCCGCCGGGCTTGCCGTGCGCTGCATTGATGCGCGCGGCCAACGCGGCGGCCGGCTCGCGGCTCTCGCGCGTCTCGCCCATGCTGCCGGGGATGAGCATCACCGCCTCGACGGCATCGGTCTCGATGATCTCGTCGACGAGGTCATAGACGGCACTGGCGGCCACGGCGACGATGAGCAGATCGAGCTTGCCGTCGATCGCCTTGAGCCCCTCGATGCACTTGACGCCGTCGATTTCGCTCTCGCCGGGCTTGAGCACCAGCAGCTGTTCTTTCGGATAGCCGCTGCCGAAGAGATTGCGCAGGATGATGCGGCCGAAATTCATGCCGCTGCCGGAGACGCCGATGATGCCGATGCGCTTCGGATGAATCAGCTTGTCGATCTTCGTGATCGGGCGCGGCAGGCGCGTGGGCCGGGGCGCGCCCACGGTGCACGAAGCGCCCGTCACCGTCAGCGCATTGCCCACCTGCACGGGATTGAGTTCGAGCGACTCGATGACGGCGTCGGCTCCGGGATTTTCCGGCGCGAAGGCGCGCGCAAGCCCGAGCAGCTTGTCGAAGCAGGCTTCCAGCAGCGCATCGGGCGCCGCCTTGCCGGCGCGCCGGGCCAGCGCCGCCAGCTTCTGATAGGCCAGGGTGCGCTGGAACAGCTTGAGGAAATCCTGCGCGTCGGTGAGGGCGGCCGCGGCATGCACCGACGCCCGGTCACGGCGGAAATGGCCTTCGTCGAATTCGGCATCCAGGCCCCCCAGCCCGGCGCTGAGCACCATGCCGAACTCGCGCGTGCTGTTCAGGCCGATGCGCACCTCGCCGGCCGCCGCGGAGGCTCCGGAGGCCGCAGCCAGGGTCAGCCCCAGGCTGCCGAGGAGCACTGATAATTCCTGTGGATTCAGGCTGTTGCGCCCTGCGCTGGCGGCTTGACGGAACTGTTCCGTCGCAACCGTGACGGGATGGCTCATGATGCGGCTCCTTCTTTGCGTGAATCGAATGCCTGGCTGCGCTTGCCCGGATGCGGGCGCAGCGCGCAAAAGTGGCTGACTATATCAGATACGGTTTTTTGTGAGTGGACGATCAAACCGTATCACTTGACCGATGCGGCTCAGGCTTCGCCGGGTAGGGCGTGCGGCTCCTGAAACTGCAGGGCGTGCAGGCGCGCGTAATGGCCTTTGGCGGCGAGCAGTTGCGCATGCGTGCCGCGCTCGACGATGCAGCCCTCGTCCATGACCAGGATGAGTTGCGCGCGTTCGATGGTGGACAGGCGATGGGCGATCACCAGCGTGGTGCGCCCGCGCATCACCGAATCGAGGGCGGCCTGGATGTGGCGCTCCGATTCGGTGTCCAGCGCCGACGTCGCCTCGTCGAGGATGAGGATCGGCGCATCCTTGAGCAGCGCGCGGGCGATGGCCAGGCGCTGGCGCTGGCCGCCGGAGAGCAGCACGCCGTTCTCGCCCACCAGGGTGTCGAAGCCCTGCGGCAGCAGATCGATGAACTCGCGGGCGAAGGCCGCCTCGGCCGCCCGCTCGACCGCCGCGCGCGGCGCGCCGGCAAGATCGCCGTAGGCGATGTTGTTGGCCACGGTGTCGTTGAAGAGGATCACCTGCTGGGTGACGATGGCGATGTGGCGGCGCAGGTTGCGCAAGGCATAGTCCTCGACGTCGGTGCCGTCGATGAGGATCTGCCCCTGCGCATGGTGATAGAAGCGCGGGATCAGATTGGCCAGCGTCGACTTGCCGCTGCCCGAGCGCCCGACCAGCGCCACCATCTGGCCGGGCTCGATGGTGAAGCTGACGCCATCGAGCACCGGGCGCTCGCCCCCGGGATAGGCGAAGGAGAGCTCGCGCACTTCCAGATGGCCGCTCACCCGCTCGCGTTCGACCGTGCCCTGGTCGATTTCCACCGGCTCGTCGAGCTGTTCGAAGATGCTCTCGGCACCGGCCACGCCTTTCTGGATCGTCGAGCTGACCTCGGAGAGCTGGCGGATCGGCTTGGGCAGCAGACCCGCCGCCGTGATGTAGGCCACCAGCTCGCCCGGCGAGGCTTCGCCGCGCAACAGCAGCACCAGAAAAAACAGCACGCCCATGGCGCCGTAGATCAGCAGCTGCAGCACGGGCGTGTAGATCGCCGAAGTGCGCACCATGCGCAGCTGGCGCTGCATGTTGTGGGCACTGACCTCGAAAAACCGTTTCTGCTCGTACGGCTCGCCGCCAAAGCTGCGCACGACGCGATGGCCCTGGATCGCTTCGGAAGCAACATGGGTGACATCCCCCATCGCCAGCTGGATCTTCTTCGCCTGCTTGCGGAACTTGCGGCTGGCCTTGACCACCAGCACGGCGATCACCGGCAGCAAGAGGAGCATCACCAGCGTCAGCTTCCAGTTCATCCACAGCAGGTAGCCGAACAGGAAGACAACCGTCAGCCCTTCGCGCACCACCACCTTGATCGCATCGGTGGCGGCCCCCGTCACCATGGTCACATTGAAGGTGATGCGCGAGATCAGGTGGCCGGAATTGTTCATGTCGAAATAACGCACCGGCAGACGCTGCAGGCTGTTGAAGAGCGCCACGCGCAGATCATGCACGACCCCCATCGAGACGCGCGCCAGGAAATAATTGCCGAGGAAGGAGCCGACGCCCTGCCAGGCAGCGATCAGCACGAGCAGCAGCGGCACGGCATGCATCATCTGCAGGCCGCCGATGAGCGGCAGGTCCGGCAAAATTGCCGCCTGCGGATCGGCCAGGCCATCGACGAAATACTTGAGGATCGAGGCGAGCATCGGCTGCGAGGAGGCGAAGACGATATAGCCAAGAATGCTGACGACAAACCAGCCCGCATAAGGACGGACGTAGGTGAGCAGCCGGAAATACAGACTCAGACTGGAGGTGACACTGCGCTGCCGGGTGCTTTTGACTGGAGCGTGCATGAAGGATTTACAGCGTCGCACGGCGGAAGAATGGCGTGGATTCTAGCATGACGAACCGGCTCATTCCGGCTGATAAAATGCCGACCTACGACACGCCCGGCCACGGACCCGCTCCCTTGCAGACCCTGGAACACGACGACTATCTCGCCCTGCGCACCGGTGCCGAAATTCTGGAACGCGATCATTTTGGCGACAAGGTGCTGCGTCTGGCCGACGGCAGTTTCCTCAAACTGTTCCGCCGCAAGCGTCTCCTCTCCTCCGCCGCCTGGTATCCCTACGCACAGCGCTTCGCCGACAATGCCAGGGCGCTGGCTGAGCGCGGCATCCCCTGCCCCATCGTCACCGGCCTCTGGCGCATTCCGGCAATTTCCCGCGACGCGGTGCGCTATCAGCCTCTTGACGGACTGACATTGCGCGAGCGGATCCGTGCCGACGCCGGTCCGCCCGGCCTGCGTGTGCAACTGGGCGCCTTCGTCGCCGGGCTGCATCAGGCCGGTATCTATTTCCGCTCCCTGCACCTGGGCAACATCGTGCTGATGCCGCAGAACACACTCGGCCTGATCGACATCGCCGACCTGCGTACCGGCAAACGCCCCCTCTCGTCACGCCTGCGCCAACGCAATCTGCGACACCTGCTGCGCGACACACAGGACCGCGCCTGGCTTGCGGCCGACACGCTGTTCGACACGGCCTACCGCCGGACCCTGGAAAGGCAGCCGCGATGACGTCCGGCCGCACCGACTTTCGCGCCGATATCAACGGCCTGCGTGCCGTGGCGGTAATCGCCGTGGTGCTGTTCCATTTCCGCGTGGCCGGCTTTAGCGGCGGTTTCGTCGGCGTCGATGTCTTTTTTGTCATCTCCGGCTACCTGATGACGCGCCTCATCCTCGCCCCGCTCGCCGCGGCGCGCTTCTCGATATCCGGTTTTTATCTCGCGCGGGCACGGCGTATCTTCCCGGCACTCGCCGCGCTCTGCGCGCTGCTGCTCGTCTACGGCTGGTTCGCCCTCTCGCCGATGGACTACAAGCTGCTCGCCAAGCACGCCGGCGCCAGCCTGCTGTTCCTCTCCAACCAGGTGTACTGGAAGGAATCGGGCTACTTCGACAGCGATGCCCTGGAGAAATGGCTGCTGCACACCTGGTCGCTTTCCGTCGAGTGGCAGTTCTACCTGCTCTACCCGCTGCTCATCGTCGCCGTGCATCGCCTCTTCCGCCGGCAGGGCGGCATCGCCGGCGCGTTGTGGGCGGTGTTCCTCGCCTCGCTCGCCTGGTCGGCCTGGCTGGCCTTCGCCAATCCGGCCAAGGCCTTCTTCCTGCTGCCGACACGCGCCTGGGAGATGCTCGCCGGCGGGCTGATCTTCGTACACCAGGACGCCTGCAATCGCCTGGCGCGCACGCTGCCCTGGCGCGAGCCGGCCGGCCTCGCCGCCATCCTTGCCGCGAGCCTGTGGCTGACGCCGGATACACCCTGGCCGGGGCTGGCCGCCCTGCTGCCGGTGGCCGGTGCCGCGCTCGTCCTGCTCGACAGCAGCGGACGCACACGGCTGCTCGACAGCGCCGCCCTGCAGGGCATCGGCCGCTGGTCGTACTCGATCTACCTGTGGCACTGGCCCATCGTGGTGTGGCTGCAGCAAAGTCAGTCGCGGCAATACGGCGCCTGGATCGCCGCCGGCATGGCGGTTTCAGTCCTGCTTGGCTGGCTGTCCTTCCGGCTGGTCGAAAATCCGGCACGACGCTTCATCAACCGCTTCCGTCTGGCGCCGGCACTGGCGGTGAGCGCGGCGATGGTGCTCGTGCCCTTCGTGGTGGCCACTGCCCTTCACTACCAGAACGAGTATGTAACCGCGCTGCGCTTCAAGGATCATCCGCGTCTGGCCGATGTTCGCGCCCTCGAGCTCTTCCAATCGCGCTACTTCAACGAGCTGTACAAGCCGCTCTACCGCGAAGGCAGCTGCTTCATGACGCCGGAGAAGTCCCATGACGGCTTCGCGCCGGAATGCGCCGGCGAGCGCACGCACATCGTGCTGTGGGGCGACTCCCACGCGGCGCACCTGTGGCCGGGCCTGAAGGCCGCGGCGGAACCGGGCACGGCAGCGCAGTGGACGGCCTCGGGCTGCCCACCCCTCCTGAACGAGGAATTCACCAAACGCCCGCACTGCCGCGCCATCAACGAGTGGGTGCTGCACAAGATCATGGAGACGCGCCCGCAAGTCCTCATCCTCGCCGCGGCCTGGATCAAGTACGACGAAGCGACGATCCGCCGCGGCCTGACGGCGACCTTCACACACCTGAATGCCGACCCGGCCTGGCGGCCGCGTATCGTGCTGGTCGGCAGTGTGCCGGCCTGGCGCAAGCCGCTGCCCAAGCTGCTCGCCAGTGACCTTCTCGGCGGCGACGAACGGGCCCGCTCGCCCAACGACCTCGACCCGGACATGACACGGCGCGATGCGCTGATCCGGCAACTCGCCGTCGGCCGCGCCGAATTCTTCTCCCCGGTCGCCGCCTTCTGCAACGAGGACGGCTGCCTGCGCTACATCGAGAAGGATGGCGCGCGCCTGCCCTTCGCCTTCGACTACGGCCACCTGATCGAGGAGAGCTCGGTGATGGTGGTGGCCGCCCTGTTCCGGCAGCTGGACGGCACCGGGCCGCGGCAGCCATGAGCAGCCGCCTCCTCTTCGTTTCCAAGGGCGAGGACGCCTCCTCGACACGCTACCGCGCGCTGCAGTTCTTCCCGCTCTGGCGCGAAGCCGGCTTCGCGCCGTCGCACGTCACCGCCACCGGCGGACTGCGGGCCACATTCGACATGCTGAGGCAGGCGCGCCGCGCCGACGGGGTGATAGTGCTGCGCA
>CAZSHO010000004.1:0-83045 GCA_964607005.1 uncultured Rhodocyclaceae bacterium
TGCGCTTGTCGATGAATCCCAGGCGATGCAGATCGCTGGCCGATTCGTGAACGGCTTCGAGAATGCGGCTCTTGGTCTTGGTGGTCATTGGCAAATCTCCTGCAAAGCGCCGTCGGCAACGGCTTCATCCAGTTGCGAGCCTGTTCGAGCCAGCAGGTCGGCGGCGATGATCTGCAAGCCTTCGAGCTCCTCGTCGCTGACGTTCGCCCGCTCGTTCTTCTCGAAGCCGAACACGAAGAACCAGCGGTTGCCCTTGTTGGTGGCGACCAGCGTGCGCACGCCACCACGCTTGCCGCGTCCCGCCAAACCGACGCGCTTCTTCACCACGCTGCCGCCGAGGTCTGCGTCGATCAGTCCGGCTGCCATCTCCTGAACGGCCTTGCACAGGACAGCATCGGTGAGCTCCGTCTTGCGCATCCATCGTTGGAAGTGGCGGGTCTTGAACACTCGCGTCATTGATTGTCATTATGCCACTCGGTGGCATAGATTGTCACCCCTACCAGTGAAGGCTTAACCCGGATATTTCATCAGAGTAGGTCGGCGGAACCACCGTAAGGCGCGTTAATACTGGTAGCGGAGTGGGCAACGGTGGGAGAACCCTCGAAGCAGCTATGAGGCATCCGGCAACGGAATGATCCTCGATCTTAGAGCGAGATAGCTCCCCAACGAATCGGTTTGTTTGCAGCCTTCGCCCTCTTTCCGACCGGCATGGAAGACCTGATGGCGGTGGCTGATCGCGACGAGGTGATGCCACCCAAGTCGACATGGTTCGAACCGAAACTGGCCGACGGCCTGGTCTCGCACGCCATCGGCTGACCACGGCCGCTGCGACTACTGCCAACCGAAACGGCGGGCGTAGAACCCTTTCATGATCTGGGTGAGCACCATATAGCCCAGTACGATGGCCAGCAGAAACGGGAAAAAAGCGAGTGGCAGTGCCTGCAACTTGAAATAGTCCGCCAGCGGACCCATCGGCAGAAAGATACCCACCGCCATGATGGCCACCGTCATGACGATCAGTGGCAGGGCGGCACGGCTCTGGATGAAAGGAACCTTCCGCGTGCGGATCATATGCACGATCATGGTCTGAGTGATGAGCCCGACGACAAACCAGCCCGACTGGAACAACGTCTGCTTCCCCGCTGAATCGGCACCGAAGACGAACCACATGACAAGAAAGGTGACGATGTCGAAGACCGAACTGACCGGTCCGAAGAACAGCATGAAACGGCCGATGTCGGCCGGATTCCAGCGCTGGGGGCTGGTCAGCAATTCTTCGTCGACCCGGTCGAACGGAATGGCCGTTTGCGAAATATCGTAGAGCAGGTTCTGCACCAGCAGGTGCATCGGCAGCATCGGCAGAAAGGGAATGAAGGCGCTGGCTACCAGCACCGAAAACACATTGCCGAAATTCGAACTGGCCGTCATCTTGATGTACTTGAGCATGTTGGCAAAAGTGGTGCGCCCCTCGAGCACGCCCTCCTCGAGCACCATCAGGCTCTTCTCCAGCAAAATGATATCCGCCGCTTCCTTGGCGATATCGACCGCCGTGTCGACCGAAATACCGATATCGGCCGCACGCAGGGCCGGTGCGTCATTGATGCCATCGCCCAGAAAACCGACCACATGGCCATTCCCCTTGAGCATGCGCACGATGCGCTCCTTGTGCGCGGGCGTGAGTCTGGCAAAAATGTCATGGCTCTCCACCGCCCGGGCCAGTTGTGCATCGTTCATGCCCTCGATGGTGCCACCGGGAAGAATGTCACCGGCCTCCAGGCCGACATCCCGGCATACCTTGGCGGTGACCCGGTCATTGTCCCCCGTCAACACTTTTACCCTGACACCATGCGCGGCAAGCGCACGCAGTGCCGGTGCCGAGGTTTCCTTGGGTGGATCGAGGAAAGCGACGTAGCCAATGAGCGTCAGACCGGCTTCATCCGGCACACGATAAGCCTCTTTCTGCGCAGGCAAATCCTTCACGGCCACCGCCACGACGCGCAGCCCTTCCTGATTGAAGGCACCGGTCACGTCCCGGATGCGGGCCAGCAGTTCTGCTGAAAGCGGCTCGTCGCAATCGCCATGGCGCACACGTGCGCATACATGGAGTATTTCCTCGACGGCTCCTTTGCAGATGAGCAGGTGCTGTCCATCTTGCCCGGTGACGACCACCGACATGCGACGACGCTGAAAATCGAAAGGGATTTCATCAACCAGACGGCGACAGGCACTCGCCGATTCGACATCCTTGTGTGCCCGGGCATGCTCCAGCACCGCCACGTCGAGCAGATTCTTCAACCCGGTCTGGTAATGGCTGTTCAGATAGGCATATTCCAGCACGGCCCGGGAAGCCTCACCCCAGACATCGGGGTGGCGCGCCAGCACTACCTTGTCCTGGGTCAGCGTGCCGGTCTTGTCGGTACACAGCACATCCATGGCACCGAAATTCTGGATGGCGTCGAGCCGCTTGACGATCACCTTCTTGCGCGACAGGAACACTGCCCCCTTGGCCAAGGTCGAGGTGACGATCATGGGCAGCATTTCCGGTGTCAGGCCGACGGCGATCGACAGGGCGAAGAGCAACGCCTCCATCCAGTCGTGCTTGGTGAATCCGTTGATGATGAGCACCAGCGGTGCCATGACGAACATGAAGCGGATCAGCAGCCAGGCCACGCTATTGACCCCTGTCTGAAACTGGGTCGGTGCCCGATCGGTGGAGGTGACCCGCTGGGCCAATGCGCCAAAATACGTGCGCCGGCCAGTGGCAACGACCAGCGCGATGGCCGAACCAGACACCACATTGGTGCCCATGAAGAGGATGTTGTCCAGTTCCAGTGGATTATGGGCCGCCGCATCGGGTGTTCTGGAAAATTTCTCCACCGGGAGCGATTCACCGGTCATCGCCGCCTGGTTCATGAACAGATCCTGCGCGTGCATCAGGCGGCAATCGGCAGGGATCATGTCACCGGCGCAAAGAGCAATGACATCACCCCGGACCAGCAGCTTGATCGGCAATTCGATGCGTCCGCCCGCCGTGATTCCGCCAAAGCCGGCAGCATTTGCCGATATCGACCCGGCATCTCCCCGGCGCAGGACGGTCGCCTTGTTGCTGACCAGCGCCTTCAGTTCTTCGGCGGCGTGATTCGATTTTCGTTCCTGCCAGAAACGGATGCACACCGAGAGCAGCACCATCGAGCCGATGACAGCAGTGGCCTTGACATCCTCGGTCAAATAGGAGACCAGGGCGAGCAAGGACAGGAGCAGATTGAAGGGCGTCTTGAAGCAGTGCCACAGGTGCAGCCACCAGGGCAAGGGCTTTTCTTGTTCAATTTCATTCAGGCCATCGCGCAACCGCACGGCAGAGGCCTCGGATTCGCTCAAACCGTCGGCATGGCTATCGAGGCGCGTGAAGAGCTCGTCAAGTGTGCAGGCTGCAGCACCGGCCAGTTCTCGCGCATGTGAGGGGGGCAATTCGCGGCTGACGCCGGAGTGGGTCAGGCTCTCCAGCAGGGCGTGCCGGTGAAAGTGGCGAAACAGACGCCGGGTACGCAAAAAGCCGGCGAAAAGACTCCGCAGGATATCAAGTTTCGGCATGTTTCGACGCTCTCGAAAAGTCAGTGCTGACGACACGGCGCATGCAATGCGCAGCGCGCCCGTTCAGGCAGCCCGGATCATGCACGGGGGAGGATTCCATGAGGCGATCGTGGGCTTGCAAGCGGATCATCGCTACCGGATCGTACCCGATCATCACCCGTGCGAGAGCGTCAATAGGGATCGACAGCGTAACGCTTCAGGTCTTCGAGCCGGACCAGTTCGAGCGTAGCCTCGTTGGTGGCATTCAATACCACCTTGGGGGCAGCACCGGCTCTCAGGGCTTCCTGCCAGCGTGAAGCGCACAGACACCAGTGCTGGCCAGGCTCGACTCCCGGAAAGCCGAATAGTGGATTGGGCGTGGAAAGATCGTTACCACGGCTTTTGGAGAAGGCGAGAAATTCTTCGCTGGCGATGATGCAGACTGTATGACGGCCGAAATCATCCGGCCCGGTATCACAGCACCCTGTCCGATAAAATCCGGTGACCGGACGCTCGCTGCACACACCGAGCGGGCCGCCGAGCACATTGCGCTGCTGGCTGCCTTCGTACGGCTTCATGATCCGGCGCCTATTCCTTCTCTTCGATCCAGGCCGCCTGAATGGCCTCGAGGATTTTTTCGCCGCAGCGATTCGGATCATCGTCAAAGCCAGGTAATGCCTGGACCATATTTTTCAGATCGACGAAATTCAGCCGCAGCGGGTCAATCTGCGGATTGGCATCGGCCAGTTCGATGGCGATATCGGTAACGTCCGTCCACTTCATGGAAGCCTCGTTCGCGTCATGGCAGGAATGGCAGGCAGCCGCTCATTTTTTGGTATGGCCTTCCGAAACCATGTTGATGGTGTATTTCGGAATTTCGACGGTGAGTGGCGTCGTGGCGACCCTGGCCTGGCAGGACAGGCGTGAGTTGGGTTCGAGACCCCAGGCCTTGTCGAGCATGTCCTCTTCCTTCTCTTCGGCTTCTTCAAGCGAATCGCCTCCCTCGCGCACGATGACGTGGCAGGTGGTGCAGGCACAGGATTTCTCACAGGCATGCTCGACTTCGATGCCATGGGCAAGTAAACCGTCGAGGATCGACGTCCCTGGTGCGACATCGATGACCGAACCGTCCGGACAGAGTTCTACATGGGGCAAAACGATAATTTGTGTCATAGTTTCAGCTCGATGACCTTGTGGCCGGCAAGCGCCTTCCTGACGCCCTGATCCATGCGGCGGGCAGCAAATTCCAGGGTAGCGGCATTGAGCGAATCGATGCCGGCCCGGATGGCGCGATGATCGGTGCCGGTGAGACGTTTTCTCAACACGGCGATTTCTTCCTGGATATCGGCAAACTCGTCCGGACGCAGCAGCCGCGCATCCGTCTCGAGTGCCGACTCGACCGACTCGAGCAGGCGTTCGGCCTCGACCTGTTGCTCGCGCAAATTGCGCGCCTGCACGTCGTCACTGACATGCTCGATCGATTCCTTGAGCATGCTGGCGATCTCCTCGTCACTAAGGCCGTAGGAAGGCTTGACGGTGATGGTGGCCTCGATGCCGGAGGTCATTTCACGCGCCGACACGGAGAGCAGCCCGTCGGCATCGACCTGAAAAGTCACGCGGATACGTGCCGCGCCTGCAACCATGGCCGGGATGCCACGCAATTCGAATTTGGCCAGCGAGCGGCAGTCGGAAACCAGCTCGCGCTCGCCCTGGACGATGTGAAAGCTCATCGCCGTCTGGCCGTCCTTGAATGTCGTGAACTCCTGTGCCTTGGCAATCGGGATCGTGGCATTGCGCGGAATCACTTTCTCGACCAGTCCTCCCATCGTCTCCATGCCCAGCGAAAGCGGGATGACATCGAGCAGCAGCCAGTCTTCATCGCCGGCACGATTGCCGGCGAGTACGTTGGCCTGGGTGGCCGCACCAAGTGCCACGACCTTGTCCGGATCGAGGTTGGTGAGCGGCTCCTGCCTGAAATAGTCGGCAACGGCGCGCTGGATCTGCGGCATGCGCGTTGCCCCTCCGACCATCACCACGCCTTTGACATCAGAGGCCATGAGTCCGGCATCGCGCAAAGCCTTGCGCATTGGCGCAAGCGTCTTCGAGACAAGGGTTTTGGTGATTTCGGTGAAAACATCCATCGTCAGGGAAAGATCGACGACATCCCCGGTCGAGAGAACCGCGTGGATAGGTGCGATATCGTTGCTGGTGAGCATCTCCTTGGCCTCACGCGCCTTGATCAGCAAGCGACGGGTATCCTCCGCACTCGGAAAACGAATGCCGGCCTCGTCAAGAATCCAGCAATAGACACGCTGATCGAAATCGTCGCCGCCAAGCGAGGCATCGCCATTGGTCGCCAGCACCTCGAAGATGCCGCGTGCAAGCTTGAGGATGGAAATATCGAAGGTGCCCCCTCCCAGGTCGAAGATGGCATAGACGCCTTCCGAGCCGTTATCAAGTCCGTAGGCAATGGCGGCGGCCGTCGGTTCGTTGAGCAGGCGTAGCACGTTGATCCCGGCCAGCTTGGCCGCATCCTTGGTGGCCTGGCGCTGGGCGTCGTCGAAATAGGCCGGCACGGTGATGACGGCTCCGGTCAGCTCGCCACCCAGGCTGGCTTCGGCGCGCTCGCGCAGGGTACGCAGAATATCGGCAGAAATCTCCACCGGACTTTTCACTCCGGTATGCATGCGCAGACGGACCATCCCTTCGGTGTCGGAAAAGTCGTACGGCATCGATTCAATGTGCGAGACATCCCTCAGGCCGCGCCCCATGAAACGCTTCACCGAGACAACAGTATTGCGTGGATCAGCCGCAAGAAAGCCCTGTGCGGCAAAGCCGACATCGATACGGCCATCATCATGGTAATGCACCAGGGAGGGAAGCTGGCTGCGGCCGTTCTCGTCATTCAGTACCACGGCAATGCCGTTGCGTACCGTTGCGACAAGGGAATTGGTCGTGCCCAGATCGATGCCCACCGCCAGGCGATGCTGATGCGGTGCCGCCGACATGCCCGGCTCTGAAATCTGCAGGAGTGACATGGAAATTTTTCGACTCAGCTTTCGAGCGCCTCAAAGGCGTCTTCAAGTTCATTTTCCAGTTTCTGGAGAAACATCAGGCGGCGCACCGCTTCGGCCGCCGCCGGAAAATCCTGTTTTTCGTCCAGACTGATTTCTGCCGACTGACGGATTTCACCTGCATACTTTTCCAGCCGCTGCATCAGATTTTCCAGTTCCTGGTGGTTGCCGGCGGCGCGCGCCTCGGCGACCGCTTCGCGCCACTCCATCTGTTCCATCAGAAACTCCGGCGACATCGCGGTATTGCTCTCCTGCCCGACATCGATACCGGCAAGTTGCAGAAGATAGCGCGCACGCAACAAGGGCTGCTTGAGCGTACGATAGGCTTCATTCACCTGTGTCGCCCACTGCATCGAGAGGCGACGCTCGGTCTCTGGCAGATGGGCATGACGATCCGGATGCACCTGGCCTTGCAGGCTGTGGTAGGCCTGATCCAGCGCACCTGCATCGAGCCGGCAGGCGCGCCGCAGGCCGAACAGCGCAAAGTAGTCCTGGCTGAAATCAGGTTTCGTCATCATGACGCCCGGTCAGATGTTGAAGCTCTCGCCGCAGCCACACTGGTCCTTGGTATTGGGATTGCTGAATTTGAATCCTTCGTTGAGCCCTTCGCGCGTGTAGTCCAGTTCCGTACCATCGACATACTGCAGGCTCTTCGGATCCACCAGCACCTTGATGCCGTGGCTTTCGAAAATGATGTCCTCGGGTGCGGTCTCGTCGGCAAATTCGAGCTTGTAGGACATGCCCGAACAACCGGCCGTCTTGACACCGATGCGCACGCCCACACCCTTGCCGCGCTTGGCGATGAAATTGGCGACGTGCTTGGCTGCGCTCTCGC
Source organism: uncultured Rhodocyclaceae bacterium (assembly GCA_964607005.1). Lineage (GTDB taxonomy): Bacteria > Pseudomonadota > Gammaproteobacteria > Burkholderiales > Rhodocyclaceae > Desulfobacillus. Next base: position 7,480 of record CAZSHO010000004.1, read on the forward strand.
TCAGTGTGATCGACATGGTCGTCTCCTTTCTGCGTCAGTCGTGTTTCTTTTTGTAGTCGGCCACGGCCGCCTTGATGGCGTCCTCTGCCAGGATCGAGCAATGGATTTTAACCGGCGGCAAAGCGAGTTCCTCGGCGATGTGCGTATTTTTGATTTCCAGGGCCTGATCCACCGTCTTTCCCTTCACCCATTCGGTGACGAGCGAACTCGAGGCAATGGCGGAACCACAACCATAGGTCTTGAACTTGGCATCCTCGATGACACCCTTGTCGTTCACCCTGATCTGCAGTTTCATGACATCGCCGCATGCCGGAGCACCCACCATGCCGGTACCCACGCCATCATCATCCTTGTCGAAGGTGCCGACATTACGCGGATTTTCATAGTGGTCGAGGACTTTTTCACTGTATGCCATTTTCGCTGCTCCTTGTTAATGCGCGGCCCATTGCACGCTATTGAGATCGACACCTTCCTGGTACATGTCCCACAGCGGTGATAGCTTGCGCAACCGGCTCACCTGCCGTGCGAGAAGATCGACGGTGTAATCAACTTCTTCGACTGTCGTGAAGCGGCCGATGCTGAAGCGGATCGAGCTGTGCGCCAGTTCGTCCTGACGGCCCAGGGCACGCAGGACGTAAGACGGCTCCAGGCTGGCCGAAGTGCAGGCGGAACCCGAGGAAACCGCCACATCCTTGATCGCCATCATCAGCGATTCTCCCTCGACATAGGCAAAGCTGACATTGAGGTTGTGGGCGACACGCTGCTCGAGGTCTCCGTTGAGAAACACCTGATCGATGTTTGACAGTCCTTTCCACAGGCGATCGCGCAGCATGCGGATGCGTTCGTTCTCACTGACCATTTCCTCGCGGGCAATGCGAAAGGCCTCGCCCATGCCGACGATCTGGTGAGTCGGCAAAGTGCCCGAGCGCAGTCCGCGTTCATGCCCGCCACCATGCATCTGTGCTTCGAGGCGCACGCGCGGCTTCCTTTGCACATACAGCGCACCAATGCCCTTCGGCCCGTAAGTCTTGTGCGCGGAGAACGACATCAGCTCGACCTTGAGCCTTGACAGGTCGATGATGACCTTGCCGGTGGCCTGCGCGGCATCGACGTGAAAGACGACACCCTTCTTGCGGCAGATTTCACCCATCTGCTCGATCGGCTGGATGACGCCGATTTCGTTATTCACCATCATCACCGAGGCCACGGTGGTATCGGGACGCAGGGCGTCTTCGAACGTCTTCAGATCAACCAGCCCGTTCTCCTGCGGATCGAGATAGGTCACTTCGAAACCCTGACGCTCCAGCTCACGCATGGCGTCAAGCACGGCCTTGTGCTCGGTCTTCACCGTGACGAGGTGCTTGCCCTTGCTCTGGTTGAAGAACGCCGCGCCCTTGATGGCCAGGTTGTTCGACTCGGTGGCGCCGGACGTCCAGATGATTTCCTTGGCATCGGCTCCTACCAGTGCGGCAACTTCCTTGCGGGCATTTTCGACGGCCTCTTCCGCTTCCCAGCCATAGGAATGGGAGCGCGAAGCCGGGTTGCCGAATTTTTCGACAAGAAAGGGAATCATCCTGTCGGCAACACGCTGATCAACCGGCGTGGTCGCCGAATAATCGAGATAGATGGGCAATTTCAGCATGGTCTTCTCCGTGGGTCGCATGGGTCTATTTTAGGGTCGTTATGGTTATTCAGGCTGCCATGGAGGCCAGCCCCTTCAACTTGCTGACGGTCTCGTTGAATACATTCAGAAAACGTGTCACATCCTGCTCTGTGTTGGCGCGGCCGAGCGAGATGCGCAACGCACCTTTCGCCATACCCGGCTCGACGCCCATTGCCAGCAGCGTCTGCGAGGGGCCCGGAGCCACGCTCGAACAGGCCGAGCCGCTGGCCACGGCAAAACCGGCACGATCCAGTTGCGCCACCAGCGTCTCGCCATCGAGGTCCGGCAAGGCGAAGAATACGGTATTGGGTAAGCGGACAGCAGCATGACCAAAGATTGTCGCTCCCAGGGCAGCCAGCCCGCCCTCAATCTGTTCGCGCAATGCCTGCAGGCGCGTCGCTTCAGCTTCCAGCCGTGCGACCGCCCATTCGCAAGCAACGCCAAAGCCGACGATGGCCGCGACATTCTCGGTGCCCGAACGCAGATTGCGCTCCTGGCCACCGCCGCTCACCAACGGCTTCAACTCGACACGTTTGTCGAGAACCAGGGCGGCCGCCCCTTTCGGTCCGTAAATCTTGTGCGCCGAGACCGTCAGCGCATTCACACCGGCCGCATTCAGCGCCCGAAAGTCGATGGCAATCTTGCCCAGCGCCTGCACCGCGTCGGTATGCACCCAGGACTTGACGGCACGCGCCTGTCCGGCAAGCTGGACAATGTCCTGCAGGACGCCCGTCTCGTTGTTGGCCAGCATAACCGACACCAGCGCCGGTTTTTTTTCGAGCGCTACCGAAAAGTCAGTGCTGGCAACACGGCCCTCGGTATCCACGGCAATCTCGTGCAAGGTCCAGCCCAGGCGGATCAGATCGTGCGCCGGCTCGCGCACACAAGGGTGTTCGATGGCCGAGACAGCCACCACCCCGGGCTTGAGACAGGCAGCCGCTCCCTTGATGAAGAGATTGTTGGCCTCGGAACCTGTGCCGGTAAAAATCACTTCGGTCGCGTGGGCACCTACGGCAGCCGCCACCTGCTGACGTGCCGTATCGATCGCCAGACGCGCGGCACGGCCATATTCATGACGGCTCGACGCATTGCCATAACGTTCGCGCAGATACGGCAACATCGCCTCCAGCACTCGCTCATCCAGCGGCGTGGTGGCGTTGTGATCGAGATAGGTCGGAGCAAACATGTCGTGGATGGCCGGTATTTCAGCTTTTCACGCGCCCAGCTCAGGCCGAAACGGCCAGATGGCCGCGCCGTGCCACGATCTGGCTGTCATCGATCCTGGCGCTGGCAGCCAGCGCCTTCGCCTTGGGCTGGTTCACCAGATCGAACAGCGAAACCGAGGACAAATAATCGTGCATGCATTTATTGAGATTGGCCCAGAGATCATGGGTCATGCAGCGCTGGTCATCCGCACAGTTCTCGAGACCACCACACAACGTGGTATCCATCGGCTCATCCACGGCAGTGATGATGTCGGCGACAGACACCGCCTGCATGTCACGCGCCAGGCGATAACCACCGCCCGGCCCGCGCACGCTGGAGACAATGCCATAGCGGCGCAACTTGCCGAACAACTGCTCGAGATACGACAAAGAAATACTCTGGCGATCGCTGATGCCAGCCAGGGTCACCGGCCCGGCTGCCTGGCGCATGGCCAGATCGATCATCGCTGTCACGGCAAAACGGCCTTTGGTAGTCAATTTCATGATGAGATCCTCTCAAAAAGGCTCCAGCGAAAAACATGCAAATCAGCCGGAGCGCCTAATACCCGAACATTTGAGTCAACTTTACGATACCTTATTTTTTTAGTCAACTTTTCAGTCGACTATTTTACTCAGGTATTGAGGATCGAACTTGTCTGTCTTCGCCAATTCATCTGCTTTGCAAACACCTGAATATTCAAGGCATTTTAAAAGCTCCTCAAAACGACGATCTGTTTCGACCGCATGGTCGAGCAGACCGTGAATCGCCTTGGCCAGAGGATCGTCTTCATTGTGCGTCACGGCATAGGCAGAAAATCCCATCTGGCCGGCCTTGATTTCCCGCGCAATCTCGTTGTGGTTCTCGGTTTCGATGATACGCGCCGGGATACCCACGGCGGTGGCATGGGCAGGCACATCCCGGACCACCACGGCATTGGAACCCACCTTGGCCCCCTCCCCCATGGTGATCGGGCCCAGGACTTGGGCACCCGCGCCGATGACGACACCCCGCTCCAGGGTCGGATGACGCTTGCCCTTGTTCCACGAAGTACCGCCAAGGGTAACGCCATGATAGAGCGTGCAGTCATCTCCAATCACCGCTGTCTCACCGATCACCACGCCCATGCCGTGATCGATGAAAAAGCGACGGCCGATGGTGGCGCCAGGATGAATTTCGATGCCGGTCAGCCAGCGGGCGAACTGGGAATTAAGACGCGCCAGCCACTTCAGCCGGTGGCGCCACAGCCAGTGGGACAGGCGATGAAAGATCACGGCATGCAAACCCGGATAGCAGGTCAGCACTTCCCAGGTGTTGCGGGCTGCCGGGTCGCGGGCGAATACGCTGGCGATGTCTTCACGCAAACGGTCGAACATATGAGTGGCGTTCCATCAGAAATGCTTCAAATGTGACAAAACCCCAAGTTTTAGTCAATTTTATGATCGGGTTTTTTCATGAAGGTTTTCAGCATGCCGCGCAGCAGACTGACTTCATCGCGCTCCAGCACGATGCGGTTGAGCATGCGTTGCAGGCGGGGCATCAGACGTTTGGGATGCGCCGGGTCGAGAAAGCCGCTGTACAGACAGGCAGCTTCGAAATGTGCGAAGAGCTGACGAATCTCGTCAAAGCTCGCCAGCGGATTGGCCGGCATCGGCGGCTCGCCCGCCTGCAAGGCGGCAAGGCGCAATTCATAACTCACCACCTGTACCGCGGCACCAAGGTTGAGCGAGGAATACTCGGGATTGGCCGGAATCATCACCGGCAGATGACACAGGGCCATCTCTTCATTGGAGAGCCCGGCAGTCTCATTGCCAAAGACCAGCGCAACATCGCCCTGAGTGCTGGCATCGATCAGGACGGGAGCCGCATCACGCACCCAGCGTGGCGGTGCGGCGAGCGTGCGCCGACGTGCCGTCATGGCCGCGGCAAACACGGTGCCGCTCAACGCCTCTTCAAGTGAATGACAGATGATGGCGGTTTCGAGCAGTTCACGCGCGTTCGACGACCGTGCTTGTGCCACCGCATCCGGATCAGTGCAGGGATTGACCAGCCAGAGCTGCCTGAGCCCCATCGTCTTCATGGCGCGCGCAGCGGCACCGATGTTACCGGGATGACTGGTATGCGAAAGGACGATGCGCACGCGTCCAAGGAGGGAGGGGTTCATATACAATGCCAGCTCGTTTGCCATCCATCGGCAGCCTGTTCATTCTTCCTGCAAACCGCCATGCACCCGACACTCAACATCGCCATCAAAGCCGCACGTCGTGCCGGCGGCATCATCAACCGCGCCGCACGCGACATCGATCTGGTCAAGGTCAGTGCAAAGGACGACAAGGATTTCGTCACGGAAGTCGACAAAGCGGCCGAAGTCGCCATCATCGGAGTGCTGAAGGAGGCGTATCCGGATCAGGCGATTCTAGCAGAGGAATCGGGGGCTTCCGGCGACTCCGAATACGTCTGGATCATCGATCCGCTCGACGGCACCATCAATTACTTCCATGGCTGCCCGCATTACTGCATCTCGATCGCCCAGCAGCACAAGGGCGTGCTCCAGCATGCGGTGATCTACGATCCGAATCGCAACGAGCTCTTCACCGCCAGCAAGGGCGGCGGCGCCTACCTTAACGAACGGCGCATTCGCGTCAGCAAACGCGCAAAACTCAACGAGACCCTGATCGGCACCGGCTTCCCCTTCCGCTACATGGACCATGCCGAAGCCTATATCGGCATGATGCGCGACATCATGCACCGGACGGCGGGTATCCGTCGTCCGGGCGCGGCAGCACTTGATCTGGCCTGGATGGCCGCCGGGCGCACCGACGGTTTCTGGGAGCTCGGTCTCGCACCGTGGGACATGGCAGCCGGTGCGCTGATCGTGCAAGAAGCCGGCGGGCTCGTCGGTGATCTCCGGGGAGAAGGAAGCTATCTGGAAACCGGCAATATTGTCGGCGGTAATCCGAAGATCTTCGCCCAGCTGATCCAGCTCATCGCCCCGCATCTGAACGATGCGCTGAAAGCCTGATCCGCCGCGCGTCCGGCAGATCAGTTTGCAACAATCACCGCACAGGCGATGGCTGCGCCGGAATTGCCGGTGGGCTGGGTCGTATAATCATCCGGCGCAGCATGCACGACAACACTGCGCCCGAGGATCCCTTGCGCACCCTGTAAAGTCAGTCCTGGCAGGACGGCGGCCAATTGGGCACTGCCCTGTTCATTCACCTCGAGCATGGGCAGATCGCCGATATGATGCGCCCTCCCGCCAAGCGGATGACCATGCGGCCGGCTGCCCGGACGAATATAGCCGTCGGGTTGCGGATCGGCATCGAAGTGAACCCCGGCACCCATGGCATCGGGCGCGCTGCAATCGGCCTGTTCGTGTATGTGAAAGCCATGGCCACCCGGCGACAGACCGGAGACGCGTGCACGCACCTCAAGGCCCTTCTCGACCTGAAGGAACTCGACACGGCCCGCCGTGACCTGTCCCTGCGTAGGGGCAAGCACGGCGTGTGCGGCGCTCACTCCACCACGATTCCCGGCGCTGGCACACGCCGTCAGCCCGGCAACCAGGACGACAGCGCAGATCGACACAGTATTCATGAATCTCCTGGATGAATGATCAGGTTCGGAAAATGACAGCCAGCATACTGATCGGCACGATCTTGCCGCGATCGATGCAACCGGCAGCAACGACCGATCATACAGCGGCGATCTCCTTCGAAGTGATCCGATAGCGAAAATGCTCCGGATCGAGGCTGTCAAGACGCCCCCTGACGGTTTCGGCCTGCGGATACATGAGAAACGGCAGTTGCGCCCCGGATGAGTACGGCAACACGACATCATGAGCGAAGTTGTATCCGATCCAGTTCATCTCCCAGCCGCCAAACAGCTTGTGGCGGGCGGCCACCACAATGTCATCCTGCAGGGAGAGGCCCGGTTTTTCTTCAAGCACCACCTTGCGCACATCGGCCGGATCGACCGGCACCCAGCCAAAGCCGGACAGCCAGACTTCCGCACGGCAGTGCTGCGCCTTGCTGATGTCGCCGCTCTTGCCCAGACTTCTGAAGCCCTGGCGTGAATCGGCAACACGGATTCCATACACGTCACGCGCCGGCAATCCGGCAGCCCGCGCCAGCCCGACATACAGCGCATTCAGATCGGCGCATTTGCCCGACAGATTGCCCGTCACCAGCATGGCGGTAATGTCGCCCGTACCGCATCCTGCAACCTTCGGATCACGCAGAGTGTTCTCGCAGATCCAGTCATAGATACAGCGGGCCTTTTCCACATCGGTTTTCGCGCCCTTGATAATTTCGATGGCGGTCTGGCGCACAATGCCGTCAATGGGTAGCAGCTTTGTCGGACGCGTGTAGAGCAAACGCTGTGCGCGTTCAAGTACGATGCCCTTTCGTGGCGCAGAAAGATCGATTGCCCGATCCCGTGTCGCCACGCGGCTTGTCAGTTCGAGCCGCGGCGCCACCTCGCTGGCTGGCCACTCGGCATACAGCATCGCAGCACCCCAGACGGCCTCTGTCTCCACCCGCATCACACTGGCATTACCCTGCCATTGATGAGTCAATGGTCGGATCCAGTCACTTTGTTCGAAGGAAGGCAGCGGCAGCCAGACACGCGTAACGCCTTCCTGCCGGAGAATTTCAATCTGCGTGGAGATTCCGAACTGGCGCCAGCCTGGTCCGTTCGCCTCCTTCCCGGCCTGAGCCGCCAGAAGCTGACGCGGCAGCGCCGCAGTCAGGGTCAGGCCGGTCGTAGCGGCAAGAAATCGTCGGCGTGAAACTTCCGTTGCCTCGTCCATCATTGTTCCTCAACTTGCAAAATACGTCACGGAGCGAAGTCCCTCGCGGCCGGAAACATCTTTCCCGGCTCGAGGTGCATGCGCACACGGTTTCCCGCAGGGAAATACCCGGCATATCCATCCACCGGGTAAAAAGCCGGGCAGATGATGCCGCGAATGATTGGCTACATCGGTGCCTGTTCGAGCCCAAAAGCCTTGTGCAGGATACGAACGGCAAGCTCAAGATATTTTTCGTCGATCACAACCGAAATTTTTATCTCTGAAGTGGAAATCATCTGGATGTTGATCCCCTCCTCGGCAAGGGTGCGGAACATCTTGCTGGCAATCCCGACGTGCGAGCGCATGCCTACGCCGACAACGGAGACCTTGGCGATCTTGTTGTCGCCGGTGATCTCACGCGCACCGATGTGTCCCTTGATCTGCTCGAGGATAGAGGTCGTCCTGGCATAATCACCGCGTGGAACAGTGAAAGAAAAATCCGTCGTTCCATCAAAACCAACGTTCTGGATAATCATGTCAACGTCGATATTGGCTTCGGCAACCGGCCCGAGAATCTGGTAGGCAATGCCTGGCTTGTCCGGCACGCCCAGAACAGTCAGCTTCGCTTCGTCGCGATTGAAAGCGATACCGGAAATCGTGGGTTGTTCCATCATGATGTCTTCCTCGAATGTAATGAGCGTTCCCGGGCCCTCCTTGCCCAGTTCATCCAGACTGGAGAGGACACGCAGCTTGACCTTGAATTTTCCGGCGAATTCGACCGAGCGGATCTGCAGCACCTTGGAACCGAGGCTGGCCATCTCCATCATTTCCTCGAAAGTGATGGCTTCCAGGCGGCGTGCTTCCGGAACGATGCGCGGATCGGTGGTATAGACCCCATCGACATCGGTATAAATCTGGCACTCATCGGCTTTCAACGCAGCGGCAATTGCTACGGCAGAGGTGTCCGAACCGCCACGTCCGAGCGTCGTGATGTTGCCCCAATCATCCACTCCCTGAAAGCCGGCCACCACCAGTACATAACCATCATCCAGATCGCGCCGCAAATGGCTGTCATCGATGCTGATGATGCGCGCCTTGTTGAAGGCACTGTCCGTCAAAACACGTACCTGGCCGCCCGTATAGCTGCGCGCCTTGATGCCCATGTTCATCAGTGCCATCGACAGCAGGCCGATCGTTACCTGCTCACCCGTGGAAGCGATGACGTCAAGTTCGCGCGAATCCGGATTTGCCTGTACCTCCTTGGCCAGGGAGATGAGGCGGTTTGTCTCTCCACTCATTGCCGAGACGACCACGACCACCTGGTCCCCCCTGGCCCGCCAGCTCGCGACACGCTTTGCGACATTCTTGATCCGATCGGGCGATCCGACGGAGGTACCACCATACTTCTGAACGATAAGTGCCATGGAGAAAAATCAAGTCTAGTGCGTTGAATATCGGTTGATTTTAACTTATTTCTGATGCTCCACCCGAAGCTCTTGACGCTCTCTTGAATTCCATGACGACATCCAGTCTGTCAGGCACAAAAACCCATTTCGGAAAAACAGGCAACATGTCTGACCTTGTATGTTGAAAGAATAATCCCTATACTCAAGGAGTCATTAAAGGTCGCAGGCTAAGCAGCCATCAGACGGAAATCCGGATGAAAATCCACCGCATTCAAGGGCCCAGGGAACCGGGACGCCGGATTGGGATTTCCAGCCGGTACCATCATGTTCCGATCATTGTTACCAGGGACCTGGCGCTGCCTTAACCATGCTCTGTAATGTCCCGGTAAGGGAATCTTCAGGTTCCCGTACCGGATTTCGGCTCACTGTTCCAATTTTGACAGGACTACACATAATGAAAAATGAATCGATCGACGCACGCGAAATCCGTCGCAAGCTTGGCCTCAATCAACAGCAATTCTGGGGAAGACTGGGCGTAACCCAAAGTGGCGGGTCGCGCTACGAAAGCGGTCGCAACATGCCCCGCCCGGTTCAACAGCTTCTGCGTCTCGTCCACGTCGAGCAGATCGATATCAGCAAGATCAAGCGTGACGATTGGGAAGTTGTGGAATACCTGAAGTCCAGCGAGCCGGAATTATTCAGGACGCTGAAAAAGGCCGCCAGGTCAAAGGCAAAAAAATAAATACCCCAGCGGCTCAGGGGCTCACCTTCACCAGCAGCCCCTGAGCACGCAGCCGCTCGGCGATTCCTTCCATCTGCTCAACAGGCAGACTGGCCAGCCTCGACGCAGACTCCTGCATCGAAGGGCGCGCCAATCCGTAAAGATGCACGCCGGCCAGATTGGCGGCACCAACCCTCAAGAGCAGATCCGTGTAGGCCTTCAACTCCGCATCATCCGGCCCGCAGCCATCCCAGGCGAAAAGACAGGTCTGCACCCAGGTGCGGCAAAGTTGCGTACAGCGGCGCAAATTGGCTTCAACCAGCACAGGAGAGAGTTCGACAGAATTGATGCGGCGCATCCCTTGTGCCGTACCTGCATCAACCTTGAACCACACCTCTCCCCCTAGCTGTCCCAACAGAGCGATCCCCTCCTGCACCGGGGCTTGCGCCAACAGGCTGCCGTTGGTGATGAGGCGCAAGGGCACCTCGCCCTGCAACCCGGTTTCGCGCATGACATTCCCGGCACATTCGATGACCTGCGCAAATTGATGCGAAGAGGTTGGTTCGCCGTTTCCCGAGAAGGCGACATCGACAATCTGCCGCACCCCATCCGGCACCTTCGTCTGCATGAACTCACCTTGCTGCAATTCCCGAATGAAGCCACCCAGCTCACTTTCAAGAAGATGCAGATCGATTGGCGGTGCCGCACCGCGTTTGAGGTCAGGCACCTGGCAGTAGACGCAATGCCAGTTGCACGCATTGTTCGGATTCAGATTGATACCGATCGACACACCACCGGCCCGGCGTGAGACAACCGGATAGACGTAGGTCAGGCCGACGCGACCGCGGTCATGGTCGGTGACTTCAAGTTGCCCAGGTATCTTCTTCATTATCGGAGACAAGCTGCGTTCTAGCCATGGGTTCCACTGTTCAAACAGGATTATTTGACCTGATTGTCATTATGATGACAGCGTGAGATCAAATTGTTCGCTAGCGTTCCTGAAAGGATGGAAGCCCTGTAAAGGAGGAAAACATGTCGGCCTGCTCAGCCCGGATACGCCTCGTTTCATTTATATCTTTTTCCTTCCTGTCTGTCATTGCCCAGGCCGAGACGGGCGTGACCAACGAGATAGTCATAGGCCAGTCGATTCCTTTTACCGGCGCCCTCGCCGATCTTGGCAGGGAATATACGGCAGGCGCAAATCTGTATTTTGATCGGCTCAATAGTACCGGTGGCGTTCATGGTCGCAAAATCAAACTTGTTTCTCTTGATGATGGCTATGATGTCAAGCGGGCTATCAGCAATACTGGGCGGCTTCTTGACCAAAACGGAGTTTTTGCTGTTTTCGGTCAATTCGGCACCGGGATTGTGCTGGCAACCGCACCCATGATCACTTCCCGAAAAGTCCCGCTATTTGCTCCTTATACGGGTGCAGACGATCTGAGAGACAACACAAATCGTTATCTCTTTCATATCCGCGCCTCTTACGGGGAAGAGGCCGAAAAAATGGTGGAGCAACTTGTCTCGACAGGTGTGCACGACATTGCCGTCATCCATCAGAATGACGCATTTGGCAAAGCCGGGCTACTGGTTGCGGAAAAGGCCATGAAAAGGCGAAACATCAAGCCGGTTGCCATTGGTGCGATAGACATATCGCCAAGTGTAAATGTGGGCAAGGCAATTCAAATCGTTGCCGCAGCACATCCTGCTGCGATTATCGTCATCGCTGCCGGTAAAGGAGCAATCGGTTTCATCAGCGCCTTCCAGAAAACTGGCCAGACTCCGCAATATTTCTGCCTTTCCGTCGTGAGTAGCGGTCAACTGGTAAAGGAACTTGGCAGCGGAGCACACGGCATCGTCATCGCTCAAGTGATGCCATCACCCTGGCGCGCCAGTAATCCCGTGGTACGGGACTATCAGCAGCTTCTGGAAAAAAAGAAAATTCCGGGAATTTCATATACCTCCTTTGAAGGGTACATGGCAGCCCGGATATTTGCTGAAGCACTCAGGCGCACAGGAAGGGATCTTACGCGCGAAAAATTCGTTTCCAGTCTTGAATCATTACGGAACTTCGATGCAGGGGGATTGGTGATCGATTTCGCGCCAGGAAAGCGTAGCGGCTCGAATTTTGTTGACCTTTCAATCATCAGCAAGGGCGGCATGTTTTTACGCTAGCGAAGGAACTTCATCCACCGTCTTGCCGTTTGTAGCATCCTTCATACCCATGCGGCCCATGTGGTTTATCACGGAATTTATCAATTAATTCTGTAAGATACTCAGGAATCCAAGCATCCTCTCGTAAAACCAAATGCTTGGGTTGAATCAGTTTTTTCAGGTACCTTTGATCTGATTGAAATTGCCCACGATCCTTTCTCCGGTCGCGGGCATCTCTTGAAAGGATTGAAAATGAACTGGCTCAATATCAGAAAAATCCTTGTCTGGACTTCATTCATTGCGGGCTTCCCCGTTTGGGCCGCCGATCCAGGAGTCACCGCCAACTCGGTGACGATTGGCCAGACGGGTGTATTCAGCGGCCCCAGCGCAGGTCCGGCTCTTCAGTATCGAGCCGGAGCACAGATATTTTTTGATGCATTGAATGCAAAAGGTGGCATCTACGGCAGGAAAATCCAGTTGGTTTCCTATGACGACAAGTTCGATGCGAAGCTGGGTGCAGCAAATACCAAAATGCTTCTTGAAAAAGACAAGGTTTTTGCTTTTTTTGGTTACGTCGGGACAGGAAGCATCATGGCCTCCATGCCGATGATCAACGCGCATCATATCCCCGTTATTGGCGCCGTGTCTGGCACGGAAGTCATACGCGGATCGAACATGGGACTCATCTTCCATACCCGCGCCTCCTATGCCAATGAGATTGAAAAAATGCTGATCCAGCTCAAGACGACCGGAGTGAGCAATATCGCCGTTGTCTACGAGGACGACCCCTTTGGCAAGGCGGGAATGCAATCAGCTAAAATTGCATTCGAGCGACAAAGAGTCAATCCGGTCATCGAGCAGCCATTCGATGTGAGCAAACTCGATGCACTGGGTCCCGTCGCGGAGAAAGTTGCCAAGCTCCAGCCGACAGTGATCATTCTGATTACGGCAGGCAAACCGACCACCGCCTTCATAAAGGCCTACCTCAAGACCGGCGCACCGACACAATTTTTTGGCATTTCTGTCATCAGCGCCGAAACGCTGGTTGCCGATCTCGGTGAAAACTCCCATGGGATTGTCATCTCGCAGGTTACGCCCTCACCATTTCGCGGCAGCTTGCCCATTGCCAAAGAGTTCCTGAATGCTGCACAAAAAGCCAACAGCAAAGACATCTCCTATAACAGCCTCGAGGGATATATCAATGCCAAGGTTTTTGCGGAAGCATTGCAGCGCGCAGGTAAAGATCCCTCGCGGGAAAAGCTCGTCAGCGCTCTTGAATCAATGCACAACCTCGATCTTGGTGGTTATCTCATTGATTTCAGCAGCACCAAGCGAACAGGATCCGACTACGTGGACCTTTCAATCATCGGCAAGGGCGGGCAGTTCCTGCACTAACCGCTTCGACGTTGAATCAGGCGCGGCGCCACTCGGTGGCACCGCCTGGCTTGTCCTCGAGAACGATTCCGTCTGACAACAGTTCGGAGCGGATCCGATCGGCTTCGACATAGTTTTTTGATTGTTTTGCAGAAGCGCGAGCCTGTATCCTGGCTTCGATCCCTGCAGCATCCCCGTGTTGATACACGTTTGCCCCGCCTTGCAAGTACGCTGCAGGATCTTGGCCGAGTATTCCGAGGGCACCGGCCAAACCCTTCAACTGACGAGCGGCAGCAAGTGATGCGTGACGGTTTACTTCTCCGGCCAGTTCAAACAAAACGGCGATCGCCTCCGGAGTATTGAAGTCATCGTCCATGGCCTCCCGAAATCGCATCGCATGCGGTTCATTCCAGTCGACAGAGGCATCCTCGATCACCAATCCCTTGAGCGCGGTATACAGCCGGGTCAAGGCATTCCGTGCATCGGCAAGGTGGGTATCGGAATAATTGAGGGGGCTGCGGTAATGCGCTCGTAAAATGAAAAAGCGAACGACTTCAGGATCGTATTGCTTGAGCACTTCGCGAATAGTAAAAAAATTGTCGAGTGATTTCGACATCTTTTCGTTATCGACCCGGACAAAACCATTGTGCATCCAGTAATTGACAAAGGTCTTGCCGTGGGCTCCTTCGCTTTGCGCAATCTCGTTCTCATGGTGAGGGAATTGCAGATCCTGCCCACCCCCATGAATATCAAAATGTGGTCCAAGAAGCTCTGAACTCATGGCAGAACACTCGATATGCCATCCAGGCCGCCCGCTACCCCAGGGAGAATCCCATTTAACCTCGACGGGTTCACTTTCCTTGGTATGTTTCCAAAGCACGAAATCCAATGGATCGTGTTTGCCTTCCCTTATCTCGACACGCTCGCCTGCCCGTAAATCTTCCAGCGACTTTCCGGAAAGACGCCCGTAATTCGCGAACTTCCGCACGCTATAGCACACATCGGCATTGGCTGCCTTGTAGGCGTAGCCATTTTTCTCCAGCATGGAAATCAGATGCTGCATGGCCGGTATATACTGAGTTGCCCGGGGTTCATGGTCCGGTTCCTGGACCCCGAGATGTGCGGCATCCTCTTTCATGAAAGAAATATAACGATCAGTAAGAGATTGTATTGTTTCGTTATTTTCTTTTGCCCGCTTGATGATTTTGTCATCAATATCGGTAATGTTTCGGACATAAGTCACTTGAAAACCGGTGGTGCGCAACCAGCGGACCACCATATCGAATACCACAAGCACCCGAGCGTGTCCCAGATGGCAGTAGTCGTATACCGTCATGCCGCAAACATACATGCGAACATGGCCCGGTTGAATTGGAACAAATTCCTGCTTTGAGCGCGACAAAGTATTAAAGATTTTTAGCATCGAACAAAAATGAAGGTGCTGAAGGAAGAGGGGATTCTTGTTTCCCGGGAGACGTTCTTGATAGAATGCTAATTTATTCAAACGTCTATGCGAAAAAGTATAACATAATGACATTCCATCACCCGGATCGTTTCCTGCGCACACTGGCTTGCTGGATTGGTGTGCTTCTTCTTGCTCTCTCGGCATTGGCCGCTCGTGCCGACGCCCTGGATGACGCTCATCACCTCCTGAAGCAAGGGCAGTTCGGCCCCGCACTCGAGAAGACGGATCAGATTCTTGCAGGCAAGCCCAAAGATGCCCAGGCTCGCTTTCTGAAAGGTCTGATCCTGACCGAAATGAATCGCTATAACGAGGCGATTGCGGTATTCACAAAGCTAACGGAAGATTATCCCGAACTCCCGGAGCCCTATAACAATCTGGCTGTGTTGTATGCCCAGCAAAAACAATACGAGAAAGCCAAAAATGCACTGGAGATGGCGATCCGTACTCACCCCTCCTACGCAACAGCCCATGAAAATCTCGGAGATATCTACGCGCGCATGGCCAGTCAAGCCTACGACAAAGCCCTGCAAATCGACTCATCCAACACCAGCGCCCAATCCAAGCTGGCCTTGATCCGCGACCTGATGAGCGTCTCCGTACCCCCCAGCAAATTGGCTCGAGGCTCTGCGGACACCAGGGCCCGGACCACTTCAGCCGTGGCGACCAGAACCGATCCTTCATCATCCTCGAGCACCGCCAAGGCAGAACCGGTTGTTCCAGCGAACAAACCCGAACCGGAACCAAACTCCAGAGCGGCTGATGCAAAAATACAGCCGGGGTCCGACAAGGCCATGGAAAAAAATGATGCACGAGAAGCCGATGTTGAAAAAGCCGTCCGCGATTGGGCATCTGCCTGGTCGAGAAAAGATGTCAAATCCTATCTGACTGCATACGCTCCGGATTTCAGGACCCCAGGAGACAAACCCCGCAAAGCCTGGGAGGCAGAGCGCGACAGTCGAATCAGCAAACCCAAAAACATCCAGGTGACTCTTCAGAACATCCAGATTTCCGTTGAGGGTGACCAGGCTACGGCCAGATTCAGGCAGTTCTATCAGTCTGGAAAGCTGAAAACCGCTACAAACAAAACCCTTGTCTTGAAGCGCTATGACAGCAGATGGCTGATCCAGCAGGAACGGATCACCAACTGATGCGTTTCTTTCGAGCCTCATGCATTGCGTTAGGTTTTTTCCTGATTCTTCCAGGACAGGTTTTTGCAGCCCCCTCGGGGCAAGTTTTTTCTGATTCAGGTCCGGAACCCATCCTGGCGGAAACCTTCACCCTGATCGAGGAAAACCGGCTGGACGAGGCGCTTTCCCTGTCCGAACGATTGATCAAGACATTCCCGAATTTTCGTTTGGGCTATCTGGTCAAGGGCGATCTTCTACTTGCCCGCTCGCGCGAACTCAAGACTTTTGGTAATGCCACCAATGCACCACCAGACAAGCTGGAAGATTTGCGCGAGGAAGCCATTGCCCGCTTGAAGGCTTATCGTCAGAAGCCTCCAGCCGACACGATCCCACGCTATCTCTTGCAATTGCAACCCGAGCAAAAATTTGCCGTTGTTGTCGATACACAAAAGGCCCGCCTCTATCTCTACCGCAACGCAGGAGGACAACCGCAGTTTGTTGCGGATTACTACATTTCCCATGGCAAGGCGGGAGCCGAGAAAGTCCGGGAAGGAGACAAAAAAACCCCCGTTGGAGTCTATTACGTCACAGCAAGCCTGCCGCGCCAAAAACTGGGGGATTTTTATGGCAATGGTGCATTTCCCATCAATTATCCGAACGAGTGGGACAAGCGCCAAGGGCGCAATGGGCATGGTATCTGGTTACACGGGACGCCATCGAATACATTTTCGAGACCACCGAAAGCTTCGGATGGCTGCGTTGTCCTGGCAAACCAGGATCTGGACGCCCTTTCAAAAAATCTGCAAATTGGCATGACTCCTGTCATCATTTCCAACAGCATCGAATGGCTGTCACTTGACGACTGGCATGCCGAACGAAAGAATCTGCTCGACGCCATTAACGCATGGCGCAAGGATTGGGAGAGTCTGGATCCTGGAAAGTATCTGAGCCACTACTCAGCACATTTCCAGTCGGGCAACCAGAACTTCAACCAATGGGCTTCTCAAAAACGGCAAGTCAACGCCGGCAAGCAATGGATCAAGGTGACCACCAACAACATCAGCATGTTCCGCAATCCAGGCAAGGACGAAATGGTCGTTGTGACTTTCGATCAGGATTATCAGAGCAACAACCTGAACAACCAGATGGAAAAGCGGCAGTACTGGATCAAGGAAAGTGGCGCCTGGAAAATCGTGTATGAAGGTGGCACATAATCGACATTGGGATTGAGCAAATGAATAAATTATTTTTGATGGCTACGAGCCTTCTTTGGTGCCTGACCGGCTTTGCCGCCAACCCGGTTGTCGAGATGGAAACGAACATGGGAAACATCGTCATCGAACTTGAGGCCGAGAAAGCGCCCAGGACTGTTGCCAATTTCCTGCAATACACCAAAGACGGGTTTTACAACGGGACAATCTTTCATCGTGTCATTGACGGCTTCATGATTCAGGGGGGCGGCTACGGGTCTGACATGCGAGAGAAACCCACACGCCAGGCAATCGAGAACGAAGCAAAGAACGGACTCAGAAATGTCAATGGCTCCGTCGCTATGGCACGCACATCCGATCCGCATTCAGCCGCAGCCCAGTTTTTCATCAGTGTCGCCGACAACCACTTCCTCGATTATCCGGGTCAGGACGGTTGGGGGTATGCCGTTTTCGGCAAGGTGATTCGCGGCATGGATATCGTATATAAGATTTCCAAAGTGAAGAGGAACAGGATGGACATGCCCCTGGAACCGGTGACGATCAAATCGGTCCGGCTGCTATCCGAATCGACCCCCAAAAAGTAACAGGAGAAGACACATGGTCAAACTGCACACCAATCTTGGAACGATCGTCATTGAACTTGCTGCAGACAAGACGCCAGAGACAGTCAGGAACTTCCTCGAATACGTTGAATCGGGTTATTACAACGACACCCTTTTCCATCGAGTCATCAATGATTTCATGATTCAGGGTGGCGGTTTCGATCCGAACATGAGACAGAAAACCACCAGAAAGCCGATCAAGAATGAAGCGGACATCGGTCTGAAAGCCGGCTTGAAAAACGAGTGCTATACCGTAGCAATGGCACGCGCCAGCGATCCTCACTCAGCGACTTCACAGTTTTTCATCAACGTCAAAGACAACCCCTTCCTCGACCATTCGGCACAAAATGAGGAGGGATGGGGATACTGCGTGTTCGGCAAGGTGGTTGAAGGCATGGATGTTGTAGACAAAATCAAGGTTGCCCGTACTATCACCAAGGGCTGGCACAAGGATGTTCCGCTCGACGATGTCATGATATTGAAAACAGAAATCGTCTAGCCTCCCGGTCGGTGATGCTCACCCTTTTCATCTCCGACCTGCACCTTTGTCCAAGCCGGTCCTGGATCGTCAGGAGTTTCGAGGACTTTCTGTCCGGACCGGCACGTCAAGCCAATGCGCTTTATGTCCTGGGTGATCTGTTTGAATACTGGGCAGGTGACGATGATCTGTCCGACCCCTTCAATAGAAAAATCTGTCATGCTCTGAGGGAACTGTCTGATTCCGGCACCGACGTTTTCTTCATGGCCGGTAATCGCGACTTCCTGATTGGCAGGACATTTGCCAGCGAGGCTGGGCTGACGTGTCTTGATGATCCGGCGATTATCCAGATAAACGGAAGCCGGACGCTACTGACGCATGGCGACACCCTGTGTACGGATGACACAAGTTATCAGGATTTTCGTGCCATGGTCAGATCCCCTTCGTGGCAGCAAGACTTTCTCGGTCAGCCGCTCGGCATACGTAAGGCAGAAATCGAGACTATTCGACGCGAGAGCGAAGCGCAAAAAGACGCCAAGCCTATACATATCATGGATGTCAATTCTGGCGCCGTGTTACAACAGCTGACTTTATCCAGCTGTACACAAATCATCCATGGACATACGCATCTGCCGGCCCACCACTGTCTTGAAAATAATGGCATTGCCTGTGAACGCTGGGTTCTTCCCGACTGGTACAAACAGGGCGGTTATCTCGCCTGCGACGGGACAGGCTGCCGCCTCCGTGACTGGCCCGAGGCGTGACGCATTTGCATAGAACCGCCCGGTGGAGTTGCATGACGAGGATTGCCGTTTGTCATTGTGCATCCGCATCAGATACTGAAGAGCGTTGCGACTCCGAAAAGCAGGAAGATCACCGCAGCAGTTGAGTGCACCCACTTCATCGGTATCTTTGAGGCCAGCTTGTTGCCTGCAAAGACGGCCGGCACATCGGCAATCAGCATCCCAAGTGTCGTTCCAGAAACCACAGGCAGTGGCGCGCCGTAATGCGCAGCCAGAGCAACCGTCGCGATCTGGGTCTTGTCACCCATCTCGGCCAGGAAGAAGGTGAACAATGTTGCGCCAAACACACCGAATTTCCTGGAAATCCTGGTTTCCTCTTCTTCAATCCTGTCCGGAATCATTGTCCAGATCGCCATGCCGACAAAGGAAAAACCCAATACCCAACGAAGGGTGGCAGGGCTGACCGTCGTGGTAATCCATGCACCAAGGGCGCCGGCAAGGCCATGATTGATGAGTGTGGCCACCAGAATACCGATGACAATCGGCACAGGTTTCTTGAAGCGTGCAGCGAGAATGAAGGCGAGGAGTTGGGTTTTGTCGCCGATTTCAGCAAGGATAATAATGCCGGAGGAAACAAAGAAAGCTTCCATGTTTATTCGCAAGCCGGTTGATGGACGATTGTTGCTTTATGAATCATGAAAGGCTCGATAACCCCCGCTCAAGATCGGCCTGGAGATCTCTCACTGATTCCAGACCGACGGCCACGCGCAATAAAGATTCCCGAATGCCCGCTCTGTTTCGATCTGCTTCCGGGATACGCCCATGTGTCGTGCTGGCTGGGTGGGTAATGGTGCTCTTGGTATCTCCCAGATTCGCCGTGATCGAGATCAGACGTGTTGCATCGATGACCTTCCAGGCCTCAGCGCGGGAACCCTTCACTTCGAACGAGACGATCGCGCCGCCCGTCTTCTGCTGGCGCATGGCCAAAACATGCTGCGGATGCGAAGATAGGCCAGGATAGAACACGCGCGCCACCGTCGGCTGTTCCTCGAGCCAACGCGCAAGTTCGAGAGCGGTTGCAGATTGTGATTCCATGCGAATGCGCAAAGTTTCAAGTCCCTTCAGGATCACCCAGGCATTGAATGGAGAAATAGCGGGGCCAGCGGTCCTCAGAAATTTGAAAACCTCATCCGTCAATGCCTTGCGGCCAACCACGGCACCACCAAGAACACGCCCTTGTCCGTCAAGATATTTTGTTGCGGAATGAATCACCAGATCCGCACCGAGATCCAACGGACGTTGCAAGGCAGGCGAACAGAAACAATTATCGACCACCAGCAAAACACCGGCTTCCTGAGCCACAGCCGCCAATCCTGCAATATCGAATACCTCAGTCAAAGGATTGGAGGGCGTTTCAATAAAAATCATTCGTGTCTGTGGCTGCAGCGCCGCTTTGAAAGCGGCTGTAGTGCCAGAGGCAACAAAAGTGGTGTCAATGGAAAATTTTGACAGAATGCCTGCGAACAATTGCTGTGTGGCGCCAAAAATACTATGTGACGCAACAATGTGTTCCCCCGCTTTCATAAAGGACAACACCGTCGACAAGATCGCAGACATACCACTTGCTGTCATCACGCAAGCTTCAGCACCCTCGAGTGCCGCCAATCTCTCCTGCAACATGCTGACGGTCGGATTCGAGAAGCGGGCATAGATGAACCCCTCCTCCTCTCCAGCAAAACAGGCAGCGGCCTGTGCAGCGCTGTCGAACATGAAACTCGACGTCAGGTAAAGCGCCTCGGCATGTTCCCTGAATTGGCTGCGTTGAATTCCTGCCCTTACTGCCAGAGTGTCCAGCTCGAATTCCTTGTCCATGCACATTCCTCAAAAAACAAAACCCGATACAGCAGAGCGATCGGGTTTCTCCCGCTTTAGCTGTATTTGTCAAGCGCCCGCAAGCTGACACTCAAATCGGCGCAGTTACGAAATTACATCTGCAATGTCATACTGTCAATCGGCTATGACCAGATTAAGGTCAAGTTGAGCAGAATCACTGTCCTCGGCAGAAAGTTTACTATCGCTACGTTTGTTCTCGACACTGTCGAGGTAGTCACTGCTGACATCTCCCGTCACATAACAGCCGTCAAAACAGGAGGTCTCAAAAACAGAAATTGAAGGATTGAGAGAATGCACCGCTGCCTTGAGAGCGTCAAGGTCCTGGTAAATCAGCCCATCAGCACCAATTTCACGACAGATCTCCTCATCACTACGGTCATTGGCAATCAGTTCGTGGCGTGAAGGCATATCGATGCCGTACACATTCGGAAAACGAACCGGCGGCGCTGCCGAGGCGAAATACACTTTTCGAGCTCCGGCAAAACGGGCCATCTGCACGATTTCCTTGCTGGTTGTTCCCCGCACGATTGAATCATCGACAAGCAGGACATTCTTCCCTTTGAATTCCTGGGCAATCGTATTGAGTTTCTGACGCACAGATTTCTTCCGCTGTGCCTGTCCGGGCATGATGAAGGTTCGTCCGATATAGCGGTTCTTGACGAACCCTTCGCGATAAGGAAGATTCAGCCGCATGGCCAGCTGCATGGCAGAAGGGCGGCTCGAATCCGGAATAGGTATGACTGAATCAATCGCAAGATGTGGAAGGGTGTGGCGAATTTTCTCTGCCAGATGCTCTCCCATTTTGACGCGACTCTCATAGACGGAGATGCCGTCAATGAGGGAGTCTGGCCGGGCAAGATAGACAAATTCAAAAATACACGGGGCATGCATGCTCTGTTCGGCGCAAACCATGCTGTGAAATTGTCCGTTCATGTCGATCAGTATCGCTTCACCTGGCGCAACATCACGCATGATCTGAAATCCAAGAGTATCGAGCGCAACACTCTCGGATGCCACCAGATACTCGGTTCCGGAAGAGGTGACGTTACGGCCAACAATCAGCGGTCGAATGCCATGAGGATCACGAAAAGCGAGCAAGCCATAGCCGGAAATCATGGCGACTACGGCGTAAGCACCCCGCACACGCCGGTAGACACCGGCAACCGCCCGGAAAATTGTCTCGGCATCGAGTTGATATCGTGTCGCAGCCGCCTGTAGCTCATGTGCAAGAACATTCAGCAGGACCTCGGAATCCGAGTTGGTATTGATATGCCGCAAGTCCTGCAGGAATATTTCTTTTTTCAGTTCTTCAGCATTGGTCAGGTTGCCGTTATGCGCCAACATCAGTCCGAATGGAGAGTTGACATAGAAAGGCTGTGACTCGGCGCTGTTCGAAGCAGATCCCGCAGTCGGATAACGGCAATGCGCAATACCCCAATTCCCCAGAAGATTCCGCATGTGACGCGTACGGAAAACATCGCGCACCAGCCCTGGTGCCTTGTGCATATGGAAAATCCCGCCTTCGGCTGTGGCAATACCTGCAGCATCCTGCCCCCGATGCTGAAGCACCTGAAGGCCATCATAGAGAAGTTGGTTGACCGGTGTCGTTGCAACGACACCAAGAATTCCGCACATGATTCACCTATAGTTGATGCGCTTGGCCAGTGCCGACGGCAACCATGGCCTTGCCGCCAGTACCGCCGTTTCCAATGGTGGAGCCAGCCAGGCTGCACGCCACCATGTCTGCTGCGGCAATGCCGTCAGCCCGCCGAGCAGCACACACAACCAGACGACCAGAATGCCACGCATGAATCCGAAAATGGCACCCAAAAAACGATCGATCGGACCAAGTCCGACCGCACGCAGCAGCCTCGAGACGGCATACCTGAGCAATGCCACTGCAAACAGAACCACGACGACGATCGCCGCAAATGCTACGACATATTGCCAAGCGGGTTCTTTAATCCAGTCGGCAAGGATCGGTGCTGTCGAATGAGCAAAGGCCCTCGCTGCCAGAATCGCTGCAATCCAGGCAATCAATGCCAGAACTTCACTGACAAAACCGCGCCAGACACCCATCAGGAGTGAAGCCGCAATAATCGCCAGGACTGCGTAATCAAAAACCGTCACTGCAACTTACTTCTTGGCTACAACACCATCAACGCCAATACGTTTGATTCGCTCGCGTGCTTTCTCTGCAGCCTCTTTGCTGGCGAACGGCCCCGCACGCACACGCGTCCGCTCTTTACCTTCTGCAGAGGACAACGACTCCGTATAAGAATTGTAGCCTTGCTGTTTCAATTTTGCCGTCAGATTGCGGACATTCGCCGGATCCTGATAGGCACCCAATTGAACCACCCATTGCTCTCCAGCCGGAACTGCAGGAACAGGCTTCTCTTCGGTTTTTTTAGCCATCCCATTGGCTTCGGATTTGATCGGTTTTGGCTGCGGCTTGGCTTCCGGAGCAAGATCATTTGTTTTTTCACCAGCCGCTTCCAGCCTTGCCTGAGAAGTATCCGCAGCTTCAGAGGTTTTTTTACCATGATCGGAAGGTTTTTCGGACGGTGCCGGTACGGAAGGAAGCGGTGTTGGTACTGTGCCGGGCTTGACTGGCAGGATTCTGGAAGTGAAGGATCCCGCATCCTGGGCCGGAATATGAATCTGGATCTCCTCCTGAGGTTGCTGTCTGGGTGTCTGATCCATGATCATCGGCAGTACGATCGCTGCCAGAAGGGCCAGCGCTGTTGCTCCGACCAGACGCCGTCGCGCACGCTTTTTCAGCTCAAGTTGTGCGTTGTTTTCGCTCATTGTCAATTACGCGCATCACGCTCGCAACGGTCAGAAAAGAACCGAAGACGATAATTCTATCATTTTCCCCGGCCTGCTCTTTGGCTCTAAGGAAAGCTTGCCCGGGGGTTTCAAAAGCAACCGGATTATCCACGCCGCACTGCCCAAGCAAGGAAGACAATGCCCCGATTTCCATGCCACGCGGTCCGGGTAAGGGGGAAATGAGCCAATTATCAATATGTTTTTCGAGACACGTCACGACACCGGAGATGTCCTTGTCTGCCAGCATGGCGAAAACACCCCAGGTTTTCTGATGGATAGGCATGCCATCCAAATTCATCGCCAGGACCCGTGCTGCTTGCGGATTATGGCAAACATCCAGCACGATCGTTGGCCGTCCCGGTATCACCTGGAAACGGGCCGGCAGTTCGACTTCAATCAAGCCGCGCCGGATATCCTGCATCGATACCGGCAAACGATCGGCAAGTGCATCCAGAGCTGCAATGACAGTACTGGCATTGGCCAGCTGAACTGCACCGCGTAAGGCCGGATAGGCAAGTCCTCCCCGTCGACCGCGATGATCCCAATAGGTCCATTGCCCCCCTCCAGAGCTAAAACCAAAATCCCGATCCCGCAAGGAAAGCGCCGCACCAATCCGGGCGGCCTGATTCAGAGTGCTTGACGGTATCCCGGGATCACCCACAATAGCCGGTCGGTCCTTGCGAAAAATTCCTGCTTTTTCCAAGCCAATCGCCTCACGGGTATCCCCCAGGTAGTCCATATGATCAAGATCAACGGTGGTGATGACCGCACAATCCGTATCGAAGGCATTCACCGCATCGAGCCGGCCACCAAGACCGACTTCGAGGATGGCCACGTCGACACCAGCCCTGGCAAATACCTGCCATGCAGCCAGTGTTCCAAATTCGAAGAAAGTCAGCGGTGTTGCATCACGCACTCGCTCGACTGCGGCAAAAGCAGCACATAACGAATCATCGGATACCGGTTGGCCATCGACCCTGACTCTCTCGTTATAGCTCAGCAGATGCGGAGAGGAATAGAGACCAACCCGGTAGCCCGCAACCAGCAAAATACGCTCAAGCATGGCACAGACCGAACCCTTGCCATTGGTGCCAGCAACCGTGATGACGGGAATGCCTTGTTTGATGATAAGCGCCTGCTTGACATGAAGAACCCGCTCCAGACCAAGCTCAACGGGCACGGCATGCTGGCGCTCGATATGCGCCAGCCACTCAGACAAGGATTGTGGAACTGGATTTATCAGAATCAGGCCGCAGGTATTTTCTGCAACAAGGCGAGCAACGAAGCCAGCCGGTCACGCAATTCGCGCCGATCCACGATCATGTCCAGCGCGCCTTTACCCAGCAAAAACTCGGCACGCTGAAAGCCCTCGGGTAATTTCTGGCGTACTGTCTGCTCGATGACACGCGGTCCGGCAAACCCGATCAGGGCACCGGGCTCAGCAATCACGATGTCGGCGACAAATGCAAAACTGGCGGAAACCCCACCTGTCGTTGGATCGGCAAGCACGGTGATGAAAGGCAGCCGGTTTGCCGACAACTGGGTGACGGCTGCAGTCGTTTTCGCCATCTGCATCAATGAGAAGAGTCCTTCCTGCATGCGTGCCCCGCCCGTTGCCGTCACGCAGACAAAGGGAACCTGCTGTTCGACGGCCACCCGGACACCGCGCACAAAACGCTCTCCTACCACTGACCCCATCGAACCACCCAGAAAATCGAATTCGAAGGCGGCAATGACGACAGGCAGTCCTTTCAGGGTTCCCTGCATCACAATCAATGCATCACCCTCATCGGTTTCATCCATGGCCGCATTCAAACGATCAGCGTAGCGCTTGCTGTCTTTGAATTTGAGCGGGTCCACCGGCAATACCTCGGCACCAATCTCGAAGCGGACTTCCGGATCGAGCAACTGATCAAGTCTGACGCGTGCCCCAAGACGATGATGATGACCACACTTCGGACAGACATTGAGATTCTTTTCAAGGTCAGAGCTATACAGGGTTGCCTCACAACGCGGACACTTGCACCACAGGCCTTCGGGAATGGATTTCTTGCTGCCCTCTACCCGCTTGATTTTTGGCGGAAGCAATTTTTGCAACCAGCTCATGATATCTCCCTGGCTACGGACAGACTGTCCAGTGCAACCCGTATCTCGTGCAAAAAACCTGCTGCCCTGACAACAACATCCTCACGCGGAGAACCTTCCATCTCTTCAATAATACGGCTGCCGATGATCACCGCATCGGCAGCCGTACCGATACGTTGGGCACTTTGAGCATCACGAATGCCGAAACCGACCGCCACCGGCATCCCTACCTTATGACGCAGGAGGGGAATACGTCTGGCCACTTCGTCCAGATCGAGGTGGCCCGATCCGGTAACCCCTTTCAGGGAAACATAATAAATATAGCCGCTGCCCATTCTGGCCACCTGGCTGAAGCGCTCATCCGTCGAGGTTGGTGCCAACAGAAAAATCGGGTCGATCGCAGACTCCCTCAGCCGTGCTGAAAAATCCACGCTCTCCTCTGGAGGGTAGTCCACGACGAGAACGCCATCGACACCCGCATGCCTGGCTTCAGTAATGAAAACATCGGCACCCAGCGCTTCTACCGGATTGGCATACCCCATCAGGACAACCGGTGTCAGATCATCTTCCGCCCGGAACTCACGCACCACCGCAAGGACGCCGCGTAATGACATGCCCTGCTCGAGGGCGCGTTCGGACGCTCTTTGAATGGTGGGTCCATCCGCCATCGGATCAGAAAAAGGCACACCCAGCTCAATGATGTCAGCGCCATTCGTCACCAATGCGCGCATCAGCGGTACAGTCAATTCCGGTTCGGGATAGCCGGCTGTGATGAAAGGGATCAACGCCTTGCGATTTTCCGATGCAAGCCTCTCAAAAGTACGTTGTATCCGGCTCATCAGAACTGGATCCCGGATTTTTCCGCCACGGTATGCATATCCTTGTCGCCACGCCCGGAGAGATTCACCAACAGCAGCTTGTCTTTGGGCAATGTCGGCGCCAGTGCCGCTGCATGAGCCAGCGCATGTGAAGACTCCAGCGCCGGGATGATGCCTTCATACCGGCAGAGTGCATGAAACGCAGCAAGCGCCTCATCATCGGTCACGGCGACATATTCGGCACGCCTGTTATCTTTCAGCCACGCATGCTCAGGGCCTACACCCGGGTAATCGAGGCCCGCCGAGATCGAATGCGTCGGGATGATCTGGCCATTCTCATCCTGCAGAAGATAAGTGCGATTGCCGTGCAAGACACCGGGGCGCCCGGCAGTCAGCGAGGCAGAATGATGGCCGCTCGCCAGCCCAAGGCCGGCTGCCTCGACACCAACCAACTTCACGGATTCGTCCGGAATATAGTTGTGGAAAATACCCATGGCGTTTGAGCCGCCACCAACACAAGCAATGACGACGTCCGGCTGGCGCCCCGTCAACTCCGGCATCTGTACGCGGCACTCCTGGCCGATCACAGACTGGAAATCGCGTACCATCATCGGATAGGGGTGTGGGCCGGCGACGGTGCCAATGATGTAGAAGGTATTGTCGACGTTGGTCACCCAGTCGCGCATGGCCTCGTTCAAGGCATCTTTCAGCGTCTTCGAGCCGGATTCGACCGGCACCACGCTGGCACCGAGCAGCTTCATGCGATAGACATTGGCGGCCTGGCGCTTGACATCCTCCGCGCCCATGTACACCACGCATTCCATGCCGTAGCGGGCGGCAACGGTTGCAGTGGCAACGCCGTGCTGCCCGGCGCCGGTCTCGGCGATGACGCGCGGCTTGCCCATGCGGCGCGCCAGCATGGCCTGGCCGATGCAGTTGTTCACCTTGTGTGCGCCGGTGTGGTTGAGGTCCTCGCGCTTGAGGTAGATCTGCGCGCCGCCGAGCAGCGCTGACCAGCGCCTGGCGTGATAGATCGGGCTGGGCCGGCCGACGTAGTGCTTCAATTCATATTCGAACTCGGCAGCAAACGCCGGATCAGCCTTGGCTGCAGCATAGGCTTGCTTTAGCTCGTCGAGCGCCTCAATCAGCGTCTCGGCAACAAAAGTGCCGCCGTAAGGTCCGAAATGACCCCTCGCATCGGGCAGATCATGCATCTGCATGCTTCACTCCGTCCATGAACTCAAGCATCTTGCCTGCATCCTTGATTCCCTTTGCGGCTTCAACTCCGCTGCTGACATCTACCGCCCAGGGCCGTATGCGCCGGATGGCATCAGCCACATTGTTTGCGTCAAGCCCACCAGAGAGAACGACGGGTAACGATAAACTGGGAGGAACCAGCGACCAATCGAATGTTTTCCCGCTTCCGCCAAAACCTTCCGTCCAGGTATCGAGCAACAGGCCTTGTGCGGTTGGATAGGTCTGCGCGTATTTTACCAAATCGAGACCCGGCCTTACTCGTGCAGCCTTGATGTAGGGCATATGGAAAGACCGGCAGAATGTTTCATCTTCCTCGCCGTGGAATTGCAGCAACTGGATCGGTACGGCTTCCATGACACGCCGTACCGCAAGCTTTGTCTCGTTGACGAACAATCCGACCAGCGTCACGAAAGGCGGCACGATCCTGGCAATCTCCCAGGCCTGCTCAAGCGCGACATGGCGTGCACTGGGCGGATAGAAGACCAGCCCGAGAGCATCTGCTCCGAGTGCAACGGCCAGCCGGGCATCTTCCGCTCGGGTGATGCCGCAGATCTTGACACGGGTTCTAGCCAAACGGGAGGCAACCTATTGAAGGAAACGGCGCGATGATACGGCCATTCATCGGCAACCGCCAGCACGCATCGTATTCAACGCCGGCAAGATACAGCCCATGAGGAGAAAAAGTCGGTGCGGCAAGCTTGCGATCACGGCTCGCCATCAATTCGGCAATCCATTCAGGTGGATACCGGCCCTTACCAACGTAGACGAGAGCACCCACCATATTTCGCACCATGTGATGCAGGAACGCACTGGCTTGAAAATCAAAAATGATCCAGCCTGCCTCGCGGCGCACCTCGGCTCGGGACAGATATTTCACTGGTGACTTCGCCTGGCAATCGGCGGCACGAAATACTGAAAAATCCTTTTCTCCTATCAATAATGCCGCAGCGCTACGCATCCTCTCGATATCAAGCGGCAGATGAAACCAGCCCACCCGCCCATAAAGAAGCGCAGGACGAACGGCATGGTTGTAAAGAATATAGCGGTAGCTGCGCGAGCGCGCACAAAAGCGCGCATGAAATTCGCCCGGCACCTCACGCGCCCATACAACGGCAACACTTTCGGGCAACAAGGCATTGGTTCCCCTGATCCAGGCCTTCTCTGGCCGGGCAACGGGCGTATCGAAATGCACGACCTGGGCCTGGGCATGTACGCCTGTATCGGTACGTCCTGCACAAACCACCCTGACAGGCGTACCGGCAATCCCGGACAGGGCCTGCTCCAGTGCATCCTGGACGGTTCTTCCGTGTGGCTGGGTCTGCCACCCCGAAAAGCGACTTCCGTCGTATTCAAGGCCCAGCGCAAATCTCACAAGAACCACCACGCAGACACGAGCAGAAGAAAAGTCAGTCCTGACAGAACGGCGACATCGCTCGTTTGTAGCGGCATTCTCTGCAAATGTACCGGCTGTAACGAACAATCCTCACGCTCCAGCCATTCGCGCCAATGCCGGCCGGGGTGAGACGCCTCAACATACTGCAAGACCAGCAACAGGCGCACGGCAATGCGGGCGCGATCCAGCCCAAGCCAGGTGAGCGGACGGATCATCCCGTACAAACCGGACACCAAACCATCCACACCGGTCGATTGCAGAAGGATCGCAAGCGTGGCTACCAGGAAAAGCAGGCGCAACAGGTGCTCCACTCCGAAAAGCAGTCCTTCCCGGGTTGGCCCGAGGCTACCTAACGAGGGAAACACAAAAATCCCCGGAGTCCCCAGGGAAAACAGCAGGACCAGGGAAATCAGCAACCAGCGCGTACGCTTGAGCAATACAGACACTCGATAGGGGGCAAAGACAAAACCGGACAGCAATGCCACGCCGGTAGCAATGGCCAAGGCGGCAAGTGGCAGGAACTGAATCAGGACAATCGTCACGCCCCAGGAAACGAGGCGGACGATTGGATGAAACATGCTAAGAAATGGAAACGGCCCGAAAAGATACGGAAGGGCGATCAGCCCAGCCTGGCCAGCCCTTCCTTGGCTCGTGCCTGCTGTTCGGCATTTCCGTCCTTGGCCACTTCACCGAGTAACTCGCGGGCACCTTCCTTGTCGCCCATCTCCTCATACGCTTTGGCCAGCTCAAGCTTGGTCCCGGCTTCATCGTTTTCCTGCATATTGGGCGAGCCCAGGTCGAGGTTGGTGGTACCAAGAGCCGCCGCAGTCTCAGCCACGGGCGCCGGCTTTGCCTGGACAGACTCATCCAGGTTGAAATCAAAGTCGAGGGCCGCGACACCAGGAATGGTTTTCCCCGGATCAATGTCAGCAAGCGCAGCGGCGGTAGGGGATGCTTGCACCTTGTCGCCCAGATCCAGATCAAAATCCAGTACAACCGGAGTCTCGGCCTTGGTAGCCGACGCAGGCGAACCGGCAGGGTCGGACACCGCAGAAGAATCGGCAGGCCCGCCCAGATCAAGATCAAAATCCAGCGCAGGCACATTTTCCGGATGCGTTGTTGCGATTTCAACCGGCTTTTCAAGGATGACCGTTGCTGCCGCGCCCCCCTTCTCGATCGCCGAGGAAATCTGGCCCAGTTCTCCCGGCATGGTCCAGGTATCACGCAACTGCTTCTCGCCCGCCGGAATAATGACGGTCTTATCCGTCTGAACAGACTGTCTTTCCACTCCAGCCCCCCCATACAGCGGGTTGGCCGGATCCAGCTTCTGCCCCATGGCTGCAGTCTTTTCCCAATCCGCACCCACACCGCCGGTTTGTGCATACAAATCGCTGGCAAGCGTTTCAAACTGCTTGTTATTTTTCCGGCCGGCATAAATTTCCAGCAGTTTGACATGGATCGCCGTACGGGTCGGATCCGTCTTCAAGGCGTCAAGCAGAATTTCCTCGGCTTGCGAATCCCGTCCATACGCCATATAGACATCTGCTTCGGCAACCGGATCGACACCTTCGTCAGTATCGATTGCGCTGATCGATGCCTGGCTGAAATCCGTTGCAATTGAACTGCCCGATGTATCAACGCTCTGACCACCGGTGACGCCAAAGACGGAATTGGCAGCCAGGTTCGCTGTCGTCGTCGTCGGTCCTTCTGACCCTTGCGACAACTTGCCCCTCTTCCCTCTGCGATAGGCAACCAGGCCCAGCAAGCCCAGCACCAGCACGCCACCACCAAGAATGACGGGGTTGCCCATCAAGTCATCCAGAAAACCCGGTTCCGCTTGAGGTTCCGGAGCTTGTACCACCTTGGGGGCGGGCTTTTGCTCCGGTTCGGCCGGCTTGGCGACTTCTTCAGGGGCGGGCTGCACCTGCTCCGGCGGCTGCGTCTCGGAAGTATTTTCGCCCGACGGCGGAGTGGCCGGTTGCGCGGGCTCCGCTGAAGCCGTCGTCTCCACGGGTTTTTCCTGGGATACCGGTGGCTGGGCCTCGGACTTGACCTCGGGCGTAACAGGGGGCGAAGCAGGTATCGCCGGGGCCGGCGTTACGCTGGCGCCAGACTGCTTTTGCAGTTGCGCAAGATTCTGGTTTTTCAGCTCGACAAGCTTTTGCAAATCCTGGATATTTTTTTCCAGTTCCGCCTGGCGGGACTGCGCCTCCTTGAGCGCCTTGTCCTTGGCGACCAGATCCTCTTCGAGCGCCGCAATCTTACCCTGTGCCTGCCGGGAATCTTTCGGAGCTTCTGCCTTGGATACCTTCAACTGATCCTTGCTGTCGGAAGGTGCTGCTGCCTTTTCTTCAACCTTGGCACCAATCTTTCCGGTCGCCACTTGCTGGGCTGCCTCTTCCTTGGGTGCCGCCGTCTCGGCCGCAGCTCCTGCAAGCTTCTGGCGATAGGCGTTGAAGTCCCTGGTATGCGCTGCGATGGTTTTCCGTGCTTCCTTGACATCAACGGCCGCAACGGTCTCGCGATCAGGAATGGCGAGGATTTTTCCTGTCTTCAAGCGGTTGATGTTATCTCCCGCAAACGCATCCTTGTTGTTACGAAAAATGGCAATCAGCATCTGATCGAGACTGACGCCATCGTATCGAACCTCGGCTGCGATCTTGCGCAGATTGTCGCCTTTATGAACCTCTCGGCCCTGCCCGTCCAAAGCCGCCTTTCCCTGTACAGGCGCCTTGCCTTCCGCGGGCTTGGTGCTGCGGGGTTTTTCTTCCATGCTCACTTCCGGCTGTTTGGGACTCGCGACAGCGGACGGTTGAGCAACGGGAGCGCCGCCACGTTTTGCCTCGGGAGCAGCAACGGGCTTGCGCGCAAGAACATCCGGAACTGGATCCAGCAGGAATGTGTATTCCCGCACCAGCCGTCCGGCATTCCAGTCCAGCTCGATCAGCAAATCAAGGAATGGCTCATTGACGGGCTGGTCGGTTGTCATCCGGATGACCGGAGTTTTTTTGGTACGGTGGTCAACGACCAGCTTGATGCCCGCCATGACCGGAACGTATTCGATACCTGCCTTCCGATAAGCCTCGAAAGAAGCAAGCTTGGCAGTCATCGCCGAGAGTTCTTCGCGCGAAGCGGTCAGTTCGATCTCGGCGCGCAAGGGCTGACCCAAGGCGGATTGAACGGAAATGCGCCCCAATCCGGCAGCATTCGTACCGATTGGCAGGGCTGCCAGAGCAGCCGCAATGACAGATGTTTTGAAACCGAGTTTTAGGCTTTGTCTAAGCACCGCGTCACCCTCGCGGAGAGTTTTGGAATAAGCAACATAACATCATGAAGTTAGCTATGCAAGCTAAACTTCATTATTACATTCTGATCAAATATGGCAGAAATTCAACTGTTTTTTGATCATCCAGTGATGCCAGGTTACCCCTTTGCCATGTGTTTTATGGGTCTATGGCGGTGCCAGCGAGCGATTCCGGCACGTTAATTCAACAAGTTACATCTCAAGCAGAATTCTCAGCATTCTCCTCAGGGGCTCCGCCGCACCCCATAGCAGCTGGTCGCCACAGGTGAAGGCTCCAAGATATTGCGGCCCCATATTCAACTTACGCAAACGCCCCACCGGGACGGAGAGTGTCCCGGTTACTGCGGTAGGTGTCAAAGACTTGACGGTCTGCTCACGATGATTGGGGACAACACTGACCCAGTCGTTCGAGGTGCCGATGAGACTTTCAATCTCATCGAGCGGCACATTTTTTTTCAATTTGATCGTCAGGCCCTGGCTATGGCAGCGCATGGCCCCCACGCGCACACAGATGCCATCGATCGGGACCGGATCCGTATCCCTGCCGAGAATCTTGTTGGTTTCCGCCTGGCCTTTCCACTCTTCACGGCTCTGTCCGTTGTCAAGCTCCTTGTCGATCCACGGGATCAAACTGCCCGCCAGCGGTACACCGAAATTCGATGTCGGAAATTTTTCATGACGGAGTATTCCAGCCACCTCGCGATCGATATCGAGAATCGCCGAAGCCGGATCATCGAGCAGGTCTTTCGCCACACGATGCACTTCCCCCATTTGCGTGAGCAACTCGCGCATGTTTTGCGCCCCCGCCCCCGACGCGGCCTGATAGGTCATGGCACTCAACCACTCGACCAGATCGTGGCGAAACAGCGCGCCCACGGCCATCAACATCAGGCTGACCGTACAGTTGCCGCCGATCCAGTTGCGCCCTCCCCGGGTCAGCGCGTGCTTGATGACATCTTGATTGACAGGATCGAGAATGATGACTGCATCCTCTTTCATCCGTAAAGACGAAGCGGCGTCGATCCAGTGGCCACTCCATCCGGACGACCGAAGCCTGGGAAAGACTTCGGTCGTGTACTCGCCCCCCTGGCAGGAGATGATGACCTCCATCCGCTTGAGCGCCTCGATACTGTGAGCGTCCTGCAGCGGAGGTGTCTCGCGCCCGATGGCCGGACCTTTGCCACCCACCTGAGAGGTGGAGAAAAACTCCGGCTCGATCAAATCGAAGTCCCGCTCTTCGCGCATGCGTTGCATCAGCACGGAACCCACCATGCCGCGCCATCCGACCAATCCGACCCGTTTCATTCGAGAACCCCGATTCTTTATTCAATCACCAGACGATTTACAGGGCAGCCAGGACTGCATCACCCATCTCCTGCGTGCCAACCTTGCGCATTCCCGTCTCGAAAATATCGCCGGTGCGCAATCCTTGCTGCAAAACCTTTTTCACCGCCGCCTCGATGCGTATTGCCACCGGTTCCAGGTTGAAGGTGTAGCGTAGCATCATCGCCACCGACAGGATCGTCGCCAGAGGATTGGCCACCCCTTGACCGGCAATATCCGGAGCCGACCCATGGATCGGCTCATAGAGCCCCTTGCCTTTCTCGTCGAGGGAAGCCGAGGGCAGCATGCCGATCGAGCCGGTCAGCATCGATGCCTCGTCAGAGAGGATGTCACCAAACAGGTTGCCCGTCACCACCACATCAAACTGCTTCGGGTTGCGCACCAGTTGCATTGCCGCGTTATCGACCAGCATGTGGGACAGTTCGACATCGGGATAGTGCTTTGCCTCATCCGACACCACGTCACGCCACAACTGGGTACTCTCCAGGACATTCATCTTGTCTACCGAACAGAGCCGGCGGTTGCGCTTGCGCGCCGCTTCGAAGGCGACACGCGCAATCCGGCGAATCTCCTTTTCCGAATAAATCATGGTGTTGAAGCCAACTTTCTCGCCGCCGCGGATCTCGATGCCGCGTGGCTCGCCGAAGTAAATGTCTCCGGTCAACTCGCGCACGATGAGGATGTCCAGACCTGCCACCACTTCGGGCTTGAGGCTGGATGCATTGGCCAATTCCGGATAGAGAACGGCCGGACGCAAGTTGGCGAAAAGCCCGAGATCCTTGCGGATGCCAAGCAGTCCGCGCTCGGGCCGCTGCTCGCGCGGCAAAGCATCGTATTGGGGGCCGCCTACGGCGC
Source organism: uncultured Rhodocyclaceae bacterium (assembly GCA_964607005.1). Classification (GTDB taxonomy): domain Bacteria; phylum Pseudomonadota; class Gammaproteobacteria; order Burkholderiales; family Rhodocyclaceae; genus Desulfobacillus. The sequence continues at coordinate 42,194 of CAZSHO010000004.1, forward strand.
CCAGCAACACTGCATCGGCTTCACGCGCCAGCTTGCGTGTCGCCTCGGGATACGGATCGCCCGTTGCATCGACGGCGCAGCCTCCCAGCAAGGCGGTTTCCAGCTCAAGCTTGATGCCCTCGCCGCGCAAAACCTCGATCACACGCACGGCCTGACCGATGATCTCGGGCCCGATACCGTCACCCGGCAATACGCAAATCTTCATGAAATTCCTTCCAATACGTCGATATAAACCGGACCGCAACCCTGACGGTCCGTCAGCACCTTTATCTGGCTGCCTTCTCGACCGCCTTGCCGCCCGCCTGAATATCCTTGCCCACACCCTGAACCGTATTGCAGGCGTTCAGTCCGATCAACATCAGCAGGGCCAGCAGCAGGTTGATCTTCTTCATGATTCAATCCTTTATAAAAATGCTCATGCTTTGCCGAGAGCGGCCGTTATACATGAAGGACAAGGCTGCGGGAAAAGGTTCGAAAACGGGATTCCGAGGCCCACGCCTCGTTTCTCCAGTCAAGAAACGCAGTGGAATTATAGCGAATACAGCCCTGCCATGCCGCAGCGCAACAGGCTGACGCCGGAGTGTTTGCCATGAATACATTATGGGTCCTCATCGGGTTGCTGCTGGTCGTTGCGATCATCATTCTGCGCTTCAAGCTGCCGCAGCTGAAATTCGGCCGCCCGGCGATTGATGTGCAGCAAGTTGCCGCCTCCGCCGCGGAATATTTCACCGCGAGCGGTGCCCGCGTACGTATCGAATGCCTTGCCCGGGCGGAGGGTATTCTGCTGCTGATCGAATCAGAACCACTCAAACGCTTTCGCTATTCCCATATCGTCGAGGCATCATTGACCGACCATCTCGAGAAAATCCTCGGACTGCACGTCTCGCGCGTATTCTGGCGTTTCCCGCTCCCTCCGGGCCAATCCGTTGCAACCGATGCCGACGAACCCGCCTGCGCCATCAAGGACAGCGATCGGACCCGGGACGTGCGCCAGGTCAAGACGCACCCTGAATACGATGTCGCCGAGGAATCCTGGGAGCAGTTCGAAAAAGCACGCCAGGAAGAGCCGGCGCAGACCCGGGCCAGTGCCGGGAACACTCTGGAGGAACCGACGCAGGGTGCCTCCTGAGGAGGCACGCCGGATAGGGCCTATGCCTCGTCGGGATCGGGATCTTCCAGGACCGGGCCGCTTGTCGCGCCCGCCTGAGGCGCCTGTGCGGCGATTTTCGGCGTTGCACACTGGACATCGCCGCACTGCGCACGGTGGCGCAGTGCATGATCCATCAGCACCAGCGCCAGCATGGCCTCGGCCACCGGCACGGCACGAATGGCCACACAAGGATCATGGCGGCCATGAGTCTGAACCGTCACGGCCTGCCCCTGCTTGTCGATCGAGCGGCGTGGCAGGCGGATACTCGAGGTCGGCTTGACGGCGAGACGAACCACCAACTCCTGCCCGCTGGAAATGCCGCCCAGCATGCCACCCGCGTTGTTGGACAGAAACCCCGCCGGCGTCAATTCATCCGAATGCTCGCTACCCCTTTGCACCACACAGGCAAAGCCGGCGCCAATCTCGACACCCTTGACGGCATTGATCCCCATCATCGCGTAGGCAATCTCGGCATCAAGCCGGTCATACACCGGCTCGCCCCAGCCAACAGGCACCTGCCCGGCCATCACCGTGACCTCCCCCCCCACTGAATCACCCGCCTTGCGCAAGGCATCCATATAGCTTTCGAGTTCGCTCACGCTGGCCGGATCAGCCGCAAAAAACGGGTTGGCATCAACACTCTCCCAATTCTTGAAGGGAATGCCGATTTCACCCAAACGGGATAAGCAGCCACGCACAACCAGGCCATGGTGCTCGCCCAGCCATTTGCGCGCAATCGCTCCGGCCGCCACACGCACCGCCGTCTCGCGTGCCGAAGCACGACCTCCCCCGCGATAGTCGCGAATACCGTATTTTTGCCAGTAGGTGTAATCGGCATGGCCGGGGCGGAAAGTTTCGGCGATGCTGCCGTAATCCTGGCTGCGCTGATCCTGATTGCGGATCAGCAGGGCAATGGGCGTACCGGTGGTTCGCCCTTCGAAAACACCGGAGAGGATTTCCACGGCATCCGGCTCGCGCCGTTGCGTGACATGGCGCGAGGTGCCCGGCCGGCGCCGGTCAAGCTCGCGCTGGATATCTGCCTCGCACAAGGCCAGTCCGGGCGGACAGCCATCAACCACACAACCAATAGCCGGGCCGTGGGATTCGCCAAAAGAGGTGACACAGAACAGGGTGCCGAGCGTGTTGCCGGACATAGAAGATTCTCACAGGGACGTGCCGCAGTTTATCATGGTGGCCATCCGTCACTTTGTGTCGTTGCGCGCCCGCTGCCGACGACTCCGCGAACCCGCATGCGCAAAAGTCAGTCCTCGCAGCACGGCGCCAAACCCGCACCCCGGCCCGTGCCCGGTCCGCCAGCACGGCAACCACTCGCCCGCTGGCAGCGTGTGCAGCGCTACGGCTGGGACAAGGGTGGCGCAAACGGCGGACGCAGATAAGGCTGGCACGCCCCGGGCATACCAGCAGGCTGCGGCCCGTTCAGGGGTTTTTCCCGGGGAATACCACTCAGGTCTTCGGCTTCCCCTGAGCCTCGTCACGCAAGGCGCGGCGCAGGATCTTGCCCACGTTGGTCTTCGGCAGTTCATCACGAAACTCGACGAGTTTCGGAATCTTGTAGCCGGTGAGATTTTCCCGGCAGTGGGCGATCAGGGCCTGCGCACTCAATGCCGGATCTTTCCGGACGACAAAAAGCTTCACGGCTTCACCGGATTTTTCATCCGGCACACCCACCGCCGCCACCTCGAGCACCCCCGGATGCATCGCCACGACGGCCTCGATCTCATTGGGATAGACGTTGAAGCCGGAGACCAGGATCATGTCCTTCTTGCGATCGACAATGCGGACGAAACCCTTCTCGTCCATCACGCCGATGTCGCCGGTGCGCAGGAAGCCGTCCTCCATGAGGACCTTGGCCGTTTCGTCGGGGCGCTTGTAATAGCCGCTCATCACCTGCGGGCCGCGAATGCAGATCTCGCCTGACTCGCCCAGCGGCAGATCCTTTCCATCGTCATCGCGGATCACCACCTCGGTGGAGGAGATCGGCAGGCCGATGGAGCCGTTGTACTCCTTCAGATCAAGCGGATTGATGGTGGCCGCAGGCGAAGTCTCTGTCAGCCCATACGCCTCGATGAGCGGATGCCCGGTCACCTGCTTCCACTTTTCCGCCACCGCCTTTTGCACGGCCATACCACCGCCGAGAGAGACTCTCAGCCGGCTGAAATCGAGTCGGGCAAAATCGGGGTTGTTGAGCAGCGCATTGAACAGCGTATTCACGCCGGTGATCGCTTCGAAGGGTTGCTTCGACAGCTCCTTGACGAAGCCCGGGATGTCACGCGGATTGGTGATCAGGAGATTGCTCCAGCCGATCTTGAAAAACGTCAGGCAGTTCGCCGTCAGGGCAAAGATATGATAGAGCGGCAACGCGGTGACGACCGTGCCTCCCTCGGCCAGGAACGGCTTGAGCCAGGCGTGTGCCTGCTGCAGGTTGGCGATGATGTTGCGATGCGTGAGCATGGCACCCTTGGCCACGCCGGTCGTACCCCCGGTGTACTGCAGGAAGGCAATATCGTCATGACCCACCTGCACCGCCGTGAATGTCTGGCTCGCCCCGCGCGCCAGCGCCTCGTTGAAGCGTATCGCACCGGGCAGCTGCCAGGGCGGCACCATTTTCCTGACATGGCGCACGACGAGATTGACGAGCGATCCCTTGAGAAAACCCAACATGTCGCCCAGCCCGGTGACGATGACGTGCTTAACCGGGGTGCTGGCGATGCACGCCTGCAACACATGGGCAAAATTTTCGGCGATGACGATCGCCTGCGCACCGGAATCCTTCAGCTGGTGTTCGAGCTCATGGACGGTGTAGAGCGGATTGCAATTGACGACGGTGTAGCCGGCACGCAATGCGCCGAAAATGCACACCGGATCCTGCAAAAGATTGGGCATCATCACGGCAACGCGGGCGCCACGGGCAAGACCCAGTGACTGCAGATAAGCGGCGAGGTTGCGCGTCTGCACCTCCAGTTCGCCATAGCTCATCGACTTGCCCATATTGGTATAAGCAACGCGATCGCGGAATTTATCGACACTGCGTTCGAAGAGCTGGCCGATCGACTCAAACTCGTTGACGTCGATTTCTGCCGGCACACCCGTCGGATAGCTCTTCAGCCAGACTTTATCCATTCCTCCCCCCTGAATGTCGTTTTTGCCCGTGTAAGGATTGATGCTGCCAGAATACGTATCTGGCCGGTGCGCAGTTTGAAATCCAGACCGGAATCAACCGGTCACCATCAACTGACGCCGGTTCCGGCCGGCAAGTCGTGAATATAGGCCTTGAGCATGCGATTCTCGAAATTCTGCTCGTCGAGCACGGCCTTGGCCACATCGTGAAAGGAAATCACCCCCATCAGCGTGGCCCCCTCCATGACTGGCAGATAGCGCATATGGCCGTCGATCATCAAGCGACGCAAGTCATCAACCTCCATACCCGGATCGGCAACAGCCGGTTTGCGTACCATGAGATCGGCAATGGTGATGCCGCTCCACTGTGCCCCGCCACGTTGCACCGCTCCGAGCACTTCGCGGAACGTCAGCATGCCGACCATGCGCCCGGCCTCAAAAACGACGAGGGACCCGACATCGTGTTCGCTCATGGTCGCCACCGCATCGGCCAGTGTCTGATTCGGTGCAATGGTGAACAAAGCCTGCCCTTTGACTGCGAGGATTTGCCTGACTTGCATGAGAGTCTCCTTTCCTCTTGATTTTCTTGGCCTTGCACACATTCATCTTAGTCGATTGTGTTGCCAGGGGAAAGAGTCCGCCCGCCAGATTGCCTGTCCGTCAGATTTCCTGGAAAGTGCCGTCACTGAAGACCAGTGCGCTGCGCACGGGCTTGCCCGGAAAAAGGGCCGTCACCGCGCTGCGATACCACTGCAACTGCTCCCGATAGTCCTCCAGACGCTGCGCATCGGTCTGACCGCTCTTGTAGTCGAGCACCCACCAGTCCTGCTCCGTCTCCACCAGCCGGTCGATACGCCCAACGCGCCCGTCAGGCAGTGAGAATTCCAGCTCGTTGAAGGCGCGCACATGACACCGTGGATCAAACCAGGTTTGCAGCCCGGGAGCCGCAAGAAGCGCCTGCGCCGACATGCGCAGGCCGGGCCAGGCCTCTGCCGGAATGCCTGGCGGGGAATGGGCCGCATCACCCCCCGCACTCAGCCAGTCCAGTGCGGCATGCAGCTGTGTACCGTACATCATGCCGGCACTGGCGGCTTCACGGCGCCGGCCGACCGGTACGCACGGACGCACGGGAGCATCCACGCCGGATGCGGAGCGTGGACTTGCATCTTTCTTTGCGCACATTCTCGCCTCGCCATATGTGCCATCCTCGCCGCCGAGTGTTTCAAGAGCATTGCCGATGCGCTGCCAGAAACTCGGCGTGCTGCTCCCGTGCTTGTCGGCGATGCCGCTGACAAAAAGATACTGTTGCGCACGCGTCAGGGCGACATACAGGAGATTCAGCTCTTCACGCGCCGCCTGGGCTGCTTCCGCCTCGATGAATGTCGCACGCCGGCGCCCCCACTCATCCTTGCGCCCGAGCAGGGAAAAGTGAGCCGGGTGTGGCTTTTGCGGCGGCCAGTCAATGAGCAAGGACCAGGCCTGGGCAGGTTGATGACTGTTGTGTGCATCGATGAGCCAGACAATCGGCGCCTCGAGTCCCTTGGCGCCATGGATCGTCAGAATGCGCACGCGGTCGCCAGCCTCCTCGGCGTGAATCGTTCCCTCCTCCGGAGCGTCTTCGGCGGCGGTTTCGTCCAGTCGCGCCAGCTCATCGAGAAAACGCGGCAGACTTGGATAGCGCCCGGCATCCAGACGCAGGGCAAGCTCGACATACGCATCCAGATTGGCGGCGACTCCGGGCCAGAGCGCGGCCGGAACCGCCGCGCGATAGCGTTCGACAAGATCTCCTTCGTGGTAGATGCGATCGAGCAGATCGTGCACCGGCAACCGGCGTGCCGCCCCGTCCCAGTTCTCCAGCAGACGGGCCGCGCGCTGCAAGCGGACGCCGAGCCGGCCTTGCGCCGCACCCGCCTGCAGGCGCTGCCACCAGTCGGGCTCTTCGCGTTCGGCCAATTGCAGAAGGTCTTCATCCGTGGCACCCAGCACCGGCGTACGCAATCCATGCGCCAGCGCCAGGTTGTCGCCGTGCGTGACCAGGCAACGCAGCAGTGCGGTCAGGTCCCTGGCTTCGAGCGTGCCCAGCAGCCCGCCACGCTGCGCGCCCAGATAGGGGATGCCGGCAGCGCGCAGGGCGCGCTCGAACTCCGGCAGAATGGCGCGCCGGCGCGTCAGCACCATGATGTCGCCAAAGCGCGCGGGGCGCTCGCGACCCGACTCCTTGTCAACGACAGCCCAGCGACCGACCATCTCACCGATACGCTCCACCAGAAGCGCCGCCTCTGCGCGGCGGCGCTGATCTTCGACACTCTCGAACGGTTCGGTCAGTGGATCACGCAACCTCTGTGGCACACCGCCCTCGTCCACCGGCTGTGCAATGCTTCCCTCACACAGGGGGAGAAGTTCGATCCGGCCCGGCAATGCCGGCTTCAGGCTCTTGTGACGACGAAAATGCGCAAACTGCGCATCGCCGTCGAACACCTGATTGATGACCTTGATCAGGGACGGAGCATTGCGCCGTGTCGCATCATTCGAGAGCAGGCAGGCTGCATGGCGTTCACGCAAAAAAGCGGCCGCACAATCGAAAACACGCGGCTCGGCCCGGCGAAAGCGGTAGATCGACTGCTTGGGATCACCGACGATGAATACATCCGGACGACCATGCCCGGACGCATCGTAGGCCGCCAGCCAGGAGAGCAGAATCTGCCACTGCAGGGGATTGGTGTCCTGAAATTCGTCGAGCAGGATGTGGCGATAGCGCGCATCGAGCCGGGCCTGGAGAAAGGCAGCGCGGACATCGTCCCGGAGCAGCTGTCCGACCTGCCACTCAAGATCGGCAAAATCCATCCACCGATGTGCACGCTTGTGCTCATCGAGGGCCGCCAGCCAGGCCGCTCCCACGGCAAAAGCATGCGTGTGCAGAAGATAAATCCGTTCTTCGCAGCGCGCATCCCGCGTCGCCATGACCCGCTCACCCAGCAAGGCATGCAGCCCGATCAGACGTGCAGCCGCCTGCGTGCCCAGCCGCTTGTCCATCGCCTGGCTCGGCTTGCGCTGGCGCAAGGCTCCTTCGCTAGTGAGCAAGACCGCGGCGATGGCCTCAAAAGCGCGCTCCGGATCCGCCAGTGCCCGTGCCGCGTCCAGTGCATCGGCAGCCTGTCGATCCGTCGCAGTGTCATTGCGCCGCAGCAGCCCGGCATATTCTTGCAAGGCCTCCACAAGCAACGCATCGGCAAAAAAATGTTGTACGGCACCTGGCGTTTCCGCCAGACCGAGACAGACGCGCAACGTACCGAGTGCGCGTGCCACCGCGTCTTCGCCGGCCCCGGTCCACGCCTGCCATTCGGCACGCCGCTCGGCAAAACCGAACAGCATCGCGCGCGTGGCAGTCAGGCCGATATTTTCCAATAGCCACAGAAGGGAAGCGGCGCGTGCATCATTGTGACGGCCACAATCGGCGGCAAAGCGTTGCCAGACCTCCTCCTTGATCTGCCTGGCCGATTCGTGCAAGGTAAATCCGGTGAGCTCGCTCGTCAGCGGTGCGCCCTGCAGCAGGCGGACATACCAGCCGTGGAACGTACTGACGGTCAGCGGCGGCTGCGCCGTCAGCACCGCCTCGTAGAGGCTGCGGGAGCGCACCATGGCTTCATCCATGCCGTCGTCGGACACTGCGCGTTGCCGAAGAAATGCACGCACCTCCTCATCGCTGCCAAGCATCAGCTCACGCAGCCAGCCGGTGAGGCGCTCCTCGATCTCACGCGCCGCCTTGCGCGTAAACGTGATGGCAAGGATTTCACCGGGCGCAGCACCGGCGAGCAGCAGGCGCAGGATGCGCGAGGCCAGCAGCCAGGTCTTGCCGCTGCCGGCGCACGCTTCGATCACCACCGAGCGGTGCGGATCGAGCGCGACACGAATCAGATCGTCTGTCCCGTCCGTCGCGTTCATGCCCCGCTCCCGCCAGTCGGCACGATGCAACGCTCTGCGCCATCCGCGACAGGGGAAGCATGGTAATCGCGCCGGCACAGGCCGCGCATCTCGCACCACTGGCACACCGCATCGACACCCTGTGCCGGCAAACCTGCCCCGGCGCGCAGTGCATTGAACGTCGCGACCAGGCGGGCACCTTGCGCCGACGCCATCGGCTGGACCTCGTCGAGTGCGACTTCGACAGGCTTCACTCCGTCGAGGCAGACATACGCCGCCGCCCCGGCCTGCCCGCCCTGCAAGAAGACGTAGCTCGCCAACTGAACTTCCTCACCGGGAGATTTCATCCGGGCGCGCAGACCCTGCACCGCTTGCGTCTTGTAATCGAGAATCGCCTCACCGCCACGCTCATGGCGGTCCAGCCGATCGATGCGGCCGGCAAACGAGAGCGAGGATCCATCCCCGAGCGCCACACCGCGCCGCACGGCGAGTTCGCTGCCGGCATGACGCCAGCCTTGCATCTCGCGCGCTTTTTGCCAGGTGATGTAACCGGGTATGCGTTGCAACCAGCGCGCCTGCCAGGCATGGCCGAGAAAACTTGCTTCGATTTGCGGCGCGAACACTGTGCGGCTGATCGCCTCGAGCGCATCGATCAAAGCATCATCGGGCTGCGCGAGCAGCGTCGGGAAGCGCTCATGGAAACGTTGCAGGATACGATGAACGCACTCGCCGTAATCGCGCTTTTCAGGCTCCTCGCGCACTTCCTCCGTCTCTTCGAGCCCGAGCAGATAGCGCGCATAGAACTGATAAGGACAGGCAACCAGGCTGGCGTAGGCGCTGGGCGAGAGGCGTTGCGGCACACGCTGCGCCGCGCCTGGACGTGGCCTCGGCGTGCCGGCACCCAGGCCACGCAATGAAACGGATTGCGGACGTTCGATCAGATCGTCATCCCAGGCACGCAGACTCAGGGCACTCAACACATTCAGCTCGTCGCAGAGCGGATTGGCTTCGCCCTCGCGCTGCACCTGCCAGGTCAGCACCACCTCGCGACAACCGGCGATCAGGCCGGCGAGATCGTCACGCAGACGCGCCTGCGACCGGGCCGGCAACGGCAACCCCAGATCGGCACGCACACCGGGATGGCCGAAGATCGCCCGTGCCGGGGGCGCCCCCAGGTGTTCGCGATCGGCGCCAATCAGCAAAGCGGCATCGAAGCTGCGCTGCCGTGTGGCCGCCAGATGCGTCATGACGATCGGACTGTCGATGCTGCGCTCGACAAAAGTGGCCGCCTCCAGCTCGCGATCGAGCCATTCGCGCCATTCGGCAAAAGTCAGTCGTGGTGGCACGGCGCCCAGTTCCTCGCGGCGCAGCCGCAACACGTCGAGCAAGGTGGCGCCGGCCTCATCCCGGGCGAGCGCGGGCAGCGCACCGAGGATTTCAAGCGCCTGTTCCAGCCCCCTGAGCCAGTCCGCCGCGAGGGCCGGACCGCGCGGCATGGCACGCTGTGCCACGCGGATGCGCACGAGCAGGTCGAGTGCTTGCGCAAAGCCCGTCTCACGCGAGAGAACCGCCTCGTAGCGATCAAGTCCCTGGGAAAGGTTGTGGCGCACCAACCCGGCTTCAAGCTGCAGCAACCCCAACTGGCGGACGGCTTCATCCAGATCGGCAAAGACGAACGGAGATTTGACGAGATCAAGAAGGTCGCGGTGATAGGCGTCGGCAGCGACCACCTCGAGCCAGGCATCGATGAGCGCCGCCGCCCGTGTCGTGGAGAGTTTCCAGCCGGTCTCGTCCTGCACCAGGATCGCATCGCGTTCGAGCAGGGCGCGCACACGACGGGCCGCCACCCGATCGGCAGCCACCAGTGCGATGGAAGACACACCCGCCGCCAGCCAGCATTTGACAGTGGCCACCACCGCGGCGGCCTCCTCTTCCAGGCTGGGCGCACCGATCAGGCGCAGACGGCCCGCCAGGGGAGAGTGTGACCAGGTCTGGCACGCCTCGTCCGCACGCGAGGCCAGAGCGGGCATCCCTTGCGGATCGAGTGGCCAGGCCAGATTGAGCACCTGCAGGAGCGGCTCGGCGGCCAGCACGCGCTGCGGCTGGAACACCTGCACCGGCTGATGCACAGCCCAGGCCTCGCAAAACGCCTGCTCCAGGGGGCGCAGCTCGCCCTCGGCCAGCAGGAAAAGCGGTACCGCCGCCTGCGCCGCGCGCCCGGCCAGTGCCCGGGCCAGCGCCAGCTGGCGCCCTGGCACTCCTGACGCCTCGGCGCGCCAGAGCCGATGCACCACCTCTGCCTCGAAACGCAGTGGCGTCGAGTCACGCAGGGCGTAGGCACTTTCCAGCCGCGCAAGAAACTCTTCCTCACTGGACGGCAGCCCGAGATTCAGCTCGTTGAGCTCATCAAAAAGAGCAAGAAGTTCGGCAGCAACCTCCCACACCGTCGCCTGCGCAAACCAGCCCTGCTCGCGCAGCTGGCGATACAGCAGCAACTGGCGCTGGCTGTCCGGCTGTCCTCCCGCCACGCCGGCAAGCTGCACCAAGGTGCTCATGGCTGGCAGACGCACTGCCTGTCCGGCAGCAACGGCCAGCGCCCGTCTCAAGGCGGGTGCCAGGGCAGGATGGGGGACAACGACGAGGACTTGCGACAGATCCGGCAGTTGTGGCTGGCAGGCACCGACGATCGCCTGTGCGCAACGTCCGACAAAATCCGCCGCAAGGGGAAGCGGAACGTATCCGGGCAGGCGTGCGTTTTCACTCATGCCTGCAGAAAAACCGGTCTCGCCGCTCAGCGCATGAGATGCTTGAGCTTGTCGCCCGTCGCGGCCCAGTCATCGGCATCGGGCAGCGCCGGCTTGCGCTCGGTGAGCGGCTGCCAGAGCTTGGCCAGCTCCGCATTGAGTGCGATGAATGACTCCTGCCCCTCCGGGATCTCATTGGCCGGAAAAATTGCCTCGACCGGACACTCGGCGACACACACCGCACATTCGATACACTCGTCGGGATCGATCACCAGAAAGTTCGGTCCTTCGCGAAAACAATCCACCGGACAGACATCGACGCAATCCGTGTACTTGCACTGGATGCAAGTCTCGGTCACCACATAAGACATGAGGACAACTCCCGGGAGTCAAAAATGTTGGAATCAGCACAGCGAAGCAACGTGGAACAACCAAAACTCTGTCCGGCAATCTTAGCACAGGGCAGCGCATCGCCTTGCGTCCGCCAGTCGCGCTCCACCAGTGCCGTGCGACCTGAAAAACACCAATGATCCGGATAACCCGCTTCGGTGAATGCACTCCTGCAGGCAGGAGTGCAAAAGTCAGCGCCGGCAGGACGGCGCCCGCAGTGCGGTCGATATCCGCTCAGATGCGCGCGGCGGCCTCTTCGAAGGCGGCACGCATCTGGGCATAGGTGCGCGTCACCGGGTATTGCGGAAATTCGTCGATGACTTTCTGCGGCGGGCAGAAGAGGATGCCGGCATGCGCTTCAGCGAGCATCGCCGTGTCATTGTAGGAATCGCCGGCGGCGATCACCTTGAAGTTGAGCGCCTTGAACGCCTGCACCGCCGCACGCTTTTGCGCCGGCATGCGCAGTGTGTAGCCCTGCACGACACCCTGTGCATCGACCTCCAGCTTGTGGCAGAACAGCGCCGGATAGCCCAGCGCGCGCATCAGCGGCATGGCGAATTCGTAGAAGGTGTCGGACAGGATGACGATCTGGAAGTGCTCGCGCATGCCGTCGAGGAACTCACGCGCGCCGGGCAGCGGCCCCATCTCGGCAATCACCTTCCGGATGTCGGACAGGCCCAGACCGTGCTGTTTGAGGATAGCCAAACGCGCCTTCATCAGCTTGTCGTAATCGGGCTCGTCACGCGTGGTGCGCGCCAGTTCGGGCAGATTGGTGCGTTTGGAAAATTCGACCCAGATTTCAGGGGTCAGGACGCCTTCCATGTCCAGGCATGCGAGCTGCAATTGAACTCTCCCATCGGCATGCGCCGACGGGCGCACAGAGTGCGGCATTTTAGCCTAGATATGCATGCCGCCGTCGGCCATGAAGACGCTGCCGGTCGAATAACTGCTCTCGTCGCTGGCGAGAAACAACACCATGCGGGCGATCTCTTCGGGTTGTGCGTGGCGGCCGAGCACGACCGCCTCATCGAGCATCTGCGTGGCATCGCGGCCGACAACGAGGCTCAGGCGTCGCTCGATGTCGTCCTGGAACGGATTGCTCACCGGCCCGGGGGCGATGGCGTTCACGCGGATTTTGCGCGCAGCCATCTCCTTGGCGGCGACGCGCACCATGCCGATCAGCGCATGCTTGGAGGTGGCGTAGGCGCACACGCCCGGATCGGCCGTCACACCCATCACACTGGAAGTCACCAGCACGCTGGCGCCGTCGCGCATCAGCGGAAAACCGTATTTGAAAGCGAGGAAGGTGCCGCGCACATTGACCGCCATCACCGTATCGAAGACATCTTCGGGATAGGCGCTGATCGGCACGATCTCGCCGTTCAGGCCGGCATTGCAGAAGAGAAAATCGATCAGGCCGGCGCGCTCGACGGCCTGTTTCAGATACGCCTGTGTCTGGCCGCTGTCGCTCACATCGGCCACGCTCGTGCCGACGCGCCCGGCATGGCCCGCGGCGGCGAGGCGCTCGCGGGCGTCATCGAGCAGGCGCGCATCACGATCAACCAGATGGACTTTTGCGCCCTGCTCCAGCAGGACACGCGCGCAGGCCATGCCTATGCTGCCGCCGCCGCCCGTGAGCACGCAATTCTTATCCTGCATTCGTGTCATGTCGCCTCCTCTCATCCGCGCCTTAACGCAGTGCAGCCAGGACAAAATCCGCACAGCGTTCGGCGATCATGATCACCGGGGCATTGGTGTTGCCCCCGGGGATGGCCGGCATCACCGAAGCGTCGGCCACGCGCAGGCGGCCTACCCCGCGCACGCGCAACTGCGGATCGACCACCGCCAGATCATCCGAGCCCATGCGACAGGTACCACTCGGATGATAGACCGTCTTGGCACGCGCACGTACATAGTCGGCAAGCAGTTCATCGCTGACGGCTTCTTCCCGGCTGGGCGCCAGCTCTTCACTGACCAGTTTTTGCAGGGAGGGCGCGCGCAGGATACGCCGCGCCAGCTTGACCCCGCGCACCAGGGTATCGACATCCTCCTGCGCACCCAGATACCCTCCATCGAAGAGAATCGGCGCCTGCGCATCGGCACTGCGCAGGCGCACCGTGCCGCGTGACTTCGGGTGCAGGAAGCACGGATTGAGCGTCATGCCGTGCCCGTCGATCGGCGCCCGATCGACATCGCCGACCAGCACCGGCAATACATGGAACTGGATGTCGGGACGGCCGCTGCCCGAGGTGTCGACAAAGCCGCCACACTCGACCACGTTCGAGGTAAGCAGTCCGCTGCGCCACAGCAGCCATTGCGCGCCGTGGCTCAGGGCAGCCAGGCCTTTGTCCTGGCCAAACAGGCTGATCGGATCGCGCGCGCGCGCGCAGACTGGCACTTCGAGATGATCCTGATAGTTCTCGCCGACACCGGGCAGATCCTGCGTCACGGCGATGCCCAGCGATTGCAGCTGCGCGCCCGGGCCGATGCCGGAGAGCTGGAGAATTTTCGGCGTCGCCAGCGCACCGGCACTGAGGATGACTTCATGGCGTGCCCCGGCCTCGATGAGCGCTCCTCCCTCGGTACGCCAGACCACGCCGCGCACCTCATTGCCCTGGAAAGTCAGACGCTGCACCAGCGCGCCAGTGACCCGCGTCAGGCGCACATCGTCACGGATCGGCGCAAGATAGGCGCGGGCGGTGCTGGCACGCTCGCCCGCGTGCGTGGTGGTCTGATAGAAGCCGATGCCATCCTGGCGGGCACCGTTGAAATCGTCGTTGTAGGCGAGGCCCGTCTCCTGCGCGGCCTGGATGAAGGCATAACTGAGTGGATGGCGAAAACGCGCATCGCTCACCGGCAGGGGACCCTCAACACCGTGGTATTCGTTGGACAGGCGCTGATTGCATTCGCTGCGGCGAAATACCGGCAGCACCTCCTGCCAGCCCCAGCCCGGACAGCCCTGGTCGCGCCAGCCATCGTAGTCCTGCGGCAGGCCACGGATATAGACCATCGCATTGAGCGAGCTGCCACCGCCGAGCGTGCGTCCCTGCGGCACGAAGAGCGTGCGCCCGGCCGCCCCCTGCTGCGGCCCGGTTTCGTAGAGCCAGCTGCGCGCCGTGCCGATGACACGCACGAACGTGGCAGGCATGCGCACGAAGAGGGAATTGTCGGGCGGCCCGGCTTCGAGCAACAGCACCGTATATCCGGCCCTGACCAGCCGGTTGGCCAGCACGCAGCCGGCCGAGCCGGCACCCACCACCACGAAATCATGAATCTGTCTGGTCACGACCCGTACTCCCCGATCTTTCTGCGGCGCCGGCGTCCGCCATCGCCCCGAAGGCATACTGCGGCCCGGACAGGCCGCGCACAAGGGCTTGCGCAGGGCATGCGCGCACGGTCAAGACAAAGTGCACGATCAGTAAAAGAAGGGGCGCCGCACGCGCGACAAGCTATTTGCGGCTGACGCGGATGGTGCCCTCGGCATAGCGATAGGCGCCGATCAGTTCGGACTCGATGCCTTCCGAATAGGCAAGGATGTCATAACCGCCAAAGCCGCCTTCGCGCACGATCTGCTCGGCATTGCGGCGAAAAACACGCCCCGCCTCACCATCGCCGCCGGTGCTGCGAAAGCGCTTGGAACGCAGTGCGATGCTGAAGGTGTCGTCACCGACGCGGCGCATCTCGCCCTCCCAGTTGGGTGCAAGGGGATCGACGAAGAAGTAGGCGGCGGCACCGATCAGCATCGTCTCGAGCGAGAGACTGAGATTGGGGGTGAGCCGGACGCTGGCATTGGGAATGATCGGGCTGGCCGGCAGCGAATAACCGACCTTGCCGGCACTGTCGGTGTTGCGCGCGATGAGGCCGGCATCGAGCGAATCGCTGATCTGCCGTACCGGGTGGTAACACGCGGACAACAGCAAGGCCGCGGCGGCAAAAGTCAGTCCTCGCAACACGGCGCCAACGACAGGAAACGGGGCAGGCTCAGACATAATTGAAGAGCGACAAGCCGCTGACGTTCATGAAGCTCTTCTGCGCCGCTTCGAGATAGCCCTGCTGCTGGGTCAGGCGCGTGATCGCTTCGGCGTAATCGACATCCTGCAGGCGCGAGAGCGTCTGTGCATAGTTGAGGTTCAAATCCTCGCCCGCCCCGGCAAGCGACTCGATCTCGTTCATGCGCGCGCCGATGCCCGAGCGCACACGCAGCAGATTGTCCTGCGCCTGATCCAGGTCGGTCAGGGCGAAACCGATGCGGTTGGCAAGCAAGGTATTGGCCGGGACATTGCCGGTGCTTGTCTCCAGCGCATTGATCAGATTGCCCAGGGTGGCAAACAGGCTCTGACTGGTACTGGCATCCAGATCGAAGGTGTCGCCATCGGCCGGCCGGCCGCTGAGGATGAATTGCGCACCGTAGTCGAAAGCCGGTTCGGCACCCTGACTTTTCAGAACGATGGCCTGGCCGGGCGTGAAGGTGCGTGCATAGGGGCCGCTGCCGGCGGCCGGCGCTCCCGTCAGCAAGGAATTGCCGCTGGCGTTGTCGACCAGATCGTAGGTCGTCAGCGGCGGATTGATCGTGCTATCGACGTCGAAGCGGACGGTGAAATCCTTGCTGTTGCCCGCCACATTCCACAGGGCCGGATCGGTCACGGTGCCGGCATCGACGACGCCGGTGCCGGCATTGGCGACATTCACTGAGGTGACGAAGCTGCCGTTGCCGTTCCTGATGCGCATGAAGACATCGTTGCCCGAATCGCTCACCGCCACCTGGCGCGAGGCCGACACCTGCTGCTGGCGCTGGCCGTCGTCACCGGCGTAGGTCACTCCCGTGGACACCGAACCGGAAAACGGTTTGGTGTCCCCCATATAGCCGGAGAACTGGTACTGGCCGCTGCCATCAGTGGCATTGGCATAACCGAGCAGCTCGTCGAAACGCTGGCGCAGTTCGGCCGAAATGCTGCGCCGGTCGGTATCGGACAATGCGCCATCGCCGCCCTGCACGGCGAGCGTGCGCACGTTGGCAATCAGGTTGCCGACCGCGGCGAGCCGGGATTCTTCCATGCCGAGCGTCTCGCTCGCCGTCTTCTGATTGGTCTGGTAGAGCGCATTGGTGCCCTTTGCCTGCTCGACACCCAGCGCGCGTGCCGCCGCCACCGGATCATCGGCCGGAGTGAGGATGCGCCGCCCGCTCGCCAGCTGCTGCTGGGTGTGCAGCAAGGAAGCAGTCTGCTTCTGCATCGAAGCCACGCCTGCGCTGTAGATCATGCCGGTGGATACGCGCATCTTCCGTCTCCTTCTCAACCCATACTGAGCAGTGTGTCAAACAGTTTGCTGGCAATCTCGATCATCTTGCCCGAGGCCTGGTAGGCCTGCTGATAACGCAGCAGGTTGGCCGCTTCCTCGTCGAGATTGACGCCGGAGAGCGACTGCTGGGCGTCTTGCGCCTGCTTGAGCACACTCTCCTGGGCGGTGGCCGTCACCTGGACCTCGCGCGTCTTGTTGCCCACATCGCCGACGATCTGGGCATACGCCGCCTGATAGCTCGCCGTACCGCCGGCCAGGGTGTTCTTCGTCTGCAGACCGGCAAGCAGCAAGGCATTGCGGTTGTCGGCCACTCCGGCGCTGTTGGCCGAGACGGTAAAAGTATCGCCGGCGGCCGGCACACCGCCGATCTGGATCGTCCAGCCGTTGTAGCTGATGTCGGCACCAGCGCTGAAGGCGACGTTCACCGGATTGCCGGTGCCGGTACCGACCACGTTGAAGGTCGTCGGCGGATTGTTGAAGGTGATCGTCACCGGCTGCTGCAAGTTGACGTTCGGTGGCGGGGGTGCATTGACGCTGCCGGCGCTGATGGCGCCACTGCCGCTGTTGTTCAGATTGGCAGCGGTACGGATCGGTGCGGCCGCCGCGATGCTGCGCGCATCGGTGAGCGCCACACCGATACCGGAACTCGAAGCACTGGCCGCCGTACGCGTGGGCTGGATCAGAAAACTGTCGCCGGCATTGGCCGCACCGGAAGCCAGGCTGATGGTCAGTCCCTCCACGGTTTGCGGCAACGGCGAGGTTGTGAAAAGTGTCGTGTTGTCCGACAGGCGCGTCAGCGTGAAATTGCCACCGCCATCAGCCGTCAGCCGGTAATCGCTCGTCGTCAGCGCCCCCGCAGCGGCGATCGCCACGTTGATGGCCGCCGTGCCGCCATTTTGCGGCGTGTTCGGATAGAGCACCTGCGGCACGGGCGCGCGGAAGAAATCACCGCCCAGCGCGCCGGTGAGGTCCTGGCCGAGGCGGTGCTGGTCATTGAAGGTCTCGGCCAGGCCAATGGCGATGCGCCCGAGTGCATTTTGCGCCGTATCGAGGCTGTCACGACGGAAGGCGAGCAGCCCGCCCAAAGCGCCGCCGCTCAACATCGACTCGGGCAGGGCGGCCGTACCGCCACCGGGCAGCGTGATGCCGACCGTCATGCGCGTGGCATCGTCCCCCGCGGGCACCAGCGCCATGTCGAAGGACTGCGCGCCGATCACCACGGCCTGGCCATTGCCGACGAAAACGCTCAGGCTGCCGCTCGACTCGGGTACCGTCGTCACACGCACCAGCTGGTTGAGATCGGCGAGCAGCTGGTCGCGCTGGTCGAGCAGATCGTTGGCCGGCTGCATCGGCCCGGCCGCCTGCGCCAGGATGATGCGCTGGTTGAGCTGGGCAAGCTGCCGGGTGTAGGAATTGATGTCCGACAAGGTGCTGCCCAGCTGGGTGTCCACACCGTCACGAATCTCGTTGAGCCGGCCATCGACGCTCTGGAAACGCCCGACCAGCGCCTGCCCCATGGAGAGCATCGACTGGCGTGCCGGTACGGAGGCCGGGTTGGCCGCCACGGCATGTACGGCGCCGAAAAAATCATTCAGTGCCGTGGATAGCCCCGCACTCGGATCGGCCAGCAATCCGTCGATCTGGCGGATCTGGTCGGCATAGGCATTGAGTTCGGACAGGCGCGTTTGCGCACTCATCGTCTGGTTGGCGAGAAACTCGTTGTAGAGACGCTTCACCGTGACCACATTCGTGCCCTGCCCCAGATAGCCGGCCCCGGTGAATTGCGGCGTATTGGTGCTCTGGACGATTTGCTGGCGGTTGAAGCCGGCCGTCGAGGCATTGCTGATGTTATGCCCGGTCGTCAGCAGGCCGGCCTGTGCCGCCGCCAGTCCCGATACGCCGATGTTGTAGATGCTGGTGCCCATGTCTGACTCCGCTTTCCGTTGTTAACGGCAGGAAATCCGAAAACTTGCGTCAACCCGTCCCGCTGTCTGCCAAACCGTTGCGCAGGGTGGCGCCGCCGATGATGCGCTCGAGCTTGGCCGCATACATCGGGTCGGTGGCGTAGCCCGCCTGCTGCAGCCCGCGCGCGAAGCCGGCGGCATCCTGCGCATTGAGCACCGCCGCGTAGCGCGGGCTGGTCCCGAGCAGGCTGGCGTAATCGCGGAAGGCCTCGGCATAGGAAGAATAGGCACGAAAGCGCTCCACCTTCTTCTGCTCGACGCCATTCACATATTCAGTGGTGGTGGCCTCGGCCACCGCTCCCTGCCAGTTGCGCCCGGCCTTGATGCCGAACAGGTTGTGGGTCGGCGAGCCGTCGGCATGGCGCAGCTCGGCACGGCCCCAGCCGGTTTCGAGCGCCGCCTGGGCGATCATGAAATGCGCCGGGATGCCGGTGGTGCGGCTCGCTTCGCTGGCATGCGACCAGAGCCGGTCAACAAATTCGCGTGCCGGTGTGCCCGCCCCTGCCACACGCCCGGCCGGCGGTGAGTCGGCCGCCGGCGTGGCCGCAAACGGCAGGGCGGGTGCCGCAGCAGGCTGCGGCAAGCGGGTGGGTGCGGCGGGCAGCACGCCCGTCGGGGCGGCCCCTGCAGCGGGCGCCCCGGCAGCAAGTCCGCGCCCGAGCTGCTGCTCGATCAGCCGGGCAAGCCCCGTCGTTCCACTCGCCGACAAGGTCTGCGCAAGCTGCTGGTCGAGCATCGACTGGAAGAGCCGCGATTGTTCGTTGTCGAAAAGACCATCCTGTGGCGTTGCATCGCGCATCGATTTGAGCACCATCTGCAGGAACACCGCCTCGAACTGGCGGGCGGCATCCTTGAGCGCCGCCTGCGGATCCTGCCTGGCCTGGGCGCGCGTCTGCGCCAGGGCATTGACGTCGATGGCGAGCTGGCCGCGTACGTCCATCATCAGATGATCTCCAGCTCGGCACGCAAGGCGCCGGCGGCCTTCATCGCCTGCAGGATGGCAATCAGATCGAGCGGGCTGGCGCCGATGGCGTTCAGGGCCTTGACGACTTCGGCGAGCGAGGCGCCCGCCGGCAGGCGCATCAGGCTGCCGCCCTGCTGGGTGATCTGGATATCGGCACGTTCGGTGACAACCGTCTGGCCGCCCGAGAGCGGCGCGGGCTGGCTCACCTGCGGCTCGGAGGAGACCGTCACCGACAGGCCGCCATGAGCCACAGCGCAGGTGTCGATGGCCACCGACTGGTTCATCACCACCGAGCCGGTGCGCCCATTGACGATCACCTTGGCCGCCATCTGCACCGGTTGCAGGTCGAGATTTTCGACACGCCCGAGAAAACTCACGCGCTCATCGGCGTCCTGCGGCGCACGCACGCGGATGCGCCGACCGTCCTCGGCACGCGCCACATCGCCCAGATTACGATTGATCGCCTCGACGACACGCTGGGCGGTGCCAAAATCGGTGTCATTCAATTCGATATACACAAATTCGCCCTGTCCCAGATCGGTGCGCACCGCACGTTCGACCGTGGCGCCGCCGGCGATACGCCCAGCCGAGAGGTGATTGACCTGCACCTTCGAGCCACCGGCCGAGGCGCCCGCACCCCCGACGATCACGTTGCCCTGGGCCATGGCGTAAATGTTGCCGTCCGCGCCTTTGAGCGGCGTCATCACCAGCGTGCCTCCACGCAGACTCTTGGCGTTGCCCATCGACGAGACGGTGATGTCGATCTGCTGGCCCATACGGGCAAATGGCGGCAGGTTGGCGGTGACCATCACCGCGGCGACGTTCTTCAGTTGCAGCGTCGTCCCCGGCGGCAGGGTGACACCCAGATTGGAGAGCATGTTCACGATGCTCTGCACGGTAAAGGGCGTCTGCGTCGTCTGGTCACCGCTGCCATCGAGGCCGACCACCAGGCCGTAGCCGATCAGCTGGTTATTGCGTACTCCCTGCACCGAAGCGAGATCCTTGATGCGCTCGGCGTTTGAGTGGGCAGATATCAGTGTGCAGCTGGCAGCGAAAGCCAGCCAGACCACCCTCTTCAGTATCGATGTCCTCATGCCTTTCCCCTGTCCGCTAGAACGGCATGAAAGTCAGGAAGAAGCGCGACAGCCAGCCCATCGTCTGCGCCGAATCGATGAAACCGTTCGCCTTGTACTCGATGCGCGCATCGGCGACCTGGGTCGAGCTCACGGCATTCGATGCGGTGATGTTGGCCGGATTGACGACGCCGGAGAAACGGATGAACTCTTCTCCCTGGTTGATCGCCACCAGTTTCTCGCCGGAGACGAGCAGGTTGCCGTTGCCCAGCACCTCGATCACCGTGCAGGTGATGGTGCCGGTGAAGGTGTTGTTGGCCGCCGCCTCGCCCTTGCCGGAGAACTTGTTCTCGCTGCTCGCTTCGGCGCTCATGCCCTGGAAGGATTTGCCCGGCAACTTGAGCAGGGTCGGCACGCTTGCCGACAGATCCTGCGTACGCTCGCTGCCGGTGTTCGACTTCTTCGCCGCCGCAGTCTTCTCGACGATGTTGATGATGATCGTGTCGCCCACCAGCCGGGCGCGCCGGTCCTCGAGGAGCGGGCGGGCATAGGCAGCCTGATAGATCGCGCCGTTCGGCGGCGGCACCTCGTTGTGCACGGCGGGACGCGCCGTCATCGGCTGATGCACTGCCGTGGGCGGCGTGGTGGTAATGCAGCCGGCCAGCAGCACTGCCAGCGCCGTACCGGGAAGACTGACTTTTAAGCCCGGGTGCATGATCATTCCCTTACAGCTGTGTCAGCCGCGCCAGCATCTGGTCGGAGGTCTGGATGGCGCGCGAATTGATCTCGAAGGCACGCTGGGTGGTGATCATGTTCACCAGCTCTTCCACCACATTCACGTTCGAGGTCTCCACATAATTCTGGTTGAGGACGCCCGCGCCATTGGTGCCGGGTGTATTCGGCGTCGCCGTGCCGCTCGAGGCGGTTTCCAGATAGAGGTTCTGGCCCATGCTCTGCAGGCCGCCGTTATTGACGAAACTGGCCAGCTGGATCTGACCGACCTGCACCGGCGTCGATGAGCCGGACTGCAACACCGTCACCACGCCGTCGGTGCCGATGCTGATCGACAGGGCATTCGTCGGCAGGGTGATCGAGGGCGAGAGCGGATAACCGTTGGCGGTGACGATCTGCCCCTGGCTGTCCTTCTGGAAAGACCCGTCACGCGTGTAGGCGACGGTGCCATCGGGCAGCTGGATCTGGAAGAAGCCCTCGCCCTGGATCGCCACATCGAGCGCGTTGCCGGTGAGCGTGACGTTACCCTGGGTGAAATTGCGCTCGGTGGCCACCGGGCGCACGCCGGTACCGATCTGCAGGCCGGAGGGAATCTGCGTTTGCGCCGAGCTGGACGCACCGGGCTGGCGCAGCGTCTGGTAGAGCAGGTCCTCGAAGACAGCGCGCGCGCGCTTGAAGCCGTTGGTGCTGACGTTGGCAAGGTTGTTGGCGGTGACATCGAGCTGGGTCTGCTGGGCATCCAGACCGGTCTTGGCAATCCAGAGAGAGCGGATCATGTTTGTTTCCTTTAACGGGCGGCACTCAGCAACTGGGTGGCCGAGCGGTCGTTCTGCTCGGCGCTGGAGAGCAGCTTGAGCTGCGTTTCATACTGACGCTGGAGCGAAATCATGTTGACGAGCTGGTCGACGACATTCACGTTGCTGCCTTCCAGATAGCCGGCAGCCACCTGCACGTTCGGATCGGCAGCCACCGGCACACCGGCGCGCTGGCGGAACAGGCCGTCGGCGCCGCGCACCAGCTCCGCCTCGGGCGGATTGACCAGTTTCAGCGTGCCGACCTGGGTGACGACGTTCTGCGCGCCACTGGTCGGCTTGAGCGAGAGGGTGCCGTCCGCGCTGATGGTGATCTCGTTGTCGGGCGGGATCGAGATCGGGCCGCCGTCGCCCATCACCGGAATGCCGTGCTTGGTCTGCAGCACGCCATTCACATTGACTTCGAGACTGCCGTTGCGGGTATAGGCCTCGCTGCCGTCGGGCATCGCCAGCGCGAGCCAGCCCTGTCCCTGCACGGCGACATCGAGCGAGCGCCCGGTATGGGTGAGCGGTCCGGGCGTGAAATCGCTGGCCATGCTGACATCGACGGCAAACACGCGCGTCGGCCAGGCCTGGCTTTGCACCGGTACTGCGCGCAGACGATGCTCCTCGGCGCGATAGCCGCTCGACATCACATTGGCAAGATTGTGCGCCACCGAAGCCTGGCGCTCGAACAGATGCTTGGCGCCGGTCATGGCGGTGTAGATCAGCTTGTCCATTGCTCGCTCCGCTCGATCCTTCCTGCGCCTTAGCGCAGATTCACCAGCGTCTGCATGATGGCGTCCTGGGTCTTGATCGACTGGGCGTTGGCCTGGTAGTTGCGCTGCGAGGTGATCATGTTCACCAGCTCGGCGGTGAGATCGATGTTCGACTCCTCGACGGCGGCCGACTGCAGGGCGCCGAGGCTGCCGCTGTCGGGCGTGCCGATGAGCGGCTGGCCCGAGGCCGAGGTCTCGCTCCACTGGTTGCCGCCCAGCGACTGCAGGCCGTTCTGATTGGCGAAATTGGCCAGCACGATCTGACCCAGATCACGTGTCTGGCCGTTCGAATAGCGTCCCTGGATGATGCCTTCCGAGGAGACGCTCAGACCCGACAGACGCCCCGAGGGATAGCCATCCTGCGTCATGGCATTGACACCGAACACAGCGCCGAACTGGGTCGAGGCATTCAGGTCGAGCGCGACCGCCAGCGGCGTGACGGCGCCCGTGGTGACGGCGAATGAAGTGTTGATCGTGCCCCCGGCCGCCACCGCGCCGGAAGGCGTGAACGTCAGGGCCGTGCCGCCGGCCGGCACGGGGGCCGCGCCATCGAGACCGGTGTACACCTGCCAGGCGTTCGCTCCGGTCTTGCGGAAATAAAGTGTTTCGACGTGCGAATTGCCCAGACTGTCATAGACGGTAAGCGCGGTCGAGCTGTTGTAGCTGGTCGGGTCGGTGTAGTTGAAGGCGATTGGCGGCACCGTCTCGCGTGAATCGAGATTCACCCCCAGTGTTCCGATGGTCGAGGCATTGGGCACCAGATCGGCGCTGCTGATCATCAGGTCGGTCGGACTCGACGGCACGATGATGCCGGCCGCATTGGCCGCATAGCCGGTGAGCCGGGCACCGGAGGAATTGACGATATAGCCGTCCTTGTTCACCAGAAACTGGCCATTGCGCGCAAAGGTGATGCTGCCCGCATCGTTCATGCGGAAGAAACCACCGCCGTTGATGGCGATGTCGAGCGGATTGCTGGTGACAGTGATGTTGCCCTGGTTGAACCCCTGCTTGACGGTGGCGACGTTCACGCCGATGCCGACCTGGCCGGCGCCGCCGCCCCCCATCGAGGCGGCAAAGACATCGGCAAACTGGGCCGAGGCGCCCTTGAAGCCGACCGTCGCGGCATTCGACACGTTGTTGCTGACCGCATCGAGCCCTTTCGCCGCCGCATTCAATCCACTCAAACCTTGCTGAAAACTCATGATGCCCTCCTGCCCAGATTCGCGTTCTAGAGAATTTCCCGGATATCCGACATGCGGAAGCTGCCCAGCTCGCCCAGATTCAGGCTGATGCCCTGGCTGGTGCGCGCAATGCTCGACACCACCCCCAGTTGCAAGGCGCGCGCCCCCACCTTGTCCTCGCCGCGCACCGCCTGCACGGCCACCGTGTAGGCGCCATCCGCGGCCTGTGTGCCCGAATCGGTCTTGCCGTCCCAGGCGATGCCCTGGCTGCCGGCATCGCGACTGCCCAGATCGATGGTGCGCAGCGCCATGCCGCTGGCGTCCTTGATGGTCAGCACGACACGATCGGCGGGTCCGTCCAGCTCGATACCACCAATGGCCATGCCGCCGCCGAGCACCAGACCGGAACCGGGCACCAGCACGCCGTGACCAACCATGGCGGCGGCCTGCATCGCCTGATTCTCGCTGTCGCCCTCGAGAATCATCTTCAACGTGTTGTTCAGCTTGTCGATACCCTCGACGGTGCTGATCTGCGCCATCTGCGAAGTCATCTGCGCGTTGTCCATCGGGTTCAGCGGGTCCTGATTCTTCAACTGCGTCACCAGCAGCTTGAGAAAGCGGTCCTGCGGACTGACCGCTTTCGATCCGGCCTGCTCGCGCGCCGTATTCAGACTGGCGTAGAGCGCCTGGGAGGGGCTGCTGGTGGCGGCTGCGGCGGCTGTGCTCATCGTGCGATCCTTCCGGTCAGTACTTCGGTGGGTTATTGGCCAAGTGCCAGGGTTTTTTGCATCAGCGTCCTGGCGGTGTTCATCACTTCGACATTGTTCTGGTAGGCACGCGAGGCGGAGATCATGTTCACCATTTCCTCGACGACATTCACGTTGGGCATGGTGACGAAGCCCTGCTCGTTGGCCGCCGGATTTTTCGGGTCATAGACGATGCGCGGCGGCGCCAGGTCCTCGACGATGCCGGTGACACGCACACCGAGCGCACCGCCCTCGACCGGCCGGGCGGCAAACACCACCTGCCTGGCGCGGTAAGGCTGGCCGTCCGGGCCGGCCACCGAATCGGCATTGGCCAGATTGCTGGCAACGACGTTCAGACGCATCGACTGCGCCGAGAGCGCGGAGCCGGCAATGTTGAATACGTTGAGCATGCTCATGACCGATCTCCCTCACTGCATCTGCATTGCAGCCTGCACGTTGCGCAGGAAGTTATTCACAAAACCCAGACTGGCTTCGTAGTGCATGGCATTCTCGGCAAAGGCGGCACGCTCGATATCCATGTCGACCGTATTGCCGTCGACGCTCGATTGCGTCTCGGTCCGGTAGAGCAGCCGCGCACCGGCCGGCGCGGCAGCGACCGGCGACAGATGGCGCGCATCGGTGCGCAATAACTCGAGCGGCCCGCCCGCACCCGCCCGCCCGGCGAGGGCACCACTCAGCGTCGTCTTGAAATCGAGATCACGCGCCTTGTAATGCGGCGTGTTGGCGTTGGCGATGTTCGAGGCCAGCACTTCCTGGCGATAGGCACGCAAGGTCAGCGCGCGCTGAAACACTTCCAAGCCGTTGTCTGTCTGACTGATCATCTGTTCCTCGTTGCGGGTGATGAGATCTTCCCGTTTGCCCTTCTCAATGCATCATCCATGCCAGGCATCCTATGCCCGCTCCGATCGGCCGGATCGGCCGAAAAGCGGCACAAACGCCGGACATTCCTTTTTTTGTATGCGGACACCTTTTGCCGGGCGGCAATATTTGCCGGAAGGTCAACGCAGGCTTGCCAGCGTGCGTTCCCCGTGCTTGAATCCCCTCAGGTTTCCGCTGCCCACTGACAACGCCCATGCCTCGACGCCTCGCCCTCCTCGTCCCCGCTCTTCTCGCCCTCGCGCTGTGTACCGGCCCGGCGCTCGCCCGCCAGGACCCGGCCGGGGTGAAGCGCGTCATTACCGAATTCCTCCAGGTGCAAGCGCGTGGCCTGCCCGGTGAGGCCAGCTTCGTCATCGGCAGCATCGATCCGGACAATCACCTCGCCCCCTGCCCGGCCCTCGAAGCCTTCCTGCCGGCGGGCAGCCGTCCCTGGGGACGCATCAATGTCGGTGTGCGCTGCCAGGTCGAGGGCGGCTGGTCGATTTACGTGCCGGTACAGATCAAGGTGATGGGCGAGTATCTGGTCAGTACCCGCCCGCTGGCGCGCGGACACACGCTGGTGGCCGCTGACCTGATGCGCCGCCAGGGCGATCTGGCCGCCTTGCCGGCGGGCATCCTCACCGAAGAGGCACAGGCCATCGGCAAGACGATCAACATCAGCATCCAGTCAGGCCACCTCCTGCGCAGCGACAGCCTGCGCGCGCCGCTCGCCGTCCAGCAGGGGCAGAACGTGCGCCTGGTCTCCAGGGGGCGCGGCTTCGAGGTCGCCGCCGAGGGCAAGGCGCTCAACAATGCCGCCGCCGGCGAGGTGGTGCAGGTGCGCACTGCCTCGGGCCAGTCGATCTCGGGGATCGCCCGCAGTGGCGGCACGGTCGAAGTCACACACTGACCTTATTGACGCCGGACAGGGAAACGGGCGTAAAATCAGCCCATTGCAAATTTCGCCTCAAGTTTTTCCGCATCACGCCGATAAGGACACTTGAGATCATCCCATTCAAGGAAGAACGCCGTGAAAATCGATAACTCAGTAGGCTCCGTCGGCGCTGCCTCCGGCAGCGAATCCCGCGCGCGCCCCGGCAAGAGCCAGACCTCCGCGGCCAGCCCCCCGGGTGACACCGTCGAGCTCTCCTCGCTCTCCGCACAACTGCAGCAGGCCGAGGCCGCACTCGCCAATGTACCGGTCGCCGACTCCGGGCGCATCGCCGAGATCAAGCAGGCGATGAGCGAAGGCCGCTTCCAGGTCGACGCCAGCAAGGTGGCCGACGGCCTCATCCAGAGCGTGCGCGAGATGATCGCCTCGCAAACCCGCAGGGCGTGAGCGAACACCCGCCGCCCGCTTTGCAACCGCTTCTCGTCGAGGAAGTCGCGCGCCTGCGCGACTTCCTCGTTTTGCTCGAGCAGGAACAGCAGGCCCTGATGGCCGGCGACATCGAGCAACTTCTGCCGCTCGCCAGTGAAAAAACCGCACACTTCACCGAACTGGGCCGGCTCGGCGAACTGCGTGCCCGGGCCCTCGGCGCAGCCGGCTGTACCCATGACCGGTCCGGCATGGCGCACTGGCTGGCCCGGCACTCCGATCCGGCCGCCGAACGCAACTGGCAGACACTGCTCGCGCTGGCGGAAAAAGCCAGTCACCTCAACCGCACCAATGGCCAGCTGATCGCCTCGCGCCTCGCCTCCAACCAGCAGGCACTCGCCACCTTGATGGCTGCTGCCGACCAGGCCGCACTCTACGGCCCGGACGGACAGGCCCACGCGCCGGGCAGCGGGCGCAGCCTGGGCAGCGTTTGAGCAGTTGAAGCAGGCCGCACTGCACACGGCCCGCTGACCACGGCACGCTATTCCTTCACCGGCAGATCCAGCTCCTTCACATCGTCGGGCTGCGGCGCCTCGATGAGGATCGTCACACGCCGGTTGCGCGCGCGCCCCTCCTGCGTGTCGTTCGAAGCAACCGGGCGCTGCTCGCCATAGCCGGTCGCCGTCAGGCGTTGCGGCGAGACACCCGAATCGATGAACAGGCGCACCACGCTGGAGGCGCGCGCGCCGGACAGTTCCCAGTTCGAGGGATATTGCACGGTGGCGATCGGTGTCGGATCGGTATGCCCTTCGACAATCACCGGAAACTCGGTCGGCGCGATCACCGTCGCCACCGCCTGCAGCACCTTCACCGCCGCAGGGGCAAGCTTCGCCTCACCGATCTGGAACAGCACGCTGGCGTTGATCTCGACGGTAATGCCGAGCAGCCCTTCGGTGACGCTGACCTTGCCCTCCTTGATGAGCGGCCCCAGCGCGTGCAGGATATCCTGCGCCATCCTGCGCATCTTTTCACGCGCCTCGCGCTTGCGCTCCGCCTCCTTCGCATTGACGGGCGCGACCACCGGCCGCGGCTTGATCTGCGGCGCACTCGACACCGTGGCGGTAACGACCGCGCGCGCACCCGGATCGGGCTGCTGGCCGTGCGTGTTGATCGTGATGTTGCGAAACGCCGCCACCAGCGAATCCGACAAAACACGGTACTTGCCCTCGTTCACCGTGGACAGGGAATACATCACCACGAAAAAGGCAAACAGCAGGGTGATGAAATCCGCGTAGGAGACGAGCCAGCGTTCGTGATTCTCGTGTTCTTCGGCGTGGTTACGGCGGCGCATGACGATCCGGTCGATGGGTTCCAGACTGGATTAACGGCCCGCACAAACAGAACTTGACCCCCAGCGGCCAGGCCGGCGCCGTGCTGCCGGCACTGACTTTTCCTTCAGGCGAGATAGCCCTGCAGGCGGCTCTCGATGATGCGCGGGTTGGTGCCGTTGGCGATGCCGACCAGACCGTCGACGAACATCTCGCGCATCAGCGACAGGTGGGCGATGTGGGCGAGGAGTTTTTTGGCCACCGGCAGGAAGATCAGGTTGGCCGAGCCGACCCCGTAGATGGTGGCGACAAAGGCGACGGCAATACCGGCCCCCAGTTTGGATGGATCGGAGAGGTTTTCCATGACATGGATGAGGCCCATCACGGCACCGAGGATGCCGATGGTCGGCGCGTAGCCCCCGGCCGCCTCCCAGATTCTGGCGGCCAGCTTCAGGCGATCCTCCTGCACGCCGATCTCCACTTCGAGCACCTCGCTGACGCGCTCCGGCTCGGCGCCATCGACGAGCAGTTGCAGCCCCTTGCGCAGGAAAGGATCGTCGAGCTCGACCAGATAGCCTTCGAGCGCAAGCAGCCCCTCCTTGCGCGCCGTGTGGCTCCATTCGACGATGCGCCCGATCAGCTCCTCTCCGTGATGGACGGGCGGCACGAAGACCCACTTGAGCAGCGCCACCCCCTGCCGGAAGGCAGCCAGCGGGCTTTGCAGCATCACTGCGCCAATAGTGCCGCCAACGACGATCAGAAAGGCCGTCGGCTGCACCAGGGAAGCGACGTTGCCGCCTTCCAGCCACTGGCCGCCGAGAATGGCCGCCAGTCCGAGGATCAGACCAAGAATGCTGATGAGATCCATGACCGGTGCCCGCTACGCAAGGCGCCCTATTTCTTGCGCGCGATCCGGGCGCGCAAGCGGGCGATGGCCTGGCTGTGCAACTGGCAGACACGCGATTCGGACACACCGATCACTTCGCCGATCTCGCGCAGGTTGAGTTCCTCTTCGTAATAAAGGCCCATCACGGTTTTCTCCCGCTCGGGCAGCTCCTCGATGGCGCGGATCAGCACATCGCGCATGTTCTTGTCGAGCAGGGCGGTGAGCGGATCGGCTT
The DNA here is from genome assembly GCA_964607005.1 of uncultured Rhodocyclaceae bacterium. Classification (GTDB taxonomy): domain Bacteria; phylum Pseudomonadota; class Gammaproteobacteria; order Burkholderiales; family Rhodocyclaceae; genus Desulfobacillus. The sequence continues at coordinate 71,711 of CAZSHO010000004.1, forward strand.
CACTCGCGGGCAGGTGGCGATCGAGATAATCGTCGTCACCCTCACCGCTGTAGTCTTCGAGATGGATGATCTGGTAGCCGCGTGCCTCCTGCAGCATCTTCTGATATTCCTCGAGCGCCATGTCGAGCGCGCCGGCCAGCTCGCCTTCGGTCGGCTGGCGGCCGTGGCGCTGCTCGAGCTGCGAGATGGCACCTTCGATGCGGCGCATGTCGCGGCGCAGGCTCCTGGGCAGCCAGTCGTTCTCGCGCAGGCCGTCGAGCATGGCACCGCGGATGCGCTGCACGGCATAGGTCTCGAACTGCGCGCCGCGGTTTGCCTCGAAACGGGCGACGGCGTCGATGAGGCCCATCATGCCGTTCTGGATGATGTCCTCGACCTGCACGCTGGAAGGCAGCCTCGCCAGCAGATGGTAGGCCATGCGCTTGACCAGCGGCGCGTACTGCATGATGAGTTGGTCCCGGTCGAGATTGCCGCTTGCGGTATACATCCGCCTTGCCCCGTGTGCCTGAGTGGAGAGATGGGCTTGCACTATACCACCGCAGGATATGCATCCGAGCGCCGCCGCGCGGCGGTGCGCGGCGCGCAGCCGGCCGGCGCCTGCGCTTCACCGGCGAGCATCTGCCCGGCCAGTGCCGCGGCGAGATCGCGATCAGCAAGCTTCCCCGCACCGAGTCGCTCGAGCCCGATGCCCAGGTGGCGCGCGGCCACCTCCTGCAGCCGTTCAAACACATCACACGCCACTTGCTCGCTGCCGGCACGCTGGACGACGATGCCGATGCGCTCGCTGCCCCCCTCTCCGCGTTCCAGTTGTTTGATGTGCGCGTAGGCCGCCGTCAGATCAACCCCCTCCGGGGAGACACAGACCACATGCCGGCTGATCGGTCCGGCCAGTGATGGCCGCAATGCGGCAAGCGGCATCGCCGTCTCGACCAGCACGACATCGGCCCCTTCCTGCAGGCGCGCAAGCCAGGCCCGCACCGTGCTGCGCAGCGCCGCATCGAGACCGGCATGACGGCGCACCGCACGCGCCATCGGCACGAGACGGATGGCCGGCTCGGGGCGCATCACCACCTGCGCGGGGGCGACATCGCCCTGCACCGCCTGCAGCAGATCGAAGCGCGAGCGCAGACCAAAGGCGGCAGCGAGGCGGCCGGCACCGGCCTGCTCATCGAGGATCAACACCTCCTTGCCGGCAGCGGCAAGCGCACGCGCCAGTTCGGCCACCAGCATGGTGCGTACGCCCACGCCGGCGAAAGCCAGCGTCATCGGCTGCGGACCGCCTGCGGCAAACAGCTCGCGCAGACCGGCCGCCTGGTCGCCGCACAGGCTAACCATGCAGGGCTCCGGCAGCGGCTCCCGGGCGTGCCGCCTGCGCGGCGAGCAGAAGTCCGGCTTCATCACCGATCAGGTGATGGGCGGAGTGCTCCGGCAGGCCGCGCAAGGCGCGGTGCAGCAGATAGGGGCGATTGGGCAGGTGCAGGTCTTCGGGCACACGCTGGCCGTTGGCAACGTAAAAGAGTTCCAGCCGGTGGCGGATCAGCGCATCGAGCGCCGGCGCGAGGCTGGCCGCTTCATCGACCTTGGTGAGCAGGGCGCCGGCCAGCTCGCCGGCACCCGCCTCGCGTCCGTAGGCACGCACGACATCATCGAGCGTGTCGCCGCGGCTCGTTGCATTGACGAGCAGCAGGCGGCGCACGCTGCCGGTGCTCTCGAGCATCGAGGCCTGTTCGGCAACCATGCGGTCGCGCTGGCTCATGCCGATGGTGTCGATGAGGATCATGTGTTTGCTGGCCAGCTCGCCCAGCGTGCGGCGCAGCTCGGCCCCGTCGCGCACCACCTGTACCGGCACACCGAGGATGCGCCCGTAGATGCGCAACTGCTCGTGCGCGCCGATCCGATACCCGTCGGTGGTGATGAGCGCCACGCTGGCGGCACCATGGCGCACGACGCAGCGCGCCGCCAGCTTCGCCGTGCTGGTGGTCTTGCCCACACCGGTCGGGCCGACCAGCGCATAGGTGCCGCCGGCGTCGATGATTTCCTCGTCCGAATCGATGGTGCGCAGGTTGCGGTTCAACACCCCCTTGAGCCAGGTCTGGCCTTCCTCGCGGGTCGCCCGCACCGGCAGGCTGTCGACGAGCCGGCGCGACAGTTGCGCGGAAAATCCCGCCTCGAGCAACTCGGTGAGGAGCAGCGTCTTCAACGGTGCCTCCTGGGCAAGGCCGCGCCAGGCAAAGCCGGCGAGCTGCTGCTCGATCAACCCCTTGATGCCGGCCAGCTCGCGCAGCAGCTCGTCGCCCGATTCACCCGCACCGGGCCGGGCCTGCGGCGTCTGAACCGTGGCGCCGTCCTGCGGGCGCTGACTTTTGCGCTGCGGTGCTTGAACCGCGCTCTTCGCCCGGGCCGGGGCGACGCCCGTCTGCTGCGGCTGCCATGCACGCACGACGGCCTTTTCGCCTTTCTCCGGCGCACGCGGGCGGGCCGACAGGCTGACGGTGAAATCCTCATCCGGCGCGATGCGCGGTGCCGCGCGGAAAGGCTCGGGTGTGAACGCCGGGGGAGCCGGCTCGAGCGGCAGCTCATCGGCGAGGATGGCGGTGATCTCGACACCGCCCTCGACGCTGCGGTTGGACAGCACGATGGCATCGCCACCGAGCTCGGCCTTCACCTGCTGCAGCGCCTCGCGCGCCGTCTTTGCGAAATAACGTCTGATGTTCATCATTTACCTCCGATGATGGCGGTGACCTTGATGGTGCGTGAATCGGGCACTTCTGCATTGGCAATCACTTTCAGTTGCGCCACGCCGCGGCGCAGGAAGCGCGAGAGCAGCCAGCGCAGGGACCCCGGCACGATCAGGACAGCGGGCAGGCCGATCTCTTCCTGACGCTGGGCGGCGGCGGCGGTCTGCTTCAACAGGGTGTCGGCGAGTCCCGGCTCGATGCCGCTGCCATCCGGTCCGGCGCTTTGCACCGCCTGCAGGAGCACGCGCTCGAGCGAGGGGTCGAGCGCCATCACCGACAGCTCGGCATTGCCCGGATAGAGCTGCTGGATGATCGAGCGGCCGAGCGCCACGCGTACCTGCGCGGTGAGCTCGGTGGCGTCCTGCGTGCGCGGCGCCTGTTCGGCGAGCGTCTCGACGATGCTGCGCAGGTCGCGCAGGGTAACGCCTTCCTCGAGCAGGTTCTGCAGCACGCGCTGGACGACGGCGAGCGGGAGCTGCTTGGGCACCAGATCCTCGATCAGCTTGGGTGCATCCTGGGCAAAGTGATCGAGCAGCGACTGCGTCTCCTGGCGGCCGAGCAATTCCGCCGCATGGCTGAGGATGATGTGATTCAGGTGGGTGGCGACCACGGTGCTCGCATCCACCACGGTGTAGCCCAGCGCATTGGCCTGGTCGCGCAGGCCCGTCTCGATCCAGATCGCCGGCAGGCCGAAGGCCGGATCCTTCGTCTGCGCACCGGGCAGCGTGCCGGCGACACGCCCCGGATTGATGGCGAGGAACATCCCGGGCCAGGCTTCGCCAGAGCCGATCTCCACACCTTTCAACGTGATGCGATAGCCGTTCGGCTTCAATTCGAGATTGTCGCGGATGTGCACCGGCGCCGAGAGAAAGCCCACTTCCTGGGCAAATTTCTTGCGCAGTCCGCGGATGCGCTTCAAGAGCTCGCCGTCCTGACTCTTGTCCACCAGCGGGATCAGGCGATAGCCGACTTCGAGGCCGAGCACATCGACCGGTGCCACGTCGGCCCAGCTCGCCTCCTGCGCATCGATCGGCAGGGCGGCAGCGGGTGCGGCAGCCATTTTTTCCGCCTGCGGCTGCATCTGCTTCTTCAACATCCAGTACGCAAGCGAGCCGACCGCCGCGGCGAAGAGCAGAAAGGAAAAATGCGGCATGCCGGGAATGAGGCCGAGGATGCCGAGGATCGACGCGGTGAGGATCATCACCTGCGGATTGGCAAAGACCTGGCCGACAAACTGCTGGCCGATATCCTCGTCGGTGGCCACCCGGCTCACCACCAAGCCGGCGGCGGTGGAGATGATCAGCGCCGGAATCTGCGCAACGAGGCCGTCACCGATGGTCAGCAGCGTGTAGTTCTGCGCCGCATGCGCCATGTCCATGTCGTGCTGGAGCATGCCGACGAAGAGGCCGCCGATGATGTTGATGAAGAGGATGAGGATGCCGGCCACCGCATCGCCACGCACGAACTTCGAGGCGCCGTCCATCGAGCCGAAGAAATCCGCCTCCTGGGCGATCTCGGTGCGCCGCTTTCTCGCCTCGTCCTCGCCGATCAGGCCGGCATTCAGATCGGCATCGATAGCCATCTGCTTGCCGGGCATCGCATCGAGGGTGAAGCGCGCCGACACCTCGGCGATGCGCCCGGCACCCTTGGTGATGACGACGAAGTTGATGACGACAAGGATGACAAACACCACCAGGCCGACGGCATAGTTGCCGCCGACGAGAAAATGACCGAAGGCCTCGATCACCTTGCCGGCCGCGTCTCCACCGGTATGTCCCTCGAGCAGGATGACGCGCGTCGAGGCGACGTTGAGCGACAGGCGCAGGAGTGTGGTGACCAGCAGCACGGTCGGGAAGATCGAGAAATCGAGCGGCTTCTTCGTGTACATCGACACCAGCAGCACCATCACCGCCATGGCGATATTGAAAGTGAAGAAGATGTCGAGCAGGAGCGGCGGCAGCGGCAGCACCATCATCGACAGGATCATGACGATGAGCAGCGGCGCGCCAAGCTGGCGCAGATTGCCGCCGGAGAACATGTCGCGCAGGCTCAGCTCGCCGTTCATCGCGCAGCTCCCGTTTCAGGTTTGCCACCGGGAGTCCCGGGATAAAAGCCGGCATGCGCAACGCCACACACGCAACCCATCAGGCCACCCCCGGATCGAGCGCCGCCGGCACCGGCAGATCGGCGGGCACCTCGGGCGCACGCCCGCCGCCGCGCGCAAGATACGCATTGAGCTGATAGACGTAGGCCATCACCTCGGCGACGGCGCGAAACAGCGTCGCCGGGATCGCCTGCTCCAGTTCGACGTGCGTGTAGAGGGCGCGTGCCAGCGGCGGCGCCTCGACGAGCGGCACGCCATGCGCCTGCGCCAGCTCGCGGATTTTCTGTGCGATGACGCCGCGCCCCTTGGCGACGACGCGCGGCGCGGCCATCTGCGCCTCGTAGGCAAGCGCCACGGCAAAATGCGTCGGGTTGGTCACCACCACCTGCGCCTTGGGGACAGCGGCCATCATGCGCCGGCGCGCCACCTCGCGCTGTTGCGAGCGGATGCGCGCCTTCAGTTGCGGATCGCCCTCGGTTTCCTTCATCTCCTTGCGCACTTCCTCCTTCGTCATGCGCAGCTTCTTGTAGTACTGCCACAGCTGGAAGGGCACATCGAGGGCGACGATGAGCGCCATCGAGGCGACGATCACCAGCGTGCTGAAGAGGATCATCTGCGCCGCATCATGCAGACCGCTCTCGAGCGGCTCGTCGATCAGGGCGAACACCGCCTCCTGTTCGTGGACCACCACCCAGACGACGGCACTGCCCACCAGTCCGGCCTTGAGGATGCCTTTCACCAGTTCGCTCAGGCTGTTCAGGGAGACGATGCGGGTGAGCCCCTTCAACGGATCGAGCTTGGTGAGGTCCGGCGTCAGCGATTTTGAAGAGAAGTTCAGCCCGCCCAGGACCAGCGAGCCGGCCAGCGCGGCCACCACCACCGTCAGCAGGAGCGGCGCCAGCGTGAGAAGCGCCTCGCCCATCTCCTGCATGAAGAGCCGCGGCAGATTCTCGGCGTGGAAGGCCGCCGCACGGTCAAAAGTCAGCGCCCGCGAGACGGCGCCGGTCAGGCGCATCGACAGCCAGGAAGACGAAGTCCACAACAGCACGACGCCCCCCATCAGCACGAGAAAGGAAGACAGCTCGCGCGATTGCGGCACCTGCCCTTCTTCGCGCGCCTGTTCGATACGTCGGCCAGAGGCAGGTTCGGTTTTCTCGAGATCGGATTCTTCAGCCATGGCGGCGATTATTGCCGCCACCGGCACCCTCCGTCCTCCGGAATAGGACGGGTTTTGCCGCCCTATTTCCTTTCTGCAGCCGGTTGATCCTCATCAAACCTTTGCATTCAAAAGGTTCGGGAGGATTGACGCCCGCCACCCGCAGCGGGGATGATGGCAGGGCTTCCCTCCCCGGCTCGAAAAGGTCAGCATGGATCACCGCCGTGCCTTCACGCGCTTCGTCTGCCTGGTCTGCCTCGTCGCAGCGCCTCTGGCGTTCGTCTTCATCCTCGGGCAACACGGCCGGGCCTATCGCCTGATCGGTGCCGTCGGCTTCCTGCTCACCGGCGCATCCGGCCTGTGGCTGCTGCACCAGGATCGCACACGGCTGGCCTATCGCACGGTCAGCTACGGCACCTGGCTGGCGACGCTCTACGTCCTCACCTTCGGCGGTGGCGCCATGGCCAATCCGGCGGCACTGCTGCCCATCCTCTCCCTTTTCCACGCCTGGCTGGCGGGCAAGCGCACCGCGCTCTGGCTGGGCGCACTCAGTATCGTCGCCCTCTTCGTCATGGCGTTTCTTATCGAACGCGGCCTGCTGCCCGCATACGAAGAACCGCAGATCTACTACCGCACCTTTCTCCTCTCGGTGTTCATTCTCGTCAGCGCCGGCATGGGTTATTTCGCCTCGAACGCCATGCTCGCCCAGCGGGCGCTCATCGAAGCCTCGCATCGCGACATCGGGGAGAAGCTCGCCCGCATCGAGCACCAGGAGCGGGAACTGCGGCTGATCACCGAACGCATGCCGGCGATGATCGCCCGCTTCGACCGCGAACACCGCTATCTTTTCGCCAACTCCGCCTATGCCGCCTTCCTCGGCCACACGCCGCAGTCCCTGATCGGCAAGCCGCTCGAAACCGTCCTGCCCGCTGCGGTCCACGCCCGGATCGCCCCCAACATCGAACGCGTGCTGGCCGGCGAAGCGGTGCACGTGCGGCTCGACTGGGCACATTTCGGCAAGGGGAAACACATCCACGACATCGACCTGACGCCGGACCTCCTCGACGATGGGCGCGTCATCGGCTGGTATGTGCTGATCCGCGACATCACCGAGAGCGAGCGTACCGAACGCGCCCTGCGCCACATCCTGGCGGGTACGGCACATGTCACCGGCAGCGATTTCTTCCGCGCACTGACCGAAAACCTCGCCCAGGCCACCGGCCTCACCCAGGCCCTGGTCACCGAACTGCTGCCCGACGGCCGTCACGCGCGCGTGCTGGCGTACTGGGGCGGCGGCCAGTCCGCTTCCGGCTCCCCCTATCCGCTGGCCGACGCGCCGAGCCGGCTCGCCGTCGAATCCGGCATGGCCTTTTATTCCGACCATCTGGCGGAATGCTTCCCGCACATTCCCTCCCTCGTCCGGGACCAGTCACGCAGCTACTACGGCGTACGCCTGGATTCGAGCGAAGGCGTGCCGCTCGGTGTCCTGGCAGTGATGGACCAGGCACCGATCGCCGATCCGGCACCGATCGCCTCCCTCATGACGATCTTCGCCGCACGTGCCGCCGCCGAACTGGAGCGTTTGCAACGCGAGGCCGACCTGCAGCGCAGCAACGAGCGTTTCTCCGCCGTGTTTCTCGCCAGTCCGAATCCGGTCGCCATCTCCAGCCTCGGCGAAGGGCGCTTCGTTGCCGTCAATCCGGCCTTCGAGAAGACCTTCGGCTGGAGCCGCCCGGAGACCATCGGCCGCAACGCCGTCGAGCTGGGCATCTGGCCCAGCGAGGAGGAGCGCCAGCGCTGGACCGCCGCCCTCACGGCAAGCCGGCGCGCACGCGACTTCGAGGCCATCAACCTGACGAAATCCGGCGACGCCCTCACCGTGCTGATGTCCGCCGAGGTCATCGACATCGGCGGCACCCCGCACATCATCGCCTTCGCCAACGATGTCACCGAACAGCGGCGCGCCGAACTAGCACGCAGCGAAGCCCTCGAGCGCTTCGAGGCGATCTTCCAGCAAACACCCAATGTCGCCATCCAGGGCTACGATCCGCGCGGGCGCATCCTGCACTGGAACCAGGCGAGCGAGCGCTTCTACGGCATCCCGGCGAGCGAGGCCATCGGCCGCACCTACCGCGACCTGCGCCCCAACCAGGAGGCCGCGCTCGCCTTCGAGGCGAGCCTCGCCCAGGTGTGCGCCAGCGGTGAGCCGCTCGCACCGGGTGAATGGAGCATCCCGCTGCCCGCGGGCGGCACCGTCGAGGTGCTCTCGGCCATCTTCCCGGTGTTCTCGCAAGGGATCATCGTCGAAATCTTCTGCATGGACGTCGACATCAGCGAGCTGAAAGCCGCCCACGCGGCGCTGCACCAGCTCAACGAGGAACTCGAGGCGCGCGTGGCCGCACGCACCGCCGAGCTGGCCGCCGTCAACAGCGAGCTGGAAGCCTTCACCTATTCCGTCTCGCACGACCTGCGCGCGCCGCTGCGCAGCATCGAGGGCTTCGGCCGCCTGCTCGAACAGGATTACGCCGGCCGCCTCGATGCCACCGCGCAGGACTACATCGGCCGCATGCGCCGCTCGGCACAGCGCCTGGCGCAGCTCATCGACGACCTGCTCGAACTCTCGCGCATCGAGCGGGCAAAGATTCAGTCGGTCGACACCGACCTCTCGGCACTCGCCCAGGAGATCATCGGCGAGCTGCGCCAGGGCGATGCACAACGCGCCGTGCAGGTCGACATCGCGCAGGGGCTGCGCGCCACCGGCGATCGGCAGCTGCTGCGCGTCATCCTGCAGAATCTGCTCGAAAATGCCTGGAAATACTCGAGCAAAACTGCCGACGCCCACATCATCCTCGGCCGTTCGGCAGAAAACGGCGAAGAGGTGTTTTACGTGAGGGACAATGGCGCCGGCTTCGACATGGCGCAGGCCGATCGGCTCTTCACCCCTTTCCAGCGTCTGCACGGCGTGCGCGAATTCGAAGGCAGCGGCATCGGCCTGGCCACCGTGCTGCGCGCCATCAAGCGCCACCGCGGCCAGATCTGGGCCGAGGCAGCGCCCGGCAAGGGCGCCACCTTCTACTTCACCCTCGGCTGATCCGCCGCCGCGGGCCCTGCGCAAAAATCAGGCGGCCTGCAAACCGTCCGCAACCACCCTGCCCGCCAGCGTGAAATAGAACACCGCGCCACGCCCCGGCACCGATGCGGCCCAGATGCGCCCGCCGTGACGCTGCACGATGCGCGCCACCGTCGCCAGGCCGATGCCGCTGCCGGGAAAATCCTCCGCCGCATGCAGGCGCTGAAAGGCGCGAAACAGTTTGTCGGCATACTGCATGTCGAAGCCGGCGCCATTGTCCCTCACGTAAAACACCTCTTCGCCGTTTTCTGCCGAACGGCCGAACTCGATGCGCGCCACATCCTGCCGCACGGTGTACTTCCAGGCATTGTCAAACAGATTGGCGAGCACCACGCGCAGCAGCCCGGCATCGCACTGCGCCAGGACCTGCGGCGCGATCACCCAGTCCGCCTTGCGTGCGGGCTCGCCCTGCACCAGCTCGGCGGCCAGCTCGCTGGCCAGTTGCGACAGATCGACACATGCCGGGTGCAGCGGCTCGCGTGCCACACGTGCCAGCTCGTGCAGGTCGTCGATCAGCTCGCCCATGCGCACCGAGCCGGCACGTACACGCGAGAGATAACCACGCGCCGTCGTATCGAGAATGTCCCCATAGTCCTGCTCGAGCAGCAGGGAGAAACCGTTGATCGCGCGCAGCGGTGCGCGCAGGTCGTGCGAGACGGAATAGGAAAACGCCTCGAGCTCGCGCACCGCCGTCTGCAGCTCGGCGGTGCGCTCGGCCACGCGCTGTTCCAGGTCCGCATTGAGGCGGCGCATCAGCGCCTCGTGCTGCTTGCGCTCCGTGATGTCGTTGATCATGCCGCACAGGCCGGTCACCGCGCCGGCATCGTTCTTCAACGCAAAGCGCAGGCAGAGGAAGTTGCGTACCCCGTCGACGGTCGGCAACAGCATCTCGCCCTGCGAAGGCTGCCCGCTGTCGATCACCGCCTGGTCGGCAGCGGCGATCATGTCTGCCACATCCTTGGGAAAAAGATCGAAGGAGCTCTTGCCGAGCGCCTCGTGCCGGGGACGGCCGGTGGTCTCCTCCCACTGGCGGTTAACCAGGAGGAAGTGCCCCTCGCGGTCCTTGACGAAGATCAGCGTGCTGTTGCGCTCGATCAGCTCGGAGAGGAAACGCTGCTTCTCGTGCAGGTCGACGGTCATCGCCTGTGCCAGCGTCTGGGCGCGCTGGCGTCCGAGCACGCTGGCGCGCACCAGCAGGAAGAGCGCGATACTGAGCAGCACCCCGGCCCCCAGCACGATCAGGGCGGAGCGGCTGTCGGCGGTCGCCTCGAGCAGCGGATCACTCTCGTAGACCACCAGCCAGGTGCGCCCGGCCACCGTCAGGCGCTCGCTGCCCGAGAAGGCGGGGTGCCGGCCGGAAGCCGGATGATTGCGATAGAGAAGATTTTTTTCGTTCACCTCGCCGCCGTCATAAAGGGCGAAGTTGATCTCCTGCGCCAGCGGCCCGCGCAGCTCGGCGGCGAGTTCAGACATGCGCACCGGGGCGAGCACGTAGCCAGCCAGACGGCCGTCTTTCAGGAACGCCGGCATGTAGAGGATGAAGGCGGGCGCCGGCTCGCTCTCCGCGTCGACCTTCAGCACGGTCTTCGGCGTCATCACCGGTGCGCGCAGCGCCAGTGCCTGCTGCATCGTCGCGCGGCGCACCGGGTCCTGCCACATGTCATAGCCGATGGCACGCCGGTTCAGCGGATTGTCCCAGGGTTCCGTATAGACATTGGCAACATATTGCGCACGCACACCGGGCGGGCGCAGGGTGAAGCCGGGGCGGCCGCTCCCGGCAAGTTCCTGTTGCAGGGCAGGCAGCTCCTCATGCGTGAAAGCGCGGGCAAAGGCCAGCGCGAGGAGCGCCGGATGGAACTGGCCGACCTGCAGGCTCTGATAATAGATGTGCCACTCCTGCGGGGTGACAGCATCGCTCACCGCAAAGAGGGCGGCCGCACCGCGCACGAGCTGCATATAGCCTTGTGCACGCGACTGCAAGGCCTCGCGCAGGGCGGCGCAGCGCGCTTCGAATTCGACGCGGTTGGCCTGATGGGCGCTCTCCCCTGCCCGGTGCCAGGCAAACACTGTAAGCAGCAGGCCGAGGCCGAGAACCAGCCAGGCGGCCCAGGCCGGGCCAAGCCTGTGCCGAAGGGGGCAGACCGCCCGCGGGCGCGCCCCCCCCCACAAAGAACCCCGAAAAAACAGAACGAAAATATAAAACAACC
>CAZSHO010000004.1:83055-133926 GCA_964607005.1 uncultured Rhodocyclaceae bacterium
GGGGGCGCCGGGGCGGTTCATTGCGGGTCCTGTGGGCCGCGCCCGCCACGCGGCAGCGCCCCGACAGACTCTGCGGCAAGATCCTCCGGTACGATCTTTTCAACAGCCATGTTCGGCTCCTTCTCTCGTGGACCGACCCTGCACGGTGAATGGCATTATCCCGGAATCCCTCGTTTCATGACAAGGCTGCCGGCGCACCGGATGACGCCGGCGCCGTGTCACCGCCACTGACTTTCCTTTCCACTTTCCCTTCCACCTTTCCTTGCTCCAGCGTAAAGCAGAAGGTCGCCCCTTCGCCAGACGCGCTGTGCGCCCGGATGCGCCCGCCGTGGCGCTCGACGATACGCTGGACAATGCTCAGGCCGATGCCGCTGCCCTCATATTCATCGCGAGGGTGCAAACGCTCGAAGGGCTGGAAAATCTTGTCGACGAACGCCATGTCGAAACCGCAGCCGTTGTCACGCACGCAGAAGACTTCCGATCCGTCCTCCACCCTGGCGTCCAACTCGATGCGCGCCACAGCTCCGGCATTGCCTCCGGTGTATTTCCAGGCATTGCCGATCAGGTTGTCGAGCAGCAGGCGTACGAGCTGCCGATCGGCCCGGACCTGCAAGGGCCCTGCGAGCGAGAACTGCACGCGCCGCTGCGGTTCGAGCTCCTGCAGTGCGGCAAACGCCTCTTGTGCGAGCGCGCCCAGATCGAATGTCTGGCGATCGAGCCCGATGCGCGAGACATGCGCCAGATCGAGCAGGTCGTCGATCAGCCCGCCCAGCCGTTGCGCGGCAGCGCGCACGCGCCCGAGGTGATCGAGCGAGGCGGCATCGAGCCGGTCGGCATTGTCATCGAGGACGATCTGGCTGAAACCGTCGATGGCGCGCAGCGGTGCGCGCAGGTCGTGGGCAACCGAGTAGCTGAAGGCCTCCAGCTCCTGCGTGCGCTCGGCCACGCGCCGCTCCAGATCGGCGTTGAGCGCGCGCAGCGCGTCCTGCGCTTGCTTGCGCTCGGTGTGATCGGAGATGACACCGACCAGGCCGAGAGTGACGCCATCGGCATCGAGCCGGCGCCGGCCGTTCAGCTGGCCCCAGAAGACGCTGCCATCCGCGCGCTGGTAATAGCGCTCGTGATTGACCATGTCGATGTCGCTGGCGAGCAGGGCGAGCATGCGCTCGCGGCCCGTCTCGCGCTCGTCCGGATGCACATGGGCGACATATTCGCTGCCGATCAGCCGTTCCATCGGACAGGCGAACATCCGCGCCATGCGCTGGTTGGCGTGGGTGATGACACCGTGCACGTCGACGTTGAAGATCGCCACATCGGCCGTGTCGTAGATGAGGCGCAGCTCGCCGATCCTCTTGCTCACCAGCTCCTCGACGATCTTGCGCCGCGTGATGTCGCGGCTGGTGCCGCGATAGCCGCCGAAGTTGCCGTCCGCATCGAAATACGGCTTGCCGGACACCGAGATCCAGCGCCGCTCGCCCGGACGGATCTCCAGCGCATAGACGAGATCGCGAAACGGCTCGCGCCTCTCGAGCACGGCGCGGTGCGCCTGCCAGTCGGCCGCGTCCATGCTGACGACGGGCAGCTCCCAGCGCGTCTTGCCGCGGACGAAAGCCGGATCGTTGTCGAGGCTTTTCGATGCCTGCACAAAACGGTACGCAGCATCCTGCTCCCAGTACCAGTCACTCGCCAGCTCGGTGAAGTCACGAAAGCGCGCCTCGCTCTGCTGCAAGGCGCGATTCATCCGGGCCTGATGCCTTGCGTAGCGCACCAGAAGGGACAGACAGGCGATGACAAACAATGCTGAAACAAAGAAAACAGGCCAGTTGTCATGAATCATGAAGTTTCTGTTCTGCGCACGGGCAGAAATCGTAGCGGGTGGCGGGCGGGCAGGCATTCGGGCGTGCTGCCAGGATACGGACGCGCAGTGCGGGACACCGCGCTCTCACACCTTGAAGTGGCCGAGCAGACGCTCGAGCTCGCCGGCGAGCGCCTTCAATTCGCCGGCGGTGGTGTCGTTGGCCTGCACCGAAGCGGCATTCTCCTCGGTCATCAGGGCGACTCGCTCGACCATCTGCGCCATCTGCTGGCTGGCGATGCTCTGCTCGCGCGTCGAGGAGGCGATGTCCGTCACATGCTGCACGGTGGTAGCGGTTTTCCCCTCGATGTCACCGAGCGCGTCGCTGGCCGTGCGCGCGAGCGCCACATCGCGTTCGACTTCCTCGCTGACGCCGTTCATGCCCTGCACGGCGGCCCCGGTCTCATCGAGAATGGTGGCGATCGTGCCGGAAATCTCCTGTGCCGACTGGCTGGTGCGCTCGGCCAGCTTTCTCACCTCGTCGGCGACGACGGCAAAACCGCGCCCCTGCTCGCCGGCGCGCGCCGCCTCGATGGCGGCGTTCAGCGCCAGCAGATTGGTCTGGTCGGCAATGTCCTTGATGACATCGATGATGGCCGAGATCTGCTTGGAGCGCTCGCCGAGCGACTGGATCTGTGTCGCCGTCTCGCGCACTTCGCTGGCGATGCGCTCCATGCCGGCGACGGTCGCCTGCATCTTGCCGATCCCCTCCTGCGTGGCATCCCGGGCGCTGCGGGTCATGTCGGCGGCTTCGCGCGCGTTGTCGGCGACATGACTGATGCTCACGGAGAGTTCTTCCACGGCCGCGGCCATGCTCGAAGTGGCACTCGACTGCTCATGACTGCGCGACATGATCTGGCCGGAGGCCTCGTGCATCTGCCCGGTCGAGCCGATCAGCTGGCGCGCGCTTTGGTGAATGCCGTCCATCATGGCGCGCATCGAAGAGACGGCCTGCGCCAGGGAGACGGCCATGCGGTGCATCTCGTTGCGGCTGGCAGGATCGCCCTGTTCGACGCTGAAGGTGAGATCGCCCGCACCAAGGCGCTCGAGAGAAGCGACCGCACCATCGAGTGGCGCAAGGCGGCTGCGCACCAGATAGTAGACAACACCCATGCAGATCAGGCCGAGCAGCAGACCACCGGCGATGAGCAGGTCACGCTGCTTCTGGCTGCCGACGGTGAATTCCTCGAGGAAGCTGCCCGCACCGACGACCCAGCCCCAGCTCGGCGACTCGGCATAGGCGGTGATCTTCGGCTTGACGCGGCCGCCGTCCTTGCGGTCGGCGTAATCGTAAAAATCGACACCATTCTTGCGGGTCAGCATGCGCATCACCGACTCGTGCAGGTCGGGCGGCAGGCCTTCTTTGGCGCTCTTGCCCTGGATGGCCGGGTGCACCATGAATTCGGCCATGTTCTCGTCACCGGTCGGGCGCAGGACGAAAACATAACCGTGCTTGCCGATCACCAGCCCGCCCAGCAGCTTGCGGATCTCGCCAAGCTCCGGCTCGATACCGATGCGCACCGAAAGACCGCCGAAGACCTTGCCGGCGTCGTCCTTGAGCGGCTGGACATTGCTGAAATAATATTTGCCCACGCGATAGGTCAGCCCCGTATAGCCCTCTCCCTTGAGCAACGCCCGGGCAACCGGGTCGTCGTCCGCAATCTGTGTGCCATCCATGAACTGGCCGTCTTTCCTGAGCAGCGTGGCGGCCCGGTAGAGCTTGCCGTCTTTCACGCTCAGAATGGCCGCCTCGCTTCCCGTCAGGTTCTTGAACCCCTCCAGGAGAATATGGTTGCCGTTCAGTGTCTGATTGCCTGACTTGAGAACGGGCAATTCGGTCTGCCCGGTCGGTTCGGTCTCACCGTCCGCAGCGCTGATGCGCCCGGGCAGATGATTCTCCAGAAAACGCATTTCACGCGCGCTGCGGTCACGCACGGCAGAGTAGGAGCCTTCGAGCGTGCCGACGATGAGTTTCAGCTCCTCCTGCAGCCCCTGCTGCGCGGCATCGACGGCGGCTTTCGAGGACACCTGGTACATCAGCGGGATGGCAATGGCAAAAACCAGCGTGAAGACCGCCGCCGCGCTCAGCACGATCTGGCGGGAAATGGGCATGTTCCGGAATTTCATGATTCGCCCCTCTCGGCAACAAGGTTATCGGGCGCACGGCCCGGCAGAGGATGTGTTATCGGCCAAGCACAGAAAATCTTTAGGGCGTGTTCATACAATCGCCGCGGCGATCTGCGGCAGGGGCAGGCTGCGATCGACGGCGCCGAGTTTGACCGCCTCCTTCGGCATGCCGTAGACGACGCAGGTCTCTTCGTCCTGGGCAAGGGTGCGCGCACCGGCATCGTGCATCTCCTTCAGGCCGCGCGCACCATCGTCGCCCATGCCGGTGAGGATGACGCCGAGCGCGTTGGCTCCGGCATGTCTGGCCACCGAACGGAACAGCACGTCCACCGAAGGGCGATGGCGATTGACGAGCGGGCCGTCGAGCACTTCGACGTGATACTGCGCACCGCTGCGCTTCAACTGCATGTGGCGCCCGCCCGGGGCGATCAGCGCCCGCCCGGGCACCACGCGCTGGCCGTCCTTCGCCTCGAAGACATCGATCTGGCACAGGCTGTCCAGACGCGCGGCGAACGAGGCGGTGAATTTCTCCGGCATGTGCTGGACGATGACGATACCCGGTGCAACGGCCGGCAGCGCGGTGAGTATCCGCTCGAGTGCCTGCGTGCCGCCGGTCGAGGTGCCGATGGCGACGATGCCCTCGGTGGTCTTGGCCATGGCCTGGGGGGCGTTCGCTCCCGGCTTCGCGGGCGCCATGGCCGGACCTGGTGCCAGGTTGCGCAGGCGTGACTGGGCGGCGGCACGCACCGCCGCCACCACTTCACCGGCGGATTCCTGCAGGAAATCCTTCAGGCCGACCATCGGCTTGGCGATGATCGAGACCGCACCGGCGGCGAGCGCCTGCATCGTCGTCTCGGCACCGGCCTGGGCGAGCGAAGAGCAGATCACCACCGGCGTGGGCCGCTCGGCCATGAGTTTTTTCAGGAAGGTGACGCCATCCATGCGCGGCATCTCGACATCGAGCGTGATGACATCGGGCCATTCCTTTTTCATGCGCTCGAGGGCGAAGAGCGGATCGGGTGCGGTGCCGATGACGCGGATGCCCGGCTCGCGCTCGAGAATGCCGCTCATCACCTGGCGCACCACCGCCGAGTCGTCGACCACCAGCACCTTGATCTCGCCGGCCATGACGGTTCTTCAGCAGGGCGTACCGTCCGCCGGCAGCAGGGGATGCGCAGCATCTGCCGCCGCCTCGCACGAGGCCAGCGACTCGTAGATGCGGTCGTCCTCGAGAATGTGGCCCGACCACCAGTCCGCCACGAAGGCCATCACCTGCACCGCCACCAGGGCCTCGCCCGCCTGCTGGCGCTGGCGCAGCGCCTCGATGCGGCGGCGGTATTCGTCGTGGCTGGCCAGATGGGCAGCCTGGGCGCGAAAGGCGACGGCATGCTTCTTGAGCAGGCGCTCCTCGGTGTCGAAGTGATAATCGGCATAGCGCTGGAATTCGCCCAGCACGCCGAGGATCGCCGCCTCGCCGCGTCCCGTACCGATCTGTCCGTAGAGGCGATTGAGGATGTGGATCAGGCCGCGGTGCTGGCGGTCGATGATCTCCACCCCTGTCGTGAATCGTTCATCCCATTCCATGAACATGTCGTGTGCTCCCGATGAATGTTTTGTGTTCTTGGTGCCCTTTGCGTTCAAGGGCGCTGGCGCGCCGCACGGGCCGCGCGCCGGCTCAGGCAACATGGCGCAGGCCCGCGGGCTGCGCCTGATGGCGCACCCAGACAGCGCCGCTCGCCAGGTCAAAGATCAGGCTGCGGTGTCCGTCGCCGGCCAGGTGCTCGCGCGCCACAGGCAGGCCATGTGCGGCAAGCAGGCGGCGGCCGGCCTCGACATTGCGACGGCCGACATCGGCCACATCACGGCCGGCCTCGACATTGAACATGCGCCCGCCGCCAAAGAGTTTCACTTCGTACTCCTGCACGCCGGTGCCCGCTGCGCGCATCGCGTCGATCAGCAGCGAGAACGCCTCGTCGGCATACTTGCCATCGCGCGCGCTCCCCGCGCGGTTGTCGCGGCCGGGCAGCATGTAGTGGCACATGCCGCCGATGCAGCGCTGCGGATGCCAGAAGGTGATCGACACGCAGGAGCCCAGCACGGTGCGGATGCGCGTATGGCAGTCGCCAAAATAGACATCGCCCGGTTGCAGGAAGATGTCGATCGGCGCGGGATTGATCGGGGTCATGAATCCCCCCTCTCCCCGCCCCCTCCCCGCAGGAGGGGGTGACGGCTGCTCGCGGGTTGCACCCGCTGCGCAAGGTGGACCGCGCTCATACACGCTCCTTGCGGTAGAGGGTCGGGCGCACCTGGCGAAACAGCGTGCTCACGCCGTTGAGGCTCTCCGAGTGACCGATGGCGAGCCAGCCACCCGGTTTGAGCTGCCGGTGCAGCGCCGTCACCACGCGCCGTTTCATCGCGGCGTCGAAATAGATCATGACGTTGCGCAAAAAAATCATGTCGCACTCGCCCGCCGCGGACACATCACCATTCAGGTTCAGCGGCTCGAAGCGCACGCGCTCGCGCACGGCGGGCACCACACGCAGCTTGCCGGCCATGGCGCCGGTGCCGCGCAGGCAGAAGCGGCGCCGGTAGTCGGGCGGGATGTTCTCCTCGTTTCGCGCCGCGCCGTAGGTGGCGGCACGCGCGATGTCAAGGACGCGGCGGTTGATGTCCGAGCCGAACACCTCCCAGCGCGTTCCCTCGCCGAGCTTGTCCATCAGCACCATGGCGATGCTGTAGGCCTCTTCGCCGGTCGAGCTGGCCGCGCTCCAGATGCGGCAGGGCGCACCCGGGCGCAGGGCGGGCAGCACCTCGCGTGCGAGAAACTCGAAATGCGCCGGCTCGCGGAAAAAGTAGGTTTCGTTGGTGGTGAGCAGCTCGATCGCCATCTGCCGCTCGCCCTCCTCGTGCGCACCGCTGATGAGGCGGTAGTAGTCGCCGAAACTCTTCACGCCGCGCGCACGCAGGCGCTTGGCGAGGCGCCCGCTCACCAGCGGTTTTTTCGAGTCCGGCAGGTGGATGCCGGCCTCGCGCTGCATCAGTGCCTGGAACTGACCGAACTCCCGGTCGCCGAGGGTGCTCGCGGCGGTCTGCATCGCCCGCCCCGCCTCAGCCGGCAAAAGTCAGTTCCGGTGGCACGGCGCCGGCAAGCTGCCTGGGCGCCGCACCAGCATCCTCGAGCGTGTCGGCGATGCCTGCCAGCTCGTCGACCGAGAGCGCATGCTGCAGTTCGAGCAGGATGACAAACTCGCCCTCGACCTTGCCCATGCCGGCGATGAAGTCGGTCCTGATGCGCGCACCGAAGGACGGCGGCGGTTCGATCTCCTGCGCGGCAATGTCGAGCACCTCATTCACCGCATCGACGATGATGCCGATCACCTGGGTCTCTCCGGCCGTCACCTGCGTCTCGACGATGACGATGCAGGTGCGCCGCGCGATCTGGGTCGGCCTGCGCCCGAAGCGCACGGCCAGATCCACCACCGGCACCACCGCACCGCGCAGGTTGATCACGCCACGCACCAGCTCGGGCATCATCGGCACCTCGGTGAGCCGGCCATACTCGATGATCTCCTTGATCGAGCGGATGTCGATGGCAAAAGTCTCGTTGCACAGCGAGAACACCAGATACTGCTGGGCCCCGATCATTTCCGCTGCGCTGCCGGCATCCGTGTCCTGCCTGCGTGCCGGCGCCGCCACGTGTGTCGTGTCCATGACCGCCTCCGCTCAGTAACGCACGAAATCGGCGTCGCCCGCACCCGCTGCCGCCCCGGCCATCAGCCCGGCGGGCGCGGCAACCGCCTCGCGCAGCTTCTTGCCGGCCTTGCCTGTCTTGCGCGCCGCCGGCGCCGGCTGGCGCTGGGTGGCCATGCCGCCCGCTTCGCCCTCGCCGACGCGGAACATCGCCATCATCTGCTGCAACTGTTGCGCCTGACCGCTCATCTCCTCGGCGGTGGCGGAGAGTTCCTCGGAGGCCGAGGCGTTCTGCTGCGTCGTCTGGTTCAACTGGCTCATCGCCGTGTTGATCTGGCCGGCGCTTTGCGACTGCTCCTCGGAAGCAGCGGTGATCTCCTGCACCAGCTCGGCATTCTTGCGGATGTTGGGCACCATCTCCTGCAGGAGCTGACCGGCCTTTTCCGCCGTCTTCACGCTGGTGCCGGCCAGCTCGCCGATCTCCTGCGAGGCGACCTGGCTCCTCTCGGCGAGCTTTCTCACCTCGGCGGCCACCACGGCGAAGCCCTTGCCATGCTCGCCGGCGCGCGCCGCCTCGATGGCGGCATTCAGGGCCAGCAGATTGGTCTGATAGGCAATGTCATCGATGATGCCGATCTTGTCGGCGATCGACTTCATGGCGTCCACCGTCGCGCGCACCGCCTCGCCGCCGTCGGCGGCATCCTTGGCCGCCTTGTTGGCGATGCCGTCGGTGACCTTGGCATTCTCGGTATTCTGGTTGATCGAGGCACTCATCTCTTCGATCGACGCGCTCGTCTCCTCGAGGCTCGCCGCCTGCTCGCTCGCCCCCTGCGAGAGCGACTGCGAGGTGGCGGAGACCTCCTCGGAAGCGGCCGAGAGGCTGTCGGCCGAGGCGCGCACCTCGCCGATCACCTTCGCCAGCTTCTCGACCATGCCGCGGATGGCAAAGAGCAGGCTCGTCGTGTCGCCGGCCTTGGTGTTCACCGTCACCGTCAGATCACCGTCGGCGACACGACGCATGATGTCCGCCGCGTAATCCGGCTCGCCGCCGAGCTGGCGCAGCAAGCCGAGTGTGATGAGAAAGCCGATGGCGATGCCGGCGAGCACGGCGGCGATGCTCAGCACGACCATGACCTTGTTGGCGGCGGCCACCGTTTCGGTCGCCTGCTTGCCGACTTCATCGACCAGCTGCGACTGCAGATCGATCAGGGCACTGACACGCTTTCTGTATTCGTCGGCAACCGGGATGAACTGCGTACGCACATAGTCGGCCGCTTCATCGCGCTGGCCGGCCTCGACACGCTTGATGACGCCCTCCTGCACTTCGATATAGCGGCCGCGCTGCTCCATGATCGCGGCAAACATCTCGCGCGCCTTCGGGTTCACGATGAGCGGCTTCAGTTTGTCCCAATCCTTGCCGATGACCTCGCGACTGGTGGTGATGCGCTCCTTCGCCTTTTGCGCGTAATCGCGGTCATTGGCGAGCACCATGTCGCGTGTGGCAAAGCCGATGGCACCGACATGGTTGTAGCCATCTTCCAGAATTTGCACCTTCGGCCACTTGTCCTTGACGATGTCGTCATTTTTCTCATCGATCTCGGTCAGGCGCGTGATGCCGACCACCGCGACGATCAACAGCAGCACCAGCACGATGGCGAAGCCGAGTCCGAGTTTGACACCCACTTTCATGTTTTTCATTGCCGTCTCCTTTCCCTGTCTGATTTGATTCGATCCGGTTTGATTCAAGCCTGCGCGAGGGCCGGCGGATTCAAGTGCCGCCCTTCGCGATCCGTGGCCAGCGTCATGAGTTGCGCCACGTCGAGGATCAAACCGACCTCGCCACTGGCGAGGATGGTCGAGCCGCTGATGCCGCGCAGTTTTTCAAAGAGCACGCCGAGCGGCTTGATCACCGTCTGGCACTCGCCCATCAACTGATCGACGACGAGCCCGGCCTGGCGCCCGCCGTGGTGCACCACCACCACGTTCTGCCGGCGCGGTGCGGACCCCGGCACTTCGAACAGCTCGCGCAGGCGCAGGAAGGGCAGCACCTGGCCGCGCAGGTCGAGATACTCGCGCTGCGCCTCTGCCTCGCTGGCGGGCAGCTCGATGCACTCGGTGACCCTCTCCAGCGGCAGGACGAACTGCGCAGGGCCGACACCGACGAGGAAACCGTCGATGATGGCCAGCGTGAGCGGCAGGGTGAGGCGCATGCAGGTGCCGGCCCCGGGCCGGTTCTCGATGCCGATGCTGCCGCGCATGGCATCGATCGCGCTTTTCACCACATCCATGCCGACGCCGCGCCCGGACAGATTGGTGACCTGCGTCGCCGTCGAGAAGCCCGGCTGCAGGATCAGCTGATCGATCTCGCCGTCCTGCAAGGACTGACTTTCCGCAACGAGGCCGCGCTCGCGCGCCTTTTGCAGGATGCGCGCACGGTCCAGCCCGCGTCCGTCATCGCGCACCTCGATGACGATGCTGCCCGACTCGTGGCGCGCGGCCAGCTGCAGCGTGCCTTTCTCCGGCTTGCCGCAGGCGATGCGCTCTGCGGGCGTCTCGAGGCCGTGATCCATGGCGTTGCGCATCAGGTGCATGAGCGGATCGGCCAGGCGCTCGACCATCGACTTGTCCAGTTCCGTCTCGGCGCCGCTCACCTCGAGCGCCACCTCCTTGCCCAGCTCGCGCGCCAGGTCACGCACGACACGCGGGAAGCGGCCGAAGACCTCGCCGATCTGCACCATGCGCAGGCGCAGCGCGGCATCGCGCACCTCCTCGACGAGGCGCGTCACCTGCGAGGCGGATTCGGCCAGCGCGGCATTCAGGGAACGGCTGGCGAGCAGCTGCGTGCCGGCGCCGGCGATCACCAGCTCGCCGACCAGATCGATGAGCTGGTCGAGCTTGTCGGCGGGCACTTTGACGCAGCGCGCCTCGAGGGCGCGTTTCTCCTCGTTGCGCTTTTGCTTGTCGAGGGCGGCGGCCACCACCGGCGCGGGCACATCGCCCTGTGCGCTGACGATCTCGCCCAGGCGGCGTCCCCTGGCGTCGTGTTCCTGTGCGGCAAGCGCCTGCGCCAGCTCGTGTGCGGTGAGCGCACCGCCGGCGACGAGGATCTCGCCCAGACGCGCAACCCCCTCGGGCAACTGCTGGATCAGGGCGACATAGTCGGCAATGGCCGCGCGCGGCGGCAGGATGTGGATCTGCGCATCCTCACGCACGAATTCGAAGACATCCTCGATCTGCTGGCGGCTGGCGGCACTGCGCAGATCGATCTCGAAACCCAGGTGGCACGCTTCGGCGTCGCCGTCTTCAAGCGCAGGCAGGGCGTCGTCGAGCGTCTGCAGATGGACGATGTCGCCCAGCGTGCCCAGATAGCGGATGAAGGCGAGCGGGTCCATGCCCATGCGCAGCACCTCGCTGCCAAAGCGCAGCGAAAGATGCCAGGTGTCGGCGCCGCCGAGCGGGCCGCCGCCGCTGGCGGCGAGCGGCTCCCCGGCATCCGGGCTGACATCCGCCCTGGCCGCGTCGGCCGCTGCGGCATGGTCGGGCAGATACAGATGCAGGCCGAGCCGCTCGACGAGCTGCGCACCGCGCTGCGTGGTCGCCGCATCGAGCGGCACCCCGGCCGCCGCCGCGCCCACCAGCGTGCCGATCTGGTCGCCGCATTCGAGCAGCAGGCTGGTCAGGTCGGCGTTGCTGTCGAGCTGCCCGCCGCGCAGGCGGTCGAGCACGCTCTCGACGACATGGGTGAAGGCCACCACGGCGTCGAAGCCGAAGAGGCCGGCCGAGCCCTTGATGGTGTGGGCGGCACGAAACAGCGCATTCACCGCCCCGGCATCCTGTGCGCCCGTCTCGAAGGCGAGCAGGATGTCCTCGTATTGCTGGAGAAGCTCGCGCGCCTCCTCGAAAAACGTCTGGCGTGCCGCGTCGATATTCATCGCATCGTCTCCTGTCGCATTCAGCCGGCAGCCGTGGCCGAGGGGATCACCAGCGGATCGCCGAACTGCGCGGCCAGATTCGACAGATCGAGAATCTGCAGCACCGCCGGCGAATGATTGACCAGGCGCAGCCGCGCGCCGCACTTCCTCTTGAGTTGCAGCATGAGCTGCAGGCCGGCGGTGTCGATCTCGCTCACGCCGGACAGATCGACCTCGACATCGCCCGGCATGCCGGGCAGGGCGGCGAGGAGCGCTTCGCGCAGTGTTGCAGCACTCGCCACCGTCATTTCACCGTCCAGGCACAGGCGTGCACCGGACGCGGTTTTTTCGATGTGCAGGCTCATGGCGCGTCCTCACATGACCAGCTTGGAGACGGCCGCCAGCATCTGCTGCGGCTGAAAGGGTTTCACCACCCAGGCCTTGGCACCGGCGGCCTGGCCCTCCTGCTTCTTGCCCTCGCCCGCCTCGGTGGTGAGCATGATGATCGGCGTGAATTTATAGCTCGGATGTTTCTTCACCTCTTTCAGCAGGCTGATGCCGTCCATGTTCGGCATGTTCACGTCCGAGATGATCAGATGCACCTTGGTGCCGTCGAGTTTGGCGAGTGCATCGCGTCCGTCGCAGGCCTCGATGACGTCATAGCCGGCGCCCTTCAGGGTGAGGTTCACCACCTGGCGCAGCGAGGTGGAATCATCGACGATGAGGATGGTCTTTCCCATATCCGGGCTCCTTGCTCCTTAGAAAAAAGTGATCTCGCCGGCCGTAGCAGCCGGACTGGCTGCGGCGCGCGTGCCTGCAGCGGGGGGGGCATCGTGCTGCTCGAGCGTGGTGTAGCCGGCCTCGAACTGGCGCAGCCAGTCGCCGGCGTCGATCGTTGCGGGCCGGGCACCTGCCGCCATGCCTTCGCGCGCCGCACCGATACGCTCATCGAGTCGCCCGATGTCGCGCCCGATGAGCGAGAGGATCTGCGAGACGCGATCCTGGAACTGCAGCTCGACGAGCACGCGGCTCACCTGGTCACGCACGCCGGCGCTCTCCTCCTCGAGTCTGGCCGCCGCCCCGCCCAGCGCACCGGCCGATGCGTTAAAGCGCGCCAGCACGCGGCCGATCACCTCTTCGGCACCGGCGACGACGGCATCGTCCTCGCTGGCGAGGCGGTCGGCGCATTCGAGCGTGGCGCCGATGGCGGCGGCCACCGTGCCGACCTTCTCGCTGATCCGCTTGCCGGTCTCGCCCGACTGGGTGGAGAGCTTTCTCACCTCGTCGGCGACGACGGCAAAGCCGCGCCCCTCCTCGCCGGCGCGCGCCGCCTCGATGGCGGCATTCAGGGCCAGCAGATTGGTCTGCCCGGCAATGTGGGCGACCTCGCCCGCCATGCGCTTGAGTTCTTCGGTGAATGCGGCGAGCGTGCGGATCTCGGCGAGCATCGCGCCTTTCGCCTCGAGCACTTTTTGCAGGTTGGCGACCAGCGCCAGCAACTCGTCCTGCGCGGTGTCGATGGTCTGCATCATGCCGCCCGCGCCCAGGCTGCCCGCCGTGCTGCGCGAAGCGGCCACCGCCGCATCGAGCCGCCCGCAGATGCCGGCAAACTCGCCGGTCAGCCCGCTCACCGCCGTTTCCGTCTGCTCGCGTGACAGATCGATGTGGCGCTGCCAGCGCGGCAGCACGCCGGCGCACACCTCATGCAGGCTGGCCAGATAATCGGCCAGATGCGCCTGGCCGGCTGCGTGCGCCGCCGCCTGCGCCGCCCCGGCCGCCTGCGCCAGGGCTTTCTGCTGACGGCGCTGCAAAGTCAGTCCTGACAGGACGGCGCCTGCCAGCAACAGCGCCGCCACGCCGCCGTGGGCCAGATCGAGATGGCCCGCCGCCAGCCCGAAGCCGGCACCGGCCAGACCGAGAACGAGCGTGACCGCCAGTTCCTTGCTGAAAAATCCACTGAAAAAACCTGTACGGCGCGCTTCCGGTTTTTTGTGCGGCGCGGTATCCATGAGCCCGTTCCCGTTGCGGTGCCAAAGCACCCGATGGAAGGGCTATCGGCCCGCGGCCGGCTTCTTTGATCCGGGATTTCCCGGTATGGCGGCGCCGGGCAGGCGCGGCGCTCAGCGGGGCGTCAGGTCCTGCCGGGCGAGCGTCACCCGCTGCACCAGGGCGGCAAGCGAGCGCACTTCGAGCTTTTTCATGAGGTGGGCGCGGTGGTCCTCGACGGTCTTCTCGCTGATACCCAGTTCGGCGGCGATCACCTTGTTCATACAGCCTTTGACGACGAGATCGAGCACTTCGCCCTCGCGTGCGCTCAGGCGCGCGAGCAGGTGCCGCGCGTGTGCCTGCCCGGCCAGCGTCTCGCGCTGCGCGCGCCCGCGCGCCACGCAGGCGCTCACCTGCTCGAGCAGCATGCGGTTGTCAAAGGGTTTTTGCAGGAAGTCGACGGCCCCGTTGCGCATCGCCGCCACCGCCAGCGGCACATCGGCGTGACCGCTGATGAAGATCACCTGGGCGGCCGGATTGAGCGCCTGCAGGCGCGCGAGCACGTCGAGCCCTGCCAGGCCGGGCATGTGCTGGTCGAGCACGACGCAGGAGGCCTCGGCCAGGCGTGCATCGTCGAGAAAGGCGCGTCCGTTGTCGTGGCCGCGCACTTCGACCCCGAGCGTGGCGATCAGCAGGCACAGCGAGCGGCGCACGGCGGCATCGTCGTCGATGACGAAGACCATGGCGCTCAGGCTCCGTCCTGCCGCGCAACGGGCAGGGTGAAGTGAAAGGTGGTGCCCGGCGCAGCGCTTTCGTCCCCATCGCTGCACTCATCCGCCGCGGCATTCGGCGTCGCCCACAGGCGGCCGCCGTGCGCCTCGACGATGCCGCGGCTGATGGCCAGCCCCATGCCCATGCCCTCCGGCTTGGTGGTAAAGAAGGGCGTAAAGAGATCGGCGGTAATGCGCTCGGGCAGGCCGCAGCCGGCGTCGCGCACCGTCACCTCGATGAAGCCGCCCTCGCACAGGCGGCTGCCGAGGACGAGGCGGCGTGCGGGGGCGGGACAGTCCTGCATCGCCTCGGCGCCGTTGCGGATGAGGTTGAGCAGCACCTGTTCGATCTGCACGCGGTCGGCATGAGGCTGTGGCAGACCGGGGGCGAGCCTGAATTCGTAGGCGACGTCACTGGCCCGGGTGGCGATGCCGGACAGGCGCGTGATGTCGACGATGAGCGCATTGATGTCGAGCGGCGCGGGACGCACCTCGCGTTTTTTCGAAAACTCGCGCACGCGCCAGACGATCTCGCCGGCACGCAACGCCTGCTCGTGGATCGACTGCACGGCCTCCTGCACAGCGGCCCGCCCGGACACGGGAGCCGTCAGGCCATGCAGGGCGACACCGCTGAAATTGGCGATCGCCGCGAGCGGCTGGTTGAGCTCGTGGGCGAGGGCGGCGGCCATCTCGCCCATCGCCGCCAGGCGTGCATGGTGCAGGAGCAGCGCCTGCTGCTGGCGCTCGCGCTCGGCAAGCTCCTTTCTCAGCGTGATGTCGATGGCGATGCTCATGGTGTGGGTGAATTCACCTTTCTCGGAGCGCAGCGGGATGATGCGCATGCGCTCCCAGAGGAGCGAGCCGTCCTTCCTGCGGTTGCGCAGCTCGCCGACCCACTCGTGGCCGCCGGCAAGGGTCTGCCAGAGCGACTGCCAGACCTCTTCGCTGGTCTGCGCCGAGGTGAGCAGGCGCGGCGTCTGGCCGATCACCTCGTGCGGGGCGTAGCCGCTGGTTTCGCAAAAATGCGGATTGACGTATTCGATGACCCCCCGGGCGTCGGTGATGACGATCGACACCGGGCTTTGCTCGATGCCCGCCGAGAGCAGGCGCATGCGCGCCTGCGTGCGCCGCTCCTCGCTGATGTTGTGGCTGACGCCGCGATAGCCGATGAACTGGCCGCCGGCGTCGAACATCGGCTCGCCATTCACGCGCAGCCAGTAGGGCTCGGTGAGACCGGGCAGGAGAACGCCGTATTCGAAATTGCGGATCGGCTCGCGCCGCGCCAGGCGCGCGCGGTGCGAGGCCCACTGCAGCTCGGTGAGGCCGACCGTCTGCGCCTCCCAGCGGCGCACACCGAGATACTGCTTTTGCGCAAGCAGCGTTCTCTCGCGGTCGGGAAATTCGATTTTCGTGAAGCGCAGCTCGGCGTCCTGTTCCCAGAAGCCGTCCGAGGAGAGCGCCAGCAGCGCACGGTAGCGCGCCTCGCTCTCGCGCAAGGTGTCCAGCAGCCCGCGCTGGCTGGTGATATCGACGAAGATGCTCACGCGCAGTTCCTCGGTGCCGGCCACATCGCGCACCAGACGCGTGCGTTCGCGCAGCCAGCGCACACCGCCGCCGGGCAGCGGCAGGCGAAAGTCGATGAGTCCGGATCTGCTCCCGGGCAATTGCGCCGCCAGCGCCTGGCGCCGCGGCCGGTCCTCGGCATGCACCAGCTCGTCGAGCCGCTGCGGGGCGTGCGCCAGCACGCGGACA
The DNA here is from genome assembly GCA_964607005.1 of uncultured Rhodocyclaceae bacterium. Lineage (GTDB taxonomy): Bacteria > Pseudomonadota > Gammaproteobacteria > Burkholderiales > Rhodocyclaceae > Desulfobacillus. The sequence goes on from CAZSHO010000004.1 coordinate 99,147, forward strand.
TTCTCGCCAAACAAGGCGCCCGCCTGCGCACTCAGATAGCGCAGCCCGCCGCCCGGGACCTCATGGGCGAGGACGGTGAGCTCGATGCCGTCGAGCACGTTGCGCAGCCCGTTCGTCTCGCGCCGGGCGTGTGCGCGCGCCATGAGGCACGCGTCGACGACGCGGTTGAGCGCACGCCCGCAGCGGGCAAATTCATCCTCTCCCTCCTCGGCAAAACGAGGCCGCAGGGCGGTGTCTTCCTCCTCGCCGCCGGCCAGCGCCCCGGCGGTGTCGGCGAGCCGCTGCAGGCCGCCGGCGAGCGAGCGCTGCGCCGAGAGGGCAAACCACAGGGCGAGCGCCAGCAGGAGAAATGCACCCACCGCCTGTGCCGCCTGGCTGGCCGGGAAGCCGGCGTGCAGCAGCGCGGCGCTGCCGGGCGCGCCTTGCACCACCAGCAGCCAGTCGGTGCCGGGCACCGCGTGCGTGGCGAACAGGCGTCCGCCCTCTTGCGGGAGCTCGTCCACATCCAGGCCCAGCGCGGCGTGCTCGAGTGCGGCCAGCCAGGCGCCCTCGATCTGGCGGGCGGCCTCCACGCTGGCTGCCGCATCGGCGGCGAGCACGATGCCGCGGCGCGTGACGAGAAAGGCAGCACTGCCCGGCGTCGCGGCCGCGGCAGACAGGCGCAGGGCATCGAGCCGCTCGAGTGCGATCGACACCGAGAGGTAGCCGCGCGGCACCCCGCCCTCTTCTTGCAGGGGATAGGCGAGCGGCACCACCCAGCGGCCGGAGACGGGGCCGATGTTCGGCTCGCCGATGAGCAGGGAGTGCCCGCCACGGCGCGCCATCGTGCGCAGCACGGCCATGAGCGAGACGGGCGGGCCGGCGGGCAAGCCGGTCGAGGTGCAGCGGATGCGCCCGCCGGCGTCGAGCAGGACGAAATTGACATAGTGCGGATCGACGGCGGTCAGATCGGCGAGCAGCGGGTCGCAGCCCTGGCGGCCGGCATCGGCAATGCCGGCCCGCTGCGCCAGGCGCGCGAGCAGGGCTTCGCTGTCGTCGAGGAAGAGGCCGAGATCGAGCGCGGCGGCCAGCGCGCGCCCGTCGATGCGCCCGAGCGTTGCGGCGCGCGCCGTGGCCTGCGTCTGCCAGGCCAGGTAGCCAAGGGCGAGCGCACAGGGCACGGCGAGTGCGGCGATCATGAGCTGCAGGCGCGTGCGCAGGGAGCAGCGCTCGAGGAGGCTCATGGCGCCGCTCCGAGCGTGAAGAAGAAGGTGGCGCCCTGCCCGGGCGCCGCCTCGGCCCAGATGCGTCCGCCGTGGCGCTCGACGATGCGCTTGACGATGGCCAGGCCGACACCGGTGCCGGGAAACTCGCTCTCCTTGTGCATGCGCTGGAAGACGCCGAAGAGATGCCCGGCGTACTGCATGTCGAAGCCGGCACCGTTGTCGCGCACGAAATACACCGTCTCGCTGCCGCCTCCTTGCGCGGCTTCCTCCTCGAGCGCGCCCACTTCGATCCTCGGTGCCGCCATGCGCGCAGAGTACTTGCAGGCATTGCCGATCAGATTGATCCAGACCTGGCGCAGCAGCGCGACATCGCAGAATGCCGCGGGCAGCGCATCGATGACAATCTCGCTGTGCGGATACTGCGCCTTCAGTTCCGCCGCCACTTCGGCCGCCGTACTGCCGGGACTGACTTTGCGCCGATCTGGTACGGTGCGGCCGATGCGCGAGAAGCGCAGCATCTCCTCGATCAGCACGCCCATGCGCACGGCACCGGCCTTGACGCGCTCGAGATGGTCGCGCCCCTCGGCGCTCAGCACGGCGCCGTCGGTCTCCTCGACGAGATGGGCAAAGCCGTTGATGGCGCGCAGCGGTGCGCGCAGGTCGTGCGAGACCGAGTAGGAGAAGGCGTCGAGCTCGCGGTTGGCGCGCTCGAGCTCGACGGTGCGCTCGGCCACGCGCCGGTCGAGGCTCTGGTTGAGATCCATGATCTCGGCCTCGTGCAGCTTTCTCTGGCTGATGTCTTCCTTGACGGCGATGTAATGCGTCACCACACCGTGCTCGTCGGGGATCGGCGAGATGGAGACCATCTCCCAGTAGAGGGCGCCGCTGCGCGTGCGGTTGCACAGCTCGCCACGCCACTCGTGGCCGGCGGTGAGGGTGTGCCAGAGGTCGGCGTAGCGTTCAGGCGGCGTGAGGCCCGACTGCAGCAGGCGCGGGTTGCGGCCATACACCTCGTCGAGCGCATAGCCGGTGGTCTGCTCGAAGCGCGGATTGACATATTCGATATGGCCCTCGACGTCGGTGATGATGATCGACACCGGACTTTGCCGCACGGCACGCGCGAGCTTCCGCAGCTCGGTGAGCGCACGGCGCCGCTCGGTGACATCGAACAGATTGAGCATCAGGAGCGAGCGGCCACCCAGTTCGACGCGCCCGACATGCGCTTCGAGGACGCACGGACTGCCCGCCAGCGTGCGTCCCTCGAGTTCCTTCGTCACCGGCAGGCTCTCCTGCAGCCAGGCCAGGCAGGAGGGCGCCTGGGCAGGCGGCTTGAGGCCGAGCTCGTCGAGCGTCAGCTCGCACATCAGCGCGCGCGAGTGGCCGAAGAAGAGGCAGGCCTGGCTGCTCGCCTCGATGACGCGCCCGTCGGAGGCATTCACCAGCAGGCCGACCAGATCGTTCTTGTCGAACAGATCACGAAAACGGCGCTCGCTCTCCTGCAGGGCGAAGCGCAGGTTCATCTCCTCGGTGATGTTGGCGGCGACCCCGTAGTAGCCGAGAAAATTGCCCGCCGCATCGAAATGCGGCCGCCCGGCGCTTCTTACATACTGCACTTCACCCGAGGGCAGCGTCTGCCTGAGGACGAGGCCGGCAAACGGCTCGCGCCGCTCGAGGGCGGCGCGGTGCGCCTCCCAGGTGCTGTCCACCAGCTCGCGTCCGGGAATCTCCCAGGGACGCTTGCCGATCGCCTGGTCGGCGCTCAGGGCGGCCTGGAAGAAGCTGCCGCCAAAGCGCGTGAAGCGGTAAGCGGTATCCATGTCCCACTCCCAGTCGGTGGACAGCTCGATGAGATCGCGATAACGCTGCTCGCTCTGCTCGAGGTGCCGGCGCCCCTGCACGATGCGCTCGAGCACGCGGTTGAACTGGCGTGCGACGAAGGCCAGCTCCTGTGGTCCGTCCTCGGGCAGGCGCGCATCGAGGTCCCCGTCGGCGACACGGCGCGCGGCACGCACGGCGGCAAGCGTCGGGCGCAGCAGGCGCCGCCCGTAGAGGCTGGCCAACACACCGCCCAGCGCCAGCATGCCGAGCAGGGTCGCCAGATGGATCGCCGCATTCGTCCCGGCCGGCCGCAGCAGGGGAGCGGCCGGCTGCGCGGCAAAGGCGATCCACGGCGTGCCGGCGACACGGGCAAAACCGTAGAACCAGGGTTCGCCCTTTTCGTCATCGGCGGCCAGCGCACCCTGCGCGCCGCGGGCAAGCGCCGCTTGCGCCAGCGGCGTGAGCCGGGCAGCACTCTGGAGCGGGCCGCTCATCTGCGCGAGCAGACGGCCGTTGCCATCGAGCAGGCCGTTGACCACCCCGGCAGGCAGGCGCTCGCCGGCGAGGGTCTGGCGCAACTGCCCGGCACGCAGGCGCACCAGGGCAAGGCCGCCGTCGGGCAGGTGCCGGGCAAGCGGCACCTGCCAGCCGCCGCCCGCGGCATCGAACTCCACCTCGCCCAACAGGGTCTCTTCCCCGACCATGACGCCCTTCACGGCATAGCGGGCGCCCGCGGGCAGCTGATCGAGGGCGGGGATGTCGCCGGAGCAGACGATGTGCTGCCGCGCATCGGTGACGAGGAAGCCGGCCGTCGGTGGCCGCAAGGCGGCAAAGGCGGCAAAGGCCTGCACACATTCCGCACCGCGGGTGAAGGCAACCTGGCGCGCCGCACCGTCGAGGAGACGGCTGGTGAGGTCGAGGAAATGTCCGGCGCCAAGCGCCGTGAAGCCTGCCAGACGTTCGCTCAGCGCAAGGCCGGTGTCACGGTCGTGTTGCCGGTCCTGCCAGAGGTTCCAGCCGGCCAGCACGAACACCGGCAGGATGGCGAGGATGACGATGGCGCGCAGCTTGAACGACAGGCTGCGCGGTGCGGGCAGGGCCTGCGCTCCCGCATCACTGTCGGCGGCACCATTCTCCTTCATCGCCCTGCCCGTGCAGCGCCGTTCACAACCGGTATTGCTGCACGGCCTTGCGCATGCGCGCGGTCACCTCGTTCAGACGACCGACCGTGCCCATCGCCTGATCGACGACGGCGACGTTCTGCTCGGTCATGATCGCCACCTGCTCGACGTTTTGCGCCATCTGCGTCATCGCCGACTGCTGCTCGTGGGAGGCGGTGGAGATGTCGGTCACCATGTGCGTGGTGTGCGCCATCTCTTCGTGGATCTGCGCGAGGGCGGCATTTACCTGCTCGACCAGCTCGACGCCCTCGCCGACCTGGCCGGCACCGGAGCGCATGTCGCTCACCGCCTCGGCCGTCTCGCCGCGGATGCTGCCGATCATGGCGCTGATCTCCTGCGTGGCACCACCGGTGCGCTCGGCGAGCTTTCTCACCTCGTCGGCAACGACGGCAAAGCCGCGCCCCTGCTCGCCGGCGCGTGCCGCCTCGATGGCGGCATTGAGCGCGAGCAGATTGGTCTGGTCGGCGATCTCGCGGATGACGCCGGTGATGCGGCTGATCTCCTCGGAACGCTTGTCGAGCGCCTCGACGCGCCCGGCCGAGCGGTTGACCGTCTCGGCGAGCGAGCGGATCGACTCGCGTGCGCGGCTGGTGACGCTCACGCCGGTCGTCGAAGCCTGCGAGGCCTGCTCGGCGGTGTCGCGCGTGAGCTGGGCGTTGGCGGCGACTTCGCCGATCGACACCGTGACTTCCTCGATGGCGGCGGCCGCCGAGGAGGTCGCCTCGTTCTGCGCGTGGGCGGACTGCTCGACGTTCTTCATGCCGCCTTCGACCTGCTGCGTCTCGCGGCTGACCTTGCCGGCGATGTCGCTCACGCCCTGCAGCATGGCCTGCATGCTGGAGACGAAGCGGTCGGCGTTGCGGCCGATCTCGCCGACGACATCGCGGCGCGCCGGCGCGTGGCGCTCGCGCAGGTCACCGGTGGTGAGGATGCGCTCGAGCCAGCCGGAGGTGGCGCGCAGGGCGCGCATCAGGCGCGGGGCATAGAAGAACATGAAAAACAGCGCATAGAGCACGCCCACGCTGCCGACCGCGGCCCCCGCGACCATCGGCAGGTGGATGCCGATGTATTCGGCAAACAGCATCGAGGCCGGCAGCAAGGTGGCCAGGCCGGCGAGGATGAGCTGGGTGCGCAGCAGCATGAGCCCGGTGAGCAGGGCCGAGCGGCGGCGCACGACACGGCCGTGCTCGACCATGAGCGACTTGTCGCCGGCGCGCATGCGTGCATAGGCCGCCTCCGCCGCGGCGATCTCCTCGCGGCTCGGGCGCGAGCGCACCGACTGGTAGCCGACGATCTGGCCGTCCTCGCGCACCGGCGCGACGTTGGCGGCCACCCAGTAGAAGCCGCCGTCCTTGCGCCAGTTCTTGAGGATGCCGCGCCAGGGACGGCCGGCCTTCAGGTCGCGCCACAGGTCGGCATATGCCTCGGGCGGGATGTCGGGGTGGCGCACCAGGTTGTGCGCCTTGCCGACCATCTCTTCGGGGGTGAAGGCGGAGAGTTTGGCGAATGCTTCATTGGCCTCGACGATGACGCCCTTGAGGTTGGTGCGCGAGTAGATGAACTCGCCCTCGGGCAGGATCGACTCGATATTGGTGACCGGATGATTGACCTTCACGACGGCTTTCCTTTCCTGGGGAAAAAGTTCTGCAACGATGAATCCTGTTTGTCCGGGAATCTGGCGTTAGCCACAGCCCGGCTCGGGACCGGGCTGCTGTGTGGCGTTGTGCAAGGCAGTCATTTCCTGGTCGAGCTGCTGCATGTGGCCGGCAAGCGCCTCGAGACGGTCGCCGAGCATGCGTGCCAGCTCGCGTGCGGCCTTGGCCGGACTGCCGGAGAGTGCGCGCACCTGGTCGATCTGGCTTTGCAGGGTGGAAAGGCTCGCCGCATTCTCCGGTCGTTCGGCGATGAAGGCGGCGAGCACGCGCTCGCGTTCGCGGAAATATTCAGCCGGATCGCGCCGGGCAAGGGCGTGCCAGGCATCGAAATCGAATCGGGACAAATCGGTCTCCTCCGCAAGCGTGCTGCACTTTGTTTTGTCGACATTTCAGCATGCCCCGCCTTCGATCACAAGAGCACGGCCGTTTCAGGACCCGGCAAGCCCGCTGGCGATTTCGATCTGGCGCAACATCCTTTCGACCTTTGCGCTGACCGATTCCATCCCGGCAAAATCCGGATCGCCCGCGTCGCTGTGCGCCCCGCCTGGGGCGACGGCACCGGCACTCACCGATTCGATGCGGACATTGAGGGCAAGCAACTGGGCCTGCGCGGCAATCAGGCGCGCCTCGTCGAGCAGCACGCGCAGGGCGAGCTGGTGTCCCTCGACGGGACGCGGCAGGGAAGGATTCGAAGAATGTTGAGCCAGGTTCATCATGATCTCCTTTTGTCGTCCTGCTTTTATCGTCCTGCTTTTGTCGTCTTGTCTTCTTCAGGCCGCCAGGGCCTGGCGTGTTTCGTCCGTGAGGAAGATCTGGCGCGCGACGCCACGGTTTTCGCCCAGCTCGCCGAGCAGTTCCTTGACATCGAGGATCAGCACGATCTGGCCGTTGGCAAGTGTGGTGACGCCGGCCACACCCTGCGGGCGGAAGCCTTCGAGCGACTTGATGACGGCGTCGTCGCGCCCGGCAAAGTTGTCGATGGCAAGGATGAAATTCCTCTCGGCGGCCTGCATCAGCACGCCGAAGGCCGGTGCATGCTCCTGCGGCCAGCCGATCAGGTAGCTCAGCGGATAGACCGGCAGCACTTCGCCGCGCACCACCATGGTGGCGCGCCCGCCGACTTCCTGGATCTCGCCCGGCACGATGGGCAGAATCTCGCGCACCATCGACAGCGGCACGGCGAACGGCTGCTCGGCAAGCTTGACGATCAGCACCGGCAGGATGGCCAGGGTGAGCGGCAGCGAGATGATGAAGGTGGTGCCCTTGCCCAGCTCGGACTTCACCTCGATGCTGCCATTGAGCTTCATGATGTTGGTGCGCACGACATCCATGCCGACACCGCGCCCGGAGACATCGGAGACCTGCGTCGCGGTGGAGAAACCGGGCAGGAACACCAGGTTGAAGCTCTGGCGCTCGTCCATGGTGTTGGCCTCTTCGTTGCTGATGAGGCCCTTCTCGAGCGCCTTGGCGCGCAGGCGCTCGGCGTTCATGCCACGCCCGTCGTCGGCGACGAGGATGATGATGTGATCGCCCTCCTGGCGCGCCTCGAGCCGCACTTCGGATTTCTCCGGCTTGCCGGCGGCCTGGCGCTCGAGGGTCGATTCGACGCCATGATCGACGGCGTTGCGGATGAGGTGGATGATCGGGTCGGAGAGGTCCTCGATCATCGTCTTGTCGATTTCCGTCTCCTCGCCGTCGAGCACCAGCTCGACATCCTTGCCCAGGTTGCGCGCCAGGTCGCGCGCGATGCGCGGGTATTTCTGGAACAGGCGGCCGATCGGCTGCATGCGCGTCTTCATCACGGCGTTTTGCAGGTCGGAGACGAGCAGATCGAGCTGGCCGACGGCGGCATCGAGCGCCTGCAGGGTGTCGCTGCCGGTCATGCCGCTGAGGATTTCGGTGCGCAGGCTGGTCAGGCGGTTCTTGGTGAGGCCGATCTCGCCGGAGAGGTTGAGCACCTGGTCGAGGCGTGCGGTGTCGACACGGATCGAAGTGTCGCGCGTCTTCTCCGTCTCGCGCCGGCCGGTGGGACCGCTGTAGCCGGGCTTGTCCGAGGCGCGCCGGCCGATGGCCGCCTTGATGATCTCCTCGGCCGGCTTGGGCGGCTCGGCGAGCCCCTTGCCGGCGGCGGCCGGCACTACCGGCGGCTTGCCGGTGACGGCGGCGTAATAGGCGTTCCAGTCGAGCGCACCGGCCTCGGTGGTGTGCACCGCCGGGGCGGGTGCCTCAGTGGCCGCAGGTGCTACGGCCACGGCCTGCCCGGCGGGCGACTCGCCCGACAGCTCGCCGGCGATGGCGCGCTTCAAACTGTCGATGAGTGCAGCGTCGGCGGCATGCGGCTGCACGCGCTGCTCGAGCGAGCGGAACATCTCGCGCACGGTGCCGGTGGCGGCCATGATGACATCCATCGTCTCGGCATCGAGGCCGAGCTCGCCGTTTCTCAGTTTGTCGAAGAGGTTTTCCGTCAGATGGCAGAGCGTGACCAGCTCGGTGGCGTTGAGAAAGCCGGCGCCCCCCTTGATGGTGTGAAAGCCGCGGAAAATTTCATTGAGCAGGCCGAGGTCTTCCGGATTTTTCTCCAGATCGACGAGCTTGTTGTCGACACCCGAGAGGAGATCTCCCGCCTCGATGAGAAAATCCTGCAGCAGGTCTTCCATTCCAGCAAAGTCGCTCATGATCCCGTTCTCCAAAAGTCAGTCGTGGCACTACGGCGCAAAGTGGTGTCGATTGCTGCGTTGATTGTTGTGCGGATCAGAAGCCGAGGCTCTCGAGCAGGTCGTCCACCTGCTCCTGGTTGGCAACGACATCGGTACGCCCGGCGGCATTCATCGCCGGGCCGTTGAGCAGGCCCTCGGGCGCTTCGACCTTCATGTCCTGCGGCATCGCCTCGAGCAGCACCAGCAAGAGCTCGCTCTCCATGCGCTGGGCCAGATCGACGATTTTCTTGATGACCTGGCCGGTGAGGTCCTGGAAATCCTGCGCCATCATGATTTCCATGAGCTGCGCGCTGGTGGCGGCGGTCTGCTGCGGCACCTCGCCCAGATAGCCGCGCGTGTCGGCGGCGAGCGTCCTGAATTCGTCCACGGAAAGGTCGCCACTGAAGAGCCGGTCCCAGCGGCCGCCGAGTCCGGCCGCCTGCATGCCGAGGTTGTCCTGGATCGGCTGCGCGACATCGGTGGCGTTCAAGACGCGGCTGGCCGCCTGCTCGGTCATCTGCGCAACGTAGGCGAGGCGCTGGCGCGCATCGGGAATCGCCTTGGCGGCATCTTCGAGCGCGCGGTCGTAGCCGAGCTCGCGCAAGGTGTCGTGCAACTGGCGCGTCATGTGGCCCAGACGCTGGAAGACGTTGTCACCGCCGCCCGCGGCGGGGGTGCCCTGCTCCGCCAGGGGCGCCGCGGTCTGGCCGGCGATGGAATCGAAGAGCGCTTCAAGCTCGGGCGAATCCCCTGCGGCGGCGGTACCGCCGACCACTTCGACGCGCGCAGGAGGCGCCGGCAACGGCATGTCGGCCGGACGTGTGGCGATGCTGTCGAAGAGCGCCTGCAGCTCGGCGGAATCGCCGGAGTCGTCGATCTTGAATCGCTTGGACATGATGTTCTCCTGTGGCCTGGCCAGCGCGCCCTCAGGCGGCGGCCTTTTCGAGTTTTTCGAAGATCTTGTTGAGTTTTTCGCTGAGCGTGGCGGCGGTGAAGGGCTTGACGATGTAGCCATTGGCGCCTTCCTGTGCGGCCATGATGATGTTTTCCTTCTTCGCTTCGGCGGTGATCATGAGCACCGGCAGGTGCTTGAGTTCCGGCGTGGCGCGGATCTGCTTGAGCAGGGTGAGCCCGTCCATGTTCGGCATGTTCCAGTCGGTGACGACGAAGTTGAAGGTCTCGTTGTTGAGCTTGGAGAAGGCGATGGCGCCATCCTCGGCCTCGTCGACGTTGAGAAAGCCCAGCTCCTTGAGCAGGTTGCGCACGATGCGGCGCATGGTCGAGAAATCATCAACGACGAGGAATTTGGTTTTCATGTCGGGCATGGCTGTTCTCCTGTCACTGCCTGGCGGCCTGGGATTTGCTCAAGAGCGGACGCAGGGTGTCCGCAAGGATTTCTGCATCGAACTTGGCGACGTAGGAATCAACACCGACCCGCTGGCCCATGGCACGGTTGGCCTCGGAAGACAGCGAGGAGTGCATGACCACCGGAATGCCGTTGAAGCGCGCATCACTCTTGATGTTGCGCGTGAGGACGTAGCCGTCCATCTCGGGCATTTCGGCATCGGTGAGGATGATGTCGATCTCGTCGGTCAGCGGGGCGCCGGTCTGCTGGGCATGGGCGGCCATGCCGGTCAGGCGCGCCCAGGCTTCGCTGCCGTTGGTGGCGTGCTTGTGATGCACACCCATGCCGTCGAGCACTTCGCTGATCTTCTTGCGCGCAACGGTCGAGTCATCGACGAAAAAGACGTTGAAGGTGTCGGCGTCCTCGACGCGGCCGACATTGCCAACCACCGGTTCGCCGAAGGTCGAGGCCATGATCTGCTCGACGTCGAGGATCGAGACGAGATGGCCGGCCTGTCCGGCGCCCGAATCGGGCGGCAGCTCGGTGATCGCCGTGATGAAGCTCTGACTGGAGGAGACGAGACCGTCGGGGGCGCGCACCTTGTCCCACTCGACGCGGATGATGCGATCGACGTCATGGACGAGAAAGCCCAGGGTGCGCTTGTTGTATTCGGTAACCATCATGGTGCCGCCGCGCCCCTGCGGCACCCCCTCGAGATTGAGCACACGCCCGAGCGAGACCACCGGGATGACGTTGCCACGCAGGGAGATGAGGCCCTCGACACCGGGGGGCATGTTGGGCGAGCGGGTGATCGTCGGTGTGCGCGTCACCTCGCGCACCTTGAAGACGTTGATGCCGAAGATCTCGCTGGTGCCCAGCGAGAAGAGCAGGATTTCCATGCGGTTGGAGCCGGCCAGCGAGGTGCGGGCATCGACATTTTCGAGCAGGGATTTTTCGGTGCGGTCCATGGCGTGTCCTTTGTCAGTTCCCGGTCAGGCGGCGGCGCGCGCCGCTGCCTGGGGCTTTTGCAGGAGCCGGCTGATGCAGGCGGCCAGCTGTTGCGGCTCGAACTTGGAGACATATTCATCGACACCGACGGAGCGACCGAGCTGCTGGTTGGACATGCCCGAGAGCGAGGAGTGCATGAGCACCGGGATGCCGGCAAAGCGCGGGTCGTTCTTGATCTGCTTGGTCAGCATGTAGCCGTCGGTCTCGGGCATCTCGATGTCGGTGAGCACCAGATGGATGACGTCGCAGGCCTGGCGGCCGGTGCTCTCGGCATAGCTGGCGAGCTTCTGCATCTCTTCCCAGGCCTGGCGGCCGTTGATGGTGGCGACGAATTTGACGCCCATGCGTTCGAGTGTCGTCTGCACCTGGCGGCGCGCCACCGAGGAGTCGTCGGCGAACAGCACCATGGCGTCCTTGCGCTCGAGCGGCTTGATGTCGCGAAAGAGCAGATCGTCATCGAAATGCGTGGTCTCGGAGAGCACGCGCTCGACATCGAGCAGCATCACCAGGCGGTTGTCGGGCAGCTCGGTGATGGCGGTGACCAGCCCGCCCAGGCGCGCGGTCGTCATGTCGGGCGGCACCTTCATCTGCGCCCAGTCCAGGCGCAGGATGGTATCGACCGCCTCGACGAGAAAACCCTGGGTGCGACCGTTGTATTCGGTGACGATCATGATGTCGCGCGGCTGGTCGGGGGCGATGTGGGCGTATTTGCCCAGATCGACCACCGGCACCAGGGCGCCGCGCAGGCTGACCATGCCCTCAACCGCCTCGGGCATCTCGGGGGCGGCCGTGATGTCGGGCGTGCGCATCACCTCGCGCACCTTGAAGACATTGATTCCAAAGGTTTCCCGCCGTCCGGTACGGCTGTCGATGCCAAGGGTGAAGAGCAGCAGTTCGAGCTTGTTGGTGCCGGCCAGCTTGGTGCGGGCATCCACGTTTTTCAACAAATCAGACATGGTTTTCTCCTGATCGAGCCATCCCCGCGCACCGGAAACAGGCATGCAGCAGGCTTGCTGAGAGGTTTATCGGCCCGGGTTTCATGAACTTTAGGGCCGCAGGGACAGGTTTTTCGGGCGGGCCAGGCGGCGGGCCGCCCGAAAAGTCAGCCGCGGCGGGACGGCGCCTCAGACACGGAACACCGCCACCGCCTTGCGCGTCTCGCCGGCCAGCTGCTCGAGCTCGTGCGCGGTGGCCGCCGTCTGGCGTGTCGCCGCGCTGTTCTCCTCGGACATCTGGGCGATGCTCTCCACATTGGCGGCGATCTCGTTGCTCACCGTGCTTTGCTCCTTCAGCGCATTGGAGATTTCATTGACGGCCGCCACCACGCGGCGCGAGCCTTCGCTGATGCCGACCATCGCCTCGCTCGCCTCGCGCGCCTTGGCCACACCGCTCTCGACGCGCTCGACGACCTGCTGCATGGTTGCCAGCGAGGCCTGCGAATTGGACTGCACCTCGCCGATCATGGTGCTGATCTCGCCGGTGGCCTCCGAGGTGCGCTCGGCAAGCTTTCTCACTTCATCGGCGACGACGGCGAAGCCACGTCCCTGCTCGCCGGCGCGCGCCGCCTCGATGGCGGCATTGAGCGCGAGCAGGTTGGTCTGCTCGGCGACATCCTTGATCACCTGGACGATGCCGGAAATCTTCTGCGAGCTGGCACCCATCGCCTCGAGCGTACCGGCCGCCTCACCAACGGTGGCGGAGATGCCGCGCATCTGGGTGACGGTCTCCTCGATGATGCGGCTGCCCGCCCCGGACTGGCTGCCGGTCTCGTCCGTCACGCTGTGCGCCTCGTTGGCGCTGTCGGAAACATGGTTGATCGAGACGGTCATCTGCTCGACGGCGGCCGCCATCGAACTGGCCGCCTCGGACTGCTGGGTCGTCGCCTGCGAAACCTGCGCGGCGGCACTGGCGAGCTGGCTGGCGGCACCGGCCACGCCATCGGCGTTGCTCTGCAACCCCGTTACCATCTGGCGCAGGCTCGCCTGCATGGCATGGGTGGCGGCGAGCAGGCTCGTCTTGTCACCCGCCTGCACCGGGATGTGCGCGGTCAGGTCGCCACGGGCAATGGCCTCGACCGCGGCACGGGCGACATCCGGCTCGCCACCGAGCGGACGCGTCACCGAGCGGATGATCCAGACACCGATGGCAGCCGCCAGCGCCAGCGCCAGCGCGCTCAGGGCAAGGATCAGGCGGCGCGCCTGCAGATAGGTCTGCTGGGCCTGCTGGGCACGCTCGTCGACGACATCGGACTGGTATTGAGTGAGCGCATTGAGGTTCTGCCGGTAGTCGGTGGCGGCCGGGCGGAATTCGCCGGCCAGATAGGTGCGCGCCTCCTCCAGCTGCCCGGCCTCGACGCGCTGGATCAGTCCGTCCTGCACGGCGATATAGCGGTTGCGCGTGTCCATGATCTTGCCGATCAGCGTGCGTGCCTCGGGGAGCTTCAGCATCGGATCGAGGGTCGCCAGCGCCTTGCCGATGGCCGTGCGCGCTTCGCGCATGCGCCGCGCTTCCTCCTGCTGTGCGGCCTTTTCGGTCGCGAGTGTCATGTCACGCGCAGCCATGCTGACGGCGTTGACACCGGCCAGCGCCTCTTCGAGCAGCACCACCTTCTTCCACTTGTCATGGGTGATCTCGTTCAAGGCGTCATCGAGCGTGGCGAGCCGGCTCGCTCCCATCCAGGCAACGAGGGCGAGCAGCGCAATGACCACGCCAAAGCCGAGCGTGAGACGTTTTGCAACAGTGAGGTTTTTCATCACATTCTCCATCGGGGTCATGAATCGTTTTTTGGCCAGACCGGGGCCGTGGCACGCCATCCGGAAGGCAGGCAGACGCAGCGACAACAGCTGGATGAAGACCAGAAGACCCGTGCGACAGAGAGTTATCGCAGGTCTGAATGGTTCATGTGTGAAATATCGGCAACAGGAGGAACAACTTTAGAAAAATGTTTCGCTGCAATATCAGCCTGTTGAATGAAAACGGTGCGCAGAGGGGCGGTGACAGGGTTTCCTTTGCAGCCTTCGAATCCTCTTCTGCCTCAAAGGCGCATCCCCATGCGGGCCGAAAAGTCAGTTGCGGCGGGACGGCGCCGCTCAGGCTTCGATGCGAAAGATCGCCACGGCCTTGCGCGTGCCATCGGCAAGCTCTTCGAGCCGCTTCGAGGTGTGGGCCGATTCGCGCGCGGCGGCGCTGTTCTCCTCGGCCATCTGGGCGATCTTCTCCACGCTGGCGGCGATCTCGTTGCTTGCCGCCGACTGTTCCTTGAGCGCGGCGGAAATTTCGTTGACCACCTGCACCACCTGCTGCGCACCGCTGCTGATGCCAAGGATCGCTTCGCTGGCCTGGCTGGCGAGACCGACACTTTCCTCGACACGGCTCACTGCCTGCTCCATGGTGCCGACCGCCGCCTGCGCGCTCGTCTGCACTGCGCCGATCATGGCGCCGATCTCGCCGGTGGCCTGGGTCGTGCGCTCGGCAAGCTTTCGCACTTCGTCGGCGACGACAGCAAAGCCGCGCCCCTGCTCGCCGGCGCGCGCCGCCTCGATGGCGGCATTGAGGGCGAGCAGGTTGGTCTGCTCGGCGACATCCTTGATCACCTGGACGATGCCGGAAATCTTCTGCGAGCTGGCATCCATCGCCTGCAGGGTGTGTGCCGCTTCACTCACGGTGCCGGAGAGGGCCTGCATCTTCGCCACCGTGTCCTGGAGGATGCGGTTGCCGCTGGCCGATTGCTCGCCGGCCCGGACGGTGAGGCCGTGCGCTTCACGCGCACTGTCGGCGACATGATTGACGGAGACGGTCATCTGCTCGATCGCTGCGGCCATCGCCGCCGCCGCTTCAGACTGTTGCGCCATGGCACTGGCCGCCTCATCGGACGAGGCGGCGAGGCGCTGCGAGGCGCCGGCCACCTCGTCGGCGTTGCCCTGGAGACCGCCGGCCATCTGGCGCAGGCTGTCGCGCATGGCTGCAAAGGAGGCGAACAGCGCACCCATCTCGTCGCGGCGCCGGCTGTCGATAGCGACGCTCAGGTTGCCGCTGGCGATCTCGTGCGCGACATGCTGCATCCGCGCCAGCGGGCCTTGCACGGCACTGCGGATCACCCAGGCAGCGACGCCGAAGCCGGCAACGAGAACCAGCACGATCAGCGCCAGGGAGAGATTGCGGATCGTCACATAGGTCGCCGCACCCTGCTCGAATTCCTGGCGCGTGGCATCGAGCTGCATGAGCGTGAGCTTCGAGAGCGATTCGGTGACCGGCGTGATGGCCAGGCCCATGTCGAAGCTGACAAACTTCGGAATGTCATCAAGCTTCATCTCGCTCAGCAGGCCCTTCAATGTCGTCACGGCGGCGTCGGCCGCCTGGATGCGTTTGTCCAGCTCGTCGGTGGCCTGCCGTTCGTCCTTGCCCATCGGCAGGCTTTTGACGGCTTTCCATTTGTCGGCGATGAGCTTTTGCGCCGTCTCGACGCGCACCAGGCCGTCCGAGGTGCTCATGGCGCCATCGCGCACCTGATGGGCGATGCCGACGATATCGACAGCATAGGCATCGGAGATGTCCTTCAAATCGCGCAGCGGCTCGATGCTCTCGTGGTAGGCGCGCTCGAAGCCGCCCACCGACACCTTCATGCCGTAAAGACCCATGCCGCCGATGAGGCAGGTGAGCGCCAGCAGGAGCGCAACGAGCAGATAGAGCTTCAGGGAGATTTTCATGTCGGCGTTTCCTCGGGGTGGCGTGGGTTCGGGTGTCCGGTCTCAGGCGGTGCGATAGCCGAGGCGGAAGCCGCCCCAGTGGCGTCCCTTGACGTAGATCGGCACCGACAGGTCGTGCATGATCTCGCCGGTATCGCGCCGGTAGGTCTGCAGCAGGTACGGGTGCTCGTGCGTCACGCAGCGCTTGCCGACCGGATCATCGAAAATCCGCTTGGTGCGGTTGCCGACGAGGTCCTTTTTCTCGTCGCCGGTGAGCGGCTGGGCAAAACACTTGTTGTGCGTCGGACAATAGCCGTTGACGTCCATCGAGGCGGAGAACGCGATCGCCTTGTCGGATTCGAGGATGGCCTCCTGCACCGGCGGGAACATGCGGTCGCACAGCGCGTCGGATTTCGTCGTGAACTTCTGCGGCTTGGTGTTCGGGATCGGCACGTAGTCGTGATCGAAGAAGTCTTCCAGGCGCGCCTGGCCGGAATCGACGAGACTCTCCATCAGGTGGCCGATCTCCTCGGCGCCCTTGCGCGCCACGGCCGGCATGCGCGCATGAATATCCATGGCCTTCTGCGCCTGCGCGCCGATCCGGAAAATGTTTTTGACTTCCATCAGGTTGGTGGAGAGGGCGTCGAGCTGCCCGGCTTCGACCAGCGTGCGCCTGGCCGAGGCGTTGTTGGCCTGCGCGCGCGCCAGGACGTCCTGCATGTGGGCGGTGATGTTGCGGCTGCTCGCGCCCTGCTGCCGGATCGCCGCGGCCATCGCTTCGACCTGCTCGACCGTCTCGCGCGCGCCGGCGTCGATGCGTGCGAGCGCCTCGGCCGCCTGGCGCGCCAGCCCGGCGCCCTGTTGCGCTTGCTCGCTGCCCTGGCGGATGCCATCGATGGCCGCGGCGGTCTCGCTCTGGATGCGGGCGATCATTTCGCCGATCTCGCGCGTGGCGCCGGCGGTACGCTCGGCGAGCTTCCTCACTTCATCCGCCACCACGGCGAAACCGCGCCCCTGCTCGCCGGCACGCGCCGCCTCGATGGCGGCGTTCAGCGCCAGCAGGTTGGTCTGGTCGGCGATGTCGCGGATGACGTGAACGATGCTGGAGATGGCTTGCGAGCGCTCTCCCAGCCGGGAGACGTCCTCGGCCGACTGGGTGATCGCGCCGGTGATGCGCTCCATCTCATTCGAGGCGCGCCCGGCGATCCCCGCGCCTTCTCCGGCGAGCGCCTGCGCCGAGGAGGCGCTGTGGGCCGTCTGGCGGGCGATCTCGACGACGCGCTCGATGCCGCCGCTCACTTCCTCGGTTTCGTGCAGACTGGCCTCGGCGGCGCCGCGCTGCCGCTCCGAATCATCGGTGATGCTGCCCGCGTCGGTGATGAGCGTCTTCGCCGCCTGCGACACCTGACCGGCGCTGAAGCAGATATTGACGACGATGTCCTGAAAGCTGGCGAGCAATTCGTTCACCGCCCGCGCCGTCTCCACCGTGGCGGCGCTGCCGGCGAGCGGCATGGCGCGCGACAGATCGCCATCGGCGCGCGTCGCCTGCAGGGCGCGGCGCAGGGCGGAGAGCGGATCGAGCAGGCGTTTTTTCAGAACGACGTAGGGGAGTGCAAAGACCAGCCCGCCTGCGACGAGGTGATAGATCGCCTGCCACCTGTCCAGCCCGCCGCCGAGCAGGTGCGCGCAAGCCGCGCCGCCACCGGCCACCGCCAGCCCGAGCAGGGCGCAGCCGATCATGAAGCGCAGTGTGGTTCCGGTGTGGTTCATGCCGTTCTTCCTCCATCGAGTCGGGGTGCAGTCCCGTCGCGTGGACGGCCGGTTCCGGGGCTCGCCCGGCAGCCTTACCCTCTGATAGAGGATTTATCGGCGGCAGGAGGAATATCTTTAAGGATAATTTCAACGTGCAGGATCAATCACTTGCACAGCGTCTGCAGGCGTGCGAGGAGGCGCGCGCCGATCTCGTGGAGGGGGCGGCTCTCGGCCACGGCATCGAGGGCGACGGCTTCGCGCGGCATGCCATACACCACGCAGGAGGCCTGGTCCTGGGCGATCGTCCATGCGCCGGCGCGGCGCATGGCGAGCAGCCCCGCCGCGCCGTCCTTGCCCATGCCGGTGAGGATAACGCCGAGCGCATGCCGCCCGGCACAGGCGGCGACGCAGTGGAAGAGCACGTCGACCGAGGGACGGTGGCGATTGACCGGCGCGGACTGCGAGAGTTCGAGCCGGTAGGCGGCACCCTCCCTGCGCACAAACAGGTGCGAGTGGCCGGGGGCGAGATAGGCGGTGCCTGGCTGCACTCGCTCGCCGTGCACAGCTTCCTTGACACGCACCCGGCACAGGCTGTCGAGCCGCCGGGCAAACGAGCCGGTGAAGCTCTCCGGCATGTGCTGGACGATGACGATGCCGGGCACCTGCTCGGGCAGCCTGGTGAGCACATCCTTCAGGGCTTCGGTGCCACCCGTCGATGCACCGATGGCGATGAGCGCCTCGCTGCCCGGATGAACACGCGCCGCTTCATTTCGGCAGGTCGGCGCGGGCATAGGTGGTGCGTCCGAGCGGGCGGAACAGGTCGGCCGCGTGCAGAAAACTCTCGGAGTGGCCGGCAAAGAGCAGACCGTCCATGCGCAGCAGCGGCACGAATTTTTTCAGGATGCCGTACTGGGTGGGCTTGTCGAAATAGATCATCACGTTGCGGCAGAAGATGGCATCGAACGGCCCTTGCAGCGGCCAGCGGGCATCGAGCAGATTGAGGCGGCGAAAAGTGAGCAGGCGGCGCAGTTCCGGGCGCACCTGGTAGCTGCCGTCGTCTGCACCGGCCACCTTGGTGAAGTGGCGCACGATACGTTCTGGCGTGAGCTTGCTCACGCGCTCGGCACCGTACTGGCCGCGCTCGCCATGGGCGAGCACGTTGGTATCCAGATCGGTGGCGAGGATGGAGACGGGCGGTGTTGCGCTGCCGAAGGTCTCCACCGCCGTCATGGCAAGCGAATACGGCTCCTCGCCGGTCGAGGCGGCGCAGCACCAGATGTTGAGGGTGCGTTTGTCGGCGATCGACTTCAGGTGTTGCGCCAGCGCATCAAAGTGATGGGCTTCGCGGAAGAAGGAGGTGAGATTGGTGGTCAGTGCGTTGATGAAGGCTTCCCACTCGCGCGCGTCACCGCGCGCAAGGCGATCAAGGTAGGTGCTGAAACTTTTTTCGTTACAGGCGCGCAGCCGTCGCGCCAGACGGCTGTAGACCATGTCCTGCTTGGCGGCGGACAGGGCGATGCCGGCATGCGCGTGGAGGAGCTTTCGCACGCGCTCGAAATCTTCCTGGGTAAAGGTGAACTCGCGCTGTGCCGCCGGGGCCGGCATGGCGGACAGGGCTGCGCTCAGCGCGCCCGGGCGCAGCGGGCGCGCCGGCGGCGGGCTGCTCATTTCGCTGTCTCCCCGTCGGCCGGCCGGGCACGGCGCAGTTTGGGCACCGGGCGCGCCGGACGCCGGGTGCTTGTCCCCGGCAAGACAAGACGGGCGACTGCCAGGACGAGCGTATCGAGTGCCTCGCGCAGCCGTGCATTCTCCTCGAACGCATCTTCGAGATGGCCGGCCTGCCGTTCGAGGGCCTCACCGAGCAGGCGCACGACGGCGGTGATCTCGCCAAGACCGTCCTGCCCGGGCTGTGCCGCCTCGACGAGCGCCAGGATGCCGGCGCTCGTCGGCACCGAGGCAGGGAGTGCGGGCGCCGTCTCGCCGTGGCTGACTTTTGTCACCACCGGTGCGGCCTGCGTCGCGGGTGAAACAGAGGGCGTCTGCGCTGCGGCCGCTGCACGCAGGCGCTGCGTGACGCCCTGCACGCTCGCGCGCAGGGCGTCGTCAGCCGGCACGTCTGCCCGCGCGCACTCGAGCAGTCGCCGGAGCACGGCGGCCGCCTCGCGCAGGGCGTCCGCGGCGGCGGGCGGCAGGGGCGCGACGCAGCGCACCCGCTGCGCGAACGCGGTTTCGAGCGCTTCGGCGAGCAGGGCCAGATCGCGAAAACCGAAAGTGGCGCCGGACCCCTTGAGCGAATGGGCGATGCGGCGCAGGTCCTCGAGCTGGGCGGGATCGGGTCGGGCCGCGTCGAGATGCAGCAGGAGAGATTCCAGCGTCGCCAGATGCTCGGCGGCTTCGTTGAAAAAGACCGTGTGGAATCGGGAGAGATCGAGGTTCAAGACGGCTCCTTCGGTGCGGGAGGCGCCGCAGCCGGAGCCTGGGCGGACGGCCCGGCCGGCGTCTCGGGCAGACGACCATCGCGCAGGATGGATTCCTCGGTCTTCTTGTTGAGGACGAGGATGCTGATGCGGCGGTTCTGCGGATCGAAGGGATCCTGTGGATTGAAGAGCACCGTCGAGGCCTGGCCGACGACACGCAGCACCTTGTCTTCGGCCATGCCGCCGGCAATCAGCTCGCGGCGCGAGGCGTTGGCGCGCCGCGCAGACAGCTCCCAGTTGCCGATGCCCTTGTCTCCCATGACGAAAGGCTTGGCGTCGGTGTGGCCGGAGAGGGAAATACGGTTATCGACATCGTTCAGGGTGCGGCCGATCTCGTGGAGAATCTCGCGCATATAGGGCTTCACCTGGTCGCTCGACAGGTCGAACATCGGCCGGTTCTGATCGTCGATGATCTGGATGCGCAGTCCCTCGTCGGTCATGTCGAGCAAGAGCTGCTTGCGGTACTGGAAGAGGTTCGGATTGTTCTCGATGCTCTTCTCGATCTTCTCTTTCAGCTCGCCCAGTTTCTGCCGCTCGCGGCGCTCCTGCTCCTCCTTGAGCGCCTGCAGGTTGATGGCCTTCTTTTCCGCTTTGAGATCGCCCTGGCGGACCTGGCCGCTGGTGCGGGTGAGATCCTTGCCGCCCCCCTTGAGAATGCTGGAGGCATCGCCACTGGTCTCGCCGCCCTGCAGGGCGACTTTCAGCGGCGTGGCGAAATATTCGGCGATGCCCTGCAGATCACCCTTCGCCGTCGAGCCGAGCAGCCACATGAGCAGGAAGAACGCCATCATCGCCGTGACGAAATCGGCATAGGCGATCTTCCAGGCGCCGCCGTGATGGCCACCACCACCTTTCTTGATGCGCTTGACGATGATCGGGCGCTGGGAGTCGTCGCTCACGGGAGGTTCCCTTTCTGGCGATTCCCTTTCTGGCCGCCCCCATCCCCCCGGCCCCCTTCCCGCGGAAGGGGGTGACGATGGTTCGCGGGCTTCGCCGAACCCGAATCCCCATCCCCCCGACCCCCTTCCCGGGGAAGGGGGGGACGATGGTTCGCGGGCTTCGCCAAACCCGAATCCCCATCCCCCCGACCCCCTTCCCGGGGAAGGGGGTGACGATGGTTCGCGGGCTTCGCCCGCTCCGTATGCTGCCAGGGCTCCATCGGTTGCTCGTCTGTTTGCGTGAAAAAGTCAGTCTGCGCGAGGCGGCGGCTACTTGCCTTTCCGCGCCTTCATTTCTTCTTCGAGCTCGGTAAAGCCGGGGCGCTCGGTCGAGTAGAGCACCTTGCGGCCGAACTCCACCGCCACCTGCGGTGCGTAGCCGTTCATGCTGGCAAGCAGGGTGACCTTCATGCACTGGAACATCTTGGTCGCCTCATTGAGTTTTTGCTCGAGCAGGGAAGCGAGCGGCGCGATGAAACCGTAGGAGAGCAGGATGCCCAGAAAGGTGCCGACCAGAGCGGCGGCAATCAGCTTGCCCAGCTCGGCCGGAGGGATGCCGACCGATTCCATCGTGTGCACGACACCCATCACCGCGGCAACGATACCGAAGGCGGGCAGCGCATCGGCAACCTTGGAGAGCGCATGCACCGGCACCTCGCCCTCGTGATGATGGGTCTCGATCTCGTTGTCCATCAGGTTCTCGATCTCGAAGGCATTGAGGTTGCCGCCCACCATCATGCGCAGGTAGTCGGTGAGAAACTCCATGGCATGATGGTCGCTCTGGATCACCGGATATTTCGAGAAGAGCGGGCTGTCATGCGGATTGTCGACATCCGCTTCGATGGCCATCAGCCCTTCCTTGCGCACCTTAGCCAGGATCTCGTAGAGCATCGAGAGCAGATCGAGGTAGAGCGCCTTGGTGAATTTCGAGCCCTTGAGCACGCTGGGCAGCACCTTCAGGGTGGCTTTCAGCGTCTTGGCGTTGTTGCCGACGAGAAAGGCGCCAAGCGCCGCGCCGCCAATCATCAGCAGTTCGACCGGCTGGAACAGCGCCGCGACGTGACCACCCGCCATGATGAAGCCGCCAAACACGGCTGCGGCGACAATGAGGTATCCGGCAATGACAAGCATCGTTGATTCCCTTTTTGCTGTTCCGGTTTGCGCCCGGGGGGGGGCGATGTCCTTGACAGGCGTGCACCCTGTATCGGCACGGTTGCGCAGAACTTGAGCAAAAATGAATGCGGGACGGACACCGCACCGAAAGGCGGCAACCGCTACCGGGCGCCGTCCCGCGAGGACTGACTTTTCAATCTGTTAGCGAAAAAACGCAATGAAAAAAAAACCGCCGGCAAGGGAGGTTGCCAGGCGGCCCGAGCGTCCCCTGTCTGGTGAGGCAGGGGAAAGATCAGGGAAGCATCACGGATTCATCACGACGACCCGGTCGGCCGGCCGTACGCTCTTGCGCGTCTTACCGGCGCGTGCCGGCACATTGCACAGGCCACACTCGAAATGATCGGTGAGATCCTGGGCATGGGCGATGAAATGGCCGCTGCACTGCGTGCACTCGGCCAGTTGCAGCATGCCGGCATCAAAAAAACGCACCAGCGTCCAGGCGCGGGTGAGCGAGAGCACGCATTCGAGACCGTGCAGTTCGATGTGTTCGAGGTAGAGCCGGTAGGCCTTGATGATCGCATCGAGACCGCCCAGGCCGGTATGTTCGCGCATGAAGCGGTAGATCGACATGAAAAGCGAGGCGTGGGTGTTGGGCTGCCAGGTGAGAAACCAGTCGGTCGAGTAGGGAAGCATGCCCTTGGGCGGCGACTCGCCCTTGATTTCCTTGTAGAGCTTGAGCAGACGCTCGCGCGACAGGTTGGTCTCGGCCTCGAGCAGCTGCAGGCGCGCGCCGAGCCGGATGAGTTCGGCGGCGAGCTGGATTTCCTGTGCTTCGGTGACGACGCTCTTGTTTTTCATGGCGCCACCTGCTGCTCAGGCAACGGCCTCGACCGGCTGCGTCGAGGCGAGGATGGCGGCATGGGTGTGCGCACTGGCGCGCTCGCGCTCATGGCTGGAGAGCAGGCCGATGAGCAGCTTGTCGTCAAAGCGCAAGCGGCACAGCACCATGTTCGAGCCGGCCATCTTGAGCACCTGGCCGGGTGTCAGCTGTTCGATCAGCTCGGCCAGGTCGGCGCCGATGCCCAGACGGTACTGCGCGGTTTCGCGATCGGCGCGGATTAGTTGCTGCGCCAGCATCAGGTAGGTCAGGTTGAGTTCCTTGATTTCGTTGTAGACGTCGGCCTGGCTCATGATTTCACTCCTCCCTCGATGGCACCGGCGGTGCACTGGCTTGGTGGAGTGAATTGTGCCGAACCGGCAAGGACGGCAAAATCGGCCGATGGCGATATTTTCCGTCGCAAACACAGGACGTCGCCGCGTAGGTAATTTTCCTACACGGTCGATTCCAGCCCTTCTCGTCATCCTTATCGGCAGCCAGCGAGAAAACTTTAGGGTTTTTTCAAGAATATTTTTACCTTTGATTTTCAGCCTGTTGCCGCTGCTCAGTGAAGGATGTGCCGTTTTTCCGGTTGTTCCGTGCGCAGGCGTTCGATGAGCACGGCGGCATCGAGGGGGCGGCTGAAGTGAAAGCCCTGGAAACGATCGCAGGCTTCTCCTTGCAGCATCTGCACCTGCTGCTGCGTCTCGACCCCTTCGGCAATCGTCACCAGACGCAGGCTCTTGGCCAGCGCCATAATGGCATGCACGATGGCGGTGTCTTCTTCATTGACGCCGAGGGTGCGCACGAAGGACTTGTCGATCTTGAGAATGTCGATGGGAAAACGCTTGAGATAAGAGAGCGAGGAATAGCCGGTGCCAAAGTCGTCGATGGAAATTTTCACGCCCATGTGCTTGAGCGCACGCAGCATGCCGATGGCCGCCTCGGCATCATGCATGACGACCGACTCGGTGATCTCCAGTGTGAGCGCCTGCGGATCGAGCCCCGACTCGGCCAGCGCCTGGCGCACCACACCGAGCAGGCGCGGCTGGCCGAACTGCACGGCCGAGACGTTCACCGACATCGAGATGTCGCCAAACCCCTGCTCGTGCCAGGCGCGCGCCTGGCGGCAGGATTCACGCAGCACCCATTCGCCGATCTCGATGATGAGACCGGATTCGTCGGCAATCGGGATGAAGCGGTCTGGCGGAATCAGCCCGCGCTCGGGATGGCGCCAGCGCACCAGCGCCTCGACACCGGTGGTGCGCAAGGTGGCGGCATCGATGCACGGCTGGTATTGCAGGAACAGTTCATTGCGCTCGATGGCATGGCGCAACTCGCCTTCCATGGCGATGCGCTCGGCGGAGCTGGCGTTCATCTCGCGCACATAGAAGCGGTAGCCATTGCCCCCCGCACGCTTGGCATTGGCCATCGCCGTCTCGGCGTTCATCAGCAGGTCATACACCTGGCGGCCGTCTTCGGGAGCCATGGCCACACCGATCGAGCAATTCAGATAAAGCTCGATGCCGCCATGCAGGAAGGGTGCCTCGAAGGCCTGGCGCAGCCAGAGGACGAAATCCTCGATGTGCTCCTGATGCGTCAGGGTGGGGTGGTAGATGCCGAATTCATCGCCGCCAAAACGCGCGATGACCGCACTCGATTCGGCAACGCATTCCTTCAGGCGCGCCGCCGTCTGGCGCAGGATGTCGTTGCCGGCCTCGTAGCCGAACGAGCTGTTGATGCGCAGGAAACGGTCGAGATCGATATAGATGAGCGCGCCGCAGGCCGCCTTGCCCTGCGCTTCCTGCTCGCTGATGTATTCGGTGACGCGCGCGCAGAAATAATTATGGTTGGGCAGGTTCGACAGCTTGTCGAAATAGGCCAGCTCGAGAATGCGCGAATCGGCCTGACGCACGGCGCGGCGTGCGGCCGCGCCTTTGAGTTCGCGCTCGATGACCGGCATCAGGCGGGCAAAATTGCCTTTTTCGATATAGTCGTTGACGCCCTTGCCCATCGCCGAATAGGCCGTCTGGTCGCTGATGTGGCCGGAGTAGATGATGAAGGGGATGTCCTTGCCGCTCTGGTTGAGGATTTCCAGGGCGGTGAGCGCATCGAAACCGGGCATCGAATGATCGCAGATGATCAGGTCCCATTCGTTGCCGCCGAGTGCCTCGGACATGTCCGGGCCGTTATCGACGCGGGAATAGGACACGCGGGCACCACGCGAGGACAGCTCGGAGAACAGCAGAAACGCATCGTCCTCCGAGTCGTCGACCACCAGCATCGAAATGGGATGCTCCCGCAGCAAGACATCGATATTCGCGCGTTCCATCACGGTCAGGCCCTTGTCCGGTCAGAATTCCAGGTTGACCGTATATCGGCAGCACCGGATAAAACTTTAGGTTTTTCGCGAATCCTCTTGTTTTCAGGTGCTTGCCGGCAGCGACTGCACCGCGGCCACACAGTTGCGCCCGCGCTGCTTGGCCAGATAGACGCCTTCGTCGGCACGCTTGATGAGGGCATCCACATGCGACATGCCCGCTTCGGACACCGCCACGCCGACACACAGGCTGCCGTGCAGGCGCAGACTGTCGATACCCACCGTGGCGCGCTCGACGGCAAGGCGCACACGTTCGGCACAGGCCAGCGCATCGCGCAGACCGGTTGCCGGACAGATGACCAGGAACTCGTCACCTCCCGTGCGGCACACGACGTCCTGCGCGCGCAAGGCGCCGCGGATCGCTACGGCCATCTGCCTGAGATAGGCATCACCGATGTCATGGCCATGGGTATCGTTGACCTTCTTGAACTGGTCCAGATCGATCACCATGCAGGAGAGCGGACGCCCGCTGCGCCGGGCGCCGGCCCATTCGCGCCCGATGCAGTCCATCGCATAGCGGCGGTTGGGGAAGCCGGTGAGCGCATCGGTGAGGGAGAGTTCCTCGAAGCGCCGGTTCGACACCGCCAGGTCTGCGGCGAAGCGGCGCAGCTCCTCGCGTTCATGCTCGAGCTCCTGATGCAGATGGACGATGCGCCGGCCATTGCCCAGGCGGGCGGCGAGCAGCCGCGCATCGAGCGGCCCGGCGGCCAGGAAATCATCGATACCGCTTTCATAACCCTCGATGACTGCATCGATCTCTGCCGGCCTGTCGAGCATGAGGACATACATCGAGCGGCCCAGCCGCGTGGCACGCAGGGCGCGCGTCAGGGCAAAGCCCTCCGCCGGCTGCGTCAGGCGGCCAAGCACCAGCATGTGCGGTTCTTTCTCGAGCGCGCACCCCAGCGCACTCTCGCTGTCGGCAGCCTCGAACACCTCATACTGCAGTCCGGTCAGCACGGCATGCAGCTCAGTGCGCACCGCTGCCTGCGCGGTGACCACCAGGATACGCAACGGCTGCGGTTGTGCCTGCCGGGCAGCGACCACGTCGGCCTCGCCCGCGGCACGTTCGGCCAGCTGCTCGAAAGCCGGCATCGGCAATGTCGTGACGCTGAGCATCGACGACCATTCCTGCCACTCACGGACCACCTTGTTGCAAAGACCGGTCAGCGCCTCCTGATCGAAATCGAGCCGCACGCCAAGCTCGAACAGGCGCGCCATCCCTGCAACACGCTGATCATCCGGCGCGACACAGATGCTGCCAATCTGGCGCGAGAGGGCCAGGGATTGCAACAGGACATGTTCGCGGCTGCCCGGCGCATAGAGCTCGTCGTCACAGCGCTCATGCACCTGGACCGTACTGCAATAAATTCTCGGCAGGCCCCAGTCGCGCAGCATCGCCGCTGACAGCTCACGATGGCTCATGGCAAATCGCTCGATCTCGAGCCCGACCAGATCAGCCAGCGGATTCTTCGCCAGGGTCCGCAGAAGCGCCGCGTATTCTTCGGCGTGCATCGTCGCCAGGGCAAGCTCGCCGATCCGCGCGAGCAGCCCGACGGAGAACGCCTCCTCGGGCTGCGCCACACGCGTACGCAGGGTCAGCTCCTGAAAGGCGATGCCGCAGGCGAGGCTCTCCGACCAGTACAGAGCATAATCGAATCCCTTGCAGGCCCCCTGCCGGTACTGCGAGAGGAGCGAGAAACTCAGCGCCAGGTTGCGCACCGCCGGCATGCCCAGGACAACCAGCGCCTCCTGCACCGAGACCACCGGGCGTCCCGGGTTGGCATTGACCGAATTGGCCGCCTTGATGAGACGCCCGACAAAAGCCGGATCGGGCTTGATGACGCGCACCAGCTCGGCCATCGATGCGTTCTCTTTCTGCGACAGGCGCATGATGGCCAGCGCCACCCCCCTGGGAGAGGGCAGGCTCCCGGAAACCTTCAGCTTTTCAAATTGTTCGATATCCATCGGTTTCATGATCGGGTGCATTATGGTTCAGCGGCTTCTCTAAAATCAGGATAATTCAGTCTGCTTCCACGACATTTACGGCATGGGTAGGATTTACTTGAGGGCCTTTTTGCCCCTTTATTGAAGGTTGGATGACGTCATGAATTTTTGCAGCCAGTGCGGCGCCCCGGTCACCTTGAAAATTCCGCCCGGCGACACCCTCCCCCGCCATGTGTGTGTGCAGTGTCACACCATTCACTATCTCAACCCGAAAATGGTCATCGGCGCCATCGCCCAGTGGCAGGACAGAATCCTGCTGTGCCGGCGCGCCATCGAGCCATGCACCGGACGATGGACGCTGCCGGCCGGTTTCATGGAGAATGCCGAGACCACTGTCGAGACCGCCATCCGCGAAACCCTCGAAGAGGCCTGCGCGCGCATCGAGGTCGACGAGATGTTTTCCTTCATCAATGTCCCGCACATCAATCAGGTGCACATAGTCTATCGTGCACGCCTGCTCGATCTGGATTTTTCCCCCGGACAGGAGTCTCTGGATGTGCAGCTCTTCGACGAAGCCTCCATCCCCTGGGACGAGATCGCCTTTCGTACCATCGGCCTCACCCTGCGCCACTATTTCGAGGACCGCAAGGCCGGACACTACGGCCTGCATACGCAGGACCTGATTTATCCGCCGAAATAGGAGACTTGCGCGCTCACTGCGGCAGCGCGGGCGACAACTGGAACTCGACGGACAGTCGCACCGAGAACGCCTGCCCGTGCAAGCTGGCAGGCAGTACAACCGCGCTGGCCGCGCGCACCATCAGCGTCAGGGCTTCATGATCGAGGATGTCATGTCCGCTCGAGCGAACCAGGCGGGGCGGGCGCACCTGGCCCTGTTCGGAGACCTCCAGTTCGATGTCGGCCGTTCCTGTCCAGCCGCGCTCGCGGGCGAGCGCCGGGTAATGGTGATGATGCCTCGCTTCCCGTGCGAGAGCGATGCGGTAAGCGCGCAGGCCGTCTGCATCGGCCCCTGCCGGTTCCGGTACAGCCACGGCATCCGCCTGACCGGCCGCCCTGCCCGTGACGGAATCCTGACGGATTCCCGGCGTCACACTGCGCGCGCCCGCTGGATCATGGGACCGAGGCCTGATCATTTTTCCACGACGCTCCCGAACGGCAGGAGCAGGGGCTGGCGCAGCTGTCTTTGCGGGCATGACAACCGGACGCAGCGTGGCGTCGATGGGCAATCGGCCATTGCGCCCCGGAGACTGTGGTGTTTCAGGCAGCAGCAGAAGAGAATGCAGAAGGAATGAAAACATCAGGGCGGGTAGAAACCACCGCCTGCCCTGATCCCTTTGATCGAGACCGCGAAAATTTCTTTGAAAATCCACGGCAGTCTGATAGCCTGTTGCAACACCATGATTTTACATCGAAGATCACATCACTCTTCGCTGTCGGGGTCGCTGTCGGGATGTCTGGCCGGTTGATCACCACCATGTCAAGCCCGGGCCATCCGCTCATTCTGACACTCGACATGCAGGGCACCCCGCACCGCTGGGTGTCCTGGCAACACGCCTGCTTTTACTACGCAAAAAACCTCGTCGCCTGGGTCGCCGGCGAACAGCATTTCACCTTTCTGGGCGGCATCAGCCGCGAAACCGGCGAGCGTTCGGCCATCACTGTCGACAGCATCATTGCCATCAGGGGCAAGACACTGGCCGGGCATACCCATTCGGCCGTGCCGCCGCTGAACAACCGGGAGCTGTTCCATCGTGATCGTCACACCTGTGCCTATTGCGGCCACGAGTATTCCTTCCTGCGCCTGACGCGCGATCACATCCAGCCTGTCTCGCAAGGCGGACTGGATCTGTGGATGAATGTCGTCACGGCCTGTCGCCACTGCAACCAGAGGAAAAGCGGACGCACCCCCGAGCAATCCGGCATGGAACTGCTCTATACGCCGTATGTCCCCAACAAGGCCGAATTTCTCATCCTCAGCAACCGCAATATCCTCGCCGACCAGATGGATTTCCTCGCCCAGCACGTCTCCTCGCACAGCCGGTTGAAGAGCGCGGCCTGAAGGTTCCTGCCGTGCCACGCTGTGCGGGCTGCGCACTTTGATCGTCTTCCCTGCCCGTAGTATCGTGTCGGTCTGTCCACCTTCAGGCACACATCCATCTTTCAAAAAGGAGAAAACACATGGCACACATCGAAGGCAACTGCCGGGAAGTCTGCGAAGCTGCGGATTTTCTTACCCTCATCACCCAGGGCGACGATGGCCCGCATGTCGTCGGTAACTGGGGTGACTATCTGCGCCGCATGGGGTTGACGGCCGATACCCTCGTATTGCCGGCCGGCGGCTATCACAAGACGGAAGCGAATCTGGCAAAAGACAGCCGCATTCAGGTGCTGATTGCCTCGCATGGCGTGCAGGGTACGCGCAGCAAGGGGCAAGGCTATCTGATCCGCGGCACCGGCCGCATCGTCAGCACGGGCGAGATGGCCGAGAAAGCCAAATCCCTCTTCCCCTGGGCACGCGGCGCTCTCGTCATCGAGGTCAAGGAAGTCAAGGCGCAACTCTGAGAGAGGTCTTCATCGGTTCTGGCGCAAGGCGCCGGAACCGATCGGTGCAGAATGGGAACAAGCATCAAAAAATTCAGGATCGGTGATCACGTGACATGGAATTCCGAAGTGGGCCAGGTCAGCGGCACGATCATTGCGATCCATGTCGCCGACTTCACCTACAAGGGCCATCCGCGCCACGCCTGCAAAGACGACCCGCACTACGAGATCAAGAGTGACAGGACCGATCACATCGCTGCCCACAAGGGGAGCGCCCTTCGCTTGACGGATGGCCGCCCGGGGCGATGACCTATCCGTTTCATACGGTCGGCCATTCGAATCGCTCCATTGAAGAATTCATCGGCCTGCTTGCCTCCATCCCCATCGGGGTTCTTGCCGACATCCGGACCGTAACCCGATCGCGTGCCAATCCGCAGTTCAATGCGGACGCACTCGAACACAGTCTTGCACAAGCAGGCATCGGCTATGTCGCTCTTCCCGGTCTGGGCGGCCTGCGCGGCAAATCCGGAACCGTTCCGCCAGACACCAACGGCTTCTGGCAGAACATCAGCTTTCACAACTACGCCGACTACGCCCTGTCGGACACGTTCCGCCAGGGACTGGAGGCGCTGATCCGGCTCGGTCGCGAGCGGCCCTGTGCGATGATGTGCGCGGAAGCCGTGTGGTGGCGCTGCCATCGCCGCATCGTCACCGATCATCTGCTGGCCCGCGGCGAAACCGTCGTGCATCTCCTGGCGCCGGGCAGGGCAGAAACCGCACGTCTGACCGAAGGCGCACATGTTCACGCGGATGGGTCGGTCTCCTATCCTGCAAAAGTGATCCGGCCGCACGATTCCTGAGCCACGCCGCGTGCCGGTGCGCGCGGGTTTGTTATATCATGCAAAAACTATTTAAGCCGGAATGATTCCGGAAAATCGTGCGCCAGGAAATGAGCGCATGCGGTTCGTCACACGGCCCTGAATGCCGGGAGAATTGAATGAAAGCTGTCGAGTACTACAACGACCGTATCGTGCGCCTGTTTTTGCTGGGTGCGATCATCTGGGGCATCATCGGCATGCTGATCGGCATGTATGCCGCCGCCGAGCTCGCCTGGCCGGCGCTGAATTTCGACATTCCCTGGCTGACCTTCAGCCGCATCCGGCCCGACCATACGTTTGGCGTCATCTTTGCCTTTGGCGGTTGCGCGCTGATGGGCACCTGCTACTACGTCGTGCAGCGCACCGGCCATAACCGCCTTGCCTGGGGCGGGCTTGCGGAATTCACCTTCTGGGGCTGGCAGGTGGTGTGCATTCTCGCCATGACAACGATGCCGCTGGGCATCACCCAGAACAAGGAATATGCCGAGCCGGAATGGTTCATCGACATCATCACCACGATTGTCTGGGTCAGTTTTGGTGCCGTGTTCTTCGCCACGCTGGCGAAGCGGCGCATCCGCCACATCTATGTCGCCAACTGGTACTACGGCGCCTTCATCATCGCCGTCGGTCTGCTGCATGTGGTGAATAATCTCGCGCTGCCGGTTTCCCTGACGAAGTCCTATCCGATCTACTCCGGTGTGTCCGATGCCATGGTGCAATGGTGGTATGGACACAATGCCGTCGCCTTCTTCCTCACCGCCGGCTTTCTCGGCATGATGTATTACTTCGTGCCGCGCCAGGCCCAGCAGCCGCTGTGGAGTTACCGCTTCTCGATCGTCAATTTCTGGGCGCTGATCTCGATCTACATGTGGGCCGGCTCGCATCATCTGATGTACACCGCCCTGCCCGACTGGGTGCAATCGGTCGGCATGGCCTTCTCCCTGGTGCTGCTGATGCCCAGCTGGGGATCGGCCGCCAACGGACTGCTGACCTTCAACGGCGCCTGGCATCGGTTGAAAGAGGATCCCGCCGCCAAATTCATGGTGATCTCTCTGGTGTTCTATGCCGCATCGACCTTTGAAGGCTCGATGCTGGCAATCAAGACCGCCAACACCCTCTCCCACTACACCGACTGGACAGTCGCGCATGTGCATTCAGGCTCGCTCGGCTGGGTCGCCATGATCACCATCGGTTCCTTGTACGCCATGGCGCCGCGTGCACTGGGCCGCCCGCAGATGCATTCGATCAAGGCGATGGAGCTGCATTTCTGGCTGCACACGATCGGCACGCTGCTGTACGTCATCGCCATGTGGACCTCTGGCGTCACCGCTGGCCTGATGTGGCGCGCAACCGAAGCGGATGGCTCGCTGACTTATGCTTTCATTGACAGCCTGATCGCCATAAAACCCCTGTATATCGTGCGCTGGCTGGGCGGTGTGCTGATCTGGTGCGGTATGTGGGTAATGGCTTGGAATCTCTGGTTCACGGCCGCCGATGCACGGAAAAAAATCATCAATCCGGTCCCGGTGCCTGTCCTGGAACCCACATCCCATCAGACGCCAGCCCCCCTTCCTGCCGCCAGCTGAGAAAACATCATGGCCTACCGTCACTTCGAGTTCGTCGAAAAACATGCCTGGACGCTCGGCATTCTCACTGCCGTCATGGTTTCTCTTGGCGGCCTGGCGGAAATTCTGCCTGTCTATTTCCAGGCCCATGCCGTCAAGCTGACTACCGCAGGCAAGCCTTACGATCCCCTGCGGCTGGCCGGACGCGATGTCTATGTGCGCGAAGGCTGCTACCTGTGTCATTCGCAGATGATTCGCGCCTTGCGCTTCGAAACCCAGCGCTATGGACACTTTTCAACCGCCGAAGAATCAATCTACGACCGGCCCTTCCTCTGGGGCTCGAAACGCACCGGCCCCGATCTCGCCCGTGTCGGCGGCAAGTACTCCGACGACTGGCAGCGCATGCACCTGATGGATCCGCGCTCGGTCGAACCGGTCTCCAATATGCCCGCCTATCCCTGGCTGGCAAAGGCGAACATCGACGGTGCCGACATCACCGCACGCATGCGCACGCTGCGTACGCTCGGCGATCCCTACAGCGACGCCGACATCGCGGGTGCCGCCAAGGCGGTGGAAGGAAAAACGGAAATCGATGCGCTGGTGGCCTACCTGCAGGGACTGGGTATCGCCAACGAGCCGCCTGCGGCGCAGGCAACCGCACCCGCCGGGCAGATCAGGTAGGCGCCATGCATCCATTCTGGGGCCATGTTGCCGGCATCTTCATCGTGCTGATGATGATCGCCTTCATCGGCATCTGGATCTGGGCATGGCTGCCTTATCACAAGCGGACTTTCGGCTGGCTCGCCAGCCTGCCGATGGAAGACACCGAACGGGCGGATGAGGTGATCCCGCCCACTGACAAGGAGGAGTGTCGATGAGTACTGGCTGGTCCTTATGGGTCATCGGCCTGATCGTTTTCAACCTGGGCGTGACCTTCTTTCTTTTTCTCTGGGCGCCCCGGGCAAAGGTACCGGTGTTGCCCGATGGCACCACCGGGCACGTCTGGGCCAACGGCAGTATTCGCGAAGGCATGCATCCTCTGCCAAAGTGGTGGATCTTCTTCTCGTTTGCCATGTTCTTCGCCGCATTCGGCTATTTCATTCTGTATCCGGGATTTGGTAACAGCACGGGAACGCTTGACTGGACCTCCGGCAAGGAACTGGCTGAGACCACCGAGGCCAACAACACCCGTCTTGAGCCTGTCCTGCAGCGTCTGTCAGCCATGAGCGTCGAAGCGGTTGCCGACGATCCGGAAGCCGGGAAACTCGGCAAACGCCTGTTCATCGAAAACTGTTCCGCCTGCCATGGCCGCGAGGGACAAGGCAACAGTGTGCTCGGCGCCCCCGATCTGACCGACGGTGACTGGCTCTACGGCAGCAGCGGCGAACAGATCACCACAACCCTCCATGACGGTCGCCATGGTGTCATGCCCCCGTGGCAGGCGTTGGGCGATCTGGCGATCCGGGATCTTGTGCAATACGTGCGCAGCCTCTCCGGACAACCTCATGATCCGGCAGCAGCGCTTGAAGGAAAAGCCTTGTTCGGCGCCAATTGCGTGGCCTGCCATGGCGCGGACGGCAAAGGAACCATTCAGGTCGGAGCACCCGACCTGACCGACGGCATCTGGCTGCATGGAGGCTCGCTCGCACAGATCGAAACATCGATCCGCCTGGGCCGGCAAGGCCACATGCCTGCCTGGAGCACTCGCCTGAGCGGCGACGAAATCCATCTTCTCGCTGGCTATGTCACACGCCTGTCCCGGCATGGAAAACAAGGTCCGCGATAATTCATCGCATCGACACCCATGGTATGCCCAGCCTGTGCTCTGGCTGGGCGTGGCCATTTTCGTCGCATCCCTTGCCGGCTGTCTCTGGCTGATCCTCGCCAGTCAGGGTTATGAGGACGGACGCATCCAGACCGGACAGCAGGTTTTTGGCGTACCTGTCGAAAAGTCAGTCACCACGACACGGCGCTGACTGCGGACCGCCCACGGAATTTTCATTCAGTTTTTCTGGATCGCCATGCCCCGCGGGCAATCCCTGTGGCTATCCGAATCGCTATGGCTGACACGCACTCCCGTTGCCTGGACATTCAACAAATCCTGCGGGTTCTGGCCGGGCCGGGAAACACTTCTCTTCGTGTCTGCCTGATCGGCACACAAGGCATCCATCTGCTGCTGGTTTGACGCAAGCTGCATCGCTTCACCATTTCCGCCTGAAGCCCCTCCCTTGAATCCGGAATCCCCTTCACCCCCCCCGGCGGACTGACTTCCCTCTCCAGCACCCGAAGCGGTTGCCAGGCTCTCGGGGGCCGCATCAGGGTTGCTCGAAGTGCCACCACCGGCAAACTCGCCTGCTGTTTGCACAGTTGCAGCATCGCCCCCGCCCGGACCCTCCGTCTGTCCTGAAGTCAGCGCCTCGGCACCATTCCCGGCACTTTGAGTGCCACTGGCATCTGCCGCACCGCCAAAATTTCCGTAGCCTTTCAGTGTGGCGCCTTCATCGAGTCCGGCAAATTCAGTGCCGCCTGCCCCGGAAACATCCGAGCCATCACTCAGAAGACCGCCACTGCCCGAACCCGGTCCACCGAAACCGCCGCCATCACCCACAAACCAGCCGCCACCGCCACCTAAACCACCCCACCAACAACCCACGCAAACAGCACCGACAACACACCTGCAAGCCACAACAGATGAACAACC
>CAZSHO010000004.1:133936-134390 GCA_964607005.1 uncultured Rhodocyclaceae bacterium
GTTCTAGCTCATTCCCCTCCGCCTCCGCCTCTTCCACCTCCACTTCCTCCTCTACCTAATACGTCTCCTCCACCCGATGAACCCGCGCCGCCACCATCGGCCACTTCCGTGCCGCCCGCGCCACCTGTGCCACCCGGCGTACCACCATCGCTCAGGGTGCCGCCACCGCTTCCGGAATCCCCGCTACCGATGCCGCCGTCACCGCCACTGCCGCCGCCACCGAATACGTCACCGCCACCCGATGAACCCGTGCCGCCACCATCGGCCACTTCCGTGCCGCCTGCGCCACCTGTGCCACCCGTGCCACCCGGTGTGCCACCATCGCTCAGGGTACCGCCACCCGACGGGCCGCCCCCACCAGGTGTTTCACCCCCAGCACCAGACCCGCCCCCCGAGACGCCACCCCAGGAACCCCCCCACACGCCACATACCCCCCCCCGACCCCCCCAAAAAT
>CAZSHO010000004.1:134400-183029 GCA_964607005.1 uncultured Rhodocyclaceae bacterium
CCTGACCCGCCACCAGTGCCGCCTCCGCTGCTACCACCGCTACCGCCACTTCCCCCGCCAGTCCCACCACTGAATTCTCCTCCTCCACCCAGCGCGCCACCGTCGGAGCCTCCGGCATCACCCGGTGTCGACCCGCCGTCTCCTGAACCGGGGGGCGTACCCGGATCACTCCCTCCCCCGCCTCCAGGATTGCCACCCGAGGAGCCAGGATTATTGACGACAACCGTGGTGCCACTTCCCGGAGTCGCCGAGCCATCGTTCCCGCCGCCAGAAGGACCGTCAGGAGGCGCATTCGAACCTCCCGGCTGGGAATCATTGCCGTTACCGCCGCTACTGCCGCCCCCGCCGCCACTACTGTTGCCGCCGCCGGAACCGCCCCCACTACCGCCTCCGCTGACGTTGCTGTCTGGCGGTTTCGTGCCCCCGCTACCGGATCCGGTTCCGGCGATCACGACATTACGGAGATGGGCCGGATCACCCTGATCGAGCGAATCCTTGATGTAAATTTTGTCCTTGGTCATCGCCGTCAGGCAGGCCTTGCCGATCAGGCACCCGATGGTGGGCGATATCTGATAAGGCGGCCCGGGATCCAGCGCACCGTCTTTCCAGTTGGTCGGTATATCGGGGTTCAGGGAGTAATAGTTATAGACACGACCCTTCGTGACAAAATGAAGCGCCATGCTGCCCAGGCTGATCTGCTGGGCGAGGGTATCCCCCGGTGAGGCAATCCCGATCGAGCCCGTGTAGCTCGAACCGCCGATCAGCACAGTGCTTTTCGGATTGAACTGATAGAGCAGGCCGACCGGCCCCGCCGTGTAATAGGTGGTATTGGCCACCGGGACGGCCGGCAGGGCATACACAACGTGGCTGCTGCGTCCGGCACTGAACGGCACGAGCTGCAGGTAGGTGTCTTCGCGCGTCGCGATGGTTCCGGGGACATGCTCGATGTTGTCGGCGATCAGCACGAAGTCCTGACGAGGGCCATCCGCATAAAACGCGGGCGGTGTCGTTTGCGTGCCGTCGGCAAGATAGGCCTGGGTCGAGCGATTATCGGCACTGAGCAGCTTGATGTTCTGCGAGAGAATCCTGACGCCTCCCACCGGCTTGTTGGTTGCGGGGATATCCTGATTCGTGTTCGGATCGGTGGTGGCCTCCGAGATACGCCCCAGCGCCGAGATGACCAGGGTGCCGCTGCCGTGAGCGCTGTTGTCGACGATGACGCCACGCCCACCCAGCACTGTCAGCGAGGCAATATCCGTTTTCAGATTGAAAATGGCCTTGTCACGATCGCCGGTAATCGACAGCGCCTTGCTCCGGAGCAGGCCGCTGCCACTCGTCGAAATGGTTGCATCATTGGGGGTTGAAACGGAAATACCGGCATCGGCATTCGTCTTGACAACCTGACTGAATGTCGTGTTTGCGCTCGAATTGGTGGCGATGCCGTAGAGCGCGGTGCCGCTCGCCGCCGTGCTGTTGACCTCGAGCGCCCCCAGATTCAGGGTCTTGCCGAGAATCCCGATGCCGCCCACCTTGTCCGCCACCTTGTTGATGTCCTTGTAGCTCTCGGGCTTGCCCTGTCCGGCCGGCACTTTCACTTCGTCGGTCTGGCTGGCGAGAATATTTGCACCCGTCGTATTGACATCGCCGCTGCCGTCATTGAACTGGGCATTGATCGAGACACCCGGCTGCGAGGCGGCCTGAGCCTTGATCGTTCCCGTCAGCGTGATGTTTCCCTTGGCATTGACGTCCACCTGGGCACGCCCGCCATCCGACTGGGCGAGCAGATTGTTCGCGCTCACCGCTCCCTGGCTGGCCTGCAGAAGGACGCGGGAATAATGGGCAAGCTGGTCCGGATCAACCTGCTTGGCACCCGTGTCGTACGCCTTCACCTGCCCTGCGCTCTGGTTGATATGCCCGCCGTCCGAACGAATGGCCACGAGCGCAGCGTTGCTGCCATGGCCGCCGCCACCTTGCGCCGTGATGTTGTTTTGCAGCGTCACGTTACCCGCAGCGGAAAGGTTGAGGCCGGCGCTCGATGACGCGTCCGTGGTGACGCTCACCGGGCCGGCGACCCCCATGCCGCTGTCACTGCGGATCGTCACGGTTTTCTGGCCGGAACCCGTGACACTGACGGCATTCACGGTCAGATTATTGACGGACTTGAAATTCAGGTTATTCCCGCTCATCGATGCGGTGAAGCTGTCGACCTGGTTATTGAGCCCCAGGTCGGCATTCCCTGCCTGCAGGACGGAAACCGTGGCAGCCTTGACGCGTGTGCCGCTGCGCTGGCTGATGCGGCCCGGCGTCGAGTAGGAAACCGTACCGCCCGCATCGAGGTTGCCTGTCTGGATGGCGTTTGTGCCGGTACTGGCGGCCGTCAGGCTGATGCTGCCGCTGCCGGCATTCAGACGGCCGATATCGATGGTGCCGCTGCCGCCGGCCTGCATGACGATGTTGCCGCCAGCGGTCCTGATCGTGTCATTCTTGTTGTCGAAAACGATGCCGCCGGAAGTGGTGGATCTGAACGTCACGCTGTTGCCGCCCGTTTGCTTCAGGTTCAGGATGCCGCCCACGCCGGACAAGTCGTTGAGCTTGATGAGTCCGGTGGCCTCGAGCAGGATGTTCGCGCCGGGGATGACGGCCTCCAGGGTTTTTTTGGAAATGGTGTTGCCGGCACCCCCGCCGATATCCGCCGTTGCCGCGGTAATCGTATTGGGAGCAGCAACAAAACCTTGATCGAGTGTCGTGCCATCCAGCGGCGCGGGCGGATCGGCCGCTACGATCGTGATCGAGGACGGATCGAGCAACAGGGTACCGGCCGCACCGGCTTCGCTGCGCAGATCGACCTCACCGTTGAAGGCGAGATTCCGCTTGCCGGAGACTTCCACCATGCCACCCGTTCCCGCCTTGCCAGTGGCCGCGATGTGGCCGTCAAAACGCGTGCTGTCGTCTGCCCAGACCACCACCTTGCCGCCACGGCCCTGCGATCCGCTGGCATCGATATCCGCCGACTGCGAGACAAAAGTCAGTTCTGACGAGACGGCGCCTGCCTTGGCGCCTTGCCAGTCACCGCCGACCAGCGCGCTACCGCCATCTGTCCCGCCTGCCTGCAAGTGTGCGCCGGAGAACAGGCCGGTCTGTTTGCCGGCAACAATGATCTCGCCGCCCTTGCCCTGATTGCCCCGGGCATTCAGTGTGCCCGCCACCGCAGCGGTTCCTTGCTGGTTGGTGATCTCGATATATCCGCCCGCCCTGCCCTGGACATCGATTGTCCCGGAGGACCGGGTGGTGCCCGACGAGGCGGAGAGGACGACGGTGCCGCCCTGCTCCTCGACACCTCTGGCCTTCAGGATGCCCGTGTTGTTCACCACCATGCCTTCGATCTGGTTGGCTCCGCGCGCACTCATCGCGATCAGGCCATTCTCCGCACTGACGACTCCGGCATTCTCGACGCGGGCGAGTTGCCGCAGCGCATCGCCCTCGACGGAGTAGCCAATCAGGCTGTTGCCGTTGGTTTCGATCGACAGCCGGTCGCCGGAGATGAGCAGCACCTTGCCGCCGGGCGCATCGATCCGTCCGCCCGCCACGTTGCCGACCTGATCGGCTGCCAGCGCGACATAGCCGCCTTCACGAATCTGGATCGAACCGGCATTCTCGACGGAAGCCGAACCGGTACGGGAAAACGCGTAGTGACCGGAGAGGAAATCCTGGTCGGAAAGCGCCATGGTGCCGGCAACGAGTCCGGCCACATCAACCCGGCTGCCTGGGGCAAAGAAAACACCGTTCGGATTGAGCAGGAATACCTGGCCATTGGCCGTCAGACTACCGAAAATCGATGAAGGATCCTTGCCCGTCACACGGTTGAGCACAACGCTGCTGCTCCCCGGCTGGACGAAATTCACCTTGTTGTTCGCACCGATGGAGAAGCCACCCCAGTTGATGATGGCGCGCTGCGAGCCTTGCGTGATGGTCTGCTGATTGTTCTGCTGAAGGATCGAGACGTTGCCGCTGACCACCTGGGGCGCTGTCGGCAGGACACTCTGTGCGAACGCGCCGGTACTCGCAACAGTCGTCAGGAAAATGACGCAGATACTGGCGCGAATGTCCGCACAAATACGCGTGGAGGCACCCTGGACAGGAGTCGGTATCCCGGTCATCGCACCATGTTGCCCATCAAGCATGGCTTTTGCTCCTCCAGAACATCTGCCAGCCGATCCGAAATGGAAAAGAAATGGTGAAGCATGACGTCATCCACGGCATCAATACGTCATCGTCAGATTAAACCAGAGGCGACCATGTTTGTCACCATAACCGACCGAATCGTAGACGGGTTTCGCATAAGCTGCCCTTATTTGCCCGTAGTTACCAATGAATGCATTCGCCCCCACACCGATCGAATTGATCCGATCCGTCCCGTAATACCCGCGATTATTGACCCCGCCCATGTCGCCAAAGATCGAGAAATAGCCTGGAATGCTGGCCAGGCGCCATTGCCGACGCATTTCCACCGTCAACAGATAGCCGCTGTCACCGCGGATGTAGGCATTCGGAAACCCCCGCACGCTGTCCGCACCACCCAGGGCAAATTTTTCTATATCAGGCACGCGCGAATTGGCAAAGACGCCACGCCCATGAAAGAAGAAATCCCATTGGCGCGTCGCCCCCGTCAGGTAAGTGACATCGCCATCATATTTGGAGTGGACGCGCTCTGTCGCAACGCCATGGCCACCATGCCATGAATTACTCGAATAACTGACATTGAGCGTAGTGATTGAAGAGTCGCGGCCGATCCAGTTGGCGTAAAGCGAAGCCACCACCATGGGGATCGATGAACTGGCGAGCGGGCTGCCCAGGACATACTGCCGAGTCGAGGTGCGACGGTATTGCAGCGCGCCGATCAGATTGCGCGAACGACTGCGTATGAACGGGTAGGAAAGAGTCGCATCCCGCGTACGCACCTTGCCGGACAGATCGAGCGCCTTGAAATCCCCGGCCAGCCGGTAATTCGTGCGGGTTGCCGACAACGCCAGGCGCAGGCCGTCAGAGCCGAGCGGCAGGGAATAGCCCGCCTGTCCATAACGAAAGAGGCCGTCCGTGGACCGGATCGCCCGCAGCGTCAATTGATCCCCCAGCGTCAGCGGGTTGTTGAGGGAGGCGCCTCCATCGACACGGTACTCGCCGACTTCGCGGTTACCGGAGTTGGAATAGCCGAGAAAGGCATCGACCAGCTTTTCCGTCACACCGACATCCATGCGGGTCGTGCCGAAAGCATCGCCCGGCGAGAGGGTTGCGCGCGCCGTCAATCCCGGCAGGTCATTGAGCAACAACAAGCGGCGCTCGAGGGAGGCATCCGTGACGATCTCCGCCTGCTCGCCGGTTGCAAAACGGTCAAGATACCCTTGCAGAAAGGCATCCCGGTAATGCTGCTGGCCATTGAAACTCACCGCCGCAAGCCGGCCCTCGATGATCTGGATCCTGACCAGTCCATCCTTGACCTCCTGCGCCGGCACGAACGCCTGGGCAACGGTATAACCCCGACTCCGATAGAAAGCCGTGATGTGGGCAGCAATGGCATCGAGTTCGGCGAGCGTGAGTTCCAGATCGAGATAACGCTCGGTCAGCCGGTAGAGCAACGCATCACTGATGATGGTATTGCCTTCGAAATCGAAACCGCTGACCAGAAACCGTCTGGCATCCGGCAGGCCTTGCGGCGGGATTTCTGCTGGAGGGAACAGTACCTGGGCCGGTGAGGAGAGCGCCGGTGCACGCGGCTGGCTGACCGTATCCTGCACAGCGCCCGGCGTGAGCGGAAGCGGTGTCGCCGCCATCGTCAGCGCAGGAAAGACAAGGGTCCCCAGCGCCAGAAAAACTCCGGGCAGGCGGATGTCCAAACATGAGCGTCCACGCATCGACCGGAACGAGCGCACCATGTGAGCCTTTGGTTCTGACCTTTTTACCGGGAGGAGGATGCCAGCCGGCGC
Source organism: uncultured Rhodocyclaceae bacterium (assembly GCA_964607005.1). Lineage (GTDB taxonomy): Bacteria > Pseudomonadota > Gammaproteobacteria > Burkholderiales > Rhodocyclaceae > Desulfobacillus. The sequence continues at coordinate 140,382 of CAZSHO010000004.1, forward strand.
TGGAGAACGTCCAGTTCCGCCGGCTTCAGCTTGCGCACGGCAATGTCACGATTGGCCATCCCGTTCTTGTTGCCCTTTTCGGCCGCCCGCGAAAACCAGTAAGCGGCCTCCACATAATTCTGCGTCACGCCACGGCCCGTCCCGTAGAGCACCCCAAGATTGTTTTGCGCCACAGCATATCCGGCCATTGCTGCCTGACGATAATAGCGAAAGGCGAGTGCCTCATTCCTGGTAACACCCTTGCCCTTCTCGTAGAGAACACCAAGATTGTTCTGGGCCTGAATCGAGCCTTTTTCCGCTGCCTGGCGATACAAAACGGCAGCACCGGCGACATCCTGAGCAATGCCGCGGCCGCTTTCCATCAGGGTTGCCAGGTTGTTGGTTGCATTCGGATCCCCCTGCTTGCTGGCTTCCTTGTACCAACGCGCAGCCCCCTCAAAATCCTGCGCTCCACCCGCTCCCCTTTCCAGGAGGACACCAAGATTGTTCTGGGCACTGCGGTTACCCGCGCGTGCCGCCATTTCGTACCAATGGCGGGCTTGCGCAGAATCCTGTGGTCGCCCCAGCCCCTTTTCAAAAAGTACACCAAGGTTATTCTGGGCTTCGGCATTACCTTGCCTCGCATCCTCGATCCAGATGCGGTACGCCTCTTCATACTGCCCGCCATGGGCCGCTTTCAATCCTTGCTGTACGTCGGCCTGAGCCGCAACCACCGCTCCCAGCAACAACATGCCCGTAATGACTCGATACATTACCTATCCTCCAAATGGCCTGCAGACGCAGCGCGTCTCCCTGGAAAACCAAATCGGCTTGATGATCAGACAGTCAGACATTCCGGACTGAGCCTGTTACTCTTTCTTCTTTCGTTTCTTTCTTCTTGTCAGAGTATCCGTTTCTGGATACTCTTGCCGTCAGATTACCATTATTAGCAGTTTTTGTTGTTCGTTTATGTTGTTCGTTTATCATCCGTTATCGCCCCTTTTCCAGACAACCATTTTGAACGAAACAGGATCGTCAAATCATGCTGGATGAAGGCAATCGCAAACGTTTTATCGAAGTGTTCCCGCAATTCGCGCAACGGCTCTCCGCACAGGGACTCTCGAGACTGCTGGGCAGTTGTACCCCGGTCACATTCAAGAGCGGTCGCAATCTTTTGCGCGACAAAATGCCTACCGATTCCGTTTTTTTTGTCCTCTCCGGGGAGGCAAATCTCTTTCTTGAAGACGACGAGCATCAGTCTGTCAGTCTCGGAACCATTCACGCCGGACATCTGCTGGGCGAGGTGTCCATTCTGTCACGGCAAATGACGGCCAGCTCCACCGTGCAGGCCACCCGCGACATCAAGGCACTGAAGCTGCATCATCAGCCCCTCGAAGAACTGCTCAACGACAGTGAGACCGGACCCGCCCTGCTTGAGCTCATCTCGGATATTCTGGCCTCACGCCTGAAAGTGGCTGCCTGACGGACCCCTCATGAAGCTGATCGATTTCTTGCGCAACCTTCCTGCATTCGGCCACTTGAGCGAAACCGAGCTCGAGTCCTTCCTTGCCTGTACCCGCCTGTTCGAATTCCCCGAAGACTATCGCTTCTCGAGTCTCGATCATGCCGGTGACTCGGCCTATCTGCTGGTCAGGGGGCGTGTGCGATTGTTCCAGCACGACACGGCGCTCAACCGAACATTGGCCACCAGCGAAATTTGCGTGGGCGAGATATTCAATATCCTGTCCCTGGTCGAAGACCTGACCGTCCCCACCACGGCGATCGCTCTCGATCCGTGCCTCGCACTGGAAATCCCTCGTAGCTGCCTCACCACCTTCAAGCTGAACTCCCCCCGTGTGGCACACCAGCTCCAGTACATGATCGCCATCCAGCTCGCCAATGCCCTGCATGCGCGCAATGCGGCCTTGCGTGCGCAGTTGTCGTAAACCAGAAGCAAAAACACTCCGATGGGGCTCCTGCTCAGCCAGCGCCTTGGCCTGATTCTTGGCACAGCATTCTTGTTATACGGCCCGATCTGCTCATGGGCCGCTGAAGATGACTCGGGCATATCTGCTGCCAACCCATCGCTCACACAGTCCGCGCAAAGCTCGGCCTGGCATCGCATCGCCGCCAGCACACTGATTCCGGCGACCCCGGATGCGCAGGTCGCTCAGCTCACCACCCTCTACATCAACAATCCGTCTTTCCTGCTGCACGCACTCAGGCGCGCCACCCCTCTCATCAGGGAGATCGTCAATCGTCTCGAAGCCCGCGGCATGCCACTGGAGCTCGCCTTGTTGCCAGTCATCGAGAGCGGATATAACCCTGTCGCTCTGTCTTCGGCAAGAGCGATGGGAATCTGGCAGTTCATTCCGGAAACCGGGAAACGCTATGGCCTCAGGCAAACCTGGCTGCGGGACGAACGACGCGATCCGCTGACCGCCACCGACGCAGCGCTCGACTACCTGCAGCGACTCCACAATCAGTTCGGCGACTGGCAACTGGCCCTCGCCGCCTACAATAGCGGCGAGAACAGGGTCGGCAATGCTCTGCAGGCGGCGCGCGCCGCTGGCAAAAAAGGAGAATTCTCCAACCTCGGCCCCTGGCTGCCCGCAGAAACACGCAACTACGTGCCGCGCTTCAATGCCATCTGCAACGCCTATCGCCTGCTGTTCAGGCAGGGGCTGTCCCTGCCCCATCCCCAGGCACACATCACCCGCATCGTCATCGACCACCCGGTCGACTTGCATTCACTGGCCCGCCTCACCGAGTTGAGCCATGCCGAGCTGAGCCTGCTCAATGCAGGCATTCTGCGCAACGTCGTTTCAACGGCCCAGGGTCCCATCTGGCTGCCGGAACCGGCGCTTCATAAGTTACGCGAAAAACTTGCCGCAGCCGGCAATGAGGGTGCCGGCATGCTCATGAATTTCAAACCCGTGACGGTCAATCAAAGCATCTCGCTCAAGGCCGTCGCCGAACAACAGCAGATCGACATGGCAACGCTGCGGCGCATCAATGGCATTCATCCCACGCTAGAGATAGTCAAATCGGGCACGCTGTTCGTTCCCCGCAAGCCGGGCGACGAACCCTTCGACGGACAACTTGATCAGTTGCCCCCCTTGCACATGCTGGGGGACGAAATCCTCAGACCGGTCGCACCGCCGCGAAACCAGCTCTTTCTTGCCGTGCGCCCGAAGATCATCGGCGAGAGCGGCTGGGTGCCCGGACGCCTGCAACTGAGGCGGCGTGCCTCACGCACGATTCATCCAAGATAAGAGGAGAGCGGCCAAAATAGAATTGATCGGTCCCGAAATTTCATGCTACATTGCGGACGGTCTGTCCTATATCGTTTCGCTTGACCGATTTTGTTTCTTCAAGGTGATGGCGCGCGCTCGAAGAGGGTTCGTAAAAACATTCGCCTTGGAGCGATGATTACCCAACCACCGCACGATGAATCAGCGGAGGGATCAAACGGGATCGGCAATCCAGGAAAATCTCGGGCATGACCAAGCGCTCATCATAATACTTATTCTTCAGGAGAAAATGATCATGGCTATCATCCGCCGCAGGCAACTGGGACAGGGCATGACGGAGTACATCATCATCGTGGCGCTGATTGCCGTTGCAGCAATCGGCGTCTACAGCTATTTCGGCGGCACGGTGCGATCGCAGACAGCCGGCATGGCCAAGGAACTGGCCGGCGAGAATGCCAGCTCCGAACAGTCCAAAGCGAAAAGCAATGCCGACAACGCTGCCACATCCGCCAGCAAGAAAGCGACACTGGGCACGTATGGTAACGAACAAAAATAAAACCTGACAACAAAGCTTCTCCCCGCATCCTGGACTGGCCCTCATTCACCGGAAACACCCGGGCCAGCCCAGGTTCAGCACGATTAGAACAATCAAACGACGTAGATCGCCCGGGGCAAAGCAGTAAACTTTCCAGCCCGCTTTTTCTGGCAGAAACAAAACGTTGGTACTGCTGTAAATTGTAGTTGCCCCCTGCAGGTTTGGGGTGGCTCTTGAGAAATGCACCCCCTGCCGGACAGCGAGGTGCGTATGGCTTGGTTTTTTGTCTGATTGCGGACGCAATGAGTGCCTATGTCCACAACCGGGCAAATCCGGCTCCACGAAAGAAAGCGGCTGATGATGCGCAAAAATGTCCGCACCAGAATGCACCCGGTCCACGGTCCCTCGGCACAAAAGGGGCAGTCGCTTGTCTTCATCACCGTCACGGCGGTCGTCGTCTTGCTGGCCATGCTGATGACCTTCAATGTCGGCCAGCTTTCCTATCACCGTATCAAGCTCCAGAATACTGCAGACGCGGCTGCTTATAGCGCAGCCGTCACCCAGGCGCGCGATCTGAATTTCACGGCCTACATGAATCGGGGCGTGATCGCCAACCAGGTGGCTGTAGCGCAACTGGTCAGCCTCACTGGCTGGGTACGCAATTTCAACGACACGTATAACGGCGAATTTGCCACCATCTCGGAGACCCTGGCCGGCCTGTCGACCGTAAGCGCCATGTGGACGACACCGTTCAATGTCCTCAAATCTGTCAGTTCCGGGGTGAAAAGTGCTCTCGACGCGGTGGCCGGCCCGGCTGTCAAGGCGCTGGACTTCCTCATTGACGCGCTCGGTGCCGCCTCGAAGATTTATCACTACGCAATGGTTGTCAGCATTCCGACCCAGACAGTTCCAGAAGTGATCAAGGCCAACGAGCCCGATGCATCGGTCTCGTTGCTGGGAGGGGTCGCACTGGCCGCTTCCGCAGTTCAGAACCTCAATTTCGTCAAAAGCTTCTCTCCTTCGCAACAGAAAGATGGCGTAGACCGGATGGCCAACGTCACCGAGGCCTCGATGGACATGTTCTACAAGGACCGCTCCCTTCCCCCAATTTGGCCTATTCCGATTCTGATCGATCCGTCACGTCTGGTGACCTATGGCGTCGGCCCCTTGTTGATGATGCAGTTTCACTCCGGCGGCGGCACCTTGAAAACCAAAGCGGGAAATTCAACGGATCACCTTAAGGGCTGGTCCAGCCTGGATGCAACCGGCCTCTTCGTCATCATGTGTGTAACCGTTCCGGTGCTCGGTGTTCCTGTGCCGATTCCCTTCCCTCTCCCGCCCTTGCCTGCCGGGCGGGGCGCTGCGATTGCCGGCGCGAGCAGCTGGGCAGCTTCTGACGGCTTGATGCCCACTAACAACTTCTCCCATCGCAATGCGGACAATACCGCTACCGACCCGGCAGCCGCTGTTCCCTATGGAGCGGCCCACTTTAATCCGATGACGGCGATTCCTGCCTGGATCAAAGTTGCGGAAGGACCAGGGACGAATCTCGACAGCAGGGCCGGATTGCGCGATTACCTCGATCTGGCGGGAAATGTGGACGGCACCACCAGCAAGCAGGCTTTGAGCGATACCAAGGCAGCCAACAATAACCAGAATATCCATGCCCCGGCCTGGGTACTGGAAATCGAGCGCAACAGCGGCACCATCACCACATCGACGACCGGCGGTTACACGATTGGCGGCAGTCCCGATGGCCAGCTCAATCTCAGCAACATGGCAGATGGCGGCAAACTACGGGCACTTTCCAAGGCCGAAGCCTATTTTTCCCGGCCCAAGTCCCTTTTTGCAAGAGCGGACGATAGAACCGAATGGGGCAGCCTCTACAGTCCGTATTGGCAGGCCCGGCTGCTGCCCAACAACCTGTTCGAGCAGGCGGGCTCAATTCTGGGGACAGCACTGCTGCCATGACTATGGTGAGAACACCCCACTCACAAGCGTTTCGTCCCATTGCGTCTCAGTCCGGCCAGGCCATGACCGAGTTCGTGATCGGCACCTTGCTCTTTCTGCTACCCTTGTTTCTGATCATTCCGATGCTCGGCAAATATGCCGACATCAAATCTGCTGCCGCCCAATCTGCGCGCTATGTGGCCTGGGAACGCACTGTATGGTACGGAGGCAGCGCTGCCAGCGTCTCCTGGCCAGGTAATTCCAAATCCGAGACCCAGATTGCAAATGAGACAAAGCAACGCGTCATCGCCTTTGGTCAGGGTATTGCCAATAATGACGGCGGCAAAGGATCATACACCACGCCCGGTGCCCGCCATCTCTGGCACAACCGGGATGCCAAGCCTCTATTGAAAAACTACAGCGATGCAGGCATTGGCACCATCAGTAACCAAAACAGTCCGGATATCGTGACAAGCACTGTCCTGCAGGGCATAACTGCCGTCACAAGCATCACCGGCTTCAATCTGGAGACCAAAGGCCTCTATACGGGGTCCGCCTCGATCAAGGTCGTGACGTTGCCGATCGGTCTGAGTCTGGATGGCACGGGTAGTGGCCGGTTTGACCCCGGCCCGCTGACCTTTACAGACAAGAACGTGATTCTGGCCAATGGTTGGTCGGCAAACGGCAGTGCTCACGTCAGATCGCAAACGGCAGGCGTTGCCCCTCTGGGCTTGCTTGGAGATCCGACCCTGAAACCGATTATTCAGGCGGCAGGGTGCGTTCTTCTGCTCGCTTTCGCACCGGAGTTCTGTCTTCTGGAAGTCGGCAAGATCGAGCCGGATGTCGTGCCACCGGACCGTCTGACGGATTGAGCTCCCATGAACAGATCACTCCTGTATTTGCTGGTTCTTGGTGGAGGGGCACCTGCCTTTGCAGCTCCGTGTGGTTTGCCTGAGCCACCGGTGGGTGCGCGCGTGGAGATGGTGGCGCCAGACATGCAGTTCAATGGTGTACCCATGACTATCCGTGCGATCCATGCCAAGGGTACGCCGGACCAACTCTTGGCACATTATCGAACGATCTGGGCCAGGCTGGCGACGGCATCACGACCGGCCTCGCTGGAGCAGAACGTAAACGGCTGGCGCGTCATTTCGACCGTCCAGGGCGAGTGCTTCACAACTGTACAGGTCAAGGCAGAATCATCCGGAAGCTACGCCCTGGTATCGGTCAGCCGCAAGCCGGCGCAGAACGCAAAGCTTGACGCGCCGGGCAAAGGCTTTCCCCTATTACCCGGCAGCAAGGTATTGAATGATTTTACGTATCGTGACGACATCCGCAACGCAAGAACCCTGGTGCTGAATAATCAGGCCACTCTGACGACGAACCTGACGTTTTACCGCGACCAGATGCAGGATGCCGGCTGGCAACTTCTGTCAGAACGGCGGCCCACAGGCCCCGATAACCAGACCTACGTACTGACACTCAAAAAGGAATTACAGGAAGCCAGCATCGTGTTGTCACAGGCGCAAGGGCTCGTCACCGTCGTCGTCAACGTCGTGGATCGTCCGTAGGTCACCGGCTCATCCTCATGAAAAAGGAGATCATTCAATGAGACAGAAACGCAGAATGCTCGGTCAATCGATGGTGGAATACACCATTGTCACCGTTTTTGCCGTGTTGATACTGATCGAGGGAGCGGACAGCTCGGCCATCCAGAGCGTGGTGCACGCCATGAAAGAAGCGTATGCCGGTTTCACCTATGCAACCAGTTATGCCACCCATATCACCGGATTCTGATAAATGACATGACGGATTCCACTATGACTTTCATTCAAAAAACAAGGGCGTTGCCATGGCGCTAAGGCTAGGAAAACTGCGAATCAACCAATTATGGCTCATGCTCGGGGCCGCCATCGTACTGGGGCTCCTGGCAACCTGGCTGACCATCACCTATCTGCGCGGTCGGGAAAAAGCCATCGAAACACAGCTTGCCGAGAAAGCCAAAGGGGGACCGACCGAAGCGGTGATCGTGCCCACCAGCGACATGCCGGCAGGTGCAATCATTGACGAGGGCGTGGTCGCTGCTCGTGACATCTCGGTGGATCTGGTCTATCGCGACACCCTGCGCATCGATAATTTCGATGCCATCCGCGGCCTGCCCCTGTTGCGCCCGGTTCAAAGAGGCCGGCCACTGATGCGCGGCGACATCATCGATGACCGGCCAAAGGAATTTGCAGCCTACCTGACCAAAGGCATGCGCGCTATCACTCTGGAGACCGACGATCTGAATTCGATCTCCCAGATGCTCAAGCCGGGCAATTTCGTCGACCTCAACTTGATTGCCGCAGAACCCGGCGGCGCCGCTTCAAGCCAGGAAGTGTTTCCCTTCCTTCAACACGTCAAGGTACTGGCCACAGGCAACATGACCGGCAAGCAGGCAGGGCACCCGGCATCCGGTAATCCTGCCGGGATGGAAACACCTTATGCAACCATCACGGTCGAAGTGACCCCCGAGGAATCGGCCTATATTGCGCTGGCCCAGCAAAGTGGCAAGATTCGTGCAACCCTGCGCGCCGTAGACGATACCGATGTCGCAGTCTATCCAGCAGTGACGACCGGTCGCCTGATCGGGACCGAAGCCAAATCCAGCTCTCCGGGATTCAGCAAACCACGCGTCGAATATTTTGTTGGAGGCCGTGGCGGTGCAGGTGCGGCGGCTCCCATCAACATCAGCGTTCCCGGACTTAGCCCTGCCGGTTCGCCGTCGGCTGCTGGCATGACAAGGAATTCTGGAGGCGTAGCCCTGCCCGGACTTCCGACCAATGTGGCGGCCGCAGTCAATGACGCCGTCAATAACGCGGCCATGCAGGCAGGTAGTGCTCCCCTACATCAATAATCCTGATTCCGAGGTCAACCCATCATGCTTTCTTCCACCCGATTAACCGGTATGGCTCGAACCGGAATCATCCTGACCGGCTGCACCTTGCTCTACTGGCCTATAGCAGGATTTTCCGCAGAAACGGGAAAGCCTGTCGTCATCACCGAGATTCCCTCAAAAAAATTCATGGGCAAGCAGTCGGTGACATCCACTCCGGACACCGCTTCCACGTCCGACAACACCATGTTGGGAAATGGTCAGGTGGAAGTGATTGGCCTTTTCGCCGGTGAAGCCAAAACCTTGCCGATTAGCGGCGTCACCCGGGTAGCCGTAGGCAACGGCAAACTCCTGACGGCGACCGTGATGGACAATCGGGAAATCCTCCTGCTCGGCGAGGTCCCCGGCGATACGACCCTGTTTATCTGGTCGGGCGATGCCGTTCAGAAATATCGTGTCAAAATCTACACGACTGACACCGGTGATCTGGCTGCCAATGTCAAAGCTATGATCGGCGATCAGCCCAATATCAAGATCGACCGCATTGGCGACCAGGTGGTCCTGTCCGGAACAGCGAGCAAGGCGGATCTGAAGAAGCTGGAGAAGATCAGCACGAACTACAAGCAGGTGGTCAATCTGGTGCGGGAAGAGGAAGTGACCTTGAAGAAAATGGTCTTCATCAAGGTCCAGTTCATGGAATTTCGCAGGACAGCGCTTGAAAACATCGGTATCGACTGGGCTACCTCGATCAACGGTCCGGCAGCCGCAATGACTGCCGACGTCATCACCAACCGCCAGTTCCGCTACACACCATCTCCCGTCGAACCAACTTTTACCGTCGGTGCCGGCGCCAACAAGGTACTCAGCATTCATGCCCAGCCCTGGCGGCTCTATCTGGGGCTTGCCACTACTCTGGCCTCCCGCATCAACCTGGCCATCACCAATGGGGATGCCGCCATTCTGGCTTCACCGGAACTTGCAACGCGCTCCGGAATGGAGGCAAAGTTTCTTGCAGGGGGACAGGTTCCCCTGCCGGTCACCTCGCCTACGGGGCAGATCAGTGTGACCTTCAAGGATTATGGCATTCGCCTGAATGTCACGCCCGTGGTGGATGACAACAACCTGATCCAGGCAAAGGTCGAAACCGAGGTTTCTGCCATCGATCCTGCCGTCATGGTGCAAGGCATTCCTGGATTCACGACACGGTCGACGACATCCGACATCAACCTGAAGAGCGGACAGACCATCGTCGTCTCCGGCCTGGTCAATCAGAACATGTCCAATTCCGTCAACAAATTTCCATGGCTCGGTGATGTACCGATTCTGGGAGCGTTTTTCAGGTCGGAAAACTTCCAGGCCGGGCGCAGTGATCTGGTCATGTTCGTCACACCGACTGTCGTCGATCCGGCCTCGACCGCCAACCAGCAGCGTCTCTTGAAAGGACGCCAGATGCGCGAAAAATTCGAAAATTCGCTGGGTGGACGGGGTATCGTGGATTAAGGTGGCTGACCATGTTCATTGTCACGATCAAGTCGTCGAATGGGGATTCCTCCCAGATCAACTGTACCACCGGCGTTGCATCCATCGGCAAGGCCGATGACAACCAGATCAAGTTGAAGGGCTGGACCATCGGGAAAAAACATGCATCAATCATCAGCCGTGAAGGAAAAATATATCTGGAAGATCATGGCGGATTGAGCGTCACCGAAGTCAATGGCAAGGCCATCGAAGATCGCTATGGGCCGCTCAAGGCATCCGATCTGATCAGTATCGGTGGCTATACATTGAGTGTGGCCATGCCGGCAGACCAGGCACCCGATGCGCTTCATCCTCAGAGGCCGGCCGGCGACAGTGGCAAGGCCGATACCCCTTCAATCGAAGAACTGTTGTCTGCAACGCTCAGCCGTCCGATTCCGGCATTTCAGCCACGTCCACTTTCAACGGATGCATCACTCCCGGGCACGGTATCAGAAACACAGACCCCGGTGCCAGCGAACGCCGGGCAGGCGCTCACAACGTCCAGTCTGCCCTCCCGCCCGCCTGCCATGAAGGAAGTGTCGCCCTCCATGCAGAAGGCTGCGGACACGCCCGCACCGCAAGACTCTCCCAAGCGTGGCAGCACCGACGAGCGCATCACGAAAATGAATGCGGCGCGGAAGGCTGTCCATGACAAGCTGATCAAAGTCATGGACCTGCGCAGGGTGGATGTTTCCCGGATGGAAGAAACGGAGCTGCGCGAGACCACCAGCACGCTTATCCGTGAAATCATCACCGAAGCCACCGATATCCCTCGTGACATTGACCGGGAGCAGCTTTGCAAGCAGGTTCTCGACGAAGTCGTTGGCCTCGGTCCGCTCGAGGATCTTCTGGCGGATCCGGCCGTCACGGAAGTCATGGTCAACCGCTATGACGAAATTTTTATCGAGCGTGCCGGCAAACTGATCGAATCGGAAATCACTTTCACATCCGACCAAGCTGTCCTCCAGGCCATCGAACGGATCGTCGCGCCGCTCGGCCGCCGCATCGATGAATCTTCACCCATGGTCGATGCGCGTCTGAAGGACGGCTCCCGGGTCAACGCCGTGATCCCCCCTCTGGCGCTCAAGGGATGCAACATCACGATCCGCAAATTTGCAAAAAACAAACTGGTGGATGACGATCTGATCCGCTTCAATTCCGTAACGGCAGCGATGATGGCGTTCCTCAAGGTCGCCGTCGAAGTCGGCACCAATATCGTGATTTCCGGCGGCACCGGTTCCGGCAAGACGACGCTACTGAACGTTCTGTCCAACCATATCCCGGACGACGAACGGATCGTCACCGTGGAAGACGCTGCCGAACTCAAGCTCTCACAACCCAATCTCGTTTCTCTCGAAGCCCGTCCGCCCAACGTCGAAGGGAAAGGGGCCGTCACGATCCGCGATCTCGTCAAGAACTGCCTGCGCATGCGTCCGGACCGTATCGTCGTCGGTGAATGCCGGGGGGGTGAGGCACTGGACATGCTCCAGGCGATGAACACCGGGCACGACGGCTCACTCACCACGGCCCACGCCAACACGCCGCGTGACTGTATCGCCCGTCTCGAAGTCATGGTGCTGATGTCCGGCCTGGATCTTCCCGTGCAGGCCATTCGCGAGCAGATCGCCTCGGCGGTGCACCTGATCGTCCAGCAAAACCGCTTCCCCGACGGCAGTCGCAAGGTGACACACATCACCGAAATCACCGGAATGGAAGCCGGCGTCATCCAGATGCAGGACATCTTCCTCTTCAAACAGGAAGGCTATGGTCCGGACGGCAAGATCAAGGGTCGTTTCGTCGCGACCGGCGCCATACCGGAGCTCTACCAGAGCCTGTCCGAGCGCGGTATTCCGGTCGACCTGTCCATCTTCCAGAAAGATCGGGAGCTGAATTGAGCCTGCCTCTCGTCATCGGCATCATCGCCATCGCGCTCATCACGCTTTTCTGGACATTTCTCCAGTTCAGTCAGCGCGCGCTGGCAAGGCAGAAGCGCACACTGCAACGCACCGCATCGACCAGCCTGAGCGACATGTTCATCTTCGTCGATGCGACACGGCTGTTCTACATCAACGTGCTGGTATTCGTGATTGTCCCGCCACTACTCTTCGTCCTGACGGAAAATCCGGTACTCGCAATTGGTGTGGCAATCGGCATCGTGCTTGCCCCCCAGTTCTATGTTGCCCGACTCAAGAAACAACGCCAGAAAAAATTCGAGCAGCAGCTCCCGGACGCTCTTTTGATGATTTCCGGTTCCCTGCGCGCCGGCGCCGGTCTCAACCTGGCCATTGAATCCATGGTGTCGGAAACCCAGCCACCCATCAGCCAGGAATTCGAACTGCTGCTACGGGAACAACGCGTCGGCGTCGACCTCGATTCCGCCCTGCAAAACATGGAAAAGCGCATGCCGATCCAGGATTTCATCATGGTGGTCGCAGGCATGCGCATTTCGCGCGAAGTCGGCGGCAATCTGGCCAACACCCTCGAAGGTATCGCCGACACCTTGCGCAAGAAGCTGACCATGGAAGGCAAGATTCAGGCGCTGACGGCACAAGGGCGCATGCAGGGCATCGTCATGACCTGCCTGCCGCTCTTCCTGATGGTCATTCTCAACAAGATGGAACCCGAGGCCATGGCCCCCCTGTTCAACACCTGGTATGGCTGGGTGACCTTGTCGATCGTTGTCGTCATGGAGTTTGTCGGCTACTTTTTCATCAAAAAAATTGTCAATATCGACGTATGACCATGGGTAGCAATCTCCTCATGTTCCTCATTGCCATGCTGGTCGGGGTGGCGGTACTTCTGGTTATTTTCTCCCTGGGACGGCTCAAACAGGAAGTCCCGCAGGAAGATCGTGCCTATCTCGATCCGCTCCCGCCCTTGATGCGCGCCTTCTGGCCGTTGGTGCGCTTTCTGGAATATCACTTTGGCAAATTCATCCCTTCGGGTGCACTGGAGAGAACCTCGAAGAACCTGCAACTGACCGGCGTCAGCTTCCTGATGAGTGCAGAACAGTTTTTCCTGCTGCGCATTCTCTCAATGCTGATCGCTTTTGCTGCCGCCTCCTTTGCCTTGAATACCCTCGAAAAGGAATCGACCTCGACCGTTCTGCTGGCGATCCTGCTGGGCTTTTTCTATCCCGTTATCTGGCTCAACGACGTGCGCAAACGCAGGGTTGTCATGGTGCAGAAAACCCTGCCCACCTATCTCGATTACATCACGATGGCCGTCGAAGCCGGACTGAACATGACAGGCGCGATCAACCAGGCCATGGAAAAAGGCCCTGCCGGCCCGCTACGCCACGAGTTCTATCTCGTTGTGCGCGATCTGCGCTCGGGGGTCTCACGCGCCGACGCCTTGCGCCGCATGGAGGCGCGCATGCAGATGAACGAAATCACCAGCTTTGTCGGTACCAGCATTCAGGCTGAAAAAATGGGTGCCCAACTCGGTTCGGCACTCAAAACCCAGGCCGAGCAGCGACGCAATGAGCGTTTTCAACGTGCCGAGAAGCAGGCGATGGAAGCTCCGGTAAAGCTGATTTTCCCGCTGCTGGTTTTCATTTTTCCCCTGACGTTCCTGATTCTCGGATTTCCGATTGCAATGAAATTCCTTTCGTCTGGAATCGTCTGAACAGCATGCTCCACGGGGCCCTGTACAAAAAAAATGAGCCTCTCATCCCGCATGTATTGCGTACCGAACGATGGCCCGAGCGCATGCGCGGACTGCTTGGCCGTGCTCCACTCAAGCAGGGTGAAGGCCTTCTGATCACCCCCTGCAATTCAGTTCATACACTGGCCATGCACTATGGTATTGACGTAATTTTTTTGACGGGAGAGTACCGTGTAGTCAAACTGTCGCAAGCCTTGTTTCCCTATCGGATCGCCGGCACCTGGCAGGCTGCGGCCGTTCTGGAATTGCTGAATGGTGAAACCAAACGGCTCGGCATCGGTATTGGAGACAGACTGGAGTGGAGAACGACGTGAGATTTCTGCCTGCATGCACAATTGCCGTAATCATGGCCCTTCTTCAGGGCTGCGCTGGCCTGGTAGACGACAACGGACAGTTGCTGCCGGCGCAAAGTCGGGCGACTCCCGAACTGGCATTGCTCAACCAGCAGGCGCAACTGGCCGATGCCGGGGGCGAAGCCACGAAGGCGGAAGCCCTGTACAAGGCAGTCCTGCGCAAAACCCCGAATGATGCCGAAACCTGGTTTCGCCTCGGCAACCTGTATGCCAACAACAATCATCCCGACGAAGCGGCCATTGCCTACGAACGCACCCTGATCGCAAACAACGCGCATACCCGCGCCTGGCACAACCTGTCCGTGATCCGGCTGCGTCAGGCCTATGCCGCCATGCTGCAGGCCCAGATCACGGTAAACGCCGATGATCCCCTGGCCACATCAATCGATCAGTCGCTGGAAGAAATGAGCAAGCTCTCCCCGCTGGGGACTCAGCCGCGCCCCCCCAGCAAGGCAAGGCGTGTCACGACAGCGCCCCCCGCCGCGGCAGAGCCGCCACGGCAAACGGAGCCGAACCCCTGATGAATACCGGTGCCCTCCCTGACCGTATTACGGCACAGCGTGGTCAATCGCTGGTTGAATATCTCATCATATTCCCGACGTTGATCCTGCTGGTGATGGGCGCCATTCAGTTTGGCCTTCTCTATCAGATCAAGAGCCAGGTCAATTACGCCACCTTCGCTGCCGCTCGCCAGGGAGCACTCAAGAACGCTGACGCCACCGCCATCAAGGACGCCTTTGGTGCCGGCTTGACCCCACTCTTCACTAACCATCCCAACTTGGCCGGCATGATACGGGGTCGCGCCATCGGCGCCATCGAAGCATTCAATCCCATGGTGACCACTATCACACGCATCAGCCCGCCTGAAACAGTCAAGCAGGATTTCGGTGAAGACGACCCGGGCGACAGTAAATTGAAAATAGTACCGAATGACAATCTTCAGTACCGCCCAACAAGCACGGGAGCCAAATCCGGACTGAACATCCAGGATGCGAATATTCTAAAAATACGGGTCACCTATTGCGCAAAACTGATCGTGCCAGTGGCCAATGTTGCCATCTATTCACTTGTGAATGGCATCCAGGGAATGAAAAATCTGGCTGGAGAGTTTTTCTCCACACCGAAATCCACAGCCACCACAACCAATAGCTGCACACAACTCAAGGACAAATTCAGTACGCCGCTCGGCGTGATCAGCGACGCCGCCAGCGTCGTTGGTGTCGATCTTGGTTTCATTCAAAACGCGCTAAATGAAATCACCGAACGGCTCAACGACATATCGATTCCGGTACTCAACTGGACCATCGGTGGTTACCGGATTCCGGTCACCGCCGAAGCAACCGTTCGCATGCAAAGCCCGCTGAAATTTGCAAAATGAT
Organism: uncultured Rhodocyclaceae bacterium; assembly: GCA_964607005.1. Classification (GTDB taxonomy): domain Bacteria; phylum Pseudomonadota; class Gammaproteobacteria; order Burkholderiales; family Rhodocyclaceae; genus Desulfobacillus. The sequence continues at coordinate 155,891 of CAZSHO010000004.1, forward strand.
GCGGCTCACCGGATTCATGCTCTTGTTTCTGGGTATGGCGACGATGACCATCCTCCCGACACCGTCGCGGGCAGCAACCCCCAACCTCAAGTTGGGCGCCTGGCGGGTGGCCATCCAGATGACGATTCCCAACGCCAGCGGACCCAGTACCGGCCCAATCCAGTACGACCGTTGCATCGATCCGGGCAACGTCGCTAAATTACTTGCCATGCCACCGAATGCACCCTGCACCATTACCGAAAAGGCCCTGTCTCGGGACAGACTGACTTGGCAAATGACCTGCTCACAAGAAGGGTTCAACTCAACCGCAACAGGAAAAATCGAATTTAATAACGACACACTCAAAGGAACAATCGTCACGGTCGCCCAGCAACCGCAAAAACTGACGATTACCACCCGCATTGCCGGACGCTATCTCGGCCCCTGCATCGTAACGGGTAGCGAAGTACATCCCCCTCCCGCAACAGACAAGCCGCTCAAGAAATACCAGGAATGAAGGAGCCCGGCCAAGGCAGCACACACATAAGTTATTGACGAACAACACTATCTTGGTGTGCCACCTTGAGCCAGTGGTGCAGGTTTCAAGAGAAGAGAGGGGGAATGGGGCGAACTGGACGGGTCATGCCACCCGTGCCCAGACCGGCTGGCACACGCAGAACAACCCGGAACTCCGCGTAATGTGCGGAAGCCACAAATCGATAACGTCCAACCGAGAACGGTTGGGCGTTGTGTATTGGTGGTGCAGTTTAACAAGAAACGAAACCCGCGTCTCCGCTGATCATCCGACCCAGTCGGAAGGCCCGCCATATGCGCGCGATACCGGGGAAGGATTCCGCGCCCCCGCACATGCCCACGGCCGAAAGTTCAGAGAGGTCGATTGGCACACGCAGCCGTCGCCAGTGCGGGGCACTTTTGGGCCTGCAACTTGGCTTTCGTCGCGTTCGCCGCCGTAATGGCCGGCACGAACGACGAAAGGACGCCATGTTGACCGAACCCGCCTTCACCGAAACCGAGTTGGCACAACGCTGGAACGTCAGCGCCAAGACGCTGCAACGCTGGCGCTACGAGGGCATTGGCCCACCGTACATCAAGCTCTCGAAGGCCGTCCGCTACCCGGTGGACGAAATCGTCGCCTACGAACAGGCGAATCGTCAGGGGATGCCCAACGACGCGGCCTTGCCGCCATTGACCGCCGCGTCGCCAGTCGTCGAACCTCCAGCGCCCGCCGCACCGGAGCCGAAGCGATACTACCTGAACGAGGCCTTCGCGCTCATCGCGCAGTATGGCAGCCTTGCGGCGGCCGAGACCGCCCTGATGGAGGCGCACAATGAAACCCAAGATTGACGCCGATGCCCACTGCGCAGACCCCGGCCCGGACAATCCGCCAATCACGTATCCGGTTCTCAACGAAACGCAGCTGTGCTCGAGGTGGAACCTTTCGCCCAAGACACTGCAACGCTGGCGTTCGGAGGGAATCGGCCCACCCGCATGGCACATCAGTAAATCTGTCCGCTACCTTCTGATGGAGGTCGAGGCCTTCGAGCGCAAGGCTCGGGTTACGTGGAAATCCAGCACCGGGCGCGCCTTGTCCGAATCCTCGCCCACGGCGCGCGAAGACGCCATCGAGCAGATGATGCGGCAGCGGCCCGGTCGGCGCGACCAGATTTTCTACTCCGGCAAGGAAACAGCCGTCATCACCGGACTGCCCACCTCTTGGTTGCAACAGAACAGGGAACGCCAGCGGCTCGGCATTCCTGTCTACAAATTGGTCAACGGCGACGTCATCCGGTTCAGCATCGAGGACGTCTTCCGCTGGGAGGTGCATCACCTGCGCCCGTGCCGCATCGACACAGGCGTGGCCGCCGACGCACCGTAGCCGGCGCTGCCCGGCATCGAGAAATGGGCGTCTGAATGGCGCATGCCAGCCGCCGCGTGGCCGGGCAGTCATGTTCCGTTTCATCGGCAAAGCCTTACATTAGACGAAGAAATGAAACATGCGGTTCGCTTTTCGATGGTCTGCAGTTCGATCCTCAAACGCGGAATCGAACTGGCCCATTGTTCCTGTTTTTCGTCAAAACATTGCATTGAACGAATAAACGGAACATACTGTCGCCATGCTCCCCGACACCCACACCCAGCGCGTCCTCGATCTGGCCAGCCAGAAGGGGCTGCTGCGCGCCAGCGATCTGGACGCCATCGATGCGCCCCGGGTCGTCCTGACGCGCCTGACCGTCGCTGGCCTTCTGGACAGGGTCGGGCGTGGTCTGTACCGCCTGCCCAGCCATCCGGGCTCGGAGGACGAAGGCCTTGCGGCCGTCGCCACCAAGGTGCCGCAGGCCGTGTTCTGCCTGCTGACCGCGCTGCAACTCCACGAGCTGACCACCCAACTGCCGCGCCAGATCTGGATCGCCATGCCGCGCGGCAGTCACGTGCCCCGGATCGACTTTCCGCCGGTCAAGATGGTTCAGATGACCGGCGACGTCTACACGGCGGGCGTCGAGGAGCACCTGCGCGACGGCGTGAAGCTGCGGGTCTACGGCGCGGCCAAGACGGTCGTGGATTGCTTCAAGCACCGCAACAAGATCGGTCTGGACGTGGCGCTGGAGGCGCTGAAGGACGTTCGCGCCAAGCGCAAGGCCACGGCGGACGACCTGTGGCGCTACGCGAAGATCTGCCGCGTGGCCAACGTGATGCGCCCCTATCTGGAGGCCACCGAATGAACGATATCGCGGCTTCAGTGCGCGCCCGCCTGCTCAACGTCGCCAAGGCGCAGGGGGTGGATTTCAATCAGGTGCTGGTGCGCTTCGCGCTGGAGCGCATCCTCTATCGCCTGACCCAGTCCGAGCACGCGGATCGTTTTCTGCTCAAGGGCGCGCTGCTGTTCGCGCTCTGGTACGACATGCCGCACCGGGCCACGCGCGACGCCGACCTGCTCGGCTTCGGCGCGAGCGATCTGGAATCCGTGGCCCAGGACTTCCGCGACATCGCCGGCGTCGCGGTCGAGGACGGCATCGTGTTCGACCCGGCTTCGGTCGTCGCCGAGGAAATCCGCAAGGAAGCAGGATACGCCGGAGCGCGCGTCCTCATCAGCGGCGAGCTGGCCAAGGCACGCTGTAAGACCCAGATCGACATCGGTTTCGGCGATGCCGTGACGCCAGGCCCCGTCGATGCGACCTACCCGGTGCTGCTGGACGACCTGCCGGCACCTCGTCTGCGAACCTACCCCGTTTACACCGTCGTCGCGGAGAAGCTCCACGCCATCGCGCTGCTGGGCATGACCAACAGCCGGGTGAAGGATTACCTCGACCTGTCGGTGCTGCTGGAGCGCGAACCCCTGGACACCGATTTGCTGGCTCAAGCAATCAAGGCCACCTTCGAGCGGCGCGGCATGGCGGTGCCTGCCGATTTGCCGGTCGGACTGACGGACGAGTTCGCGCACGATCATTCGCGGCAGGCGCTGTGGCAGGCGTTCATCAAGAAGAACGAGCTTGCCCCCGAGCCCCTGGTGGCCGTCGTGGACCGGCTGCGAACGGCCTTGGAGCCAGTGTTGAACCGAGCCGCTCGATGACGTCCACCACGTAGACGCAGCAACCTCGCGTCCATCGCCACGGTCGGTCGCGCTTTGATGCCGCCCTTGCGAGGAGTGTGGTCGAGGCGGATGAGGTTCAGGGTGATGTGCTTCAAGACGGCAAGGTTGTGGGCAGCATGGCCGGCACGGGCGCGCATCTGATCGTCGGCGAAGGCGATGTCCATGCACCAGTGCAGGCGGTTCTCAATGTTCCAGTGCGAACGAATCGTCTACGCAAGCTGAACAGCGTCCGCGGTCAGACTGGAGAGGTAGAAACGCCGCTCGATCGTCGTATTGCCGCGGATGCAGCGTTCCGATTCGATCACCGCGAAGGATTTGAGATCACTTCGTTACAGGTTGAAACGCGACCTCGCCGTTGTCCGGCCTCTTGCAGAGCAGGCGCCAATCGTCCCCATGCCGGAGGTGGCCGCAGTCCAGTTTGTCGCCGTCGGCAGCGGTCAGGGTGGTCGAGCCGTAGAGAAACTTCATCTCCTGCTTGATGTTCGGGTGTTTGTGGGCGGGTTCCCAGCCAAAACGGTGTGCCTGCTTCCCCGTTTCATCCTCTTTCAGTTCGCCGGTCTTGGCGCCGGAATGCCGCTTCGGAATAGGATCCCCACCAATGCGAGAACGCTAAATACGGCCCCGGCGATGAAAGTCTGCGGCGCACCGAAGTTATCCCACAACAGCCCGGCCAAGACGCTGGCGAACAGCATCGCGATGCCGCTGACCAGGTTGAAAAAGCCATAGGCGGTGCCGCGCAAGTCCGCCGGCGCGGTGTCGGCCACCATGGTCGCCAGCAGTCCCTGGGTAATGCCCATGTGCAAGCCCCACAGCGTGATCCCGACCCACACCCAGGTCCAGTGGTTGCTGTAGGCGAGCGCGAAATCCGCGCCGATCAGGACCGCGAGCCCCAGCGCGAGAAGTCGGGCATGGCTCACGCCGTCAGAAAGCTTGCCGAACGGATAGGCCGCCAGGGCATACACGACGTTCATGCCGATCAGCACCAGGGGCGCAAGCGCGATGGGCAACCCGCCCTGCTGGGCGCGCAGGATGAGGAAGGCTTCGGAGAAGCGTGCCAGGGTGAACACGGCGCCGATCCCGACCACCCACCAGTAGGCGCCGGACAGCCGGCGCAGGTTCTCGCGACGGATGGGATTGATGGCGCGTTGGCCCGGCTGCCTGTCCGGCTCCTGCACGCCGAAGAACAGCAGCGCCACGGCGAGAAAGCCGGGGATGATGGCGACCCAGAACACGGCGCGGAAGTCGTTCGCCCAGGCGAGCATCAAGCCCATGGCGAGCAGCGGGCCGAGGAAGGCGCCAATGGTGTCGAGCGACTGGCGCAGGCCGAAGGCCGCCCCGCGCAGCTCGGGCGGCGCGATGTCCGCCACCAGCGCATCGCGCGGCGCCCCGCGGATACCCTTGCCGATCCGGTCCATCAGCCGTGCGGCGAGCACCAGGCCGGAACTCGTCGCCAGCGCGAACAGGGGCTTCGAGATCACCCCGAGCCCATAGCCGAGGAGGGTCAGCGGTTTGCGCTTGCCCCAGTAGTCGGACAGCGCTCCCGAGAACACCTTCACGATCAACGCGGTCGATTCCGCCGCGCCCTCGATCAGGCCGACCACGAGGGCGCTCGCCCCCAAGGACGTAACCAGAAAAACGGGCAGCAGGCTGTGGATCAGCTCGGAGGAGATGTCCATCAGCAGGCTGACGAATCCAAGCGCCCAGATAGCCGGTGGGATACGAGTTCGAGTAGCGGCGGCGTCGATGCGCGGCGTCTGTGCGCTTGTTGTCTTCATACGGCGGCTTCTGGCCCAGTGCCTCAGGATGAGAAAGTATACGAGGCCGCTTTCCGGGCCAGGAAGGCCGGCGAGACGCGCACAAGACCACATCCCGCCGGTAAGCTCATTTCGCAGGCTGCATCATCCAGTTCTGGTGTTGCATCATGTGGTCCATCATCATCTGCTGCATGCCCATGTACTGGTCCATCATGTACTGGCGCTGCTTCATCTGCTCCGGCGTGAGCCTGGAGTAGTAGCCGCCCATGCGGCCCCAACCCATCATCGACCCACCCATCATGTGTCCGCCCATCATCGGGCCGCCGTCACAGCAGCCCATCATGCCCGGGCCCCACATGCCGTGCATCATCTGCATGTTGTTCTGCATGGTGGCCCAGTGATCCTGGAGCAGCTTCTGCCGCTCCTGCGGGTCCTGGGTCTGGCAGAGCCTGTCCATCTGCTCCTGCATCTTCTTCATGTTTTCCTGCAGCTGCGCCATCTGCTTGTCGAACTCCGCAACGTTGGGCGCAGCCTGCTTCGTCTGAGCACCTTTGTCGGCGGGCGTCGCCTGCTGAGCCGTTGCCGGCAGGGTCGAAAACGTCAATGCAGCCAGTGTCGCTGCCAGGATCGTCCTTTTCATGTCGCCGCTCCTTCTTGGTTGAAAAAACACTTTGTCACATGCGATGCACCCGTCACGAGCGTTTCAGGTCCTCGCGCTTCTGCAGGAGCTCCTCGCGCTTCTGCAGGAGCTCCTCGCTCGTTTCCAACAGCAGAAGCAGGACGCCCAGTACGATCGCAAAGTCGGCGAGGTTGAAGGCTGGCCAGTGCCACCCGCTCAAGTAGAAGTCCAGATAATCGACCACCGCGCTATGCGCCATCCCGTCGATCACATCGCCCAACGCGCCGCCGAGGACTAGGCTGTATCCGACCGCCTCGCGCGAGCCACCGCCTACCGCCGGAGGAAGCGATCATCGCCGTTCTCCAGTGTCGGGGTCGGCATCGGGCCGCGCACCCCTGAAGCCAGTCAGCAGGGCGCTCGCGAGGCCGACTACGTAACCAGCGACCACATCGGCGGGAAAGTGCGCACCGAGCCAGATTCGCGAAAGTCCAACGGCGAGCACGAACAGCGCGGCCGTCAGCCGCCCCGGCTGACCCATCAGCGGCCACAGGCTCGCCGCCAGGAGCGCCGCGAACGCGGCGTGGCCGCTGGGCAGGCTATATTCCCGCTCTCCTGCCTCAACGACATCGACATGGATGGCGCTCGGCGCCAACACCGCCGCCGGCCGCGGGAAATCCAGTGCCAGCTTGAGACCTGCCGTGAGCACGAATGCGATGGCGGTCCCGACCAGCAGCCGCCTGAGCTGCATCAGCACTTGCGGCGCCATGCCGCTGTTGGCCTGCCGCAGCAGGATGGCGACTGCAAGCCAGCCGCCCGCGACCACGGGCAGGTTCAAATAACTGCCGATGCGCGAGACCCATTCCATGACGTCATCGAGACGGCCGGACGGATGGAGATTGATGGCTTGAAACAGCCATAGGTTGGCGCCACCCCAGTCGTAGAGGAGTTCCTTGGCGCTCACTTGCGCAGCAGCCGTAGGCCGTTGAACACCACGAGCAGGCTCGCCCCCATGTCGGCGAAGACTGCCATCCACAACGTCGCCTGCCCGGCGAGCGCCAGGGCAAAGAACACCGCCTTGATGCCGATGGCCAGCGAGATGTTTTGCCATAGCACATGAGAAGTGCGGCGGGAGAGGACGATGAAGCGCGGCAGCTTGCGCAAGTCGTCGTCCATCAGGGCGACGTCAGCGGTCTCGATGGCGGTGTCGGTGCCTGCCGCTCCCATGGCGAAGCCGATGGACGCCTTGGCGAGCGCCGGGGCGTCGTTGATGCCGTCACCCACCATGCCGACCTCGCCATGGCGAGCGATGAGGTCATCGATCGCGGCAAGCTTGTCCTCGGGCAACAGGTTGCCGCGGGCATCGTCGATGCCGACCGCGTCGGCGATGGCCCGGGCGGTGGTCGGGTTGTCGCCGGTCAGCATCACCGACCGGACGCCCAACGCATGAAGCTCGCGGATCGCCTCGGCGCTGTGGCCGCGCACCGTATCCGCCACCCCGAGAACACACAGCGGCTCGTGGTCGGCGGTCAGCACCACTGCCGTCTTGCCTTGCCGTTCCAGGCGCTCGAGCGCCTCTTCGACGCGCGGCGTGCAGAGCCCCAGTTCCTCCACCAGTCGATGGTTGCCCAAGTGGTACGGGCGGCCCCCGACCATGGCCTTTGCCCCTCGCCCGGCGAGGGCTTCGAAGGAGGTCACATCCAGCAGGGGGCGCGCCTCGGTGCCCTGCCACGCGGCGACGACGGCCGCCGCCACCGGATGCTCGGAATGGGCGTCCACGCTGGCGGCAAGTTGCAGTAGATCATCTGACCGCCGGTCCACGAGCGGGATGACGTCAGTCATCACCGGCCGTCCGTGGGTCAGCGTGCCGGTCTTGTCCACGGCGACCACCTTGATCAGGCGGCCGTTCTCCAGATGCACGCCGCCCTTCACCAGGATGCCCCGCCGCGCCGCCGCCGCCAGGCCGCTGACTACGGTCACCGGTGTCGAGATGACCAGGGCGCAGGGGCAGGCGATCACCAGCATCACCAGCGCCTTGTAGAACCAGTCGAGAAACGCGGCGCCGAAGAAGAGCGGCGGCACGGCAGCGACCAGCACTGCAAAGGCGACCACCGCCGGCGTGTAGATGCGCGCGAAGCGGTCGACGAAGCGCTGGGTGGGCGCCCGTTGCCCTTGCGCCTCCTGCACCGAGCGGATGATGTGCGCCAGCGTCGTGTCGCCCTTGAGTGCCGTCACCCGGAACTCGAACGCGCCGCGCTCGTTCACCGTCCCGGCGAAGACCGGATCGCCTGGCGCCTTCTCCACCGGCATGCTCTCGCCGGTGATTGGCGCCTGGTTCACTGCGCTGGCGCCCGCGGTGACCACGCCGTCCAGGGGGACGCGCTCGCCGGGCCGCACGCGCACGGTCTGTCCCACCTGCACGTCCGCAGCGGTCAGCTCGCGCCACTGCCCGCTATCGAGGCGCACGGTGGCGGTCTCCGGAGTCATCGCCATGAGCCCGCGGATGGCGTTCTTCGCGCGTTCCAGCGACAGGGTTTCGATCAGTTCAGCCAGGGCGAAGAGGAAGATGACCACCGCTGCCTCGGGCCACTCCCCGATGGCCATCGCCCCGATCACGGCGATGCTCATCAGGAAGTTCATGTTGAGGCTGAAGGTCTTGAGGGCGACCCAGCCCTTTCTCAACGTCCCGACGCCGCCCGTGGCGATGGAGAGCAGGGCCAGTGCGACCACGGCCGGCGTGGTTTCCGAGGCGCCGGTCCAGGCGACGACTTCCGCAGTGATCGCGGCGAAGCCCGATACGGCCATGAGTCCCCAGGTCTTCGCCGGAACGGCGGGCGCCTGAGCCGTTTCGCATGACGTACATGTGTCTGCCTGCGCCGACCCCGCCTGCATGCCGATCTCCCGCAGCGCGCCGAGAATCGGCCGCTCGTCGGGCAGCGTGTGGCCGACCGTGAGACGACGATCCAGCAGGTTGAATGTGAGATCCGCAATGCCGGGAACCGCGGCGAGGCGCTTGCGGATCAGCGCTTCCTCGGTCGGGCAGTCCATGTTGCCGATATGAAATACTGATTTCTTCACTTGTCGCTCCCGTGCTTCAGTCGGTGCCATTGAAAACCCTGTAGTCGCTCCGGGGTCAAGGTTGTAACATGGGGGAATCCGCAAGAGGAGATGCCATGCGTATCGGCGAACTTGGGCAAGCCACCGGAGTGGATATCGAAACCATCCGCTACTACGAGAAGCAGGGATTGCTTCCTGCGCCCGCCAGGGCACCCAACGGCTACCGTACCTATGGCTTGGCGCATCTTGAGCGCCTGGCCTTCATCCGCCACTGCCGGGCACTCGACATGGCGCTTGCTGAAATCAAGCGGTTGCTCGATTTCGTTGCCCGCCCGGACGCCGACTGCGGCGGCATCAACCGGCTGATCGATGAACAACTTGCGCGAGTGCGGGCACGGCTGAAGTCCATGCGCGCCCTGGAGAAGCAGCTGACGACGCTGCGCGCCCGCTGTGAGACGGGCCTTACTGCCGCCGAGTGCGGCATTCTGCATGAGTTGGTGGCAGCGGCGCATGGTGAGGCCTGCGCGTGCCACCCGACGCCGGGCACTGCCCCGGAGATGGTGATTTCACGTAGGACAAAGAAGCCGTGATGATCGCGCCAAGATCGGCTCATTGTCGCCAGCGCCAGTCGAGTTCCGGCGCCACCGCTTGGACTTCGCGCCATCGGCCAGAGACCACGGTGGCGGCGAAACCGCGGTTCCGCCGAAATGCGGAAAGGCCGGCGCAGCGGGAAACACGATCGGCAGCACGTTACCGCCTGGCGTTGCTGTTACGGTCTATCTCCCGTTGGTAGGCGAGTTGCTCGGGCGGCCACGTGCTCTTGATGAAGGCGAGTACGGCGCGAATGTCGTCGTCGGACAGGGTCGCCCCGAAGGCAGGCATGTCACTTTCATAGCGCGGCGGTGCGAACTTCCCTGGCACCAGCCCTTCCTTGACGATGCCGAAGAGCACGGCGTCCGGGTGGTGCCAGGTGTGGCCGCTAGCGTCGTGGGGCGGCGCCGGCATGCGCCCGCTGGGCAGACGCTCGCGCCAGTTGGGCTGCCCTTCCAGCTTCGCACCGTGGCAGGCGGCGCACCGCGCATCGTAGATGCGCTTGCCCGCGGCGACCCGCATCCCGTCTGTCGGGTCGATTGCCGCGGGCGTTCCCCGCTGCGCGACGATGATCGCGCCGACGAGAAAAGCCACGGCGCCCGCGAGTAGCCAACGGAAGACGCTCCCGGAATTGCTTTCGCTCATCGCTGTGCCCCCCGGCATGGCCGTTCAGAAACTGCCGAAGAGCTTCGGGGTCGCGCCCTGGCCAAGGTAGTAAACGTTCAGCGGCGCGTGCTTCTCGCCCGGCATCCCGGGCGCGCCCACCGGCATGCCGGGCAGGGCGATGCCCTTCACCGGGCGGCGCTCTTGGAGCAGGCGCTTGACGAACTCCGCCGGCACCAGCCCTTCGACGACATAGCCTCCGACGATGGCCGTGTGGCAGCCGGCGAGCCTTTCCGGCACGCCGAATCTCTGCTGGATCGAGGGCAGGTCGGTGGTGTTGATCTTCTCCACCGCGAAGCCGTTGGCCTCCATGTGCTTGGCCCAGTCGTCGCAGCAGCCGCAATTGGGGTTCTTGTACAGCTTCACCGGAATGCCCGCCGCCAGGGCCGGCAGTTGCAGGCCGAGGGTAAGGGTCAGCAGAAGGATTTTTGAGTAACGCATGGTCATTGCTCCTTGGTTTGAGGTTGAATCGGGATGGGGCCGGGCACTTGTGGCGCCCCGGACGGGTAGGGTTCGCGGCGGCTCTCCTCCTCCTGAAAGCGCCGCTGCTCCGGCGTCCACAGGGTCTTGAGGTAGTCGATCACGGTCCGGATCTCGCCGGGCGACAGCGTCTGCCCGAAGGCGGGCATGGTGAGCCGCTGCGTCTTGTTGAAGGGATCGCGCCAGCCGTCCTTCACGATCCGGTACAGCATGCCGTCGGCGTGCTTCCAGGTGTGCCCGTCGCGGTCGTGGGGGGGCGCGGGCATCTCTCCTTGTCCGTTCGGCTGCTGCCAATCGGCTGCGCCCTCGCCCCGGCTTCCATGGCAGGACGCGCACTGCGCCTGGTAGACGCGGTGACCGGCGTCCTGCGCGGACTCGGCCGCTAGCGCGGCCGCGCTCAGCAGCATCAGGACCGTGCCCGTGAAACTACGCACCGACGCGCTCCCAAGTCCTGGCACCATCGCGGCTGCGGAACAGGGCGCCATCGTCTGTTGCCGCATAGACGACGCCGTCCGGCGTGACCACGAGTGCCCGCGGGACGGCGGCGGGGACGCCGGCGCGCGACCATTGCTCGCCGCCGTCGGCGCTCCGGAACACGCCGTCGCCGGTCGCGGCATAAACGGTGCGGGGCTCGCGCGGATCGTAGGCGACGGCCGTCACCGGGCGCGCGAGCTCGCCCGCGTCGCGCCAGCCGCAGAAGCAATCCATCGCCCGGCGCACGCCCTGGCCGGTGGCAGCGAACAGCCAGCCGGTCTGCATGCTGCCCGGCATGTTCGAGTGCATGAAGCGCACGATGCCGCCGCGCGGCCCGGCATCCATCAGCTGCCAGCGCCCCCCGCCGTCCTGGCTGCGGAAGAAACCATTTCCGGTCACGTACGCGAAGACCGTCTCGGGCTGCTCGGCGTGGGTGGCGATGGCGGCGACGTCGGCGCCCGGTAGGCCCGCCGAGCGCGTCGACCAGTGCTCGCCGCCGTCGTCGCTGCGCAGCACGCCCAAGCCCGGGCCGGCGACGTAGAGCGCGCCGCCCGCGGCCACGGCGACCGAAGCGATGCGCGCCGACGCCGCGAGGGGCGGAAGCTTCACGGCCGCCCAGTGCTGCCCGCCATCGCCGCTGCGCGCGACGAACTCGGGGCCGGCCTTGAACAGCGTCCGGCCTGCGCCATCGATGGCGAGCGCGACGCCGCCGCCCGCGATCGCGGCGCCCGCGAAAGCGCCCAGCCCGAGGACGAGCAACGCGCCACCCGCGAGCCGGCGCGCGAAGCTTATGACCGCTCGCTTCATTTCGCCTCCTTGATCCGCTCGGCGTACTTGGCGGCGATCTCGCCCATCTTCTGCATCATCTCAGCGTGCATCTGGAATTCGAGTTTCTCGTTTCCGGGCGGCAGGTGCGGCATCGTGGCGCTGCCCGGCACGGCGCCGTCCATCATCTTCCGGCATGACTCCATCATGCCCATCATGTTCATCATGCCGCCGCCCATCATGCCCTGGCCCATGGGCATCTCCCCCATGCCGTGCATTCCCGGCTTCGCCGGCGCCGGATCGGCGGCGGCCGCTAGTCCCACGGCGCCCGAGACCAGCGCCACCGTCAACAGGGTCATCGTCATTCGTTTGCTCATCATCCGAACCTCCTGGGTCAAGTGAAAAAGTGCGGCGATCGCTTCGCCGCGGTCAAGAAAACCTCTCATCCGATCCGCCCCAACACGGGAAAGCGATCCAGCAACCAGTAGCTGAACTCGCTCAGCTTGCCGGTCATGATCGCCACGCTCATCAGCACCATGACGGCACCAGCGACGATCTGCAGCGGGCGCCCGGCGTGGCGCAACCACTTGAGCCGTCCCACCAGCTCGCGCATGAACACCGCCGCGAGCACGAAGGGCACGCCCAGCCCCAGCGCGTAGGCGCCGAGCAGGCCCATGCTCGCGGAAAGCGAGTTCTGCAGGGCCCCGGCGGTGAGGATGGCGCCCAGCACCGGGCCGATGCAAGGCGTCCATCCAAAGCCGAAGGCCACGCCGAGCACGAAGGCCGCCCCCGGATGGCCGCCGGCCAGGCGCGGGTGGAAGCGCAGGTCGCGATGGAACCAGGTGACGTGACGGGCGAGGCCCAGCATGAACAGGCCGAAGGCCAGCACGATGGCGCCGCCGACCAGGTTGGCCTCGTAGCGGTAGTGCAGCAGCAGCCGGCCGAGCGCCGTGGCGCTCGCCCCCAGCGTAATGAACACGGCGCTGAAGCCGAGCACGAAGAACACGCTCATGACCCCGGCGGTCAGGCGCACACGGGCGCCCATGGCGGGGTGCGAACCGTGCAGCGACTGCCCCGCCACGTAGGAGACGTAGGCCGGCACCAGCGGCAGCACACAGGGCGAAAGGAAGGAGACGAAGCCGGCAGCCGCCGCCGTCGCCAGGCCAAGGGTGGAGGCGTCGGTCATGGCTGGCGCCGCTCCCGGCCCTTGCCGCCGAGCACCTGCTCGATGGCGGCATCGAGGGCCTCAGCCGGCTGCGCGCCGACCACCCAGATCGACTCGCCGCTGCGATTGTTGCGTACGATCGTGGCCGGCGTTCCGGACACGCCCACGGCATTGCCTTCCGCGACATCCTCGTCTACCCGCCGGGCGATCGCCGGGTCGGCGATGCAGCGTGAGAAGGCGTCACGCCCGATGCCCAGTTCCTCGGCGAGCGCGGCTTCCGACTTACCCTCGGCCAGGCCCTGCCCGTTGGAACGGGTATGAGCGAAGATGGCATCGGCGTATTTCCAGAACGCCGCGTTGCCGCCCAGCTTCGCCGCGCATTCGCTGGCGATGGCCTCGCGCCGCGCGGCGGGGTCGTGGAAGCCGAGGGGGAAGTGGCGCCACACCCAATTGACGCGGCCGCGGTGGCGCTGCAGAACGGCCCCCGGGGTGGCGTGGAAGCGCTTGCAGAACGGGCACTCGAAGTCCGAGTACTCGATCAGCGACACGTCCGCGGCCGTGTTGCCGCGGATGTGGTCGCGCCCGGGCTCGACCTTGCGCGCGGACCTGGCGCGCTCGGCCGCCTCGGACTGGGCGGCGAGTTGCTGTCGGCGCTGCGTCTCCTGCTGCTTCTGGGCGAGGCGTCCGAGCGTGCGCTCCACGGCGCGGTCGAGCGCGCCGTCACGCTCGAGCTTGTTGACGATGGCCTCCACCAGCACGGGATCGGGCGCGGCCGCCTGTTCGGCGGCACGGGCCGGGGTGATCAGCAGGCCGGCCAGGAGCAGAGCGATGATCGGTCGTCTCATGCCTTGTCCTCCGGCAGAGCCGCGCCCGAGCCGGTCTCGCTTTTACGTTGACAGCTATCCTTGCTGCCGTGCCGGCCGGCACACATCCCGGCCGCGCACAGGGCGGCGCAGGGCAGGAAGCCTACGATGACCGAGGTGAACCCCGCCGCCGCCAGCCAGTCCCAGCCAAGAAACAGTCCGGCGGCGATACCGGCGACCGCCAAACCGATCAGGACGGCGCGCCGATCGAGTCTGGCCCGGAAAGCGATGAGCGGAGTGGCGCGTCTTTCCGGCGGGCTGATAATGGCTTGTTCCGATGGGTTCACGGTCATTTCTCCTTTGCGTGATCAGGGCGTTTGAGGTTTGCGCCCACTATGCGGACCGCCCGGCGCCGAACAGGCAGTTGCGCATCATGCCGCCGTCCTCGTGCTCGAGGTTGTGGCAGTGGTACATGAAGAGGCCCGGCTGCGTCGGCGTGACCAAGATACGCAGGCGCTCGCCCGGGAAGATGAGGAAGGTGTCCTTGAAGCCGGCGTCCACCATCCCGGCACGCAGATCCACGGGCGCCTCGGCGCCGCTGCGGTCCAGGATGCGAAATCGCACGCCGTGGATGTGAATGGGGTGGGGCATCGCCATCCCGCCGCCGTCGTTGGAGAAGGTCCACACTGTGCCCGCGCCGAGGGGCAGGCGCTCGTTGACGGCCACCGCCTCCATCTCGAAGCGACGACCGTTCAGAAACCCCTGCATGTGGCGGAAGGCAAGACGGGTGTGCAGTTCATGCCGCTCCTGCGGCGGCGCCTCGGAGGGCGGGAGACTCAAGGTTTCGCCGGGGCCGCCTGCGGCAGCGGCTACCGTGAATCGGGCGAGGGTCAGTTCCTCGCCCTGGGCAGAACCCATCATGCCGCGCATCATCCCGCCCATGCCGCGGCCCATCATGCCGCCCATCATGTCCATCATCCCCACGCCGGCGAATTCGCGGCTCATGAGGGCGATCTCGGCACCCGGGCGGCGCGCACCGAAGTCCTCCAACAGTTCCACGCGCTCGAAGGGGCCAAGGACGACGTATGGCCGGGTCTGAACGCCTTCGCTGGCGGAGAGCAGGCCGTTGTCGGTGGCGATGACGTGCAGCGGGCGGCCGTCGGACCAGGCGAGCTTGTAGATGCGTGCGTTCGACACGTTGGCGAGCCGCAGCCGCCAGGGCAGCGGCGTGACCTCGAAAGCGGCGTCGGGGGCGCCGTTCACCAGCACGGTGTCGCCCAGCACGCCGTTCATGTCGTCCATCATCATGCGCTTGAACACGAACTGGTTGTCGTCCACGCGCCGGTCCTGAATGACGAGACTCAGCTCGTGCTCCACGGCCGGCAGACCGTAGGTGCGCTCCTCCGCCTCGCGCACGATGAGCAGTCCGGCCAGGCCCCAATAGACCTGGGCGCCGGTGCGGCCGTGGGGATGAGGATGGTAGAGATAGGTGCCGGCGGAGTTGCGCACAGTGAATTCATAGACATACTCGCCGCCCGGGCCGACGGCGAAGCGCGGGTGGCCGTCGGCGGCCTCGGGCACCAGCATGCCGTGCCAGTGAATGATGGAAGGCTCGTCCAGACGATTGCGGAACTCGATGCGCACGCGCTCGCCGCGACGCAGTTCCAGCGTCGGCCCCAGGTAGCCCGGGGAGGGTTTGAGGGCGTCGGCGCGACCGTGCAAAACCTGCCCGAAGTAGCGCAGCACCGCGGTCCTGTCGCCCGGCCACAGGGCAACCTCGTCGCGCCCGGCGGTGAGCCTCAGGACCAGATCCGGCTCGGCTGCCGCCAGCGCACGCATGATCGGCGCCGGAAGGGCCACCAGTCCCGCCCCGGCGCCCAAGGATTGCAGTACGTTGCGTCGCGTCCACATCACTCTCGCACTCCTCTCAAGGTTTCGCGCCTGCCGGCAAGTGCTTGCGGATCTCTGCGACCGAAGGCGGTGCGTCCCACTCGGCCGGCCCCACCTTGCGCCAGACCTCGCGGCCGGCCTCATCGACCAGCAGCGTCGTCGGGATGCCGACGGTGCGCAGCGTGGAGGCGATGCCTGTCGTGGGATCGATGTAGAGCGCGAGGGACTTGATGCCGTGCTTGAGGTAGAACTCGCGCACCAGATTGGCGTCCTGGTCGATCGACACCGCCGCCACCTCGAAGGCGGGACCGCCCAACTGCTGCTGGAGACGATCGAGGGCGGGCATCTCCTTGCGGCAGGGTACGCACCAGGTGGCCCATATGTTGAGCAGGACCACCCGGCCGCGGAAGTCCTCCAGGCTCAGCGCCTTTCCCCGGGCGTCCTGGAAGCGCACGCCGCGCAGCGGGATGCGCTGGGCGGACTCGAGCGCCGTCGTCGGCGAGCCGAGCAGGGCATAGGCCGCAAGCCCCCCGGCCAGTGCCAGGCCGGCGAGGAGGCCGAGGAGCAGGCGGCGCGAATGGCCCCGGTGAAACGGGGTAAGTCCAAACTTCATGGCGCTTGCCTCAGCTTCCCGATCATCGGCAGCAGCTTGTCGCGCACGAACTCACGTGTGATCGGGCCGATGTGCTTGTAGGCGATGCGACCATCCTTGCCGATGACGAAAGTCTCCGGCACGCCGTAGACGCCCCAGTCGATGGCCACCCGTCCCTCCACGTCGGCGCCGGTGCGGGTGTAGGGGTCACCCCAGTCCTTCAGCCAGCGCGCCGCATCCTCCGGCTTGTCCTTGTAGTTGAGGCCGTGGACGGGCACGGCGCCGCTACGCGCGAGTTCCATCAGCACCGGATGCTCCTCGCGGCAGGCGACGCACCAGGACGCGAACACGTTCACCAGCGACACTTCGCCCTGGAGGTCGCGGCTCGCCAAGCCCAGGGTGCGCCCCTGCACCGGCGGCAGCTCGAAAGTGGGGACGGGTCGGCCGATCAGCGGCGAAGGGATCTCCCGCGGATTGAGGAACAGCCCCACGCCCAGCACGGCGACGAGGAGGCCGAACAGGACCAGCGGCAGCAGGAAGGTCGTCCGCCTTGGCGCGTTCGCGGATGGGGTTGCCTGGCCCGACGCGCGGGCATCGGGGATGTCTGGCGTGTTCATTCGCAGTGGCTCCGGATGAAGGCGGAAACCTCCTCGGGCGCGGCGAACACCACCTGCGCGCGATCGCCGCCCATGCCGGCGCCGACGATCACCGGCTGGCCGCGGCGCGGGCCGTGCGCCGACGAGTCGGTCTTGAAGCGCAGGTTGAACTCCCAGAAGGCGTGCTGCGAACCGTCGCCGAGCGTGACCCGATAGGTGTCGCCGCAGTGCGCGATGGCGCTTACCCGGTCGCCGGCGTCGGCCGCCTTGAGGTCGGGCAGGCCGGACGCCTTCGGTGCGGCGATTCTCCCCACCGACACCGCCTGCAGATAGGCGATCAGGTCGGCGCGGGCCCGGGCATCGGGCAAGCCGGGGAAGGCCATCGTGGTGCCCGAGATGACCGCCGCGGGCTCGCGCAGCCAGGCGTTCAGAGTCTGCGCGGTCCACACCACGCCCGATTTGCGCAGGGCCTCGGAATAGCGCCGGAAGCCTTCGGCCGCGCCGGCCCGGCGGCCGAACACGCCGGCAAGGCTGGGCCCGGTGCGGTGATCGCTGGGTGCCAGCGAATGGCAGCCGGCGCACGCGCGGAAAGCCTGGGCGCCGCGCGCCGCATCGCCCGCGGCGACGGCGGCGGCCGAGAATACGAGGGCGGCCAGGGCCGCGAACCAGCGGTACAGGATCATGATTGTTCTCCGTTGTCGTTCGCAAGTAGGGCAGTGCGGCTGACCGCCGTTACTGCGCGGCGCCGAGCCAACAGCAGCGCCGCCGGCGGCACCAGCGTCCATTGCAGCAGCGGCGCTAGGCCGATGGGGACGAGCGGCAGTACCGGCATCTCCGGCGCGTAGGTCCAGTTCCCCAAAAGCAAGGCGTTCTGCCATTCGCTGAGGGCGGTGTAGGCGATCCCGATCCCCACCGCGATTACCCCGATCCGCCGCCAGTGCCAGCGCCCGTAGGCCCCGGCGCGGGTGGCGACGAGCGCGGCGAGCAGCGCGCACGCGCCGATCAGCACGTCGCCCGCCGTGCAGTGCAGGACGGCATAGGCGATGGTGCGCGGCGGCGCCTCCTGCCACAGGGTGTAGAGGGGAAGCTGCAGCAGTTCCCACGCCAGACTCAGCACCGCCAGCGCCGGCGCGTAGAGGGCCAGCAGAAAGCGCCACGCCGCCGGGTCGGATCTCCACGCTACGGGATCGGGGTCGGGGTCGGGGTCGGGAGGCATCGTCGCGTTCATGGCTGCAGCAGCAAACGGAGATCATGGGCGATGGCCTCGGGCGCGGCATCGCCCGGGAGGTAGAGCCGCAGCCGCCCCTGGGGATCGAAGGCAAAGATCGCGGACTGATGGTCGACGGTGTAGAAACCCGAGGCGTCCGGCGCCTGGCGCGCGAAGAAGACCTTGAAGTCTGCCGCCGTGCGCGCCACCTCGGCCTCGCTGCCGCGCAGGCCGAGAAAGCTCGGGTGAAACGCCGGCACGTACCGGGCGAGGACATCCGGCGTGTCGCGCGCCGGGTCCAGGGTGGCGAACAGGCCTTGGACGCGCTTGCCGTCCTCGCCCAGGAGGTCGACGGCCCGGGCCATCTTTGCCAGGGTCGCCGGGCAGACGTCCGGGCAGTGGGTGTAGCCGAAGAAGAGCAGCACGGCCTTGCCGTGGAAGTCTGCCAGGCGGCGCGAACGGCCCGAGTGGTCGGTGAGATGGATGTCGCGGCCCCAATCGGCACCGGTGATGTCGGTCGCTGAAAAGGTCTCCGGCCGGCGCCCACAGGCAGGCAAGGCCAGCGTCAGCGCGGTGAGGCCGGCACCCCTCAGCCAGCGGCGGCGGCGCTGGTCAGTCATGGCCGCCTGCCCGCCCCTGGCGCCGATCCACCACGGGCAGCATCACGTGCACCACGCGGCGCTCGCCGCCTCCATGGCTCACCGTCAAGCGGACGGATACCGTGGCGCCGGGGCGCAGCGGCTGCGACAGCCCCATGAGCATCAAGTGCACACCGCCCGGCGCGAGTGAGACCGTACGCCCGGCTGGCAGTTCGAGCGCATCGACACGTCGCATGCGCATGACCCCGCCATCCATCGACATCTGGTGAAACTGCACCGAGCGCGCCGCATCGGACTCGGCCGCCACCACGCGGGCGGCCACCGGGCTTTCGATGCTCAGATAGCCGGCCGCGACGTCCTGCCCCGGCACCGGTGCCGGAATCCACGCATCGCGCACGGCGAGCACTCCCGCGGCACCCGCCGACAGGGCCAGCGCGAACGCGCCGGCACCGATCGCGGCCGACGCCCATTTCGTTCTGTACATCCTCTTTCAATCTCCCCGATGAGACTCGAGACGCCCCGGGCGCGCCCGCGCAGGCGACCGTGGCGGTGCGGCCACGTCAGCTTGACGGTTGGTCCGGGGTCAGGGCGGTGGAAAGCTCGCCCGCGAGCCCATCGGGCACGCCGGCAGAGACATTCCTCCGGAATCGGTCAGAGGAGACGAGGTGGTCGCCAGACGGCGTCGAGAAGGCGAGAGGGAATCGGGCTTTCGCCGGCGGCGGCGAGCCGGCATGGTGCGGGGGGTGCCGGCGCCGAGACGGAGGTTGGCAGGTAAGACAGGGTGCCGGTCTTGCACAGTTGTCCGGGTTTGCAGGGCGTGCCCGGGCCGGACTGCTGCGATGTGTCGTCGCTCATTTGGGCGGACGCGCAGCAAGTGTGGGCAACTGCCGATTCTTGCACCGCCTCCACGGCCTTCATGCGACACGCTTCCGGCAGACCGAGCGCCGCCCACGCGTACGCGGGCAACGTGAAGATCAGAAGCAGAGCGATCAAGCGCCGGAAGCGATGCATGGTTGATGGTCGATCGAACAAGTCTCAAGTATCTCAAGTAATTGTAGCGAATTCGGCGAACGCCGTGTACGAAACATCCGACAGGCGACCCAGCGAAAAGGTTCACGCGAATCGAACTACAGCGCCTTTCCGATAATGATCGAGGCGATCAGCGCCTTGTCCTCTGCGGGAAGATCATTGTTCCAACCTCAGTGGGGAGACGATGCCGGCCGCACGGCATTTGCCGAGTCGCCACCGCAGACCGTGATTCTGGCCATATTCAGCGCCGAAAACCCCCGCCGTTGCTGGACTTTGCACGAATAGCGCTCTTCGCAGAAACAGAGAACAGAGAGCGCTGAGAGGGCAAAAACGGCGGAAAATCCGGCGAACCTTCTGGCGGCGCTCTTCGCGCCACCTGCCGAATCCGCGCCAGTGCTGGCGCAACGGCGAATGTGAAAAAGGCCAGAGAGGACTCTGGCCTTGGTTTCTTGGTGGCCGAAGGACTACCGCATTGTGAAGTGAAACGAGAACGTCGTCACTGGTGTCATTTTCAGGAGCCGTATGCACACCTGACGTTACGCCCCGTCAATTGGTGCAGTCGTCTTCTGAAAATGACAGGATGGCTCCCAGGCCACCGACTTGCAGCGGGATGCGCTGATTGCGGCGGGCGTCGATCCGGCGCATCTCTATGAGGATCAGGCGTCCGGCAAACGCGAGGATCGTCCCGGCCTGACAAGCTGCCTAAAAGCCCTACGAGAAGGCGATACGCTGGTGGTGTGGAAGCTGGATCGGCTCGGGCGTGATCTTCGGCATCTGATCAACACTGTGCACGATCTGACCGGGCGCGGCGTCGGGCTCAAGGTGCTGACCGGCCACGGCGCGGCTATCGACACCACGACGGCCGCCGGCAAGCTGGTCTTTGGCATCTTCGCCGCGCTGGCCGAGTTCGAGCGCGAACTGATCGCCGAGCGCACCATGGCGGGTCTGGCCTCGGCACGGGCGCGTGGCCGGAAAGGCGGGCGGCCCTTCAAGATGACGGCAGCCAAGCTGCGCCTGGCGATGGCGGCGATGGGACAGCCGGAAACCAAGGTCGGCGATCTGTGTCAGGAACTCGGCATCACGCGGCAGACTTTGTACCGGCATATTTCCCCGAAGGGTGAATTGCGCCCCGATGGGGAGAAGCTGCTCGCCCGTGCCTAATCAAATTACTCGTGCTTCTCGGACAGCCCGGCTTCGTGCTCACCAGCGGCTATGCGCTCCGCGAAGCGCTGATAACACTCCAACCCGCAGAAGTGCTCGACGTATTCCGCGCCTTCCGGGGTGAAGGCGGCGTCAAGCGGAATTTCCTTGCAGCACACGCAGCAACTGGTGGTCGGTTCGTTGACGTTCATGATGACACCCCTCCATCGCTTAACGAAGGCGGTGAATGCCGCCGCCGGCATCGGCTTGGCGAACAGGAAGCCCTGCACTGCGTCGCAGTCCGCTAGCCGCAACTGCGCGAGGCTGGCCGGCGTTTCCACTCCCTCGGCTACCACTTCCATGCCAAGCCCGTGCGCGAGCTGGATCACCGATCGGACGATGGTCTGGTCGCGGGCGTCATCCACGATTCCCGCGACGAACGATTGGTCGATCTTGAGCGTGGTGATCGGGCAGCATTTCAGGTGTTGCAGGCAGGAATAGCCGGTGCCGAAGTCATCGGCGGCGAAGCGCACACCGATCTGTCGCAAGGCTTCCAGGGCGGGGAAGATCGCCGGATCACCGAACGCGACCGATTCGGTCAGCTCAATTTCAAGATACGCGGCGGGCAACCCGGCATCAGCCAGCACGCCTTTTACCCATCCGTCGAAGTCCGGTCCCACTTGGCTCGCCGAAACATTGACGGCGAGCCGGAACGGCTGCCAGCGTAGCGCCTGCCACTCATGCATCTGGCGGCAGGATTCACCCAGCACCCATGCACCGATCTCCGGCATCAGGCCGGACGATTCCACCACGGGTAGGAACTGGCCCGGCGGCAGCAGGCCGAGACTCGGGTGCCGCCAGCGCAACAGCGCTTCCGCGCCGGTAATCTTGTCACCGCGCAGATCGACAATCGGCTGGTAATGTAGCTCAAGCTGTCCGAGCACAACCGCCTGTGCCAACTGCGTTTGCGTCCATTCAATTGGCAGGGAAGCGGTCATGATCGTCCTTTGAAGGTTCGAAGCAGCCGCGCCAGGGACAGGACAAACAAGCCAGTCAGCGCGAGGGCTGCAACACCCCAATGCTCCCCGATGAAAGCGCCGGCGGTCGTGCCAGCAAGCACAGCGGCGAGAATCGGCAGATGGCAGGGGCAGGTGAGCACGGCCAGCGCGCCCCACAGATAGCCGGTGAACGGCATGTGTGTCTCGGCCTGCATGCGCTCGGGGCTGTTCATGGCAAGCTCTCCGCGTGCAGTGTCGGCTCGGTCGGCATGGCGGCCAACTGCACTTCGAGACTGGCCAGCGCTTCGCGTCGGCGTTCGACGAACCGGCGCAGCTCGGCAAGTTGCGAGGCCGCTTTATCGCCGTCCGCCGCATCCAGCGCCCGGCACAGTCGCGCCAGCGCGTCCAGGCCGATGCCAGCCTCGAAAGCCGCCCGCACGAAGCACAGGCGTTGCAAGGCGGCGTCATCGAACAGGCTGTAACCGCCTGGGGTGCACGCGACCGGCCGCAGCAGTCCGCGCAGCAGATAGTCGCGCACGATATGCACGCTCACCCCGGCATCAAGGGCCAGCCGGGACACTGTGTAGGTGCTCATGGAACACCTCCTTTTTCTCACCCGGCGCAGCAGGAAAGCTGCTTCACGTCCTTGCTGAATGTCTGCGCCGCGAGCTTAAGCCCCTCGACCATCGTCAGGTAGGGGAACAACTGGTCAGCCAATTCCTGCGCCGTCATGCGGTTGCGGATGGCGAGCACCGCCGTCTGGATCAGTTCGCCCGCTTCCGGCGCCACCGCCTGTACGCCGATGAGCCGTCCGCTTCCTTCCTCGATGACCAGCTTGATGAAGCCGCGTGTGTCGAAGTTGGCAAGCGCGCGCGGCACGTTTTCCAAGGCCAAGGTGCGACTGTCGGTCTCGATCCCGTTGTGATGCGCTTCCGCTTCGCTGTAGCCCACGGTCGCCACTTGCGGATCGGTGAACACCACGGCCGGCATCGCGGTCAGGTCGAGGGCCGCGTCGCCGCCGGTCATGTTGATCGCGGCACGGGTGCCGGCCGCGGCCGCCACATAAACAAATTGCGGCTGGTCGGTGCAGTCGCCAGCCGCATAAATGTGCGGCGTGCTGGTGCGCATGCCCTTGTCGATGACAATGGCACCCTGTGCGTTGACGGTGACCCCGGCCGCGTCCAGCGCGAGGCTGCGCGTGTTCGGTGTCCGTCCGGTAGCGACCAGCAGTTTGTCGGCGCGTATTTCACCGTGCGCGGTGGTCAGCACGAACTCGCCATCCACATGAGCGACCCGGCTGGCTTGCGTGTGTTCCAGCACCTTGATCCCTTCGGCACGGAAGGCGGCAGCGACAGCCTCGCCGATGGCCGGGTCTTCGCGGAAGAACAGCGTGCTGCGCGCCAGGATCGTGACCTGGCTACCCAGCCGGGCAAAGGCTTGCGCCAGTTCCAGCGCCACCACCGACGAGCCGATCACGGCCAGGCGTTCGGGAATGGCGTCGCTGACCAGGGCCTCGGTCGAAGTCCAGTAGGGTGACTCTTTCAGGCCCGGAATCGGCGGCACGGCCGGGCTGGCACCCGTGGCGACCAGGCAGCGGTCGAACGCCACGACGCGCTCGCCGCCATCGTTCAAACGGACGACAAGGCTCTGGTCGTCCTTGAAACGCGCTTCACCGCGCAGTACGGTGATGGCCGGATTGCCGTCCAGGATGCCTTCGTACTTGGCGTGGCGGAGTTCATCGACGCGGGCCTGCTGCTGGGCCAGTAGTTTGCTGCGGTCAATTGCAGGCACAGTCGCGTTGATCCCGTCGTCGAACGGGCTTTCACGGCGCAGATGGGCGATATGGGCGGCGCGGATCATGATCTTGGACGGCACGCAGCCGATATTGACGCAGGTGCCGCCGATGGTGCCGCGCTCGATCAGCGTGACGTGCGCGCCTTGCTCGACGGCCTTCAGTGCGGCCGCCATCGCGGCTCCACCGCTGCCGATCACGGCTACCTGCAACTGGCGTTCGCTGCCACCGTGCTTATCGGCGGCCCCCATCCCGCCGCGCACCTTGTCGAGCAGCCCGGTGCGGTTGTCCGCCGGTGGCGCATCGACAAGCGTTGCCTGGTAGCCCAGTCCGGCCACGGCGGCAGTCAGCGCATCCGGTGACGTGCCCGGCTCGATGGCGAGTTGCGCTGTGCCCTTCGGATAGGACACCAGCGCCGACTGCACGCCGGGCACTTTTTCCAGCGCTTCCTTGACGTGCGCCGCGCACGAGTCGCAAGTCATGCCGGTGATTCTTAGATGGGTCATGCAACAGATCCTTTATCGTTTGTGGCGCCAGACAATGACGTCAGTTGTGCTGCGGTGCCGTTTTCAGTGACTCACTGCTTGACGCTGGACGGATAGCCCGCGTCTCCGGTTGCCTTGGTCAGCTTCTGCACGCTGGTCTTGGCATCATCGAAGGTGACGACCGCTTCGCGTTTTTCGAAGGTCACGTCAACTTTGCTGACGCCATCGACCTTGGAAATCGCTTTCTTGACGGTGATCGGGCAGGCGGCACAGGTCATACCGGGGACGGACAGCGTGACGGTCTGGGTGGCGGCCCACACCGGGGCAACGACAGCAGCGAGGGCGATGGAGGCAAGCAACTTTTTGGCTTGCGCCGAAACTAGCGTTTTCATGGTGGACTCCTGATTAATAGAAGAAAGGCAACACGTAAGGAAAACCGAGCGCAACCACGACCAGCGCGGCCACGATCCAGAAAATCAGCTTGTAGGTAGAGCGAACCTGCGGAATCGCGCAGACCTCCCCCGGCTGACAGGCGTGTGCTGGCCGGAAGATGCGTCGCCAGGCGAAGAACAGCGCGACCAACGCCGCGCCGATGAAGATCGGCCGGTACGGCTCCAGTGCGGTCAGGTTGCCGATCCAGGCTCCACTGAACCCCAGGGCAACCAGGACCAGCGGCCCCAGGCAGCAGGTCGATGCAAGGATGGCGGCCAGCCCGCCGGCAGCGAGCGCGCCGCGCCCGTTTTGCGATTCCGACATGAGGTTCTCCTTTCGAGGTTTCGCTTAATGCTTTAACCTTACTTCCGTAGTTAAGTACGGAGTCAAGTGAAATGGAAAGTATTTTGGAGAACCTGACCATTGGCGCCTTTGCCAAGGCCGCCGGGGTCAATATCGAGACGATCCGCTTCTATCAGCGCAAGGGCTTGCTGCCGGAGCCGGATCGTCCTTATGGGAGCATTCGTCGCTATGGCGAGGCGGACGTGGCGCGGGTGAAATTCGTGAAGTCGGCTCAGCGGCTGGGTTTCAGCCTGGACGAGATAGCCGAGTTGTTAAAGCTGGAGGATGGCACCCACTGCTGCGAAGCGGCCGAACTTGCGGCGCAGCGACTTGCTGACGTGCGAGCCCGTCTGGCAGACCTCACGCGCATGGAGCGGGCGCTGTCGCAAGTCCTGTCGGCATGTCATGCCAACGAAGGCCAGGTGACTTGCCCATTGATTGCGTCCTTGCAAAGGAGCAATTGAGGGTTACGTGCAAACTAGGCTGATCTCGGCATCTCGCCGCATCAGGAGTCCCGGCAGCACTTTCCCGCCGCCGTAGACCCAGCGCCGCAGCTCTTGCCCAGCAGCAGCCCAATCCCTTTGGTTGATCCGACGTCGCAGCGTCGAGGTTTGTAACCGACCCGCCCCGAGATTGAAGGTGAAGTCCACGATGGCGGCAAGCCGTCTCTCCGGTTCTGTGGCCAGCACTGGGCAGTGGCGCAGCGTCGCGGCGAGCGCCGTCTTGAGATCACGCGCCAGATAGACCTCGGCTTCGGCCTCGGTGATCGGCGGGTGTTTCGGATCACAGAGATGGCCGTAGCCAATCGTCCAAAAGCCTGCGGGGCAGATGTAGGGAACGGCGGTGATTTCAATCCCACGCTTCACCTTGCGCTCGAACCCTTCGAAGCGCTTCGCCAGATCGATGGCAGCCCTCGGAACCTCGATCACGGCCGCACCCGGTCAAACACGCGGCCGAGGAACCAGAAGTTCAGAACCCCTGCCCAGAGCGCCTGATCGGCCTCCGTCCATGCGTGCAGGATCGCCGTACTCCAACCAGCGCCGGCAGTCACGGCAGCCGCAAACGCCGCCGTCTTGGCTGCACAGTAGAGCGCCATGAACCAGTAGGTGATCACCGGGCGCACACTAATCGACAAAGCATCGGCCCAGCGCACGCCGGATCGCTGCCCCTGTGCGGCGACCGCTTCCTTCAGGGCCTCGATCGCCCCTGTGTTCCACGCCGCATCGGCACTCGCACCGATCTCGCCCAACCGCTGCGCACCGCGCAGCTTCTCGAACTCCAGCGCCTTGTCCTGCATCGCCAGTTCGTGGCCGCGCTCGCCCTTTCGGTCGAGCCACTTCAGAATTTCTGGGGCCAGTCGGAAAGCTCCGCCGAGGAGGCCGCCAAGTAGGGTCTCGATCATTGCCCGCCTCCGAACAGCTTGAACTTCACGAAGGCCCCAGCCAGCAAGGCCATGACCATGCCCGTGACCAGCATCTTGATGATGGTCAGGCCGGCGGTCTTCTTGGCCTCATTGAAGGCATCGAGCAGGCCCCGCAACTCGCGGATGTCGTTGGCGGCATCCGGCCCATCGAGGCCTACGTCGGCCAAGGCGTGCCGCGCACCGCGCTCGGCGGCGCGCTCCAGCAGTTCCTCGAATTCGTCGCGCGGCATGACGACCATGCCGTCGTGCAGGGTGGGCGTGTTCATTTTTCGTCCTCCAGAAATGCGAAACCCGCCTCGTGGGCGGGTTCGCGGGGGTTGGTGAAACGATGTCAGATGGCGATGCCGGCACTCCAGCCGGTGGTCTTGTAGGCCGAGAGCACGGTCTCGTCCTCGACGAAGCAGAACCACCCGACCTTGGGCGTGTAGTACTCCCAGGCACTCGCTACCCGAACTGCAATCTGGTTGGTCTTGCCGGCCCATACGCCGGTGGCGGCGGCAGGAATGATGTAGCGATCACCGTCGGCGGGGCTTGCCGGCGGTGTGATCAGATCCCGATCCTTGACCGAGAGCCCGACCACCGCGCCGAGCCGTTTCAGATTTGCGTCCATGCTGGCATTCCAGCCCGACTCGCCGAGCGTCCAGCCGTAGGTGAGTC
>CAZSHO010000005.1:0-30088 GCA_964607005.1 uncultured Rhodocyclaceae bacterium
TCCGTACCGATAAATTACACGATCCGTTGGACTCAACCCTTTCCAGCCTACCTCACCGAAGTGACGCGCCACGTAGCCGTGGGCGGCTTCATGCAGGGTGATGGCGAGGAGGACCGGGATGGCATAGATGGCCAGAGCCGGAATCAGGGCGTCCATGATAAGCGCGCCATTCTACCAGAGCCCCCATCCCCTCATCCTTCCTCATCAGAGTCCAAGGTGTGCGAGCGAACCACGCCCCTGGCGCAACACCTGCGGTGTCTCTCCGGTCAGATCCACCACGGTCGTCATTTCCAGCCCGCAGGCACCCGCTTCGATGACCAGATCGATGCGCTTTTCCAGTTGCGCACGAATCTCTTCAGGGTCGTTGAGAGGCTGCTCGTCACCGGGCAGCATCAGGGTGGAGGTCAGCATCGGCTCGGACAGTTCGGCCAGCAAGGCCAGCGGCAGCGGATGGGAAGGAATGCGCAAACCGATGGTCTTGCGCCTGGGGTGGAGAATGCGGCGCGGCAACTCCCTGGTGCCTTCAAGAATGAAGGTATAACTGCCCGGTGTGGCGAGCTTGAGCAGGCGGAACTGGGCGTTGTCGACACGGGCATAGATCGCGATCTGCGACAGGTCGCGGCACATCAGGCTGAAATGGTGCCGCTCATCCACCGCACGAATGGCGCGGATGCGGGCAACGGCATCGGCATCACCCAGGTGACAGCCAAGGGAATAGGCCGCATCGGTGGGGAAGGCGACGAGTCCGCCGTCACGCAGGATCTGCGCCGCCTGGCGGATGAGCCGCGGCTGGGGTTGTTCGGGATGGACCGAGAAAAACTGGGCCATGGCGAATCAGAGAAGGTCGCGCCAGATGGGCACGAGATCGGCGGGCAAGGGCGGTGTCTCGCCCAGATCGGCGTGGCTCTCTCCGTCTCCGTGAAAATCCGAGGCAACCGAAGCCCTTAGCCCATAATGGCGTGCCAGTTGTGCACACTCGCGGACTTCTTCCGGCCCGTGTGCGCCACAGGCCACTTCGATGCCCTGCCCGCCCCGCTCCCTGAATTCACCAAGAAAACTGCGCAAGGCCACGCGGCCCATTCGATAACGCAAGGGATGCGCCAGCACCGCCACGCCCCCTGCGTCCGCAATCCAGCGCAGTGCATCTTCCAGCGACGCCCACTCGTGCGGCACATAGCCGGGCTTGCCTTTGGCCAGATAGTGATCGAAGACCCGCTTCACGTCAGGTGCAATCCTTTTTTCGACGAGAAAGCGTGCAAAGTGGGCGCGACTGATCAGCGAAGCCTTCTCGGCATAACGCGCCGCCCCCGCGTAAGCACCCTCGATGCCCACCTTCGCCAGCTCCTCTCCGATGCGCCGTGCGCGCCCGTCACGCCCGTCACGGATCGCCCGGAGCCCTTCGAGCAGAGCGGGATGACGTGGATCGACGCCCAGACCGACGACATGAAAACTCGCATCGTCCTGCCAGGACACCGAGATTTCCGTGCCGTCGAGAAACCGCACGCCGTGCGCCTCGGCTTCGGCACGCGCCTCGGCCAGACCGGCCACATTGTCGTGATCGGTCAACGACCACAGATCGAGGCCGCGTTGCGCCGCACGCCGGGCGACCTCTGCGGGCGCATGCAGACCGTCGGAGACCGTCGAGTGGCTGTGCAGATCGGCCTTCATGCGCCGAGAAATTCCTCGAGGGCCTGTGCCAGCCGCTGCGGCTGATCGTGATGGAGCATGTGACCGCAATCGTCGAGGACGATCTCGCGCAGAGCCGGGAAGCTCGACAATCGCACCGCATAGTCCTGTGTGCGTGCGGCAAACTCCTTGTACAGATGCGAGTCGCGCGCCACTACCCAGAGCACCGACGCACGCACCGCACGCCAGCAAGCCTGTGCCTCCTCGAAACGATAGAGCACCGGATAGGTGACGCGATGCCAGGGATCGGCCGCATAGCCGAAACGCCCGTCGGCTTGCGCGCGGGAAAAATGGGCCGCGAGAAAATCCGCCTGCGCGCACGACAGACGCGGATTGTTCTGCATCAATCGTGCCGCCAGTTCGCCCAGGCTGGCGAAATCGCGCAGCCGTGCACCGCGCCTGTCCTGATCGAGCCACCCGGCGTAGCGTGCGGGGGCTTCGGCCGGATCGCTCGGATGCAGGCCAAACCCTTCGAGGATAACGAGTTTTACCACCCGTTCGGGCCGCGTGCCGGCATACAGACCGGCGACATTGCCACCCATGCTGTGGCCGATCAGCCGCACCGCTTCGTCCGGTGCATAGTGATCGAGCAGGCGGTCCAGATCAGCCAGATAGTCGGGAAACCAGTAAGGCTGATGCAGCCATTGCGACTGGCCAAAGCCGCGCCAGTCGGGGGCGATGATGCGCCAGTCGCCAGCCAGGCTATCGACGAGAAACTGAAACGAGGCCGAGCAGTCCATCCAGCCGTGCAGCAGGAACAGCCTGGGCGCATCGACCGGCCCCCAGGCGCGCACATGCAGGCGCAGGCCCCGGATCGTCAGGAATTCGGAAGTACTTGATTTCATATTCGGCTCAATCATAACCGATGATTTTCGCTTGCCTCGATTGCACACGCACGTTATAGTCGCGGCGCTCGCGCGGGAGAGCGTGGCCGTGCAACAGGCCACCGCCGAAGGCGCAACACCCGGAACCGCTCAGGCAAAAGGGCTGCGCGAGAGCAGAAACACTCTGGAGAGAGGCGGAACATCCCGCCCACCGAAGGGGCACGTCGTGCAAGAGTCGGCGCAGGCGCGACAATCTCTCAGGTACAAGGGACAGAGGGGTGAAGCGAAACCGCTTCACCCTTTTTTATTTTCGTGAAACAACACGAACAATACTCTCCAGATATCTGATATGACTAAACAAACTCCACTTTATGCGACCCATGTTCACCTGGGGGGCAAGTTGGTCGACTTCGCCGGCTGGGACATGCCCCTGCACTACGGTTCCCAGGTTGAAGAACACCACCAGGTGCGCCGCGACGCCGGCATGTTCGATGTCTCGCACATGCTGGCCATCGACCTTGAAGGTGCGGGCGCCCACGACCTGCTGCACACGCTGCTCGCCAACAACATCGACAAGCTGACGACGCCCGGGCGTGCGCTCTATTCATGCATGCTCAATGCACAGGGCGGCGTCATCGACGATCTGATCGTCTACTTCTTCCGGCCCGATTTCTACCGCCTCGTGGTCAACGCCGGCTGTGCCGACAAGGATCTGGCCTGGATCGTGCAGGAAGGGGGCCGGGGGGAAGGTCGTCCGGTCGCGGTCAAGCCGCGCCGCGACCTCGCCATGATCGCCGTCCAGGGACCGCACGCCCGCACGAAAACCTGGGCGGCCCTGCCCGGCGCGCAAGCGGCCAGCGCAGAGCTGAAACCCTTTCACGCCGCCTGGTTCGGCGATGTGCTGATTGCCCGCACCGGCTACACCGGCGAAGACGGCTTCGAGCTGATGATTCCGGCGGAACGCGCCGAGGCCACCTGGGGCGCCCTGCTCGAGGCCGGCGTGAAGCCCGCCGGTCTCGGTGCGCGCGACACCCTGCGCCTGGAAGCCGGCATGCCACTCTACGGCCAGGACATGGACGAGAAGACCCTGCCGCTCGATGCAGGTCTTGCCTGGACACTCGACCTGAATGCCCCGCGCGAGTTCATCGGAAAGTCAGCGCTGGCAGGACGGCGCCCCGCTCACGCTTTCCTCGGCCTGATACTTGAAGAGCGCGGCGTGCTGCGCGCCCACCAGAAAGTATTCACCCGGTACGGCGAAGGCGAGATCACCAGTGGCACCTTCGCGCCCACCCTGAACCGCTCGATCGGGCTGGCGCGCCTGCCACCCGAAGCCGCCCCCGGCGAGCAGGTCGAGGTGGACATTCGCGGCAAGCGCCTGAAGGCCACCCTCGTCAAACCGCCGTTCGCACGCAACGGCCACGCCCTGATTTAATTTCATCTGGAGACACACCGACATGAGCACACCCGCCGATCTGAAATACGCCGCTTCCCACGAATGGGTCCGCCTCGCCGACGACGGCCTGGCCACCATCGGCATCACCGACCACGCCCAGCAGGCGCTGGGCGACATCGTCTTCATCGAACTGCCCGAAGTCGGCCGCAAACTCGCCGCCAACGAGGAATGCGCCGTGGTCGAGTCGGTGAAGGCCGCCTCCGACATCTACGCACCGATTGCCGGCGAGGTGGTCGCCATCAATCAGGCCGCCGCCGATGCGCCCGAGTCGGTGAATCAGGATGCCTACGCCACCTGGCTCTTCAAGCTCAAGCCGGACAACGCCGCAGATCTGGACTCGCTGCTCGATGCTGCCGCCTACGCCAAGATCGCCGCCGAAGAATAAGCATGTCGCACACGCCGCTTTGCGCGCTCGAGCAGCGCGACGAATTCCTTGCCCGCCACATCGGCCCGGACGCGGCCGAGACCGCCGCCATGCTGGCCGCCATCGGTGCATCCAGCCTCGATGAACTGATCGGCCAGACGGTACCCGCCGCCATCCGCCTCGCCACGCCGCTCGCCCTGCCCGGCCCGCAACGCGAGCACGAGGCGCTGGACCGGCTCGACGCCATCGCAGCAAAAAACGTCCTGAAAAAATCGCTGATCGGCCTGGGCTACTACGGCACCCTGCTGCCCAAGGTCATCCTGCGCAATCTTCTCGAAAACCCCGGCTGGTACACCGCCTATACACCCTACCAGGCGGAGATCGCCCAGGGCCGGCTCGAAGCCCTGCTCAACTGGCAGCAGATGGTGATGGACCTGACCGGCATGACGCTGGCCAACGCTTCCCTGCTCGACGAAGCCACCGCAGCGGGCGAAGCCATGACCATGGCACGGCGCATCTCAAAGTCGAAGTCGAACGCCTTCTTCGTCGATGCGGCCTGCTTTCCCCAAACCATCGATGTCCTGCGCACGCGTGCAGCATGGTTCGGCTACGAACTGATCATTGCCCCGGCGGCCGAAGCTGCGCATTACGCAACGACCGAAGGTGTATTCGGCGCATTGCTGCAGTACCCGAATGCCGACGGCGAATGCGCCGATTTGAGCCAACTCGTCGCTGCGATCAAAGTCAGTGGTGGCATCACGGCGCTGGCGACCGATCTGATGGCGCTGGTGCTGCTCAAATCCCCCGGCGCCATGGGTGCGGATATCGCCCTGGGCTCGGCGCAGCGCTTCGGCGTGCCGATGGGCTACGGCGGCCCGCATGCCGCCTTTTTCGCCTGCCGTGACGAACACAAGCGTGCCGTGCCCGGACGCATCATCGGTGTCTCGGTTGACAGCCGCGGCCAGCGCGCACTGCGCATGGCGCTGCAGACACGCGAGCAGCACATCCGCCGCGAGAAGGCCAACTCCAACATCTGCACTTCGCAAGTGCTGCTCGCCAACATCGCCGGCATGTATGCCGTCTGGCACGGCCCGCAAGGACTGCGAACCATCGCCGGGCGTATCCATCGTCTTGCCGGCATCCTCGCCGCGGGCTTGCAGGCTGCCGGCATCA
This sequence comes from uncultured Rhodocyclaceae bacterium, assembly GCA_964607005.1. Taxonomy (GTDB): domain Bacteria; phylum Pseudomonadota; class Gammaproteobacteria; order Burkholderiales; family Rhodocyclaceae; genus Desulfobacillus. The sequence goes on from CAZSHO010000005.1 coordinate 5,501, forward strand.
AGGTGCTCACGCAGCGTTGGTTCGACACTCTCCTCGTCCAGACAAGGGCAGACGTACCGGGCTTCAATCTGCGCATCGTCAGCGAGAACGTGCGCGGCATCGCACTCGACGAAACCCACACACGCGAAGACGTCCTCACCCTGCTCCAGGTACTCACCGGCAAGCCGGCGGACATCGACGCGCTCGATGCCGCCGCGGCGGCGCACGATCCACTCGCCGACCTGCTGCGCGACGATGCCATCCTGACCCATCCGGTGTTCAACAGCCACCATGGCGAGCACGAGATGCTGCGCTATCTCAAGCGCCTGCAGAACAAGGACCTCGCCCTCGATCACTCGATGATCTCGCTCGGCTCGTGCACCATGAAGCTGAACGCCACCGCCCAGATGATTCCCGTCACCTGGCCCGGATTTGCCAACCTGCATCCCTTCGCCCCGGCCACACAGGCGGCCGGCTACACCGAGATGATCGACGGGCTTGCCGGCGCGCTGAAGGCCATCACCGGTTTTGACGCCATCTCGATGCAGCCCAACTCCGGCGCACAGGGCGAATATGCCGGCCTGGTGACGATCCGTCGCTATCAGGCCGCGCAAGGAGAAGAGCATCGCAACGTCTGCCTGATCCCGAAATCCGCGCACGGCACCAACCCGGCGACGGCGCAAATGTGCGGCCTCGCGGTGGTGACGGTCGACTGTGACGAAAATGGCAATATCGACGTCGCCGATCTCAAGACGAAAGCGGAGCAACATACCGCCCATCTTTCCTGCCTGATGCTCACCTACCCGTCCACCCACGGCGTCTTCGAGGAGGCGGTGAAGGAGATCTGCGCGATCGTGCATCAGCATGGCGGCCAGGTGTACATGGACGGCGCCAACCTCAACGCGCAGGTCGGTCTCACCTCGCCGGCCACCATCGGTGCCGATGTCAGCCACATGAACCTGCACAAGACCTTTGCCATTCCGCACGGCGGTGGCGGACCGGGCATGGGTCCGATCGGGCTGAAGGCGCATCTGGCCCCCTTTGCCCCGGGTCATGTCCTGGCAAGCGACAGGATCGGCAGCCAGGGGGCGGTGAGTGCCGCACCCTTCGGCTCGGCCTCGATCCTGCCCATCTCCTGGATGTACGTCACCCTGCTCGGCGGCGAGGGGCTGACACGCGCCACCCAGTACGCCATCCTCAACGCCAACTACATCGCCGCGCGGCTGCAGGATCACTACCCGGTGCTGTACACCGGGAAAAACGGTCGCGTCGCCCACGAATGCATCCTTGACATCCGCGCCATCAAGGCGGCAACAGGGATTGCGGAAATCGACATTGCCAAGCGCCTGATGGACTACGGCTTCCACGCGCCGACGGTCAGCTTTCCGGTGGCCGGCACCATCATGGTCGAGCCGACCGAGTCGGAGCCGAAAGCCGAACTCGACCGCTTCATCGAAGCGCTGATCGGTATTCGCGAAGAAATCCGCAAGGTCGAGCGCGGCGAATGGCCGGCCGGGGACAATCCGGTGAAGCGCGCCCCGCACACCCAGGCCGATCTTGTCGATGCATCCTGGAGCCGGCCCTACAGCCGTCAGGAAGCCGTCTTCCCGCTCCCCTGGGTGGCGCAGAACAAATTCTGGCCGACGGTGAATCGCATCGACGACGTCCAGGGCGATCGCAACCTCGTCTGCGGCTGCCCGCCCTTCGACGAATAGAATAAAGTCAGTTCCCGCAACACGGCGCCCGATTCACTGGCAAGGAGGATTCACCATGGCCGTCTATGCTCTCGATACCCTCGCCCCCGAACTGCACGACTCCGCCTGGGTGGCAGACAGCGCAACAGTGATCGGCAAGGTGCGCATGGAAGAGCGCAGCAGCGTCTGGTTCGGTGCCGTGCTGCGCGGTGACAGCGAGCTGATCCTGATCGGACGCGGCAGCAACGTGCAGGATGGCGCCGTGCTGCACACCGATCCGGGCTTCCCCCTCACGCTCGCGGAGGAAGTGCTGGTCGGTCACCAGGCCATGCTGCACGGCTGCACGATTGGCGCAGGCTCGCTCGTCGGCATCCAGGCCGTCATCCTCAACGGCGCGGTGATCGGCAGGGAATGCCTGATCGGTGCCGGCGCGCTGATCCCGGAAGGCAAGGTCATCCCGGATCGCTCGCTGGTGATGGGCTCCCCCGGCAAGGTGGTGCGCTCGCTCAGCGACGAGGAGGCGGCGGCGATCCGGCTTGGCTGCCAGCAATACGCCGAGCGTGCCGAACGTTACCGGCGCGGGCTACGTCGCATCAGTGCGAGCGGAACGTGAGACCGGACACGCCCGGACGGTTTTCCCTCAGGGTTTTTTCTGCGGCACCTGGACGAAAATCTCGTCCGGCTTGATGTAGCCCAGTTCGTAACGGGCGCGCTCCTCGATCGCCTCGTAGCCGTTTTTCAGATCACGCACTTCGGCATCGAGCCCGGCATTGCGGGTTTCCAGTTTCTGATTGACCTCGCGCTGGGCGGCAAGCTGGCGATCGACCTCCCAGACCCGCAACCAGCCGCCCTTGCCCAGCCAGAGCGGATACTGCAGCAGGGCGATGAGGAGGACCAGCACCAGGGTGGGCCACCTCATGGCTGCCGCCTGCTACTTGTGCAGGTGATAGAAAGCGTCGCGACCCGGATAATTCGCAGTATCACCGAGATCCTCCTCGATGCGCAGCAGCTGGTTGTATTTGGCGATGCGATCCGAGCGGCTGAGGGAGCCGGTCTTGATCTGCAACGCGTTGAGTCCCACGGCGATGTCGGCAATGGTGGAGTCCTCGGTCTCGCCCGAACGGTGCGAGATCACCGAGGTGTAGCCGGAGCGCTTGGCCAGCTCGACGGCGGCAAACGTTTCGGTGAGCGTGCCGATCTGGTTGATCTTGATGAGGATCGAGTTGGCAACCCCCTGGGCGATCCCCTCGCGCAGAATCCGGGTGTTGGTGACGAAGAGGTCGTCACCGACCAGCTGCACCTTGCGACCGAGCTTGTTGGTAAGAATCTTCCAGCCCTCCCAGTCATTCTCGGCCATGCCGTCCTCGATGCTGACGATGGGAAACTTGTCGGCGAGCGTGGCCAGGTAATCGGCGAACTGTTCCGAACTCAGCGAGAGTTTTTCGCCCTCCAGCTCATAGCGCCCCCCCTTGTAGAACTCCGAGCTGGCGCAGTCGAGGGCCAGCAGCACGTCCTGCCCCGGCTCGTAGCCCGCATTGGCCGTCGCTTCAAGAATCAGGTTGAGCGCTTCTTCCGTGCCGGAGACGTTGGGCGCAAAACCGCCCTCATCCCCCACCGATGTCGGGAAGCCGCGCTTGTCGATGAGTTTTTTCAGCGCGTGAAAAATCTCCGCGCCACAACGCAGCGCCTCGCGGAAATTCTGCGCACCCACCGGCATGATCATGCATTCCTGGATGTCGAGGCTGTTGTTGGCATGCGCGCCGCCATTGATGACATTCATCATCGGCACCGGCATCTGCATCCGGCCCATGCCGCCAAAATAACGATACAGGGGCAGACCGGCTTCCTCGGCGGCCGCCTTGGCCACCGCCATCGATACCGCCAGCATCGCATTGGCCCCCAGGCGTGACTTGTTCTCCGTACCATCGAGTTCGATCAGGGACTGGTCGATGAAGGCCTGCTCCTCGGCATCCAGGCTGACGATGGCCTCGGAGATCTCGGTATTCACGTTCTCGACGGCCGCGAGCACTCCTTTACCCAGATAACGGCCGCTGTCACCATCACGCAGCTCGATGGCTTCACGCGAGCCGGTCGAGGCACCGGACGGCACGGCCGCGCGTCCCATGATGCCCGATTCGAGCAGGACATCGGCTTCCACCGTCGGATTGCCGCGCGAGTCGAGAATCTCACGGGCGATGACATCAACAATAGCGCTCATTTTTCACTCCCCTGTCTGAATTCCTTCAACCACCACCATGTTCATCGTTGCCGCGTCCTGGCGCTGCGTGCGTGCAGCGCGGTATTCGGGCGAATCATAGAAACGCTGCGCCCGGGCGAGCGAGTCGAACTCGAGAATCACCAGCCGCGGCGGCGTCCAGTCGCCCTCGAGCCGGTGCGCCTCGCCACCGCGCACGAGATACCTGCCGCCGTATTTCATCACGGCGGCACCGGCCAGTGCCTTATAGCTTTCATATTGCGCCGGATCAGTCACCGTCGCCTGGGCGATCACATATGCCTTGCTCATGCCGCCTCCGCAAATCCTTGTTTTTTCACCAGTGCGTCGATGTCGCGCAGATTCTCCAGCAACGCTTTCATTTTTCCCAGCGGCCAGGAATTCGGCCCGTCGGAGAGCGCCTTCTGCGGGTCCGGATGGGTTTCCATGAAGAGGCCGGCGACGCCAACGGCCACCGCCGCACGCGCCAGCACCGGCACGAATTCGCGCTGGCCGCCCGAGGAGGTGCCCTGTCCGCCCGGCAACTGCACCGAGTGAGTGGCGTCATACACCACCGGGCAGCCGGTCTCGCGCAGGATGGCAAGGCTGCGCATGTCGGACACCAGGTTGTTGTAGCCGAAGGAGGCGCCGCGCTCGCACACCATGATCGTGTCGGTATCGGCCTGCTCCCCCTCTTTTTCCCTGATCGCCTGCTTCGCCTTGGCAACGACGTGCTGCATGTCGTGCGGCGCGAGAAACTGCCCTTTCTTGATGTTCACCGGCTTGCCACAGGTGGCGACCGCTTCGATGAAATCGGTCTGGCGGCAGAGGAAAGCCGGAGTCTGCAACACATCGACGACGCGGGCGGACGCGGCGATAGCGGCGACGTCATGCACGTCGGTGATCACCGGCACGCCGAGGGTTTCTCTCACCTCGGCGAGGATTTCCAGACCCTTTTCCATGCCCGGACCACGATAGGACCGGCCGGAGCTGCGATTGGCCTTGTCATAGGAGGATTTGAAGATGAAGGGCATGCCCAGGGCGGCGCAGAGCTCCTTGAGCTGTCCGGCCACGTCGATCGCCAGTGCGCGCGACTCGATCACACAGGGGCCGGCGATCAGGAACAGCGGGTGTTGCAGGCCGGCCTGGAATCCGCACAGGTTCACGAGGCGGCCTGCCGGATCGCCGTCACCGGCGTGTCGTGCTGCCGGGCCTGCTGGTGAGCCAGCGCCGCACGCACGAAAGCGATGAACAGCGGATGACCGGTACGCGGATTCGAGGTGAATTCCGGATGGAACTGGCAGCCGATGAACCACGGATGCGCCAGCGGGCCTTCCGCCGGCAGCTCGATCATCTCGCACAGGCGGCCATCGGCGGACTTGCCGCTCACCTTCAGGCCGGCCTGCTGCAACCGGTCGAGATAGACGTTGTTCACTTCGTAGCGATGACGATGACGCTCGACGATGCTGGGCGCCTCATACACCCTGCGCGCCAGCGAATCGGCTGTCAGGACGCAGGCCTGTCCTCCCAGACGCATGGTGCCCCCCAGGTCGACATCGGCCGCACGCTGCTCGATCCGCCCCTCCCGATCAAGCCACTCGGTGATGAGGGCGATGACCGGATGCGGCGTCTCGGCATCGAACTCGGTGCTGTGCGCGCCCGTCATGCCGGCCACGTCGCGTGCAAATTCGATGACGGCCAGTTGCATGCCCAGACAGATGCCCAGATACGGCACCTTGTACTCGCGCGCAAAGCGGATGGCGGCGATCTTGCCTTCGACACCGCGCCGGCCAAAGCCGCCCGGCACGAGAATGGCATCCATGGCCTCGAGAGCGCCGGTACCTTCGCTTTCGATCGCTTCGGAATCGATGTAGTGGATATTGATCTTGCTGCGCGTATGAATGCCGGCGTGGATGAGTGCTTCGGAGAGCGATTTGTAGGATTCGGTCAGATCGACATATTTGCCGACGAAGGCGATGTCGACATCGTGCTCGGGATGTTCGAGGGCATCGATCAGCTTCTTCCAGACGGTCAGGTCGGCGGCACGCGCGAGGATGTTCAGTTTGTGGCAGACGATCTCGTCGAGCATCTGATCATGCAGCATGGCCGGAATGCGATAGATGCTGTCGGCATCGAGCACCGAGATCACCGCCTCCGGCGCAACATTGGTGAACAACGCGATCTTGCGCCGCTCATCGTCAGGCAAGGGCCGGTCTGCGCGACACAGCAGCACATCGGGCTGGATGCCGATCTCGCGCAGCTCCTTGACCGAGTGCTGCGTCGGCTTGGTTTTCAGCTCGCCGGCCGTGGCGATGTAAGGCAGCAGCGTGAGGTGGAGAAAACAGGTGTTGTGCCGCCCTTCCTCGAAGCCGATCTGGCGGATCGCCTCGAGAAACGGCAGGGACTCGATGTCACCGACCGTGCCGCCGACCTCGACGATGGCGACATCCGCCCCTTGCGCGCCGTTCTTGATGTAGAGCTTGATCTCGTCCGTGATGTGCGGGATCACCTGCACGGTGCGACCGAGATAGTCGCCGCGCCGCTCCTTCTTGATCACCGATTCATAAATCTGGCCGGTGGTGAAGTTGTTGCGCTTGCCCATGCGCGCGCGCGTGAAGCGCTCGTAGTGTCCCAGATCGAGATCGGTTTCCGCACCGTCCTCGGTGACGAACACCTCGCCATGCTGGAAAGGGCTCATCGTGCCGGGGTCGACGTTGATGTAGGGGTCGAGCTTGAGGTGGGTGACCTTGATGCCGCGCGATTCGAGGATGGCGCCCAGAGAGGCAGCCGCGATGCCCTTGCCGAGAGAGGAGACGACACCGCCTGTAACGAAGACGTACTTGGTCATTTGCATGACATCTGCAGGAAAGCCAAATGATAGCCGAAAATCCGCTGCGAGAGTCGCAGAAAACTCCGCCATCCCCTCGTCCGGTGAAAAAATCAGTGCCGGGCAGAAGGTTTTCTGGCCTGGCCTTTTGCGGGCTGTGCCCGGGTGGATGCGGGCTTGGCCGCCGCTGGTTTTTTCGCGGACGCCTTGTCCTTTGCGTAACGCAACTCGGCCTGCTCGGCGCCCTTCTTGTTGCGGTCCGCGGTGATGACCAGCGCCTGGGCTGCGCCCGCCTGACTGGTCGCGCGGGCCGCTTCCTCCTGCCGATACCGGGCAAGGACCGCATAGAGTTTCTTGCGGATCTCCCCGACCGGCTTGCCCTCGGCCAGCGCCTGGTTCATCTGGTCGATGAGATCACGCATCTCGTCGGTCACCAGAACCGACTTCTTCGCCTCGCCGAAGGCTTCAGGATTCCGGGCTGCTTTGGCAAAATCTTCCGGCTGCGACACCATTTTGGCGATGCCGTAATTCTTGTTGCGCATGGCAAACGCCAGAGCATTGTCACCGAACTCATTCACGGCACCGGTATCGGCGCCCGCTTCGAGCAACTGCTGGGCCAGATCGGTCTTGCCTTCGCGCGCGGCGAGCATCAGCGGCGTCGATTCGTTCGGCGTGCGTGCATTGACATTCGCTCCTTTTTCAATCAGCAGGCGCGCCACATCCTCGTGACCGGCAAAGGTTGCGTAGTGCAGCGCGCCCCACTCATCCCCGTCGCGGTTGATCTGGGCACCGTGCTCGAGCAGGAGCTTCACCACCTCCAGATGACCGCGCCAGGCCGCGAACTGCAAGGCCTGCTCATGATAGGCATTGGTCAGGTTGACGCTGGCGCCGTGATCGAGAAAGAGACGGATCATCGCGAGATTACCGTTCCAGGCCGCGATCATCAGGCCGCTGCCGATACGATCGGCCATGAAATCGGCCGGCAGGCCGGCATCCAGCCACATCCCGACCTTCGCCGTATTGCCCATCTCGACGGCAATACCGTACTGCAGCGGCGTGGGCGGCACCTTCGGATCGAACTCATCGAACAGCCCTGCCTGTGCCGGGATCGGCAGGCAGAACAGGATCAGCAGCAACAAACGACAGACTCGCATGGCGCATTTATAGCAAAATCAGGGGCTCAATGGTTTCCAACATTCCTTTTTCATGACCGACCGGCACTTTCTGGCCGCACTGGCCGCCTCCATCACGCTGCACGCGCTTGTGCTCGCCGAATGGCCGGTAGCCAAAGTCAGTCCTCGTGACACGGCGCTGAACGTCCGTTTGCTCCCGGCACCGCCACCCGGCCCCGCCGCACCGATGGACAGCCTGCTCAAGAACACCTTCGAGGAAGCGCGTGAGCCCGCTGCGACAAAACAGCCAGAGCCCCGGAAAAATGCCGTTGCGGATACCCTTCCCCGACACAAGCTGAAACCACCCGCCCCGACTCCCAACGTCGCGCGCAAGCTCTCCGAGGTCCTCTTCTATCCGCCCGAGGCGGTGGCACGCCGGCTCGAAGGCGAGGTGCGCCTGCTGCTCACACTGGGTGAGGACGGCACGATCCTCGATGCCCAGGTGGCGGCCGGCAGCGGTCACGCCCTGCTCGACGAGGCTGCCGTCAAGGCTGCCTTCGCCATGGGGCGCCTGCCCAACGAGAGGCAGCGCGAAGTCCTCTTCCCCGTGGTGTTCCGCTTGCGCTAGGGGACGAGCCGCACCAGCTGCTTGCCAAAGTTCTCCCCGCGCAACAGGCCGATCAACGCCTGCGGTGCCTGCTCCAGTCCCTGCACCACACTCTCGCGATAGCGCAGCCAGCCTTCGGCCACGCCCTGTCCGAGCTCGGCGAGGGCCGCCGGCCAGCGATCAAGGTGTTCGGAGACGATGAAGCCCTGCAGGCGCACGCGCTGGGTCAGCAGCGCCGCCAGGTTCTGCACCGGATACGGTGCACGGGCGTTGTATTGCGAAACCAGACCGCACAGGGCAATGCGCGCAAAGGGATTCAGGCGTGTGAGCAGCGTGTCGAAAATTTCACCACCGACGTTCTCGAAGAGACAATCAATGCCCTGTGGTGCCGCCGCCTCGATGTCTTCGCGCAGCCGCCCCGCCTTGTGATCGACACAGGCATCGAAACCGAGCTCCTCGACGGCGTAACGGCATTTCGCCTCGCCGCCGGCCACGCCGATGACGCGGCAACCGCGTTGCTTCGCCAGCTGGCCGACGACGCTACCGACCGCGCCGGAAGCGGCCGTCACCGCCAGCGTCTCGCCCGTCTGTGGCCGGCAGATTTCGTTCAGGCCGTACCACGCCGTCACGCCCGGCATGCCGACGACGCCCAGGTAGGCCTGGAGCGGAATGCACGTGTCATCGACGATGCGTAACCCCGTACCGTCATCGACACCATGACTCTGCCAGCCAAGCCGACCGACAACCTTCGCCCCGGGCGCAAAGCGTGCATTGCGTGACTCGACCACCTCGCCGGCGGTGCCGCCGATCATCACGGCATCGAGCGCCTGCGGCTCGGCATAGGACCGGGCCGCATTCATGCGTCCGCGCATGTAGGGATCGAGCGAGAGCCAGTGATTGCGCACGCGCACCTGGCCGTGCGCGAGCGGCGGATGCGCGCACTCGACGAGACGGAAATTGTCAGGAGTCGGCCAGCCCGTCGGACGACTGACGAGGAGGATCTGCCGGTTCGGTCCCTGCATGGAAGTATCGGATTGAACGCCTGCGCCGTCCTGCCAGCGCTGACTTTTCAGCACACCTCGAACAGCCCTGCCGCACCCTGGCCGCCGCCGATGCACATGGTGACGACAACGTATTTCGCACCGCGCCGTTTGCCCTCGATCAGCGCATGGCCGGTCAGACGCGAGCCGGTGACGCCATACGGATGACCCACCGCGATAGCACCGCCATTCACGTTGAGGCGATCGTCGGGGATGCCCAGCTTGTCACGGCAGTAAATCACCTGCACGGCAAACGCCTCGTTGAGCTCCCACAGGCCGATGTCATCCATCCTGACACCGGTGCGCTCGAGCAGGCGCGGGATGGCGAAAACCGGGCCGATGCCCATCTCGTCGGGCTCGCAGCCGGCAACGGCAAAGCCGCGGAAGATGCCGAGCGGCTCGATGTTGCGCTTTTGTGCAAGCCGGGCATCCATCACCACGCAGGCCGAGGCGCCGTCGGAGAACTGGCTGGCGTTGCCGGCAGCAACCACACCGCCCGGCGTGGCGGGCTTGATCTTCGCCACTCCCTCATAGGTGGTGTCGGCGCGAATACCCTCGTCGGCCGCGATTGTCACCTCCTGTGTGAAGAGCCGCCCGCTCGCCTTGTCGGCAATGCCGGCAGTGACGGTAATCGGCACGATCTCGTCCTTGAACTTGCCGGCCGCCTGGGCGGCGGCGGCGCGCTGCTGGCTGCGCGCGCCGTATTCGTCCTGCGCCGGGCGACCGATCTTGTAGCGCTGGGCAACAACCTCGGCCGTCTGCAGCATCGGCCAGTAGAGCTCGGGTTTATTCTGCTTCAGCCAGTTTTCCATCAGCATGTGCGGGTTCAGTTCGCCCTGCACACAGGAAATCGACTCGACACCGCCGGCCACCAGTGCCGGCACGCCTTCATTGAGCACACGACCCGCCGCCATGGCGATGGCCTGCAGGCCGGACGAGCAGAAGCGATTGACGGTGACGCCGGCGGTGCTCACCGGCAGGCCGGCGCGCAGCGCGATCTGGCGCGCGATATTGTTGCCGGTGGCCCCCTCGGGCAGGGCGCAGCCCATGATGACATCCTCGATCAGGGCCGGATCGAGACCGGCACGCTCGACGGCATGGCGGACGACGTGGCCGCCGAGCGTGGCGCCATGCGTCATGTTGAAGGCGCCACGCCAGGATTTGGCCAGGGCGGTGCGGGCGGTGGATACGATGACGGCATCAGTCATGTTGGACTCCAGTCAAAGGCATTGGCCTGATTGCTTTCAATTGAACGTTTTGCCTTCGGCAGCGAGCTTCGCCAGCAGGGGCGCCGGCTGCCAGAAGGGATCCCCCGAGGCGACGGCAAAGCGCCCGACGGCGCGTGCGACGCGGTAGAGACCGACCTGATCGGCATAGAGCAGCGGCCCGCCGCGATGGAGCGGGAAGCCGTAGCCGGTGAGGTACACCATGTCGACGTCGGAAGCACGCTGGGCGATGCCCTCCTCGAGCAGGCGCGCTGCTTCATTGACCAACGCATAGATGCAGCGCTCGACGATCTCCTCGTCGGCGATCTTCCTCGGCGTGATGCCCTTTTCCTGGCGAAAGGCTTCGAGCATTTTCTCGACTTGCGGATCAGGGAGTGCATCGCGCTGGCCGGCCTCATAGCGATACCAGCCCGCACCGGTCTTCTGCCCCATGCGCCCCATCTCGCAGAGGCGGTCGCCAAACTGCGAGTAGCGGATCTGCGGGTGCTCGACATAGCGGCGCTTGCGGATGGCCCAGCCGATGTCGTTGCCGGCCATGTCACTCATGCGAAACGGCCCCATCGCCATGCCCCATTTCTCCAGCGCGCGATCGACCTGCCAGGGGGTGGCACCTTCCTCGACGAGAAAACCGGCGATGCGGCCATAGTGTTCGAGCATGCGGTTGCCGATAAAGCCGTCGCACACACCGGCGACCACCGCCGTCTTCCTGATCTTCTTCGCCACCTGCATCACCGTTGCCAGCACGTCCTTTGCAGTGGCCGCCCCGCGCACCACTTCGAGAAGCTTCATGACGTTGGCCGGGCTGAAGAAATGCAGACCGAGCACATCCTGCGGGCGCTTCGTGAATTGTGCGATCTTGTTCACATCGAGTGTCGAGGTATTGCTGGCGAGGATCGCGCCTGCCTTGGCAATCCCGTCGAGCGTCCTGAACACCTGCTCCTTGACACCGATATCCTCGAACACCGCCTCGATGATGAGATCGGCATCCTTGAGATCGTCGTAAGAGAGCGTCGGCCTGAGCAAGGCCATGCGCGCATCGAGCTTCTCCTGCGTGAGTTTGCCCTTTTTCAGCGAACGCTCGTAGTTCTTGCGAATGGTGGCGATGCCACGCTCGAGCGCCTCCTCTTTCATCTCGAGGATCGTCACCGGCAGGCCGGCGTTGAGAAAGTTCATCGCGATGCCCCCGCCCATGGTGCCGGCCCCGATAATGCCGACCCGGGCGATCTGGCGGGTTGGCGTATCAGCCGGCACATCGGCGATCTTGGCCGCGGCGCGTTCGCCGAAGAAAGCGTGGCGCAGTGCTTTTGATTCGGGTGTCTGCACCAGATGCTCGAAGGCGGCGCGCTCGATGCGGATGCCCTCGTCGAAGGGCTTCGTCACTGCCGCGGCGACGGCCTCGACGCAGCGCAGCGGTGCCGGGAAGTTTTTCGACAGCGCGCCCACGGTGTTGCGGGCAACCATGAAGAAGCCCTCGGCGTCCGGATAGTCGATGCGGCGATCGCGCACGCGCGGCAATCCCCTGTTTTCCTTCACCACCCGTTCGGCGAAGGCCAGGGCGCCGGCCTGCAGATCGCCATCGAGGAAGGCATCGAAGAGCGGCGTGTCCTTGAGCTGCTCCGACGGCACGATGGTGCCCGAGACGATCATGTTGAGCGCCGCTTCCGGGCCGATCAGGCGCGGCAGGCGCTGTGTGCCGCCCGCACCGGGCAGGATGCCCAGCTTCACTTCCGGCAGGGCGATCTGCGCACCGGCAACAGCGACACGGTAATGGCAGCCCAGGGCCAGCTCGAGCCCGCCGCCCATGCACACGCCGCTGATCGCCGCGATGACCGGCTTGGTCGCCGCCTCGACGATACCGATAACAGTAAGCAGATTCGGTTCGGCCGTAGCCTTCGGCGTGTTGAACTCGCGAATGTCGGCGCCGCCGGAAAACGCCTTGTCCGTACCAATCAGCACAATCGCCTGAATCGCCGGATCGGCGCTGGCACGATCAAGACCGGCGACGATGCCGCTGCGCAGCTCGAAGCCAAGGCCGTTGACCGGCGCATTGTCGAGCGCGATGAGGGCGATGGTGCCGTGGATGGAATAGTTTGCCTGGGTCATGAGTGGGTTTCCTTGAAACAGACGGTTTTGAATTCTTGCCCCGATCGGTACATGGTATCAAGGCTGCGCGTGCCTGGCCCGTTGCTGACTTCATGCGGCTTCCCGCAAAATGCTTGATGTCTGATTATTTCAAACTGTGGTATCTTCTCACGACTTTTCAATGATTCGCACCCACCCCCGACAAAGGCAGATATCACCATGATTAACAGAGATAAATTTTATATTGACGGACACTGGACCAGCCCCTCCGGCAAAAAAACCATCGATGTGCTGAGCGCGTCGACCGAAGAGGTGATGGGACGTATTCCCGAAGGGGATGCCGCCGACGTTGACGCCGCCGTGGCCGCCGCGCGGCGCGCCTTCGACGGCTGGGCGGCAACACCGGTAGCCACGCGCGCCGCCTTGCTGAAGAAAATCCAGGATGGCCTCAAGGCGCGCACCGAGGACATTGCCCGCACCATCGCCGGCGAAGTCGGCATGCCGCTGAAGCTCTCCACACTGATCCAGGCCGGCTCGCCGATCGGCACCTTCGGCGTGTACGCACGCCTGCTCGGCGATTTCCCCTTCGAGGAAAGGGTCGGCCATTCGCTCGTCGTGCGCGAGCCGATCGGCGTCGTTGCCGCCATCACGCCCTGGAATTATCCGCTGCACCAGATCGCCGCCAAGGTCGCCCCGGCGCTCGCCGCCGGCTGCACCGTGGTGCTCAAACCTTCCGAAATCGCCCCGCTCAACGCCTTCATCCTCGCCGAGGTGATCCACGAAGCCGGACTGCCCGCCGGCGTCTTCAACCTGGTCACCGGCACCGGTCCGGTGGTGGGCGAGGCGATGGTCGCCCATGCCGACGTCGACATGGTCTCCTTCACCGGCTCGACACGCGCCGGCAAGCGCATCGGCGAGGTCGCCGCACAAACCGTCAAGCGTGTGGCCCTCGAACTGGGCGGCAAATCCGCCTCGGTGCTGCTCGACGATGCCGACTTCGCCGCCGCCGTGCGCGCCACGGTGAACGCCTGCTTCCTCAACTGCGGGCAGACCTGCACGGCCACCACGCGCCTGCTGGTGCCCGCCGCGCGCTATGACGAAACAGCAACCCTGGCCCGCGAAGCCGCGGCAAAATTCAGTGTCGGCGATCCATTCGACGAGACAAGCAAACTCGGCCCCCTCACCTCGGCCGCGCAGCGTACGCGCGTGCAGGAGTTCATCCGCAAGGGCAGCGCCGAAGGTGCCGAACTGCTCTGCGGCGGTGCCGAATCCCCGGAGGGTCTGCCAAAAGGCTATTACGTCAAGCCGACCGTCTTCGGCCGTGTCAAACCGGGCAGCACCCTCGAGCAGGAGGAAATCTTCGGCCCGGTACTCAGCATCGTCACCTATGAGAACGAGGACGACGCGGTACGCATCGCCAACGGCACGCCCTATGGTCTTGCCGGTGCGGTGTGGGCCGGCAGCGACGAGCGCGCCACGGCATTCGCACGGCGCCTGCGTACCGGCCAGGTGGACATCAACGGCGGTGTTTTCAATGCCTACGCGCCATTTGGCGGCTACAAACAATCGGGCAATGGCCGCGAGCTGGGCAAGTACGGCCTTGAGGAATTTCTCGAATACAAATCCCTGCAATACAAGCCGGCACCGAAAGGCTGAGCGTGCGCGGCCACTGAGCCTCGTCACGCGATTCGATCACTTCATTCAAGGAGAACACCATGTTGACGTTGTGCGGATTCCCCATCAGCAGCTACTACAACAAAACCAAGCTCTCGCTGCTCGAAAAGGGCGTGCCCTTCCAGGAAGAGCTGGTCATGCCCTCGCAAAAGGAAGAACTGCTGAAAGAATCGGCCATGGGCAAGGTGCCCTTCCTGCGCACCGAGCACGGCATCCTCACCGAATCCCAGGTCATCATCGAATACATCGAGGACGCCTACCCGCAAACACCGCTCTATCCGAAAGACCCCTTCGAGCGTGCGCGCATGCGCGAGCTGGCCACACACCTCGAACTCGATGTCGAATTGCCGGCACGCCGTCTCTACTATGAAGTTTTCTTCGGCGGCAAGGTCTCCGACGAGACGCGCAAGGAAGTCGAGGAGCAGGTACAGCGTGGTCTGCGCAGCCTGGCACGGCTCGTGCGTTTTGATCCGTTCATCGGCGGCAAGGCACTCTCGCATGCCGACAGCACGGCCTTCATCCATCTGCCGCAGGTGGGCGATGCCACACAGAAGGTCTTTGGCCGCAATCTGGTCGAGGAACTGCTGCCTGCCGCCGCGGCTTACGTGAAAATGTTCGGCGAGCGTCCGCACGCACGAAAAGTCAGCGCTGACAGGACGGCGGCCCTGGCCGCTTTCGCTGCAAAAAAATAAGTGTAGGCCGTTGCGAAGACGCCCGATCGGTTACGATCGGGCGTCGTTCATTGCTCACGTCACGCTCATGGATCAGAAAGTCAAAAAATTCCACTGGGAAGATTTTCCCGTCGGCCACGTCGTCGAGTCGCGCAGTGTCACGCTCACCGAAGAAGACATCATCCGCTTCGGCCGCGAGTTCGATCCGCAACCCTTTCACACCGGCGTCGAATCGGCGCGCCACACGCAATTCGGCCGCCTCATCGCCAGCGGCTGGCACACCTGCAGCCTCGCCATGCGCCTGATGGTCGAGACCTATCTGCTCGACTCGGCCAACCTCGCCTCCCCCGGCGTCAGGGACATCAAGTGGCTCCAGCCGGTCTTCCCCGGCGACACGCTGCACGGGCGCAGTGTCGTCCTCGAAGCACGCGTGCTCGAGAGCAAGCCCGGCGTCGGCCTGCTGCTCAACCGCTGGGAGATGATCAACCAGCACGGCCAGATCGTCATGCAGATGGATGGCTGGGGCATGATGTACCGTCGCACGACCGCGCAATAGCAACTTTCCCGTCCGCCCCACCGATTCATATTGCCCACCGCAATATATTCTTGTATATTGCGCAAAACCTCACTGCCTCGATGACGCTCAACCCGTACAGCCCTCACATTTACCCATAGGTCCCGCCAGCCATGTCCCCATGCAAATCCCTGTTCAGACATCTCGCATTTCCCCTGCTTACCGCCACCGCCCTGCTCGCCTGCAGCATCGGCCAGGCTGCTGAACTGACCGTTTCCGCCGCAGCCAGCCTGACCGACGCCTTTCGCGCCATCGCCCGGGACTACGAAACCCGATCGGGCACCAGGGTGCTGCTCAATTTCGGCGCCTCGGGGGCATTGATGCAACAGATCGCCAAGGGCGCGCCCGTCGACGTCTTTGCTTCGGCCGACCGGCAGACAATGGAGCAGGCGCACAAGCAGCACCTGATCACCGGAGCACAGGACTTCACCCGCAACACCCTCGTCCTGATCGTCCCCGCCGCCAGCACGTTCAACCCAGCCGCACTGGGCGACCTGGCGCAGCCCGCAGTCCAGCGCATCACCATGGGCAATCCGGCCGTCGCCCCGATCGGGCGCTATGCACGTCGGGCCCTCGAAACCGCCGGACTGTGGGCAGCGATCGAGCCGAAAATCATCTTCGCCCAGAACGTGCGTCAAGCACTCGACTACGTCGTGCGCGCCGAAGTCGATGCCGGCTTCGTCTTCATCACTGATGCGGCGCTCATGAAAGACAAGGTACGGGTGGCCTTCGATGTGCCCGTCGACATGCCCATGACCTATCCGATCGCCCGCACCGTGGCGACGACACACGCAGACGAAGCGCAGCGCTTCATCGAATATGTACTCTCGCCAGCAGGCCAGGCCACGCTCGCCCGCTTCGGCTTCCAGAAACCCTGACAGCAGCCGCACCATCGCATGGACCCGGCCTGGACAGCACTCGCCCTCTCGCTCAAGGTCGCCGGCTGGGCCACAGCACTCAACCTGCTGCTCGGCGTCGGGGTCGGCTTCCTGCTGGCGCGGGCGAGTTTCCCCGGGCGCGATCTGCTCGATACCCTGCTCACCCTGCCGATGGTGATGCCGCCCACGGTGCTCGGCTACTACCTGCTGGTGCTGCTCGGGCGGCACGGCTGGCTGGGCGGCTGGCTGCAGGAGACCTTCGGCATCCATCTCATCTTCACCTGGCAGGGCGCGGTGATCGCTGCCAGCATCATCTCCTTTCCACTGGTGTTCAAGCCGGCGCGTGCCGCCTTCGAAGCGGTCGATGGCCAGCTCGAACAGGCCGCCCGTGTACTCGGCATCCCGGAGCTGGCCGTGTTCTTCCGCGTCACACTGCCGCTCGCCTGGCGCGGCATCCTCGCCGGCCTGCTGCTCGCCTTCGCCCGTGCACTCGGAGAATTCGGCGCCACCCTGATGGTGGCCGGCAGCATTCCGGGCAAGACGCAGACGCTCTCGATCGCGGTGTGGGAGGCGGTGCAGGCCGGGCAGGACGATCTGGCCAACACGCTCGTTCTCATCATCTCGACCGCCTGCATCGCCGTGCTGATGGCCGCCGGCTTCCTCGCCCCCGGGCGCATCGCCCACCACATGACACGTCGCTGAAGCCATGGAACTGGACATCGATTTTCGCAAGACGCTGCACTCGGGCAAACGCAGTTTTCATCTGGATGTGCGCCTGCGCACCGACAGCCGGCGCATCGTTTTTTATGGCCCTTCCGGCGCCGGCAAAAGCCTGACACTGAAAGTCATCGCCGGTCTGCTCAAGCCCGACGAAGGCCACATCCGCCTGGGTGGCACCACCTTTCATGATCACAAGGCAGGTATCGATCTGCCGGCGCAGGCGCGCAAGCTCGCCTATCTGTTCCAGGATTACGCCCTGTTTCCGCATCTGACGGTGCGGCAGAACATTGCCTTCGGCCTCACCCGTGGCTGGCGCAACCCGCGCGCCGACACGCACCATGAAACCGTCGATCACTGGCTCGCCACCTTCCACCTCGAAGCACTCGCTCACCAGTATCCGGCCGAACTCTCCGGCGGCCAGCGCCAGCGCACGGCGCTGGCGCGCGCACTGGCACCGCAACCGCACGCCCTGCTGCTCGATGAACCTTTCGCCGCCCTCGACCCGGCCTTGCGCACGCACATGCGGGCCGGGCTCGACGAACTGCAGCGCCGCCTCGACGTACCGATGATCCTCATCAGCCATGACGAGGACGACGCCGCGATCTTCGGTGATCACCTCTCGTATCTGCAAGGCGGGCGCATCGTCGAGCGCCTCGAAGAATTGACCGCATGACAAGCGCCACCTGAGCACCCCTACGCAATGAAAGGGAACACCGCGCAACCGCAGAAGGAATACCTGCCTCGCGTCACCCCGTGGACCTTCTCCGCCCTCGTCGATCTGCTGCTCTCGCATCGGACGGATGAAACCGCCGATCCGGCTCCTGCGCGCTGGCTGGCCCATGCCCTCGCCGCCGCCTGTCACGGCGAGCGCCATCTCTGGCAGGACCTGGGACTGGCCGGACGCGAAGAAGTCACCCGCCTGCTGGCCGAGTATTTCGGCCCCCTCGCCGCGCGCAACACGCAGAACCTGAAATGGAAGCGTTTTCTCTTCGCCGAACTGGGAGCGCGGCAAAAAATCGCGGATCTTCGCCCTCCCGGATGCAGCCGCTGCGACCATTTACCGATATGCTTTGCGTCCGAACCCACGAAGGAAGACGCAACCATGGCCAGAAAACCCAAGCCCATCGAACTGCGCGGCTCGGTCTGGATGACTGTCGGCGGCGAGAATTTCGGTGGCCACGGCCGCATCGACCTGCTCGCGCAGATCGCCGAATCGGGCTCCATCACGCAGGCGGCCAAGGCCATCGGCATGAGCTACAAGGCCGCCTGGGATGCCATCGACACCATGAACAATCTCGCCGGCGAGCCGCTCGTCGAGCGCCTGGCCGGCGGCAAGGGCGGCGGCGGCACGCGTCTCACACAGCGCGGCACGCAACTCGTCGAGAACTTTCGCATCATCGAACGTGAACATCGCCAGTTCGTCGATCAACTCGGGCGCCAGGCAAGCGGCATCGCCGACGACCTTCTCCTCATCCGCAGGATGGAAATGAAAACCAGCGCGCGCAACCAATTTCTCGGCAAGGTCACCGCACTGAAGAGCGGCGCAGTGAATGACGAAGTCGAACTGGAAATCTCCGGCGGCCAGAAAATCATCGCCCTTGTCACACGCGAGAGTACCTACAGCCTTGCACTCAAGAAAGGCGCGCAGGCCTTCGCCCTGATCAAATCCTCTTCGATTATTCTCATGACAGACGCCGGCACCACGGCAAGGCTTTCGGCGCGCAACCACCTGAGCGGCACCATCGAGCGCATCCAGAAAGGCGCGGTGAATTGCGAAGTCGTTCTCGCACTGCCGGGCGGCAACACCCTCGCCGCCATCATCACCAACGAAAGCGCCCGCCAGCTCGGCCTGAAGGCCGGTCAGCCCGTCCGCGCACTGTTCAAGGCCTCGAGCGTCATCCTCGGCGTACCGGCCTGAACACCAGCCCGGGCGACAGGCGCCCGCCGTATCACGAGGACTGACTTTGGGCCGCACCCCACGATAAACGGAGAAACGGCCTCACAGGATCGTGATCTCCCTTGGTGCGGGCAGGACTCCGGATCTTCCACGCATCAGCACGCCACCAGCTGTTCTGGCGCCTCTGGCCGCAGGCCGGTATTTCGCGCCGCATCGAGAAAAGCACGCCCCCAGGCCTGAACATCATTTTGCTGCACCACATCGAACATCTGGCGCAGGCGCGCTTCGGCCTCCGCCTCGCTCAGGGTGATGCCCTGCCACAAGGTCTGCATCAAATCCGTCACGTCGTGCGGGTTGGTCAGCAAGGCACCATGCAACTCGGCCGCCGCACCGGCGAACTCGGAGAGCACCAGTATCCCGGGGGTTCCCGACAGGCCGTGCGTGGCGACAAATTCCTTGCAGACCAGATTCAGTCCGTCGCGCAGGGGCGTGATCCACATCAGGTCCGCCAGGGCGTAATAGGCGACCACCTCCTCGAACGGAAAAGAGCGGAAGAAAAACTGCACCGGCGTCCACGTCAGCGTCGAGAAGCGGCCATTGATGCGCCCGACCGCAGCCTCGATCTGTCTCTGCAGCTCATCGTAGATGGTCATCTCGCGCGCGGCGGGCACGCAGATGGTGATCAGCGTGACCGTTCCCTGCAGTTGCGGCTGGGCCTGCAGCAGGCGCTCGAAGGCCAGCAGTTTTTCGAGAACACCTTTGGTGTAATCGAGCCGCTCGACAGACAGGATGATGCGCGTCGGGCCGGTATGGGCACGCAATGCCCCGATCTGCGCGCGCGTGGCCGCAGCGCCGAGAATGTCCCGGATACGCATCAGATCGACGCCGACCGGATGCGCACCCAGCCCGATCTGACGCCCGTGCACCTCGATCGACGTGGTCATCTCGTCGAGCCCCACCGCACAGCCATAGGTCAGATAGCGCGGCGCACAGGCGCGCCGCTCGAGGACATTCAAGGGCGCCACCCCGCGTGCCACATCGACGAAATTTTCCACCTGGCGCGGGATATGAAAACCGATGTAGTCACATTGCAACAGGCTGCTGATGATCGTGCGCCGCCACGGCAGCACATTGAAAACGTCCGCCGAAGGGAAATAGGTATGATGAAAAAAAGCGATCTTCAGATCGGGGCGCATCTCGCGCAGGAAGGCCGGCACCATCCACAGGTTGTAGTCGTGGATCCAGACCATCGCCTCCTGCGCCATTTCCGCCGCCGTGTGCTGGGCGAACAGGCGATTGACCTGCAAGAACACCTCCCAGTCGTCCTCGCGGAAGCTGGCGCGTTCCCAGAACGTATGCAGGGTCGGCCAGAACGCCTCCTTGGAAAAGCGCTTGTAGAAAATATCGACCTTCTCCTTGGTGAGCGGAACACGCGCCGCCATCAGGCCCGGATAGCGCTCGGCATCGACCGCCACCCGTGTCTCGAACGGCTGCGTGCGGCGCGAGTCGTGAATCGCCCAGGCGATCCACGAGCCGCGCTGTCCCTGCGCGAAAAAAGACAACAACGTCGGAATGATGCCGTTGGGCGAAGCGGGCCGCCGGCGCACCAGCTTTCCCTCCTCCATGACTTCCTCGAACGGCAGGCGGTGATACACCATGGCAAGGCTCGACTTGCCGCGCGCGCCGCTGCCCAGCAGCTTCGCCTCGATCCCCTGCGGACTGACAAACTGGAAATGCAACAAGGCATCGAGAATGCCGGCGCAACCCGGCCGCTGCGCATGAAACACATTCTCCAATGATTGCGTCGACGCGAGCAGTGCCGGCTCCGATTCACCCACACACACACCGCAGAAACCACGCTCGAACATGGCCAGATCGTTGAGCGTGTCCCCCGCCACCAGCACCGCTTCGCGCTCGATACCGAAGAGCTCGATCAGCTTCTCCAGCGTGCTTCCCTTGTTGATGCCGCGCGGCAGCACGTCGAGATAACGATGCGCGGAAAACAGGATCTCGCAGTCGAGCGCGGCAACGGCCTCCTCGACCTCACGCGTCAGATCGTCCTCCTTGCAGAAATAGGAACAGCGCCGCTGCTGCGGCACCTCCTGGCGCTCAATATGACCGAAAGCCTGCATTGCCTCGGCCACCACACGCTCGCCCGGCCAGCGGCTGTCGATCTGCGCCTGCAGGGGCTGCACCGGCTGCAGGCTGCGGCCCTCGACGACCGTCGCACCGACATCGCAGATGATGTAGTCCGGCGTCGGAATGGAAGGATCCGCCAGCAAAGGCATGACGACTTCAAGCCCCCGTCCGGTGACAAAGGCAAGCTTGATTTCCGGGCGGGAGTTGACCAGCTGATACAGGCGCTGCCTGTCTTCGGGGGAACCGGCAAGAAAAGTGCCGTCCAGATCGGTTGCCAGCAACATGGCAGCTCCTTGGTCTTGTGGTTGGACACAGCCGACACAAAGGCCGACGCGATGGCCCGTTCAGGAACGGGGTCGAGTGGGTAGGGCCAGGGCAAGACAACGACCGGAACGCACGAACAACAGGAGGGAGGGCACGCAGCGGAGAAGCAGTCTTTGGCTCTACAGCGAGGCCATTATACAGCGCTCACCGGCATCGACGCCCCACGGCCCGCGCAACGTGGCCGGCAGCAGGCGGCAAAACGATGACAGGCGCCGTATCGCGAGGACTGACTTTTGCCGCCCTTTACTGACTGATAAATCCGTAAAGAAAACAAAATGGTATCCACATGAACTCGAGGACACCTCGAAAGAATCGTTCACCTTGTCATTGTTTCAATCCTCGCCCCCGAATTCGGGGCGCATCCTACAACGACATCCCGGCGTCGCGAGCAAAAAGGCGAATACGGCAAGTGAAGTTCCGCTTCGTGCAAGCGGCCCGGAGCGAGTTTGCCGAAGCAGCACGCCGGGATGTCGGGGAAGCCGGAGCCGGCCAGACGAAGGCGTTCCGCAACGAGATTCTGCAAATCATCCACCTGCTCATCAGCGGGTAAACTCCGGGATTGCGCGTCGCATGAACTCGTCGAACAGCGGCACGGTGAATGCCATTTCACCGTGGGCCGGGCTGTAAATCATTCCCTTCCTGATAAGCTTGGCCCGCACCGGGCCGAGGGAGTTGATCTGTACGCCGAGCTCCGCCGCTATGTCGCCTGTACGATGCGCATCCGGCCCCAGTTCCGCCATGGCACGAAGGAATTTCTTTTCTGCTGGCGTCAGCCGATCGAAGCGGACACGGAAGAAGTTCTCGTCGAGCCGGTGAATCACGGTCAATGTCGCACCCGCCACCACATCAAGACCGATGGGGCTCGTTGTCGCCAGGTTCCAGGCTTGATAACCCCACTCCTGAAGGAAGTAGGGATACCCCTTTGTCATCCTGTAAATCTCGGCCAGAGCCTCGGGGGCAAAACTCACGCCGGCAGCCTGCGCGGGATCCTGCAGCGCCTTGAGCGCATCGCTTTCCGCGAGGGCCCCGATAGGAGGAAAGCTGAACAACCGTTCCGCATAGGACTTCGATTCACCGGCAAGACCAGGCAGTATCGGCAGGCCGGCGCCGACCAGCACCATCGGCAACTGGCGCTGCTGCACCTTGTGCATCGCCATAATCAGCGCGCCCAGTTCCTTCTGGCTGAAATACTGGACTTCGTCGATCAGCAGCGCCACCGCGCTGTTCCGTTCGGCGGCAGCCTCAGCGACCGCTACCAGCAGGTTGGGCAGATCGATCTCCAGATCGCCACTATCAGCGACGCCCTTTTCCGGCTCGATGTCCAGCCCGATGTCCACATCGCCGACCGTCACCTTGATCGCGGAGATGAAGCCGCGCAGCACCGCCAGGCCGCGCCTGACCTTGTCGCCCGCCCCGGCCAGTCGATCCAGATCGTAGAGAAGCCGCCGCAGGCTGGGCGCGAGCAGTGGCCCCAGGCGCTTGTCTTCGTGGGCCTCGATCTCTATCGTCCGATAGCCTGCCGCGCTGGCCAGGCGCCGAATCTCGTTCAACAAGACTGTCTTGCCAACTCCGCGTAACCCCGTCAGCAGCAAGCTTTTCTCCGAACGGCCCGCCAGGATGCGCCCCAGCAGGATACGAGCCTGCTCCAGCACCGGCGCGCGGCCCACCAGCTCCGGCGGCGGTGAACCTGCACCAGGCGAAAACGGATTTTTGATTGGATCCATATATATCAATCTATAACTAGTTATATCGTAATTTTGATATATACGGATAATTTCGCTATAAATCAACCGTGAGATTAGGTGTTTCCGTGGCCGTATCGTTTCAATCCGCGCCCCCCGAATTCGGGGGGCGCATCGGAAGGCTTCTTGCGCAGACTTCGTGCCTGAAATGTTTCAATCCTCGCCCCCCGAATTCGGGGGGCGCATCTTACGACAAAGGCTGACCTTTCGGTGGATAACATGGTTTCAATCCTCGCCCCCCGAATTCGGGGGGCGCATCTTACTTGTCGATGGCCGTAAGCCGCGTACCATCGAGTTTCAATCCTCGCCCCCCGAATTCGGGGGGCGCATCGACCGGATGCGGGATATTGTTGTGCCGACCGGCGCGTTTCAATCCTCGCCCCCCGAATTCGGGGGGCGCATCCCATGTTCGATCATGCTCAGGTGTCCGGCGTCCTTGTTTCAATCCTCGCCCCCCGAATTCGGGGGGCGCATCCTGCGGGCGAAGCGCGGCGCCGGGGCGAACTTGTCGTTTCAATCCTCGCCCCCCGAATTCGGGGGGCGCATCCCGCGCCGTTCATGTCGTGCCATTCTGCCCACCTGGTTTCAATCCTCGCCCCCCGAATTCGGGGGGCGCATCTTCCGGCTTCTCTGGTGAAAACCATTCTCAAAGCGTTTCAATCCTCGCCCCCCGAATTCGGGGGGCGCATCGTAATCATTTCCATTTCCTTTCAGTTACCGCCCAGTTTCAATCCTCGCCCCCCGAATTCGGGGGGCGCATCTGGAGTAGCGCACAACGCGCAACCGGCGCCTCGCGGTTTCAATCCTCGCCCCCCGAATTCGGGGGGCGCATCCCAAGCCAAGGTCGCGGCGGCCCTGGCCGATGTGCGTTTCAATCCTCGCCCCCCGAATTCGGGGGGCGCATCAGGGTCAAAGGGGCAGTATTGGGGCTATAAATGAGTTTCAATCCTCGCCCCCCGAATTCGGGGGGCGCATCCCTAGACGCGGCGGAGGAACGGCAGCGTGCAATTGTTTCAATCCTCGCCCCCCGAATTCGGGGGGCGCATCCGCGATAGCTGGCAGTATCAGCGGCGATCCGAGCGTTTCAATCCTCGCCCCCCGAATTCGGGGGGCGCATCGCCGCCGCCCCCTGCGCCAGACAAGGCCATGATTGTTTCAATCCTCGCCCCCCGAATTCGGGGGGCGCATCA
>CAZSHO010000005.1:30188-165603 GCA_964607005.1 uncultured Rhodocyclaceae bacterium
TGTTTCAATCCTCGCCCCCCGAATTCGGGGGGCGCATCTGTTCGCGCGCAACAGGCGGAGTTTGCAGAATTTTCAGCCCGCTTTGCGCGAACCGACGCTCGAACGATTTTCCGCAACCTCATCGGTTTTCCGATCAGCCTTCGCCAGCCTGAAAAATCAAACGCTTGCTCATTGCGCGAACCTGTCGCCATAACGTCCGTCGCTTCATGTTCGCGCAAGACACACTCTACACCACCAGCGGCCCTTCAAAGTCCGTCGCCCTGAATATGCCATGCTGTCGTACCTCGCAGCCGCGCGTATCCGGCATCCGGTAGAGACGGAGGTTGTCCTCCTCTGGATTGATTTCCGCCAGCAGACGTCGCTCGAGCTCTTCCATTTTCACCAGGTCGATCTGGCATTCGAACACCGATTTCTGCACGCGCTGACCGACACCTTCGCAGGTGCGCGCCACGCGCCGCAGGCGTCGCCGGCCCGCACGGGTTTCGGTATTGACGTCGTAGCAAACGATCACCAGCATGGGTCACCTCATCAAAAACGGCAGATACTCATCCATGTCGCCGCGCAGCGTGCGGGCGAGCAGACGTGCCTGCAACTGCGGCAGCAAGCCGAGCGCCACAGGCGTCTCCAGCAGCGGATGGGAAAGCTCTTCCTGCTTTCTTTCCTGCCAGGCCACCACCACGACCTTGCGCCCTTGCTCGTTCAGGGTGACGCCGCCACCCTCATGCTGCGCAAAATCGTTCGTCCGCACCTGCCCGCGATTGACGAGTGTCAGGGCGAGACGGTCGGCCTGATGACGAAATTCCTCCATCAAGTCCAGCGCCAGAGCGGCGCGCCCCGGCCGCACGGCATGGAGAAATCCGAGCTGCGGGTCCATCCCTACCGATTCCACGGCCGAGCGGCAATCATTCATCAACATGGAATAGAGAAACGACAACAGCGCATTCATGCGGTCGCGCGGCGGACGCCGCGTCCGGCCATCGAGCGCAAAATCCTCACGCGCATCGGCGCGAACAAGGTGATTGACACAAGCAAAATACTGCCGTGCCGCCTCGCCCTCCATGCCGCGAACGGTGTCGAGATCTGCCGCCGCCGGCAGCGCGCGCAAGGAAGCGGCGAGATCATCCGCACCACGCGAAAGTACCGCGGTATCCGGCTCGCTCTTCGCCTCCCGTGCGCCGCGCAACAGCACCTGGCGGCAGTTGCGCAGCTTGCCCGCCACGCAGGCGCGCGCCACGCGCAGCGCAAATGCACCATCGCCCGCTTTCTCGTGCTGGGCGCGGCGCAGCAGGATGTTGCCCGACACCGGCCCCTCCAGCCGCGCCTTGAAGCGGCCGTTGCCATCGAGCAGCACCAGGCTCTGCCCCTGATCCGCCAGCCGGTGCATCAGTGCCGGGGAGACCAGTACATTGCCGAAAACGACGACGCCGCCCAAGTGATGCAAGGGCACGCGCAGCTTCGTCTCCCGCTCCACCTCGATGCGCACCGTGTCGTTGTCGAGGTGCAGATAGGCATGCGGTGTGGTGACGTACAGAGTGTTGAGCAGCGTGCGCATGATCAGCTCCCTTCGCCATTCGGCTCGAACAACGTTTCCGCGAGGTGCCGCTGGCGCTCGCGCCCGGCCAATGCTTCAGGCTGGCAAAGCTCGGCCAGCGAGCATTCGCGGCAGCGTTTGTCGTTCAGGGGCGGCGGCAAAGTCAGTCCCCGCAGGGCGGCGCGCACCTCGACAACACAGGTTTCCACCGCCTGACGCAGCTCCGCCGTGATCGCCACCTCTCTCCGCCGTCGGGAACTGGCGTGATAGATGGCGCCGAACGGCACCGCCTTGCCGGTCATTTCCTCAAGACACAGCGCCTGGGCGGCAAGCTGGATGTCATCATGCCGCTTCTCGCGCTTCTTGCCGTGCTTGTATTCCACAGGATAGGGTGTGCCATCGGGCAGGAACTCCACCACGTCCGACTTGCCCACCAGGCCGAGCCGGTCGCACCAGAGAGGCAC
Organism: uncultured Rhodocyclaceae bacterium; assembly: GCA_964607005.1. Classification (GTDB taxonomy): domain Bacteria; phylum Pseudomonadota; class Gammaproteobacteria; order Burkholderiales; family Rhodocyclaceae; genus Desulfobacillus. Next base: position 32,184 of record CAZSHO010000005.1, read on the forward strand.
GGCGCGGGCTATGCGACGCCCTTCATAGCCGGCCTCGACGCCCGGCTCGTCGGTGCGGGCATGGATGGCCTGGCCGCGCAAGGTATGAATATTTTCGGCGAAGACCTGCTCGGCGTGAATCAGGCAGCACTGGCGCGGGCAGTAGCTCCAGTGTTCAAGGGAAGAGAGCGGAATGGGGTCTTCCGGCTCCATCACCCATGCGTCAGCTCGGCATGCAGCCGGATACGGAGCGCTTTGAGCACTTTCATCACCGTGGCGAATTCAGGATTGCCTTCGGCTGAAAGTGCCGTATACAGGCTCTCGCGGGAAAGGCCGGTATCGCGCGCCAGTTGCGTCATGCCGCGCGCTCGGGCAATCACGCCGAGGGCGTGCGTAATCAGGGCCGGGTCGCCTTCCTCAAGACAGGCCTCCAGATAGAAGGCCATGTCCTCGTCCGTTTTCAGGTGTTCCGCGGAATCCCACTGGTGCAGCTTGATCTTTCCCATCGTCGCCTCCTACAGGCTGCGCGCCATGTCCAGCGCCAGCTTGATGTCCTTCGTCTGAGAGGACTTGTCGCCTCCCGCCAGCAGGATCACCACCTCAAGGCCGCGTTGCACGAAGTAAACGCGGTAACCGGGGCCATGATGGATGCGCATTTCCGACACTCCCTCGCCTACCGGCTCGCAATCGCCGAAGTTGCCGAGTTGCGCCCGGTCGATGCGCGCCTGGATGCGGGCTTTCCCCCGCGCATTCCGCAAGGCCGCGAACCAGTCGTCGAAGACTTCGGTGGTAACAATCTGCTTCACGCTTGAGTGTATTCCATGGACTACATAAAGAAAAGGCGTTTCGAGGTACGCCGCTTACCCGACTTTCCGCTCCAGCGTCACACGCGGGAAGTCGGCCAGCGGTCCGGCAGGCGGGGCGGTCACCGAGAAATCCCCGAATCCCCGTGCCGCCTCGCCGGGATCGTTCTGCTTGACCTGGATGAGATCGAAAAGGCTGTGTGCCGGCGCGTCGCCCAGTTCTCCTTCATGACAGAAGACGTACAGGCCCCGCGTCGTCATCTCGCCACGCGCCGCCGAGCGATCATGGTCGAACATGTTGGTCAGCGACTCCCACAGCAATTTGAGATCGTCTTCACCGAAACCGGTCTGCTTTGCCAAATGCGCGGAGACAAAACCGTGCGCGCGATAAAGGCCGTAGGGAACGGTGAACTTGCGGCCCATGGTGCGATTGTCGCCCTGCTGTTTTTCCGCTTCGGCCTCGGTCGCTACGGCCATACGTGTGATCGAGTGTTCCAGGGCTACAACGGGCGAGACGGAACGGGCAAAGGTGAGCTGTACCGGGCCGCGCACCTGGCCACAATTCACCCCCGTCGACATGACGGCGCCAAAGGTTCTAACATCAAAAAAATTCTTGCACATCCACTGGCGTGCTTCATCGACGGCATCACCCCCTTTGCGTTTCTTGTCGTCCCCCTTGAGCAGATCGGCCTTGCCAATGCCTTCATAGGCTCGCTCGTGCTGCTTGTTGAGCACAGCTTTTTCCTTGACATAAATCTCGTAGGGGGGCCTCTCGTCGTGGGTCAGGCCTACGTAATTACGCACCTTGCGCTTGAGGCAAACATCCGTCACCAGCCCGTGGCCGGTTTCGGCATCGAGGCGCGGCAGGTTGCCGGCGTCGGGATCGCCGTTGGGGTTGCCATCCTTCACGTCGAACAGCAAAACGAAGTCGTAGCGATGATTAAGGCTCATGGTCATTCCTTGTCGGTGACGGGTTGATCGGATGATTCCTTGTCACGCCGGGTGAAGAACACCTGGCGCTGGTGGTAATAGCCGACGGCGAAGCGTGCCTGCTCGGCCAAAGAAAGCCGCGGCGGAATATCGCCCAGACCATCCACAATTTCGCCAAGGGTTTTCTCCAGAAACGTGGAATTGGCGAGCTTGGCAAGATGGTGATTCTTGAGCTTCATCAGCAACGGCAGTACGGTAATCGGCGTGGTGGAGAAGGCACCGTAATAGCGTTCTCGAATGCTGGCATTGAGGTTGCCTTGAGCAAGTTCCTGCGCTCGCTCGAGCGCAGCGAACAATCGGCCGAGACGGTAGCCGGGATCGGTGTTTTCCAGATTGAGCGACACGGTGATCTCCTTGTCGTTGAGGTTGCGAATGAGATAGGCCTTGAGCAGTGCGGCTCGGGGGTAGGTCACCTCCCGCTCGGCGCGGATACGCCGCAAGGCGCCCTGCATCAGGGTTTCGGGGAAACGGCCACCGCTCAGGATGGCACGCATGACATCGCCACCCAGGTTGGGTGGAATATTCTCGGCCTTGCCGAGCAGGGCGGTGGCGGTCAGCAGGCGGAACAGGGTCAGCGGCGCACCGACCTCGTAGGCCGGGCGGGTGATGTCAACTTCGTCGAAGTAACGATGGAAGGCGCGCCCCATCTCGCCAATGGCGGCCACATGCCAGAAACGGACAGCAATGCGCGCCGCGTTGGGCGCCAGCCCCAGGACATGAAAGCGCTGGCCATCATCGGCGGTGAAGGGCCGGCCGTCGCGAACGCAATGATAGAGGCTCGCCACCGCCTGGGTGCCAGCATCCGGGTTGTCTCGCGGCGGATCGAGAAAATCGAGGAAGGCTGACTCGAACTGGGCACCGCTGGTCTTCTCGGCCCAGAACACCGTCGAGGCATCGCCCACCTGGACACGTTGGCGGGAGCCTTTCGCCAACATGTGATTCAGCGCCGTGGTGTAGGCAAAAGCAGCCCGCTTGCCGACTGGCGCGTTAAAGCTCTGGCTCTTGCCGTAGGAATTGAAGGCACCAAGATTGAAGGACACGATGTTGGCGCCTGATGTCTGCGCGCCCCAAACGCCTTTGATGGACGCGTGAAGCCGCTCGATCACATCCACCTCACCGGAGACGAGACATAGCCCGTCCGGGGGATCGCCACCGCCAGCAATCAGGGCAGCGATCACCGCCGGCCTCTGACAGACCAGTTCGGTGTCGCTCTTCAATCGAAAAGTCATCACGGGATTCGTTTCCAGAATTTCCGGCCATGCCGGGTGGGTCGCCAAGGCATCCAGGGATTCGGCGCGGTAACGATCCAGGAAGAAGTAAACAGAGCGCAACCCTGCATCTTCGGGAGTGTCGCCAAAGGTGCTGCGCAGTCGTTCACGAAAGGCCGCATGTTGTTCGGCGACACGTTCAGGCTTGCCTTTCGTATCGACACCGAGAACATATTCGGCGGTATCCCATAGCAGATTGGCAGCCACACCCGATGTTTTCTTGACCCCCTGGGGCACCAGCACGGATTTCGCCACACGCTTCTTTCCCTCCCCTTCCCGCCGGTCGGCGAGCTGCACCATCCGCCCATCTGCGTCCAACACCAGGACAAAGGGAATCACCTTGGGCTCAAAGCCTTCGGGCGCCAGCCCACCATCTGGATCAGCGGCCTTGCGATCGTAATATTCCTTGAGTGCCTGAAGGATCATCCCCTCACCTCCGGGCTGGCCGCGTCCGGCACGACAAGCACGCCGTCTTTCAACTCGGCGCGGAAGAAACGCGGTCGGGGGTCGGACGGGCTTGCGAAGTCCATGTCGTGGAGCATCCAGCCCAGGTTGCGGGTTTCGGAAATCGGTGCTGTCAGGTCGGCTTCCCCCACGAGCCGGAAGTCGCAGGCGAACTCCCGGCACCCCAGGTAGGGCTGGTTAATGCACTGTCCCTTGGCGGCGCGACGTTCGAACATTTCCCAGAACTTGGGCGGTGGATTGTTGGCGCCGACCTCGGACAGCACTTCCAGGTCGGCATGGAGCCGATAGGCCACATCGCGCAGAAACAGGCCTGCCCGCTGCTGGCGCTCATCTTCCACGTAAAGAGCCAAATCTCCCGTGCCTCTGTTCATGGCCGTCTTGACGCTACCCATTGGCACCACGGCGCCCACTTCGTTGCGGCGCAGGGAAATCCAGCGGATCGGCTTGAGTACTTCAATCTTCCTGATCCGCCAGCGGATTGCCGGCTTCCACAGGATGGCTTCGAACACCGCCCGGGCGGCTGATGGGGTAATGACGTCGTAACTCACGCGCTCCACCTTCATTTCCGGACGGGTGAAGCAGGCGAAGTCGCCGGAGACTTCAAGGCAATAGGTTTTCAAGGATTCTCCTTTCATACCACCAGACTGCCCGGCGCATAATCCGGCGCCTCGGGCAGCAGTCCGAGTGCCGGATGGTAAAGCGACTCACTGCTCTGAATAATGAAATCCTTGTGCATTTTCAGGTCACCGCTCGCCAGCAGCTTTTTCCACTGGTATTCGTAGAGGGTGACGGTGTGGCGCTGCAGCTTGCGCATGAGCTCCCTGTTCGGTCCGTTGCCCTTCAACAGGTCGATCAGATCAGCCCCTTCCCCCCAGCACACAAACACCGGTCGCTGACCTTCGTCCGCTATCAGGCGAAACTTCTGCGCCGCCGTACGGAACTGAATCTCTCCTTGGACGGCATCTTTGCTCAACAAGTCCATTACACCTTCCCTGTCATGGCTGTTCACGCTGGAGTAGAAATGCTTGAAGAACTTGCGGAAATTATCCAGGGTCAGAGGCTCACCAGATGAGCCTGTCAAAACATTGTTCGCCGCATCCTCTGCCTTGCGCAGCAGGCCGCTGGGCGAAGGTTTCGGCGGGTTGAACACCACCATGCGGCCCTTGCCCGGCAGATTTCCTTCGCGGTTGCAGCGGCCGGCGGCCTGCGCGATGGAATCGAGCCCGGCCATGGCACGATAGACCACCGGGAAGTCGAGGTCGACACCGGCCTCGACAAGCTGCGTGCTGACCACCCGGACGGCTTCGCCTGCCGCCAGACGCCGGCGAATCTCGGTAATGATTTCGGCCCGGTGGGCACCGCACATGCGGGCGGACAGATGCAGTGTGCCCGACGGCAGAAGCCGCCACAGTTCCGCCGCGTCATCGCGACGATTGACGATGCAGAGAATCTGTTCATGCTCTGTCAGTTCCGAGGCCACCTCATGCCAGTTCTGCCGTGCTCCGCCCGGGGGTGGCAGGGCTACGCTCACCCGCTCCAGTTCCCGGTACAGCCGGGTCGGGTCGGGCGCCAGCTCCCGCGTTTCGCCGAGGCCGGCCAGTTCAACGCGGCCGAAAGCATCCCGCCGACTCTTGCATAGCTCGGGCTGCGTTGCTGTGGAAATAATCACGGACACTCGATAATGTTCCATCAACTGGCGCAAGGTATCGAGGATGGGGGTCAGATGCTCCGGCGGCAGCAGTTGCGCCTCGTCGAGGATCACCACCGAGTTGGCGATGTTGTGCAGCTTGCGGCAGCGGGAAGGCTTCGCCGCATAGAGAGATTCAAAAAACTGGACATTGGTCGTCACGACGACAGGGGCATCCCAGTTCTCGGCGGCAATCCGGCTCCGGGCAGTCTCGTGCTCGACTTCCAGATTACTGTGGTGCTCTATCACCGGCATGGGTTCGATGCTGGCGAACACACTACGGAACACTTCGGCGGTCTGTTCGATGATGCTGGTGTAAGGGATGACGTAAATCACCCGCGACAGACCATGTTGGCAGGCGTGGTGCAAGGCGAAACCGAGGGAAGCCAGTGTCTTGCCTCCGCCGGTGGGCACGGTAAGGCTGAACAGTCCCGGCGCATCGCCTGCCCGGGCAAGACAGGCCTCGCGGATTTCCGCCCGCAGGCGCTTGACGGGCGTGTCGGCAGCGGAGAAGCTTTCCACCATGTGGCGCTCGTACGCTGTCCTTAACGTGGCAATCGTAGCGTGACCACCTCGCAAGCCGGCCCGCCCCTCGTCCATGAAGGCTTCGGTGTCGAGAAAGTCCGCATCCACGAGACAGGAGAACAGCATGCGCAGCCAAAGGTGCAACTCCCCTGCCTTTTGGATCGGCGGTTTCGCAAGAGAAATCGGAGGCGAGAGAATTTCGTCCGGGATACCAGCGGCAAGGGACGCCTCAAGCGTTTCCCTCTCATCGCGCAGTTCCTGGGACAGCGCGGCACCGTTTCCCTCGGGGTGCCAGTCTGGCAAGCCGGCGTGATGGCCAGCGATCAGATAGGCAATGAGCTTGCCGTAAGCACCAAGGGATTCCACTGCATGGATTGCACCGGCAATGGCATGCTTGACGCGGCCGGGCGCCGTCTCGATATGCGCCTCCATGCCGCTGGCCGAGTGAATGTAATCCTGAAAGGCCGGCTGATATTTGCCCAGGTCATGCCAGAGTCCGGCGATGGACGCCCAACTACTCCCGCCCATGGGAGCGGCGAACCTGCCAGCAAGCTCCGCGACGGATTCCAGATGATTACGTTGCTCATGCGTGTGCCACTCGTCTGCGGCACCCTTGCGGACGTGTGCAAGGGATAAGTCGGGCTCGATCCGGTTCATCGTCGGTTTTATTCTGTCTTGGTGTCCTGGCACGGTTTGAAAAGAGTAGTGGCCTCATGGTACCGCCATCGTAGCCACCGATGTCTCTTCTTCAATCAGGAGGGAGGAAGGTGCGCCGTCCCACCACCACTGACTTTTGCCTGAATCGGCATTTCGGCGATAATGCCGCTTCAATAAAACCAAGGGGAATCGATTCATGGCAAACGACGACAAGACGTCCGGTACCGCAGGGGCGGCCATTACACCGGCGGGACAGACGAGCAGTGCGCGGCCGGTCATCATCGGCCTTATCGTGATTGTGCTGCTGCTGGCGAGCGCGTTGCTCGCTTATTACCGGTTTTTCATGCAACCGGGTGATGAAGGCGCATCGGCACCGCAGGCAGCCACCGCAGCGGAAAACACTGCACCGGGCGCGGCTGCCGGGAGCGTGAATACAGCGCCGGCCGCGGACTCGAGCGCAGCGGCGGATTCGAGCGCGGCGGCGGGCACGCCTGCGACGGCAGAAACAGCGACTGCACCCGCCGCTGCCGAGAAGCAACCGCCCAGGCGCAAATCCCGCACGGTGAAAGCAGCGAAACCCGCTGCAGCCGAAAAAAATGCACCGGCCGCTGCCCAGGTCGAGGCGCCCCCTCCTCCCCCTCCTCCCAGCATCGATGAGCAGTTCCGGGCGCGCATCCGGGCGGAATGCGGCGATGTGTCCAACGACTTCATGAAGCTGCTGCACACCGGCTGTGTCGAGCCGATCCGCTTCGATCTGTGCCGTGGCAAGTGGTCGGAGAATCCGCCGCCGGGCATGTCGGTGTGCAAGGGCGCACCGAAGAAATAGTCATGGTGAAACGGTACGGCGCCCGCGTGTGATCGCAGGCGCCGTATCACGAGGACTGACTTTTGGACCGGCTCAGTCCTCGAAGGGGAGTCCGACGTAGTTTTCCGCCAGTGTGGTGCGCCCGGCCAGCGAGTGCACGACGTAATCGAGCTCGGCATCGAGCGCCTTTTGCTCGAAGGGGTTGGTGTCGGGGAAGACGTGCATCAGGTTGGTCATCCACCAGGAGAAGCGCTCGGCTTTCCAGACGCGGCGCAGGCAGCGTACGGAGTAATGGTCGATGCCCGATTCGCTGCGTTCCTTGAAATACTCGATGAAAGCGCGTGCGAGATAACGCACGTCGCTGGCGGCGAGGTTGAGCCCCTTCGCTCCCGTGGGCGGCACGATGTGTGCGGCGTCGCCGGCGAGGAAGAGGCGGCCAAAGCGCATCGGCTCGGCAACGAAGCTCCTCAGCGGCGCGATGCTCTTCTCCAGCGAAGGGCCGGTGACGAGGCGCTCGTTGGCCTCGTCGTCAAGGCGGTGACGCAGTTCGTTCCAGAAGGCGTCGTCCGACCAGTTCTCGACCTTCTCGGTGAGCGGCACCTGCACATAGTAGCGGCTGCGCGTCATCGAGCGCATGCTGCACAGGGCGAAGCCGCGCGCATGCTTGATGTAGATGAGCTCGTCGGAGACGGGCGGCGTGTCGGAGAGCAATCCGAGCCAGCCAAAGGGATAGACGCGTTCGTAGTTGGTGATCGAGCCCGGGGGCACACTGGCGCGGCAGACACCGTGAAAGCCGTCGCAGCCGGCGATGAAGGTGCATTCGATCTCGTGACTCTGGCCGTCTTTCTTGTAGCGTACGCGCGGCTTCGCGCCATCGAAGTCATGGATGCTGACTTCCTTTGCTTCATACACCGTCTTCAGTCCGGCGGCCTGGCGCGCCTGCATCAGGTCCTTGGTGAGTTCGGTCTGGCCGTACACCATGACTTTCTTGCCGCCGGTGAGCTGCTCGAGGCTGATGTGATGGCGCCGGCCTTCGATCAGCAGATCGAAACCTTCGTGCGGCAGTCCTTCGGCGTGCATGCGCGCACCGACACCCGCTTCATCGAGCAGATCGACGGCGACCTGCTCGAGCACACCGGCGCGGATGCGTCCGAGCACGTATTCGGGCGTGTGCGCCTCGAGAAGAATGGCATCGATGCCCGCCTTGGCGAGCAACTGGCCGAGGATCAATCCGGAGGGGCCGGCACCGATGATGGCAACCTGGGTTTTCATGGTCTGTCTCCTTGCATGGGGGTGGGGTGTCGTTGATGCGTCGTGTTGTGAAGGATCGGCTATGCGCCTTCCATGACCATCAGGCCGGAGGCGGCGTTTGCCAGCGGGACATGATAGTTCGCGTGCACCTTGCTGACCTCGCCCGGCAGTGCGCCACGCATGGTGAGCCACATCAGCAGCTCGATGCCCTGCGTGCCGGCCATCCCGATCAGATCGAGGATCGAATAGCGCGTCACCCAGAGCGGGTCGGCGATCAGCGTGTCCATGAACATCAGGTCGAACTTCTTGTTGATGGTACCGGCGCGCCGGCCATCGATCTGGTGCGAGAGGCCGCCGGTGCCGATCACCAGGACACGCGCATCGCTCTGCCAGGACTCGATCGCCCGCCCGATCGCCCGGCCCAGCTTGAAGCAGCGCGCCGGTGTCGGCAGCGGATGCTGCAAGGTGTTGATGCATACCGGCACGGAGCGCACCGGGCAGGGGTGCCGGCCCGGCCAGAGCAGTTCGAGCGGCTGGGTGAAGGCGTGATCGACGAGCATCTCCTGGCAGGAAAGGATGTCGAATTCCTCGCCAACCAGCGACTCGATGAGATGCCGGGACAGGGCCGGATCACCGGCATGCGACGGCAGTCCGTCGCCAGCATCCGCATTGCGGTATTCGGCGGCCGTACCGATGGCGAAGGTCGGCATCTTGTCGGGGAAAAAATTCAAACCGTGATCGTTGTGGATCACCACCGCGACATCCGGCTGCGTTTGGGCAAGCCAGGCCTGCACGGGCAAAAAACCGTCGAAGAACGGCTTCCAGCCGGGATCGCCCTGCAGATGGCCGGCCGGCACATGGCCGGTCGCCGGAACAGGGGTGCAGCCGATGCCGCCCACGATCCTGGCCATGATCAGGGTCGCCGGGCGCCCGGCCGGCGCACCTTGCAGGTTGTCTTGCCGGCACTCATGTCAGAAATTCTCGCTATCGATCTCGGCGAGTGTCGCCGCGCTGTAGCGTTCGCCGGCAACGCTGTGCCGGTTGATCAGCGCATCGAGCCGTTCGAGGAGGCTGCGCTCGAGCCGCACATCGGTTGCGCCGGCGTTCTCGTCCAGATGGACCGGATCGCGCGTACCGAAGATCGGCACGATGTCTTCGCCTTGTGCCAGCAGCCAGGCAAGGGCGAGCTGTGCCGGCGTGCAGCCCGCTTCCCGGGCGAGCTGCCGGTAGGCGGGCAGCAGTGCGAGGTTCTTCGCATAGTTCTCCGGTGCGAAGCGCGGCATGTTGCGCCGCACGTCCTTTTCTTCCAGCTCTGTTTGCGGGTCCTGCAAGGTGCCGGTGAGAAAGGCGCGCGCCAGCGGGCCGAAGGCGACGAAGCTCACTCCCAGCGCGCGGCAGGCCGCCAGCGCGCCGATCTGCGGATTGCGCGTCCACAGCGAATACTCCGACTGCAGGGCGGCCACCGGATGCACGGCGTGGGCACGGCGCAGGGTTGCCGCCGAGACTTCCGAGAGGCCGATGTGGCGCACCTTGCCGGCACGCACCAGATCGGCGAGTGCGCCCACGCTCTCTTCAATGGGCACACGTTTGTCCCAGCGATGCAGGTAATACAGGTCGATGACATCGGTCTGCAGCCGGCGCAGACTCTCGTCACAGGTACGCCGCAGGGTTTGTGGCCGCCCGTCGAGGACACGCCGGCCATCCACCCCGGTCAGGCCGCATTTACTGGCAAGAAAAATTTTCTGGCGCTGCGTCCTGAGTACCTGCCCGAGCAGGGACTCGTTGCGGCCAAAGCCATAGAGCGCCGCCGTATCGAAGAAGGTGATGCCACGCTCGAGCGCACGCCGCAGCAGTATCTCGGCCTGCGCCTGCGAAGGCGGCGTGCCGTAGGCGTGACTGAGGTTCATGCAGCCCAGACCGAGGGCCGAAACGCTGTCCGCACCGATGCGCCGCTGCTGCATGGAGTTTATCCAAGCTGTTTTTCGAGCTGCGCCAGCGTGCGATAGCACGGCAGCACCCTGGCGACACTGGCGTTGGGCTCGCGTCCTTCACGGATGGCAGCGAAGAATTCACGATCCTGCAGCTCGATGCCGTTCATCGACACCGCCACCTTCGAGACGTCGATCTTCTCTTCCCTGCCGTTGAAAAGATCGTCATAGCGGGCGATGTAGGTACCGCTGTCGCCGATGTAGCGGAAGAAGGTGCCCAGCGGCCCTTCGTTGTTGAAGGACAGGCTCAGCGTGCAGATCGCCCCGCTGCCCGATTTCAACTGGATCGACATATCCATGGCGATGCCCAGTTGCGGATGGATCGGCCCCTGCAGGGCGTTGGCGGCGACGATCTCGCTGCCCGTCTGATACGCGAACAGATCGACGGTGTGCGCGGCATGATGCCAGAGCAGATGGTCGGTCCAGCTCCTGGGCTGGCCGAGCGCGTTCATGTTGCTGCGGCGGAAGAAATAGGTCTGCACATCCATCTGCTGGATATTGAATTCACCCGCCCCGACTCTCTGGTGCACCCATTGATGGCAGGGGTTGAAGCGGCGCGTGTGCCCGCACATGGCGATGAGCCCGCTCTTCTTTTGCAGCGCCACCACCGCCTCAGCATCCTCGAGTGAATCGGCGAGCGGAATCTCTACCTGCACATGCTTGCCCGCCTGCAGGCATTGCAGGGTCTGGGCGGCATGGATCTGTGTTGGCGTGCAAAGAATGACGGCGTCGACTTCCTTTAACGCCAGGCTCTCGGCCAGATCGGTGGTGACGTGACCGATGCCGTAGTGCGCGGCCACCTCTTTCGTCTTGTCGAGCTCGCGCCCGACCAGCGATACCACCTCGACGCCATCGATCAGCTTGATGCCATCGAGATGCTTGATGCCAAAGGCGCCGGCACCGGCGAGCGCCACCTTGATCGTTTTTCCCATCAGCGGTTCTCCAGAATCAGGTGGCCGACGGCGGTATTGCTCGCCGGCACATGGTAGAAGCGGTGAATCACCCGTGGCGGGTGGTCGCTCATGGCGCCGCGCGCGATCATCCACATCACCAGCTCGATGCCTTCCGAGCCGGCTTCACGCACATAATCGATATGCGGCATCTGCGCGAGTTCTTCCGGATCGTCGATCAGGCGGTCGAGGAAGGTGTTGTCCCACTCACGGTTGATGAGACCGGCGCGTGGCCCCTGCAACTGATGGCTCATGCCGCCGGTGCCCCACACCTGGACCTTGAGGGGTTCGTCGTAGGATTCGATGGCACGGCGCAGGGCGCGCCCGAGGTTGAAGCAGCGCCGCCCCGAGGGCACCGGATACTGCACCACATTCACCGCGAAAGGAATCACCGGACAGGGCCACTGGGCAGGCTGGCCGCACAGCAGGGAGAGCGGCACGGTGAGGCCATGATCGACATCCATCTTGTTCACGATGGTGAGGTCGAAGTCATCCATGATCACCGACTGGGCGATGTGCGCGGCAAGCTCGGGGTGTCCCTTCACCACCGGCACCGGACGCGGCCCCCAGCCCTCATCGGCGGGCTTGAACTGGGCCGCACAGCCGATGGCAAAGGTCGGAATCAGGTCGAGGCTGAAGGCCGTGGCATGATCGTTATAGACGAGGAAGATGACATCCGGCGTGTTCTCCTTGAACCAGGCCTTGGAGTAATCGTAGCCGGCGAACATCTTCTGCCAGTATGGCTCGCCGGTCTTGCCCTGGTCGACGGCAACGCCGATCGCCGGCACATGCGAGGAATAAATGCTTGCGGTGACGTATGCCATTATCTTTTCTCCCATTCGCTGACGTAGCGGTTGCCTTCGATGGAACGCCCGCCCGAGACCATCATGTTGCGATATTCCTCCTCGCTCAGGCCGGTCATGCTGCCGGCCATCTGCTGGAAACTCAGACCGTCGGTGGCGCCGATGCGGGCGAGAAAATAGATGTTGCCGCCCAGCGCGATGCAGCGGTTGAGATCACGCGCCATGACGGCGAGCTTCTGGTCCTCGGTCATCGGCCATTCATCGAGATAGGCGCGCTCGTCGGCCTTGAAGCGCTTGCGGTTCTCCGGCTTCATCAGCGAAAAGCAGAACTGGTTGAGCCAGTAGCCCTTGCGCGACTGATCCGAATCGAAGATCGTCGTGCCGGGCACATCCTTGTAGGGTTTCACGAGTGCCATGATTTCTCCTCTCAGCTTTGTTCCGGCCAGTACAGCCGCATGGGGTTGGCAACGAGCAGCTTGTGCTGCAGTTCGGGCGTGGGCGCAATGCGCGGAATGAAATCGACAAGCCTGCCGTCGTCGGGCATGTGCCCCTTGAGATTCGGGTGCGGCCAGTCGGTACCCCACAGCACGCGATCGGGAAATTCCTCGACGATGCGCCGCGCGAAGGGCACGACATCCAGATAGTCGGGCGGACCGGACTTCGAGAGCCGTTCCGGACAGCTCACTTTCGACCACAGGTTCGGATGCTCGCGCATGAGCCGGAGGAACAGCGCAAACTCGGGACCGTCGAGCGGCTTGCCCACGTCGGGACGGCCCATGTGATCGACCACCACGGTGGTGGGCAGGGATGTGAAAAAATCCCACAGCCCGGGCAGATCCTGTCCCTCGAAATAGATGACGACCTGCCAGCCGAGCGGCGCGATGCGCGCGGCGATCTCCATCAGCTCGTCCTTCGGCGTGAAGTCCACCAGCCGCTTGAGGAAGTTGAAGCGCACACCGCGCACACCGGCCTCGTGCAGGGCCAGCAGCTCGGCTTCGCTCACCGTGCGGCGCACTGTGGCGATGCCGCGCGCGCGCCCGTCCGAGGCGCGGCAGGCATCCGCCATGGCGCGGTTGTCGGCGCCGTGGCAGGTGGCCTGGACGATGACGTTGCGCGCAAAGCCGAGATGGTCGCGCAGCGCGAAGAGCTGCGCTTTTGATGCATCGCAGGGCGTGTATTTGCGCTCCGGCGCAAAGGGAAACTGCGCCGCCGGGCCGAAGACGTGGCAGTGCGCATCGACCGCGCCGGACGGCACCCGGAAGGCGGGCTTCGAGGGATGGGGATGAAAGGGCAGCCAGTCGGGGTCCATGTCGTTCTCGCTCAGGAACCCGCATGCAGGGTATTGAGCACACGATCAGCGCTCTCGCGCCAGTGTGCCGCTGGCGCGTCGCCATCCCCCAGGCGCCCGGCCTCGGCCAGACCGGCAACCGTGGCCTGCAGCTCGGCCGTGGACAGGGCCAGCCAGGGTTCGAGCCCGATCTCGCGCACGGTCTGCGCCACCTCGCGCATCTCCTCGGCGCGACGGCGGCCGTGCTGAAAGACACGCTGATAGAAATAGGTGCCCTGCTTTTCCCAGTCGATGCCGGGGAAAGTCTCGGCCAGCGAGGCGAGCACGGCTTCTTCGACACCATAGGCGCGCGCCGTGGTGAAGCTCTCGATGACCAGCGCTTCGAGCCCTTTGATGATCACGCTGCGGCACATCTTGGTCGCTGAAGCGACGCCCGGCTGCGGCGAGCCGGCGCGTGCGGCAAAACCAAGCGCGTTGATGAGCGGCGCGAACTGTGCGGCATGCGGGCCGCCAAGGGTCAAAGGCACGCGGATGCGGTGCGGCGGCACCGAGCTCATCACGGCGCCCTCGATATAACGTCCGCCATCGGCCTGAACCAGCTGGCCGGCGCGGATCTTCGCCCCCGGCGAGGCGGAGTTCAGATCCAGAAACCATGCCGCGGAGCGCATCTGCGGTGCGCACAGCTCGGCCACCAGCACGGTCTGGCTCGCGGTGACGGCCGAGATGATCAGGTCGGCTTGCGCGGCCAGCCCGGCATGCGAGCCGGCAAGGCGCACGCCCCGTGCCTGCGCGTGGGTGCGCAGCGCAGCGCCCTCCTTCGTTTCGAGCTTGACGTCAAAAGCGAGGAGATTCCTCACGCCTGCCGCGTGCAGGTCTTCGGCAAGGATGCGCCCGACCTCGCCGTAGCCGACAAGGCCGATGCACCATGTCTGCGGATCGGCAGGCAGGCTCATGGCTGCACATCCGCAATGGAAAAACGTCCATGCCAGTGCGGGTCGAACTCGCCAAAGCGCGTCTTCACCCGCACATCGACGAGATAGGGTCGCCCGGCGGCGATCGCCGCCCTGGCACGTCCGAGGGCTTCGATGAGGGCATCGGGATCATCGACCGATTCGGCCTGCACACCGTAGCCGCATGCGAGGCTGACGAAGTCGATGTCCGGATGGCCCAGTGCCACACCCGGATATTTGCCGGTGGCCGCCATGCGGCCCGGGTAGCGGCGCATGTTCATGCGGTTGGCCTGATACTGGCTGTTGTTCACGACGATGTAGGCCACGGGCGCTGCATAGCGCGCCGCCGTCCACAGCGCCTGGATGCCGAAGTTGGCACAGCCGTCGCCGAGCACGCACCAGGTTTCGCGGCCCGGTCGTCCGAGCGCAACACCGATGGATGCGGCAAGCCCCCAGCCGAGCACGCCGCTCGAGGTGCCGAAGGCACGCCGGCGCTGCTCATACGGCAGCTGCGCGTCGATGGTCAGATAGTCCTGGGCAATGTCGAAGCTCGTCACCACTTCGAGCACGATGTTGGCATCGGGCGCAATGGCTTTGTCGAGTTCGGCAAACAGCCGGCGCAATGCCACCGGCGAGCCCGCACTCTCCTCGGCAAGCTGTGCGGCAAGCCGTGCGCGCCGCGCCTGCGCATAGTCGGCGATACGCTGGCGCCGCGCGCGCAGGGAAGGCGTATCGAGATCGCGGCGGCGCAAGCTGGCGAGCACCGCCTGCGCCGTGCTCTTGATATTGGCCAGGGCTGCCGAATCGACCGGGTAGTTGCGCGCCACTTCGGTCCAGTCCTGGCCGGTGTGAAAGATCTTTGCCGAACGGTCGACGATGACCCCTTCGTTCCTCGGCCGCTTGAACATGTGGCCACCGAGACTCCAGAAAACATCGGCCTGGCGCGGCAGATCAGGGTCCTGCACCAGCACCGAGCCGACGAAATTCGCATGGTTGGTCGGATAGACCATGGCCATTTCCCAGGAACTGGCCACCGGTGCGCCAACCGCCTCGGCGATCGCCATCACCTCGGCGCTGACTTCTTCGCGGCGCGCCTCGATGCCGAGCAGGATCATCGGCCGCTCGGCTGCCAGCAAACCCTCGACGATCGCCTCGACATGCTCGGGCGGGGGCAGCGCCGCACGCGAGACCTGCGATTTTTCGCGCGGCAGGATTTCGGTGAAGGGGATGCGCTTCTCGAAAAGATCCTTGGAGATGGTGACGAAGGTCGGCCCGCCCGGCGGCGCCTCGGCAAGCAGCGTGGCGCGGCGCAGGGTCGCCGCCAGGGTCGAGGCATCCATCACGTCCCAGGTCCACTGTGTGTAGTGCTGCGGAAAGGCCTGCAATCCGGGGGACTCGAGGAAACCGTCATGGCCGCGAAAATCCGTCGCCTGATGGCCGCAGGCGACCACCACCGGCACACGGTCGCGGCAACTCGCCACCAGCTGGCCAAAGGCATAGGCCGCACCGGCGATCGAGTGCAGGGCCACCAGCGGCGTCTTGCCGCTGGCGCGTGCGTAGCCATCGGCCATCGCCATGGCCACCTGCTCGTGCAGGCAGGTGACGTACTTGAGGCGGTCTTCCCGATCGACCAGCGCGTCCCACAGGCCGATTTCCTCTGAGCCGGACAGGCCGAAGATGTAGGGAATGTCCCAATGAATGAGGAATTCGGCGACGACTTCGCCCCCGGTGGCCTCGTGCAGCAGACGCGCGCCGTGTGCGCCGGATTCGACGCGCAGTGTCCCCGGACCGGTCGCCGGGGCGGATGAGATCGACTTGTCTGCCGGTTTGTTCTGGTCTGGCATGGCGTTGTTTCCGATCTTTTGTCAGTCGATATATTTGAGTCCGTCACGGGCGAGCCGCTCGCGCATGGCGTACATGTCGAGACCCAGCTCGCCGGCGGCAAACCGCTGGCGCTTGCTCGCCTCGCTGTCTTCACGCGTGGCCGAGGCTTCGGCGACCTGCCCCGCCAACGCCGCCGGCACCACCACCACCCCGTCATCGTCGGCCACCACCACGTCGCCGGGATTCACCAGCGCACCGGCACACACCACCGGGACATTCACCGATCCGAGCGTGGCCTTGATGGTGCCCTTGGCGCTGATGCATTTGCTCCACACCGGGAAGTTCATGGCGGTGAGCTCCTTCACGTCGCGCACACCGGCGTCGATAATGAGGCCCTTGGCGCCACGCGCGCGGAAGCTCGTCGCCAGCAGCTCGCCGAAAAAACCGTCGGTGCATTCGGCGGTGATGGCCGCCACGACGACATCACCGGGCCGGATCTGCTCGGCGGCAACGTGCATCATCCAGTTGTCACCCGGATGCAGCAGCACGGTGACCGCCGTACCGAAGAGGTGCGCACCGGCATAGATCGGCCGCATATAGGGCTGCATCAGGCCGACGCGCCCCATCGCCTCATGGATGGTGGCCACGCCGAACTGGCCCAGTTTCTCCATGTTGTGCAGATTGGCGCGCTGGATGTTGCGATGGACGACGCCCAGATTGTTCACGCTCATGTTCGATCCCTCCTCCACGGTTTGCGGATTACTTGCCCTTTGCTTTCAACGCCTCGTCAAGGCGTGGATAGGCGCGCCGGGCGTTGCCTTCGTAGATTTTCCGGCGATCTTCGGCGCTCAGGCCGGGAATCGCCTCGATATAGCGCTTCGTGTCATCGAAGTGATGACCGGTCTGCGGATCGATGCCCTTCACTGCGCCGAACATCTCCGAGGCGAACAGGATGTTGTCCACCGGGATCACTTTCGTCAGCAGGTCGATGCCGGGCTGGTGATAGACGCAGGTATCGAAATAGACGTTTTTCAGCAGATGCTCGTCGAGCAGCGGCTTGTCCAGTGCCTGCGCGAGGCCGCGGTAGCGTCCCCAGTGATAAGGCGCCGCGCCCCCGCCGTGCGGGATGATGAATTTAAGGTCGGGGAAGTCATGGAACAGATCGCCCTGGATCAGCTGCATCACCGCCGTCGTGTCGGCATTGATGTAGTGGGCGCCGGTGGTGTGGAAACACGGATTGCAGGACGTCGACACGTGGATCATCGCCGGGATGCGATGCTCGACCAGCTTCTCGTAGACCGGATACCAGTGGCGGTCGGTGAGCGGCGGCGAGCTCCAGTGCCCGCCGGAAGGATCGGGATTGAGGTTGATGGCGACGAAGCCGTACTCCTTGACGCATTTTTCCAGCTCGGGAATGCAGGTTCTGGGATCGACACCCGGCGACTGCGGCAGCATGGCACAGCCGATGAAGTGGTCCGGGAAGAGTTGCGCGACGCGATGGCACAGCTCGTTGCAGATCGCCGCCCAGGTGGCGCTGACATTGAAGTCCCCGATATGGTGCGCCATGAAGCTTGCACGCGGCGAAAAGACGGTGAGATCGGCACCGCGCTCCTGCATCTGGCGCAACTGGTTCTTCCCGATGGTTGCACGGATATCGTCATCGCTGATGAGCAGCTCGGCTACGCGCGGCTTTTGCGCCGGATCCTCGATGCCGGCGATCTGACGCTTGCGCCAGGTCTCCAGTGCCGGTGGTGCGGTCGTGTAGTGGCCGTGAATGTCGATGATCATGGTATGTCCTGCTCCTTCGCTCAGGCCGGCGCCATGCCATGGCGTCGCTTGGTGGGCGCGGCGTCCGGCAAGTGCATGAATTCGATGAACGCGCGCGCCGCCTCGGGCTGGCGTGCGGCTTCGCACACGCCGGCGGAAAAGACACTGACGATCTCGCAGCCGGACGGCAGGGTGCCGACAATCTCGATGCCCGCCTCGCCCTGCATCTCGGAGCGCTGCTGAAAGCCGAGTGCCACCCGCCCGCTGGCGACCAGGTGTGTCACCGGCACGCCCGGCGTCGCTTCGACGAGCCGGTCACGCACCGTATCGAGCACGCCCCAGCGCTCGAAGAGTGCGATCAGCGCACGCCCGCTCGGGCCGGTCGAGTGGCCGATCGAGGCGGCGGCCAGCACCGCCTGCCGCAAGGCGTCTTCGCTCGACAGATCCGGACGCGGAGCGCCGGCGCGCACGGCGAGCGTCACTTCGGAACGGATCAGCGGCGTCTGGCTGTCATAGACGATGAACCCGCCATCGGCGAGCCGGTCGAGCGCATCGGCATCGAGCACGGCCAGATCAAAAGCCTCGCCTTCGGCAATGCGTCGCGCGGCATCGACCCCGCCCACCGATTCGAACACCACGTCGGTGCCGCTGCGCACACGCCATTCCTGCGCCAGATCGGCCAGCACGCGGCGCGTCGCCATGGAAGAGATGCCCGACAGTGAAAGTGAGAGGCTCATGAGTCCATTCTGGCCGCCCGCGCCCGCGCCGGCCAGATCTGTCCGCAGCTAGCAGCTATCGCAAATTGTTATGGGAGGGAGAAAGCTGACCCGGCGTTTGCTGCCAGCTCGTGCAGCAGCCGGAACACGTGTTTCGACAGGGGGGTGGCCGGCTTGTGTGCCGAGACGGCCAGGCACAGCGTGCTGGTGAGCGGCGGAGCGGCGAGCGCGCGCATGCGGTAGGCCGCGGCATCGCCCGAGACGGCGAGCGCCGAGGGCGTGAGCAGCGCATGGCCGAATCCGGCGCGCACCAGATCGAGAATGGCCTGCACGCTGGAGATTTCCAGAACGACGTTGAGCTTGTGGCCGGTGAGCGCCGCCTGGGTTTCCAGCAGCTTGCGCATGGCGTGCGAGCGCTCGGGCAGGATGAGCGGCAGGCGCGTCAATTCGTCCAGGGTCGCCGTCTTGCCAGCACTGACTTTGCGCCCGCCCGCCCGGGCGGCCTGTTTGCGCTCGGGCGGGGCGGGGCTGACCAGGCAAAGCGGCTCGTCGAGCACCGGCGTGAGCTCGAGGGCCTGTTGCGGCTCCGGATTGTGCAGCAGCCCGATGTCGACACGGCCGGTGGAAATCCACTCGGCAAGGTGGGCGGAGAGCCCCTCGACCACCGACAGGCGCGCCCTGGGCAGCGAGCGGCGAAAGCCTTCGACGAGCGGCAGGGTGAGCAGGCGCCCCATGCTCGGGGGCAGGCCGACGACGATGCGCCCGGCCGGTTCGTCGCGTGCGGCGGCGACATCCCCGCGCACACGCGAGACGAGCTGCAAGATGCCGACGCTGTGATCGAACAGGCGCTGCCCCGCCTCGGTGAGCACCACGCCGCGGCCGTTGCGCAGCAGCAGCGCAACGCGCAGATCGGTCTCCAGCAGGCGTACCTGGCGCGAGAGTGCGGGCTGGGCAATGTTGAGCACCGCCGCCGCCTTGCTGAAGCTGCCCAGCTCGGCCACGCCGACAAAATATTCAAGCTGCCTGAGATTCACGCCGTCACCGCTCCATAACAAAACGCGATAACGCATGATAGCCAATCGCGCTGGCCTTGGTGGCCTTGGTAGCTTTGGTGGCCCTGGTGACTTTGGCCGCTTTTTCGCCGGCACCCACACTGCCGGCGCCGTCCTGCCGCAACTGACTTTTCCGGACCGGAGCGGGCCCATCCGGCTGCGCGTGACATTGCATTGCAGCAATCCGCCACCCTCAAAAAACTCAAGTTCCTTATCCGCGCTGCCGTCAACCTGCCAGGAACGGCCCGCCGGATCGCGTCCCGCACACGATCCGGCAGACCGTCTTTTGTGCAACCTTTCACTCAGGAGGACATGATGAGCATCCGTATCCACATGCCGGTGGCGACACTCGGCGCATTGCTTGTCCTGGGCATGGCCGCACCGGCCCGGGGTGTCGAAATCGGTACTTTTCCGATTCCACTGATGGTCGAGAGCCCGGACAAGGGCGTGTTCATCGAGCTCACCCAGGAGATCGCCAAGACCGCCGGCATCAGCGCCCATATCAGCGTGAATCCGCCCAAGCGCACGGTCGAGATGTTCTCGCGCAAGGAGCTCGACTGCTTCTTTCCCGCTCTCGATGTGATGCTGCCCGGCAAGGCGGCCAAATCGCGCAACATCTATGTCAAGCAGGATTTCGCCTTCTATCAGAAAGGCAAGCCGCTGGTGTCGCTCGCCGACCTGAAAGGCAAGAACGTCGGCATCACGCTCGGCTACCCTTATGTGAAAGAAGTCTCCGAAAACAAGGCGTTCACCCTCGCGCCGGCCAACGATGACGTGACGAACATGAAAAAGCTGGGCATGGGCCGCATCGATGCCTTTGTCGTCGAGGAGAAATCCGGCCTCAAGGCACTCAAGGACAGCGGACAGGGCAATATCGAATACGATCCGAAGACCCCTCTGTCGAAGCAGGACGTGTATTACGCCTGCACCGACACACCGGAAGGCAAGGCGCTCGCCGAGAAAATTTCCGGTGCGCTCGGCCAGCTGCAATCGAACGGGCGTTTCGGCGAGATCATGTCGAAAGCCAAATAAACCGGTGCGCCGTCCTGCCGGCGCTGACTTTCTGCCGCCCGGACCCCGCGGCAGAAAGACTCACGTGCGTTCAGAGGTCAAGCTCGCTGTCCTGGTGCGAGAGCGGGTCTTCCACCGGCTCGATATGGGTGAGCACGTGCGCATGCGGTACGACGGTACGGATCGCCTGCTCGACCTCCTCGGCAATGTCGTGCGCATGCTGCACGCACCACTTGCCCGGCACCAGCATGTGCAGCGAGACGAAGGCGTGCGCACCCGACTGGCGCGTGAGCAGCTGATGAAACCCGATACCGCGCAGCCGGTAGGTTTCCAGCGCATCCTCGATGGCTTTCTGCTCTCCGGCCGGCAGCGCCTTGTCCATCAGGCCGTCGGTCGAGCGGCGAATCAGCCGATAGCCCGTCCACAGGATGTTCGCCGCCACCGCCAGCGCCAGCAGGGGGTCGAGCCAGAGCCAGCCGGTGAAGGCCACCGCACCGACACCGACGATGACGCCGGCCGACGTCCACACATCGGTCATCAGATGGTGCGCATCGGCCTCGAGGGTGATCGAACGGTGCCGCCGGCCGGCCGCCATCAGCACGCGTGCCACGGCAAGGTTGATGAGCGCCGCCACGGCGGAAATCAGCAGGCCGCTGTCGATCTGCTCGAGCGCACGCGGATGGAGCAGACGCTCGATACCCGTCCAGCCGATCGCCAGCGCGGCGAGCAGGATGAACACCCCCTCGAAACCGCTGGAAAAATACTCCGCCTTACCATGCCCGTAGGCGTGCCCCTCGTCGGGGGGCTGCTCGGCGACCGAGAGCATCCACAGCGCCATCAGCGCGCCGGCGAGGTTGATGAGCGACTCCATCGCATCGGAGAGCAACCCGACCGAACCGGTCAGCCACCAGGCAGCGGTTTTCAGGACGATCGTCACCAGGGCCGCCGCGATGGACAGCCAGGCAAAGGGTTTGAGGTTGGGGCGAAGCGTGGTCATGGCGAAACGGTTCGGACTTGCCGGCAGCGCGTGCAACCCGCGCAGCACCGGCCGGTGCGGTCATCTTACCGTGATCGGGCGCCGGGAGCGATCCTCGGCGATCGTGCCGTTTTGCCGGACTTTTAGCGCTTCACCTCGGGCGAGAGGGTTTTGTCCTGCGCCGGCCAGCGCTGCTCCGCTGCCGGCAGCGGCGTCTCCTTGCCGGTCATGCGCTCGACGGCAATGACATACACCGTCGTGTCATCCAGGCGCGGATAGACACCTGAAGAACGCCCGCATGCCTGCGGGAAATACTTCGCCATCAGTGCATCGAAGAATGCCGTCTTGCGCGCCCGCTCCTCGACGACGCGAATGGTGCCGAAAGCCACCAGGCTGCGATAGGCGATGGTCGTGTCGCAGTCGAAACGGCCATAGGGGAACACCTCGCCCGCCTCGTCGATCTCGAAGCAGACTCTTGCTTCATGGTCGATGTTGCCGCGCAGATGACCCGGCGCGCGGGTGTTGTGCACCCAGATCGCGTCGTCCAGCCAGACGTAGAGCAGCGGACAGATGTAGGGCCAGCCGTCGGCACCCACCGTCGCCAGGCGACCACAGTAGCCGCCGGCAAGAAACTCGGCGAGACGCGCCGGCGACATCAGCTTGTCGGTGCGGCGCAGGTATGGCGCTTCGCTCATCGTCGGGCCTCCATTCCCATCGTCTGTCAGCACGCATTATGGCGCAGGCCGGAACATGCGCCGTCTCACGGGAACTGACTTTTGCGCGCCAGCCCTCAGCGCATCTGGAAGGCTTCCTGGTGAAAGCGCAAGCGCCCGGGCAACAACGGGCGCAACTCCGCCTTGAGCTTGTCCGCCAGTCCTTGCGGACCACAGTACCAGATGTCGGTCAGCGTCCGCTGCGCCGGGCGTGCCGGCTCTGCTTCGAGAATCTTGCCGGCGTCGATCCGCTCACCCTGCCGCTCGCCATGCACCTGCAGGCGGATGCCGGGCAGCGTGGCGCACAACGCTTGCAGACGCGTCACGAACGGGTCGGTTTCCCGGTCGCGCGTGCAGTAGTGCAGGTCGGCGGCAGGGGCGCGTTCAGGCCGGCTCTGCAGTGATTCGAGCCAGGAGAGAAACGGCGTCACGCCAATGCCGCCGGCAATCCATATCTGGCGCGTGCGCCCCCGTGCGCGCGGCAAGGTGAAGCGCCCGTAGGGGCCCTCGATACGCACGCTCTGGCCCACCTGCAGCCGTTGCGCCAGGGCGCGCGTGTAGTCCCCGAGTGCCTTGATCTGCAGTTCGATGCAGCCATCGCCGCGATCGGCACTGGCAAGGGTGAAGGGATGCGCACCCTCCTCGGCATGAAAGGTGGCAAAAACGAACTGGCCGGGACGATGCCCGCGCCAGCGCCCATCGAGCTGGCAGCGCACGCTGATGATGTCGGGCGCAGTATGTTCGAGGGCGCTGATGCGCCCGCTCGCCTGCCGCTGGCGACCGATCCGTCCGGCCAGCGCCAGCACGCTGCCATAGGTGCCCGCCACGGCAAGCAGCGCCAGGAGCAGCCCGACTGGCTGCAGCCACCAGCCTTTGGGCGCCCACAGCAGGGCGTGGAAAGCGAGCGCCAGATAGAGCAGCGGCATCACCTGGTGGGTGAAACGCCAGGGCCGGTAAGGCAGCCGGCGCGCAAGCGCAACCGCCACCAGTGCCAGCAGGGCGTAAAAACCCCACTCACCGACGTCCTTGGCAACGTGACGCATCGGCTCGAGCAGGCCGGGCAGATGCTCGCGCGCCACCTTGCCGGCGCGGCCGATGCCGGCCTTGAGCGCATCACCGACGATTTCCTTGTCGATCCAGTGAAGGACCGCAAAGGCGGTGGCGAGAATGCCGGCCCACTTGTGCGTGCGGTACATGCGATCGAGTCCGCCGAGCGGGCGTCCGAGCCAGAGCGGACGTGCGGCGAGCAGACAGGCAAGCGAGAGCATGGCGAAGCTGAGCAGACCACTCAGGAGCAAAACCTCCTCACGCATCACCCAGAGCGGATTGCCGCTCATCGGTGCAACGATGATCTGGAGGCCCCAGGCGAGTATGACAAGAGCGATGAGCCCGCCGAGCAGGGTTTTCATGAGCGCCCTCCCGGGACGGCCGGTGCGACAGGGGGCGGGGATGAGGGCAGATCGTCCCGGCAACGGCGCTTGTTGCACTCACGGGCAGCGGATCGGTTGTGCGCCTGCGGCGCTGTGCGGCGTATCGCGCGCGAATCGGGGTCGATGATTTCACCGGTTTGCGGATGCACCTGCAGTTTCAGACGCTGACCGAGACGGTCATGGGCGCGCACTTTGTAGTAGCCGTCCTTGCGCTCGATCTTCTCGATATCGTGATAGCCGGCGCCAACGAGCCGCTCGTGGATCTGCGCGATCGACAGCCAGCCCGGACGCGAGGGCGGGCCAGCCTCCGTATCGGCCTTGCCCGCAAGCGCTCCGGTGGCGAGCAGCGCGCCAGTGATCAAGACCAGCAACAAAACGGCTCCCGGCAGAAAGGACAGGGGAAGCAGGCGTGTTTTCATACGTAATATCTCCTGAAGAAAATCGATCATTCGTCGTAGTAACCGCGCTCGGCATCCGCGTGGCAGGCCGTGCAGTTGGCCTTGCTGCGCACGTCCTTGTGGCGCCATTCCCAGTCGGGCACCTTGCGGTGCTTGCGCTGCCAGGCGGGCAGTTCGGTAATGCGCAGCGGCGTGGCGTTCGGCGCAATCCCGTCGAGCAGCTTGCCGCTGTAGCGACGGCCAGCGGCATCGCCGGCGTTTTGCGTCAGATAGTCGGTGATCGCCTGCGCCGTCTGTGCGTCGACACTGGCGTCATCGCCGAAGTGGTTTTTCAGCCCGCCCATCATGCGTTGCCAGGAGCGCGCCGGCAGCATCGAAGGCGCGAAGGCGAGATGGCAGCTGCCGCACTCTTCCTTCACCAGCGCATCGGTCACTGGCGCGAAGTAATGACCGCCGCCGGCCAGCGCACTGCCCAGAACGAGCACACCCAGACCAAAGACGCCGCCGCCCAGGATCAGCGCCCGCAATGAATTTTCTTTCAGAGTCATGTCGGATTCCTCGTCGAAGAATGAGCAATACTCATTGCCCCATCATGAAAGCAAGCCAGTCGCCCTTTTCCTGCGGCGTGCACTCGCGGCCGAGCACTTCGTTGCAATTACGCTTGAACCACTTCTCGACCTTGGCCGGATCGGTGTAACGTTGCGCAGCGGCAGAGACGGCAACCGGCTCGATACGCTTGCCGGCGAGGGTTTGCCCGGGCGCATGCGGATCCTTGCCGTGACAGCTCGTGCAGGCAGGCGTGTCGGCCTTGCCGGCGGCAAAGCTGCGCGTGTGCAAGGCTTCGCCGCGCTGGGCGGAGAAACCGGATGATTGGGCCGCAGCACGATAGCCGGCGAGAAGATCCTCGCGCGGCCCGGCCTGGGCGGAAGCACTCAGGCCCAGTGCGGTCAGGCCGGCAAGCATCAGGAAAAGGGACAATGGGGTGATCGAGGATGTGCGCTTCACAATCTCTCCAGACAAAAATGTGTGTACGCCGCCACTGTGCGCGAAACGCCCTGAACGCAGGCTGAACTGCCCGTTCAGCCTGCGTTCAGCCCGGCTGCGCTAAAAGGAGCGTGTGTTCAATCCCCCGGAGTCCGACCATGAAAGCGAAAACGACCCTGACAGGCTTCACCCTGCTGGCTGCGCTGGCAGCCGTGCTGATCTTCTCCCTCCCTGCCGGCCAGACGAGCTGGGCAGCCGGCCCGGGCGACCACGAGCGCGCACGCCAGGCACTGGAAGCCGGCCAGATCCAGCCGCTGCGCGCCATTCTCGATCGCGTCGAACGCGAGCATCCCGGTCAGGTGATGGAAGTGGAGCTGGAAAACGAAGACGGCCGCTGGCTCTATGAAGTGAAACTGCTGCAAAAGGACGGCATGCTCGTCAAGCTGAAACTCGATGCACGCGACGGCACACTGCTTGGCCGCAAGGAAAAGCGGCGAACGCCGCAAGCACAACCGGATGCATCGGCCCGCCCGGAGAAACATTGATGCGCATTCTTGTCGTCGAGGACGAAGCGATTCTTGCCGGGCAGTTGCGCCAGGCCCTCGCCGACGCCGGTTACGTCGTCGAATGCTCGGCGGACGGGCGCGACGCACATTTTCATGGCGAGACGCAGGCCTACGACGCTGTAGTACTCGATCTGGGGCTGCCGCAGATGGACGGCCTGACCGTCCTGAAGAAGTGGCGTGCGGCTGGTCGCACTTTCCCTGTGCTGATTCTCACCGCGCGCGACAGCTGGCACGAGAAGGTGGCCGGCATCGATGCCGGTGCCGACGACTATCTCGCCAAGCCCTTCCACATGGAAGAGCTGCTCGCCCGTCTGCGCGCACTCATCCGCCGCACTGGCGGACATGCCGCCAGCGAACTCGTCTGCGGACCGCTCAGTCTCGATACGCGCACGAGCCGTGCCAGCGTTGCCGGCCAGGCGCTTGCGCTCACCGCACATGAATATCGCGTACTCGCCTATCTGATGCACCATCGTGGCGAAGTCGTCTCGCGCAGCGAGCTCACCGAACACATCTATGCGCAGGACTTCGAGCGAGATTCGAATACCGTCGAAGTCTTCATCGGCCGCCTGCGCAAGAAACTGCCGCCCGGCCAGATCGAGACGGTGCGCGGCCTGGGCTACCGGCTCACCTGCCCGCCGTGAGCTCGCTGCGCCTGCGCCTGCTCACCGGCACCC
Organism: uncultured Rhodocyclaceae bacterium; assembly: GCA_964607005.1. Lineage (GTDB taxonomy): Bacteria > Pseudomonadota > Gammaproteobacteria > Burkholderiales > Rhodocyclaceae > Desulfobacillus. The sequence continues at coordinate 58,704 of CAZSHO010000005.1, forward strand.
TTTCCTGGATTGTCGTCTCGATCCTTGTCGCCGGCTGGGGGCTCGACCGGCTCTTCGAGCAGCACATCACGGCCCAGTTCAATGTCGAGCTGCAAACCCATCTGGACCAGCTCACGGCTCATCTCGATATCGATGCAGAGGGTCAGGCGCTGCTCAAGGTGCCGCTCTCCGATCCACGCTTCAAGAAACCCTTCTCCGGGTTGTACTGGCAGATCGACCGCCTCGCCGCGTCCGGACGGCCGGAGCAGAGCGGCACGCTGCGCTCGCGTTCGCTGTGGGATCAGACCTTGCACATCCCTGACACGCCGCATCCTGCCGGCCAGCCGATCGCCGCACACCTGACAGACGGACAAGGCAAGCCCCTGGGCGCACGCATCCTGACACTCCGTATCGATGGCCAGCCGTTGCGGCTGACCGTCGCTGCGGATGAGGCGCTGCTGCGCGAACCGATCCGCGATTTCCGGCAAATGTTGTGGCTTGCATTGCTGCTGCTCGGTGGCGGACTGGCATTGGCGGCACTGCTGCAAGTGCTGGTCGGGCTGGCGCCCTTGCGCGAGCTGCAGGCAGCACTGGCGCGCGTGCGCCGCGGCGAGGCAGCGCGGCTGAGCGGCCGCTTTCCGAGCGAACTCAAACCGCTGGCGGATGAATTCAATCAGGTGCTGAGCCAGAACGATGCCATCATCGAGCGCGCGCGCACCCAGGCCGGCAATCTCGCCCATGCCCTGAAAACACCATTGACGATTCTCACCAACGCGGCCGCAGCCGGGGAAACCCGGGAGAGCGAACTGGCACGACTGGTCACCGAACAGGCCGGGCTGGCACGCCGGCAGGTCGACACCCATCTGGCCCGCGCACGCAGCGCGGCCCTGGCGCGCCATTACGGCAACGGCACACCGCTGGTGCCGGTCATTGATGGATTGGTGCGCGCCGTACAGCGTATCCACGACGGGGGCAATGTGCGGATCGAGGTTGCACCGATCGACCCTGCCCTGGCCTTTCGCGGCGAGGCGCAGGATTTGCAGGAGATGCTCGGCAACCTGCTCGACAACGCCTGCAAGTGGGCCCGGTCCCGCATCCGGATATCGGCCGACAGGGCGGATGGCTGGCTGCACATCCGCATCGAGGACGACGGCCCGGGCGTGCCCCATGCGCAAAGACCGGCGATCCTGCAGCGCGGCGTACGCGCCGATGAACGCACGCCGGGCAGCGGACTGGGGCTGTCGATCGTCAGCGATCTGGTCCAGCTCTACGAGGGCACACTGACGCTGGAGGACGCTGCGCTGGGGGGGCTGCGTGTCGAACTCACCGTGCCTGCCGCACCGGCCACACCGGCACCCTGACGCGGATCAGCCCGGACAGGCGCTCAGACAGGCGTCTTCGGCTGGAATTTCCCGGCCGTCCACACCCACATCCAGAAGGCCGCCAGCAGCGCGAAAGACACTGCGGCCAACGGCGAGAAAATGGCAAGGACACCCAAAACGGCATGGGCCTGGTCAGGCAGAGGTGCCGGCGCCAGGGCGCCCCACACCAGCGCGATGGCGGCAATCAGCCATCCGGTCAGTTGAAATGCCGCCATGAAGGCCAGCGCACACAGCAGCAAGCGCAGCCCCATGCGCTCCATGCTCCCCATGATTGTCCGCCCCTGTCCGATCCGATTTGCCCGGAATAATACACTGGAATAATGCTGCCGTCACAGGCAGCACGCCGGTGTGTCGCCCGCCAGGTCGCAAGACGCTCCCCGGCGCACGACCAGTCCATACCGCGCCGTCCTGCCAGCGCTGACTTTTTGAGCGCACGGCCTGTCGTGACCGGCGCATGGATTCCGGGAAAACTTTCGGAAAGAAAGCACTGCAAAAAATTTTGTTGAGGAGTAAAGTGTGGTGCACTGCATCACCATTCATGAAATGGCTCAACATGATCTACGATCTTCACGAACTCCAGCATGCGGCCGCAGAGCCCTTGCGGCTGCTGGCTGAAACCGGCCAGCAGCTGTTCACCAACCCCTTCAGCCCGCTCGCCTATCTGCCGCAAAGCCAGCGCGTGGCGGCCAGCTCGGAGCTGCTGGCGCGCGTGGTGAAGCGTTACGAAAAGCCCGCGTTCGGACTGTCCGAAACTTCGATCCACGGCAAGTCTGTCGCCGTGCGCGAAGAAGTGGCGGACACCAAACCCTTTTGCAACCTCCTGCACTTCAAGCGCGCCACCCGCCGTCACGACCCGAAAGTGCTGCTTGTCGCCCCGCTCTCGGGCCACTACGCCACCTTGCTGCGCGACACCGTGCGTGCGCTGCTACCCGGCCATGATCTGTATATCACCGACTGGACGGACGCGCGCCAGGTGCCGCTCGCTGAAGGTTATTTCCATTTTGCCGACTACGTTGCCTACATCCGCGATTTCATCCGCCTGCTCGGACCGGACGTTCACGTCATCTCCGTCTGCCAGCCGACGGTGCCCGTGCTGGCGGCCATCTCGCTGATGGCCGACGAGGGCGAGGACATCCAGCCGCGCTCGATGACACTGATGGGCGGTCCGATCGACACGCGCCGCGCACCGACCGAGGTGAACCGCTACGCCAAGACACACAGCCTGCGCTGGTTCGACACCCAGGTGATCACGCGCGTACCGCTCAAATATCCCGGCTACATGCGCCGCGTCTATCCGGGCTTTCTCCAGCATTCCGGCTTCGTCGCCATGCACCCGGACCGCCACCTGCAGGCACACATCGCTTTCTACAATCATCTGCTCAAGGGCGACGGCGAATCGGCCGAAGCGCACCGCAAGTTCTACGACGAGTACAACGCGGTGATGGATCTGCCCGCCGAGTTCTATCTGGAAACGCTCGACATGGTGTTCATGAAGCATCAGTTGCCGCAAGGCGAGATGACGATCTTCGGCAAGCGCGTGAAACCCTGGGCGATCCGCAAGACGGCACTGCTCACCGTCGAGGGCGAACTCGACGACATCTCCGGTCCTGGCCAGACCGAAGCCGCACACGAGCTGTGCCGCAACATCCCGGAAAAGAAAAAGGAACACTTTCTCGTTCCCGGTGTCGGTCACTATGGCATTTTCAGCGGCAAGCGCTGGCGCGAGACGATCAGCCCGCGTATTGGCGCATTCATCCTCCGGCACGCCTGATCCGGCGAGGCGCACGGACACCGTGCCTGCCGGGCCGGATGCACCTGTCCCACCCCGCGCCCGACAGCGCTCAAGTTTTCTGCGCGACCACCGTAAACCCACGCATGGCGAACCGTTGCTTCGCCATGGATTTTGCACCCGAAAAGGTTCAAGATACCCAAAGCGTGAAGGAGGATCGCCATGCCGAAAACCATACCCGCAACACACGCCGACTTCGATCGCACACTCGTCATCGAGAGACCGGATGGCTTCTACTGGCAGGACCGCGACAAAGGCGTGGAGTACGGCCCTTTTGCCACTTTGCTCGAAGCATCCGAAGACATGGAATATGTCGACGAATCCGACTACGAACCCGGTGAAACGCTGGCCGAGGCGGAGGACGAGCTGGGTCTGTCCGACTGGATCGATCCGGATACCGGATCGCTTGCCGAGGCGGGCAGGCCACACCTCGAAGACTACTGACAGGAAGCGCAGCGGCTTCCTGCCTGTCTCATGACGCTGCCTGACTACACGGGCGGCGGCATCGTCAATCTGATGCGCTCGCTGGCGGACACCTGCGGCGCACCCGCCCTGCCCCAGGCGCCCCTTGCGGCAAAAGTCAGTCCTCGCAGGACGGCGCAAACCTATGTCCTGCTCGTCATCGACGGTCTTGGCGACAACCATCTGCAACGGGCACGATCCGGCGGCACCTTGCACCGCCACGCACGCGCACGCCTCACCTCGGTATTTCCCTCGACGACGGCCAGCGCCGTCACCACCTTCCTCACGGGGCTCGCACCCCGGCAGCACGCACTGACCGGCTGGCACATGTATTTTTCCGAGATTGACGCGATTACCGCCGTGCTGCCCCTGCAGCCGCGCGGCGGCGGTGCCTTCGGGGTGCCGCCCGATGCGCTGGCGCGCCGGCTCTTCGGCCACCCTTCCTTCGTCGATCACCTGCCGCGATGCAGCCTCTTCCTCTCGCCGCGGGCCATCGCCGGTTCCGCCTTCACGCGCTATCACAGCGGCCATGCCGAAGTGCGCGGCTACGACAGCCTCGATGATTTTTTTGCACAGCTCGGCCACGCCATCCGCTGCACACGCGAACCACAATACATCTACGCTTATTACCCCGAACTTGACCGCCTCGCCCACCGACACGGCATCACCAGCCGGCAGGTGGACGATTGCCTGGCAGCCTTCGACGAAGGCTTTGCCGCCCTGCTTGTCCAGTGCGCCGGGCACGATGCCGTGCTGATCGCCTGCGCCGATCACGGCTTCATCGATTCGCCCGAAGAGCGGCGCATCGATCTGGCGACACATCCGGAACTGGCCGCCCTGCTGGCGCGTCCGCTGTGCGGCGAGCAGCGCGTCGCCTACTGCTACCTGAAGCCCGGCCTGCAGGCGCACTTCGATGCCTACGTGCAGGAACATCTTGCGCAAGCGGTCACGCTGCAGCGCGCCGGGGATCTGATCACACAAGGCTGGTTCGGCCCCGACACCGGCGCGGACGATGCGCGTCTGGCCGCACGCATCGGCGATCGCGTCCTCGTCCTGCGCGAGGACTGGACGCTTTTTGACCGTATCGCGGGAGAAAAACCACATCGCATGATCGGCCAGCACGGCGGCCTCAGCGAAGATGAAATGTACGTTCCGCTCGTCCTCGCCGATTGCCTGGAGGACTGCCGTGCATGAAGCACCACCTGCGCATCGACTGGAATCTCACCCCCAAAGAAGCCATGGCGTTGCAAAAACGCCTGGCACAAAAAGTCGTGTGCGAAGACGATCTGGGTGCAATCCGCCAGGTTGCCGGTTCGGATGTCGGCTTCGAGAACTACGGCGCCATGACACGCGCAGCCCTCGTCGTCCTCTCCAGCCCGCAACTGCATGTCCGGGACAGCACGCTCGCCCGCCTGCCCACGCGCATGCCGTACATCCCGGGACTGCTCTCCTTCCGCGAGGTGCCCGCACTACTGGCAGCCTTCGAGCAGACCGACGTCCGGCCCGACCTGCTTTTGTGCGACGGACATGGCCTCGCCCACCCGCGCCGCTTCGGCATCGCCTGTCATCTCGGTGTCACCCTCGACCTGCCGACCATCGGCATCGGCAAGACGCGCCTGGTCGGCACACATGCCGGGGTGCCCGACCGGCGCGGCGCCTGGGTGCCGCTCGAGGACAAGGGCGAGGTGATCGGCGCCGTCCTGCGCACGCGCCAGGGCGTGCAACCCATCTACGTCTCGATCGGTCATCGCATCACCCTCGAGACTGCCATCGAATGGACACTCGCCTGCACGACGCGCTATCGCCTGCCCGAGCCGATCCGTCTGGCGGACCGGCTCGCGTCGGGAAAGGGTGTCGTCAAAGTCAGAGCGTCCTGACGACGCTGACTGTATCGCCCTGTTGCGGCTCGTGATAGAACTCGAAACCGAGGCGGCGACAGAATTTCAGCATACGCTGGTTGGCGGCCAGCACGTTACCGACCATCACCTTCACCCCGCGCCGGCGCGCAGCAGCAAACAACTGCTCCATCAAAATGTGGGCCACACCACTGCCCTGCCAGGCATCCGCCACGACAATGGCAAATTCGCAACTCTCGCTGCCGGGCGCCACGATGTAACGCGCCACGCCGATCTGCTTCTCGCACCCGTCCACCCTGGCCGTGGCGATCAAGGCCATGTGATCGTGATAATCGATCCGGGTGAAATATCTGAGCTTGCGCGGGCCCAGTTCGCGCAACTGCCCCATGAAGCGGTAATAGCGCGAATCGTCGGAGAGGCTGCGCGTGAATTCCTGCTCGAGCGCGGCATCCCCGGGCCGGATCGGCCGAATGACGATCTCGCTGCCATTGCTCAGGCAGTAGCTCACCTGCAACTCGTGCGGATATTCACCCATGGCAACATGCAGATCCACGAAATGGAAAAGACCCTCTTCCCGGCATGATAGCGGGGTGGGCAGAACGTACAATCCCGGCATGCGCACGACAACCGATCATCCCTACGCCACCCTGACACCCGATATCGTCCTGCACGCGCTGGAGAGTCGTGGCTGGCGCTGCGACGGCACCCTGCTGGCGCTGAACAGCTTCGAGAACCGCGTCTATCAGGTCGGGCTCGAAGAGGCCCCCGCCGTCGTGGCGAAGTTCTATCGTCCCGGGCGCTGGAGCGATGCCGCCCTCCTCGAAGAACATGCCTTCACCCGCGAACTGTCGGCGCACGAAATTCCCGTGGTCGCACCCCTCGACGATGCGCAAGGGCAGACCTTGCACACGTTTCAGGACTTTCGCTTTGCCGTCTTCCCGCGCCGCGGCGGACGTGCGCCGGAGCTGGACCGGCCGGATGTCCTGCAATGGATGGGACGCTTTCTCGGGCGCATTCACGCCGTCGGGCGCAGCCGGCCCTTTCACGAACGCCCGACGCTGGACGTCGCCAGCTTCGGCGAGGCCTCACGCGACTTTCTGCTCGATCACGATTTCATCCCGCCCGATCTGCTGGCCGCCTGGCAGAGCGTCGTCACCCAGGCGCTCGAGGGCGTGCGCCGCTGCCATGCACGCGCGGGTGAAGTCACCCTGATCCGCCTGCATGGTGACTGCCACGCCGGCAATGTGCTGTGGACGGACGACGGTCCGCATTTCGTCGACTTCGACGACGCGCGCATGGGACCTGCCATGCAGGATCTATGGATGCTGCTGGCCGGCGAGCGCCATGAAATGGCGAACCAGCTGATCCGGGTGCTGAGCGGCTACGAGGATTTCTGCGAGTTCGACGTGCGTGAGCTGCATCTGCTCGAGGCCCTGCGCACGCTGCGCCTGCTGCACTACTCGGCCTGGCTCGCGCGGCGCTGGGCGGATCCGGCTTTTCCGGCCGCCTTCCCCTGGTTCAACACCCAGCATTACTGGCAGGAACGCATCCTTGAGCTGCGCGAGCAGATCGCGCTGATGGATGAACCGCCCCTGCCCCTGACCTCTCTTAGCGGTCGATACGGCTGATCTTCGACCCCTCGAAGGTCAGATTGGCCATCATGCCCTTGTTGGAAAAGATGAAACCGATGATCGGCTTTTTCGCCGTCTCGGTATCGACGGCACCGCCCGTGCCCATGTCGGCAAAGGCGACGCTGCCATCGACACCCGCCTTCCAGCCCTCGCTGGCGCGGAATTTCTCCAGTGCCTTGTCGTTCATGAACAGGATCACCATGCTGCGCGACTGCACGCCCAGTTGCAAGCCGAGGGAAGCTGACGCAATGCTGTAATATGCCGCCGTCCTGCCCTCGACCAGCAGGGAGCCTTCGCCATACTCACCGCCGATCGCCACACCGGCCTTGACGACATTCGGAAACACCAGCATGCCGACCGATTTGTCCGCCAGTTCCTTGCCGGCGCTGCTGTGCCGATAGAACTTCTGCAAGGCCTCGCGCACCCCGGCATCGATCTCCTGCCGCGAATCCGCCTGTGCCGCCAGCGCCAGCAAGGACGCCATCACCAGCACCAGCCCCTGTCTCATCATTTTGAACGCCATGTCACTCCTCCCCGGGAAAGTCAAAATACCTCACGTGACACAAAAAGAAAAAGGGATTGACCGAAGCCAACCCCTTTTGTAACTGGCGCGCCCGAAGAGATTCGAACTCCTGACCCCTTGGTTCGTAGCCAAGTACTCTATCCAGCTGAGCTACGGGCGCTAAAAAGCGACGGAATTATATCAAACCCGATTCCGGCGGGCTAGCCCGGATATTTCACCAGATCACCGCTGACCGCGTGTTGGCTATGCGGAGTGGATGATGCGAGGCCAGCAGGATGCGCAGGCGCTGCATCAAGGTATAGGCGAGCGCGGCGAACATCAGGCGCAGCCAGTTGGCGAAGAACTTGTGGCAACTGGCGCGGGCAAATCAAGGTTGGTGACGACGAATCGCGGGTTGGTGCCTTGGCTGCCAAACTCCAGGCGCGTGACGACGCGGTGCTCGATGTTCCAGGAATCGGCGGCATAGCGGAATTCGCCAATCGCGCGCTGCTTGGTGCCCTCGCCCAGATATGCCGCTTCGAGATCCCGCTCCCAGGCGGCGACGTCGGCGTGCAGGCGGGTATTGCGCGCCACCCCAATCGCGTAGCGGACGCCGCTGCGCCCGCACCAGCGGATCAACCGCTGACGGCAGAAGGCCTTACTGTTTGCCGCGGCAGGCGGTCATCGCCTTGGCAAATCGCACCGCCGTGGGCCGGATCAGCATCCGATAAACGTAGCGCAGCAGCCAGCCCGGCAGCCAGCGTCCGCGTTCTTCCAGAGCAACGCGAGCGCGCGGATGATCCATGAAGGCGAAGGCGGCCGGTTTCACCTTCGGCTCGCCCCGATGGAACTCCAGACGCGCGAGGTGCTTCAGCGATTTGTAGCCGTAGTGCGCCGGCGCCACCACGCGCAACGGCGCACCGTGCTCGACAGTCAAAGGTCGACCGTCGAGCGTATCGGCGAGTAGCACGTCCGCGGCGAGCAGATCGGCCAGCGGCAGCGTCGTACGGTAGCCGTCCTGCCCGCGCAACACCACCGTCCTCGCTTCTGTACCGACTGCGAGCCGCGGCGCGATGCGATGGGCGTAAAAATCGGCAAAGCGCACGCCGCCCCAGCGCAGGCCGCAGCGGCTCCAGGTAGTGACGCAATGGAAATCGCTTGCCTGTTCGACATGCGACAGGCCTGCCAGCGGCGCGTCGAGCTCGAAGGTCTCGATGACGTCGCCCGAGATGCGCAAGCGGGCCGCGCCAGTCTCGCGCGGAAACCGGTAGGCATAGTGCGACAGGCCGAAGCGCGGGAAGTCCGTACGCGCGTGCTGGCCCTTCGGCAGCGGTGAGCCCATCAAACCGCCCTCCCCCCAGCCCCCTCCCCACGGGAGGGGGTGACGTTGGTTCGCCGCTGCGCGGCTCCATGCCATGGCTGTCGCCCCTTCGGGCGGCCGTGCGGGGCGTTCATGCCGGTGCCACCGCACGCCAAGCGGCGTCTTCCAGCGCGGTACGCACCGCCAACGGCACGGAAGGCGCCGCTCGCGTGACCCAGTCCGGCATCAGCGCGTGGGCGGGCGAGAACACCAGCGCCATCCACACCGTGAAGGGCAGGCGGCGCATGGCGCCTTCCGCCACCCGGCGCCCGATCCAGTTGCCGAGCGCGGCATAGGCCGCTTCGTTCGGGCCGGTCCACACCCCCTCCATGCCCGCCAGCTCGCCGCTGCGGCGCAGGCTGTGCAGCAGGCGGGCGCGCTCCGGATGGGCGAGCACCCAGCGCAGGTAGGCGCGCAGCAGTGCGCGCACGCCTGCCTCGGCGCCGGGATCGGCGGCGAGCGGCTTGAGCAGCGCGGCATGAAAACCGCGCAGGGTTTCCAGATACAGCGCTCCGGCCAGCTGCGCCTTGGTCGGAAAGTGGTGGTACAAGCTGCCGTTGCTGACGCCGGCCGCCTGCCGCACGCGGTCCATCGAGGCAGCCGCGTAACCCTGCTCGAGAAACAAGCGACCGGCGGCGGCGAGCAGCCGGTCACGGGTGGAGGCAGGAATCGATGCCATGGCGTAGAGTATGTATCTAGAGCAACGCTCTAGTCAACTCCCTGTCATGAATATGCTTGTATTCATTTATCCATTTCAATTTGTTTGGTAGTTATACCAAATTGTCGTATGCTGCCGCCGTCACCTTCATCGTTGCAACAGTGCTTTGAACATCAGAGATTCCATTCTTGCCGCGGGTGTTGTGCTGCTGAGAGAAAAGGGCATCGCAGCATTGACGCAGCCGCAAGTGGCCAAGGCGGCAGGAGTAACGCAAAGCCACTTGACCTACTATTTCCCGAAGCGCGCCGACCTGCTCCTTGGGATTGCCGATCACTCGATTGCCTTTGTTATGGCGAACTTGGCTGAACGGCTGGCACTCCGTGCGCCCCTTGATGCGCTGAAAGACACCATTGGCGACGCCATGCTTACCGGCGTGCCGCCGCGACTCATGATCGGACTCGTGGTCGCTGCCGATACCGACCCGGAAATCCGCGAACGGCTGCGCGATCTGGTGAGCGGGATACGTGGTCGCATCTCCGCACTCCTGACGAAGGCCGGTCTGATGACAATCCCAGAGGCAGCCTTGCTGTTCCATGCGAGCGTCGTGGGTCTTGCGGTTCTGCATCAGGCGCGCCTGAGTCATGAGTCGGCACACGAAGTCAAGGAAGGTATCGCCGCCATGCTTCGCCTGCTGGCTGTGCAACAAGGGCAGGGAAACTGAGATGTCGGCTTTCCGAACCTTCGCCCAGTTCGCCATGGTTGTATCCCTGGCCGCTTGTGGCAAATTAGACAGCGATGGCTTCCCCGGTTACGTTGAGGGTGAATTCCTCTATCTTGCAGCGCCGCAGGCCGGGTATCTCGAGGTACTGAGTGCTCCGCGAGGAAGCCGCGTCAACCAGCAGGAGCCCGTGTTCTCGTTGGGGGCCGATCCAGATCGACAAAGCCTCCAAGAGGCCGAGGCGAGAGCGGTCGCCGCGAAGGAGAAATTGCTCAATCTCGATGCACCCCGTCGCACCAGCGAGGTCGCCATGATGGAAGCGCAATTGCACGCTGCCGAAGCCGCGCTTGCCTTATCCAGCAGCCAGCTGCGTCAGCAGGAAGCGCTGGCCGCAAGGAATTTTGTATCTGCCGCACGTCTTGAAGAGACGCGCGCGGCTTTCACACGCGATACAGCACAGGCTACGGCTGCACGTGAGCAACTGACGACTTATCGCGCCAGCCTTGGGCGCAAGGCGGAAGTGCGTGGTGCCGAAGCAGAGGTCGCGGCCGCGCAAGCGCTTGTCGCACAAAAGCGCTGGCAGGTGGAGAGAAAAACGGTGACGGCCCCGGCTGCGGGCGAAATCACCGACACCTACTACCGTCCTGGTGAGTGGGTGCCGGCCGGCGCTGCAGTCGCCAGCCTGCTGCCCGATGGACGCCGCCGCCTGCGTTTCTTTGTACCCGAGACCGTTGTTGCCTCCATCACGCCAGGCCGTAGGGTGGAGGCTATTTGCGATGGATGTATTACGCCGATTCGTGCAGTGGTGGATTTCGTTGCCGCACAGGCCGAATACACGCCGCCAGTGATATACAGCCGCGGCAGTCGAGAGAAGCTGATGTTCCGCGTTGAAGCGGCGCCGGTGCCGGAACAGGCGGCGTTGCCACGTCCCGGCCTGCCGGTGAATGTCAGGCTGCAGAGGCACTGAAGTGAGTGGTGAGGAGATCGTCATCGATGTTGCCGGTATCAACAAGCACTTCGGCAGCAAGCATGTGGTGAAAAACCTCGACCTGCAAGTGCGGCGGGGCGAGATCTATGGCTTTCTCGGGCCAAACGGCAGCGGCAAGACCACTTCGATTCGTCTGCTTTGCGGCCTGCTCAAGCCAGACAGCGGCCGCGGTACCTGTCTTGGCTTCGACGTGCTCAAGGAAAGTACGGCAATCAAGCGCCAGGTGGGCTACATGACGCAGAAATTTTCACTGTGGGAAGATATGACCATCAGCGAGAATCTCGACTTTGTCGCGCGCATGTTCGGGATACCGAAGCAGTGTCATGCGGTCGAGCGTGCGCTGGAGGGATTGGGGCTGAGTGGCCGACGCGACCAACTCGCCGGTACGCTCTCCGGTGGCTGGAAGCAGCGCTTGGCGCTGGCCGCCTGCCTGCTGCATGAACCCAGATTACTGCTGCTCGATGAACCTACCGCCGGCGTAGACCCTAAAGCGCGCCGGGACTTCTGGGAGGAGATTCATCGCCTCTCCGCCGCCGGCATCACGGTCTTGGTCTCGACGCATTACATGGACGAAGCGGAGCGCTGCCATCGGCTCGCCTACATCGCCTATGGCAGCCTGCTTGCCGCTGGCACGGCGGACGAGATCGTGGCCAGTCGCCGCTTGCATACCTGGCGCATCGCCGGTCCCAGCCTCTCGGGTGTGGCCGAGCGCCTGCGCGCACTGTCAGGCGTCGACCTGGTCGCCAGCTTCGGCAGTGTGCTTCACGCCAGCGGCCGTGACGCCGCTCGGCTGCAGCAGAGCCTTACCGGCCCGGTTGCGGCGGCGGGTCTGACGATGTGCCAGATCGAACCTTCCCTAGAAGACGCTTTCATCGATTTGATGCAGGGTAGCGGCGATCCATTGGGGCACTGAACGGAAACTGGTGCGATGAACGGTTTTTCTCTTGCACGCTGGATCGGCATTCTGCGCAAGGAATTCATCCAGTTGAAGCGCGACCGCCTCACCTTCGGCATGATCGTCGGCATCCCCGTCCTACAGTTGCTGATTTTCGGCTTTGCAATCAACTCCGATCCGAAACACCTGCCGACGGCGGTCGTCATGGCGGACCCAGGGCCCCTGGCGCGCGCCTACGTCGCCGCGATGAGCAACAGCAACTATTTCCGTATTGTCGGCACTGTTCCCGAAGGCGACGGGGACGCGCTGCTGGCGCGGGGCGAAGTCCAATTTGTCGTTACTTTCCCGCCCGGATTTCACCGCGATCTGGTACGCGGCAGGTCTCCTATCCTTCTGGTGGAAGCTGATGCCAGCGATCCAATGGCCGTCGGTGGCGCTGTCGCCGTACTCAACCGCCTCGGCCAGGATGTCTTCGCGCCCGACCTCCCCGGCGCCGAAAAACCGGCACCTCCGACTCTGGATCTGCGTATCCACCGCCGCTTTAATCCCGAAGGCCTGATCGCCTATAACATCGTGCCCGGACTGCTGGGCGTGATCCTGACCATGACGATGGTTCTGATGACAGGCTTGGCCATGACGCGCGAACGCGAGCGCGGCACCTTCGAAAATCTGCTCGCCACGCCGGTGACACCCATCGAGGTGATGACCGGAAAGATCGTTCCCTACATCCTCATCGGCCTGATCCAGGTGGCGCTTGTGCTGGGCGCCGCGCGCTGGATTTTCGATGTGCCGATGCTGGGTAGCCTGACCCTGCTGTTCGTCGTGGTGCTTCTCTTCATTTGCGCCAACCTGCTGCTTGGCATCACTTTCAGCTCCCTTGCGCGCAATCAGCTGCAGGCGATGCAGATGACCTTCTTTTTCTTCTTACCCTCGACTTTGCTCTCCGGCTTCATGTTTCCTTTTCGTGGCATGCCCGAATGGGCGCAGGTCGTCGGTAACGCACTGCCGCTCACCCATTTTCTGGTTCTTGTGCGCGGAATACTGCTCAAGGGCAATGGCCTGGCTCTGCTTTGGCCGCATGTTTGGCCCATATTGTTGTTCATGGGCGTGGTGCTGGCATTGGGCGTTCGGACGTTTCGGCGCACTCTGGATTGAGAAAGGGCATGGCCTTGATATTCCTGGTTGGTGAAATCTGGCTGGAGCCCAGTCGCATGGCCGAATTCAGGGCGTTTCGCGCCGGAATACACACCCATTTACACCCAATCATAGTTTTCTGATCGCTGCAGTCGGAATCCACAATGTCAGGGGCAAGTCAGGGAATCGTTCGAACTCATAGCGTTCATACCACTGTCGCGCCTGTTCATCCTTCGAGTCGACGATGACGCCAACCATGCCTATTTCGTCGGACAGACGCAGGCAACGTTGTAGCGCATCAACCAGGAGCAGTTCGCCGAGTCCTTTTCGTTGATGAAGTTCTGCGACAGCGAGTCGAGCCAAGCGGGCCACCGGTAGCGGAAAGTTTGGGAAGCGGTCGATATATCTGGAAGGCAGGTTGTCTCTTCGAATTCCGGCCATGGCGAGACTGTAATATCCGCGTATCGCGCCAGCATCCACTGCAACATAGGTTCTACTGACATTGGCAACTGCATGCTGACGCGCAAAACGGCGTAAATACTCATCGAGGGCACTTACGCCACATGTGAATGAACGCCTGTCATGCGCTGCAGACAGCACTTCGATGCTGCCCGTGAATTCCGCGTTCAGCGCTTCCCCTGCCACTCGCGATGACGCTTCATTGCTGCGGAAAGCTTCGGTCTGGGTTTGTCTGTGTTGTCCAGCGCCTTGGCAAATGCATTCCAGTCTTGGGCGGACAAGGTCATCATTTCAGTATCGGCAAGGATTTGCTTGGCACGCTCCTGTGCCGTACCCAGTAAAAAGGCGCTGACCGACATGCCAGCGGTAGTGGCAGCACGCACGATCAGTTCCTTAATTTCTGGCGACGTGCGCAAATCAATGCGCTCGTGAGTTTGAGTCGAAGCCAACATGATTGGCACCTCTGTACGGAAAAATTACGGATCATTGTAATCCGAGTCATGCTCGCGCACAATGTCCCGTACAAATTCCGTACAGAACTTGACTGTCGCTGCGCGTTTAAAAATACCCAAGGATGCGTGTTGAATTTTACCCAGGGACCCGGAAGCTCTTGCCAAATGGACGATTGAAAACCTGCACCGAGTGCCCGTAGTCAACAGGTTTCGAGAAAACTGGCGTCTAAGAACGCAGAAGTCAGATAATGCGGGGCCGCGAGGTCAACAGGTAGAAACGAAAAACCCCGCAGGGCACGGAGCTCAGTGGGGTTGTCGTTTTGACCAAAGAGAGTTTGGCCAGGCGTTACTGGCGGAGAGAGAGGGATTCGAACCCTCGATGCAGGTTTTGCCCGCATACTCCCTTAGCAGGGGAGCGCCTTCGACCACTCGGCCATCTCTCCGGGAAGGTGGGCGATCTTACCTATTTAGGCCATTCCGGTCAAACCGGAGCCCGTCAAACATCCTGCGCAATTGACACCTGTCAGAAATAAAAACGCACTGACCCCTGCCAGCGCGTGCGCTCGGGCAAGACGCCAAAATTGCTCAGGGCCGCTCCCAGATTTCGCTGCCACTGCAAGGCATAGTCGATGCGCTCGGCGCGGTAACGCGCTTCGAGCCAGATACGACGGCTGTGGTCGACGCGGTCGGTGCTGAACAGGGCGGAGAGATCGAGACGTGGCATCAGCGCATCCTGCCAGAAGGCGCGCAGGAAGAACGCGCGTCGCGTCGGCAGTTCTTGCCTATCCTGCACCCAATAGCGATACAGGCCGTACGGCTGCAGCGGGCCATGGCGCAAGGCGCGCCAGTCACGCCGCTCGGGTGCGGCGCCGTCATAGTGCGCTTCGGCGCTGAGCGAGAGTTTGTTGTCGGTGGTGTAGGTGAGCCCGCCCGCCAGGCGGTTGCGCCAGGCTTCGTGCGCGGGACGCTGCAATGCCTGGTCGAGATGGGCGGCGTCTCGTCCACCCGCCCATTCGATATGCACCACCGTGGCCTGCCCGGCAAGCGCGGTCAGGTTAAGGCCGACTTGCACGGGCCGTCCGGCTTCGCGGTAGAGCAAGAGCTGCGGCGTGAGGGATTCGAAAAATTTCTGGCTCAGGACAGCCAGCAGGCGGTTGTGCCGGTTGGTCGCGCCCCAATCAAGGTTGAAGCCTTCGTTGTGTCTCTCGCTGGCCAGATGGGGCGAGGCCATGACGGTAAGCGATCCGCTGTCCCAGAGGCGCTGGCCGCGCAGCATGACGCTGCCCTGGCGGTTTTCCTTGAGGCTGGCCGGATCGATGGACACCACCGAACGCAAGGCGCCGGCACGAAAGAAATCAGTCGGGTTCCATGCCAGGGCAACACCGTAACGGACGTTGATGCGTCCGGCATCGAGCAGCATCTCCTCGCCCAGGCGGCCGGCGAGATAGGCTTCCTTGACAGTGTGGATGGCGTGATCGCTCAGGGCCTGCGCGGGCGCGCTGACATCGAGCCGGTTGGCGAACACCAGCCGCCAGTCGGGCGCAAGCGCATGATCGAGCTGCAGATCGAAGGAGAGCCGCTGCGCGTTGTGCCAATGGCCGTCGCTGCGCCGCTGCGCCTGGCCCGCACTGGCCTCGACAAAGGCGCGCCACTCACGGGCGGCGGCGACTTCTTCGGGTATCTGATCGGCGAGGCGCAGGGCATCGAGCTCGTCTTCGGCGGCCAGGGCCGGAAAAGTCAGTGCCGGCAAGACGGCGCCCAGCAGCCAGGCCAGCCGCTGCAGGCGCCGCCAGGAGGGCGCGATGTTCTGCCGGCTCATTCAGGCCGAAAGCGCGGCAGGTAGTCGCGCTGCAGCCAGGCCTCCGGTACTTCGCGCTGAACCCAGTCCGAATAGCGCATGACGGTGACCCAGTCCGGCTCGAGTCCGTCGATGATCACCGTCTCGGTCGGACGCTCGATGCCGAAGATCTTCTGATAGCGGCGGTAGTAGGCGGTTTTCAGCAGCTTGCCGCTCTCGGTGTAGAAGCGCGCCTTGATCGGGCGGTTGTCGGCACGATCGACCCACATCTCGATGCGATGATAGGTGGCATCCGGCGTACTCGCGGCAAGCCCAAGCTTCCAGGCCGCACGCGTTTTCCTTTCGCCGTCCTGGGTATCTTCTTCCACCGCCGTCTCGGCGCGGTAATCCTTGGCGAAATTCACCGTCACCACGTCGCCGTTCGAGGCCTGCCCGAGCAAACGTTGCTGCGGCGAGAGACGGATGCTCGCCTTGCTCGACGGATCGAAAAACCACAGGTCCTTGCCGCTGTAGAGGATCAGCTTGTTGGCGTCGCGCGCCGGCGCGATATAGCGCACCAGACTACGGAACTGGCCGCCTTGTGGATCGGCTTTCGAAT
The DNA here is from genome assembly GCA_964607005.1 of uncultured Rhodocyclaceae bacterium. Taxonomy (GTDB): domain Bacteria; phylum Pseudomonadota; class Gammaproteobacteria; order Burkholderiales; family Rhodocyclaceae; genus Desulfobacillus. Next base: position 75,365 of record CAZSHO010000005.1, read on the forward strand.
ACACCGCCAGCGTGCTGCTCTCGGTCTGCTTGCCTTGCCGGTATTCGACCAGGGTGTTGGTGAGGCCAAAGGGATGATCCGGATTGCGCACGGCATCGCTGGCGGCCAGGATTTCTTGCGGACCGGGTGCAGCCTGGCAGACCGGGACGAGCAGCAAGGCGCAAACAAAGGTGAGGATGGTTTTCATGACGTGCTTTCAGGTGTGGCGCAGGGCATCGACGATTTCCAGCCGGGCAGCACGGCGTGCCGGCCACCAGGCGGAGACGACGGTGACACCGACCATGCCGAGAATGCTGCCCACGAGCAGGCCGCTGTCCTGCCAGACGCGCACCAGGATCAGATAGGCGTAGGAGTAACCAGGCGGTGTCCACGTCCAGCCGCTGTGATTGATCAGGCTCGCCAGCGCCAGGGCACAGAGGAGGCCGGCAAGCGAGCCGATAAGAGCCAGCAACAACGCCTCGCACATGAAGAGGCGGCGAATGCCCGAACGGCGCAGGCCGATGGCACGCAAGGTGCCGATCTCGACCGTGCGTTCGACAACGGCAGTGCCCATGGTGTTGCCGATGGTGAAGAGCACGATGACACCGATCAGCATGGCGATGAAGCCGAACATCGAGCCCATGAACTGGTTGGTCTGGCCATACATCGGATTAAGCGCTTCAAAATCGAGAACTTCGAGCGGCTCGCCGCTGAATCGCTGATCCAGCAGCGCTTGCAGACGGGCACGCGCGGCGGAAATCTGCCCGGTGTGGTGCAGTTGCACGATGATGGACGTCACCTCGGGACGGCCGCTGCCATACACCAGCCTTTGTGCCTGCGGCAGCTGCATGGCCATGTAGAGATCGTCAATGGCCTTGATGCCCATGTTCTTCGCCTTGATGACGGTGAGGCTTGCCACGTTGGGCGCACCGCGCGCGGTGGCGGCAAGCAGCTCGATACGGTTGCCGGTCCCGGCGGCCGGCCGGCTTGCCTCCTGCGCCGAGAGCGCGAGGATGTCCACCGGTGCGCTGGCCTCCCCGGATGCCGTTGCCGCTGGCGCGGCCCGGGCACAGTCCGGCGTGCCGGGCACACCACACAGTTTGAGCTTGCGCGCGACACCGCTGCCCACCATCACGGCGTCTTCGGCCGCACCGGCCAGGGGCAGCGGCTCTGCATAACTGATGACCTTGTAATCATTCCACGCCGACATGCGGTTGCGTTCCTCGGCGATCAGCCCGGTGGCAACGACAGAACGCGAGATGCCGGCGGAAAAATTGCCGGCGATACCGCCCAGTTGCAACGTCGGCGTCACCACGGTCAGCATTGGCGCCAGCAGCGCGTCCTGACGGATGGCCTCGATGATACGCGGATAGTCGGCGATGCCGTAGGCGGCCGGATTGTCGCCGCCATCAAGAAAATACCCTTTGCGCTGCACCTGCAGATGGCCGCTTTGCTGAACGAAGCCGGTCTGCATGCCATACAGAATGTTGGAGCGATAGCCGCCAAAGAGCAGGATGGCGGTCAGCCCCACCACCATCGCCAACAGTGTGGCGAGCGAGCGGCGACGGTTACGCAGCAGATTGCGCCAGGCAAGTGACCAGGTATTCATGAGGCCACCTGCTCGACACGATGTTCGCTGCCGGTGATGCGCCCATCCTGAATGGAGATAACATCGTCCGCCTCGGCCCGCACCTGCGGGTCGTGCGAGGAGAAGACGAAGCAGACGCCGCGCTCGCGCTGCAGCGTGCGCATCAGGGTGATGATCGCCGCCCCGGTCTGGCTGTCAAGATTCGCCGTCGGTTCATCGGCCAGCACCAGCTCGGGCTCGGTGGCCAGTGCGCGGGCAATCGCCACGCGCTGGCGCTGACCGCCGGAGAGCTGGCCGGGGCGGCTGTTGCCGCGCCCGGAGAGCCCGACCGCTTCGAGAAGATCAAGCACGCGCTTCCTGCGCGCGGGCGCCGCCACTTTCGAGAGCAGCAGCGGATACTCGATATTCTCATACGCAGTCAGCACCGGCAGCAGATTGAAATTCTGGAAGACAAAGCCGATGTGGCGGGCACGGAAATCCGACAAGGCATTGTCGGAGAGGCTCTGGACCGGCTGGCCGGCGACGATGACCTCGCCGCGGTCAGGCCGATCGATGCAGCCGATCACGTTGAGCAGCGTCGTCTTGCCGCTGCCCGAAGGGCCGGAGAGGACGGTGAAACTGCCGGGCCGGATGTCGAGGCTGACATCGACCAGCGCCGGCACGACCACCGTATCGAGATGATAGATTTTTTCGACATGGCGTACACTGACAGGATACATAGGCGCTCCGTTATTTTTCATTTCAATCCATTGCATTTCAGCCCGCACCTTCCCGGGCCGGTTTTCCGTCGTACGGATTGCACCGCATCCTGCACGAAACAGGATAAATCCTGAATCCCTTTACGACGAAGTGCCGGTTTGCAGAGACACAATGCGGGCAGAACCGATCAATCGCACCATATCGCTGGATCCCACCTCTGCGCGGGTTTGCTCTCTTGCTTCACCTTGCTCAGCGACGGGTCAGACGGCAGAATAACACCCGCAAAACAGCTGGTATTGAAAGTTTCCGACATCTGCCATGATGCCCGTCCCCTCGCTGAAAACCCTGCGCCGGATCGATTCCCTGCCCCGTCAGGCCGGCTCACCATTAAGCGATGCCCGCAACGTCATCTGGCTGCCAAGCGCCCCGCTCGATACCTGCCTGCGCGCCATCATGAGTCGCGACACGCGTGGCGTGGCACTCGATGAGGCGCAACGTTGCAACCATTTTCCGGCCACACCGGCCTGCTCGATCACCTGGTACTTCAGCGGATCGGGTGAACGGGACCGGTCAGGCGATCCACCCGGCACAGACAGCACATGCCTGCCACTGAGTGGCGTAAGTTTCACCGGCCCCTTCTCCAATCCGGTCGTCGTGCGCAATCCGGGTGAAATCCACGTGATGACATTGCTGCTGATGCCTGACGCGCTCGCGCGCATGACCGGCATCGATCCGGGCGACTATCTCAACCGGAATCTCCCCGTGGCGCAGGTCTTTGATCCGGTCTGGCTCGAAATGTGCAATGCCGTCGAGCGGGCATCCGGTGATCAACAGCGCCTCGCCTTGATCGAATGCTTTCTTCTGTCACGCTGGTGCGATCCGCCGGCTGACGAACGCCCGGCCGGGAGGCTGCTCGCCGACTGGTGGCAGGCGCTGTCGCGCCGCGCCACCAGCCACGGCCTGGGCCGCAGCCAGCGCCAGGCCGAGCGGCGCATCAAGCAATGGACCGGGCAACCCCTGCGGGCCCTGCGTGGTCTTGCCCGTTCCGAGCAGGCCTTTTTCGAAGCAGTCGCCGACGCCAGGGCAGGAGAGGTGAATTGGCGCAATCTTGCCGCCGGACACGGTTATGCCGACCAGTCGCATCTGTGCCGCGAAACGCGCCGTATCACCGGCTTTGCACCGGATGAGTTGCGCCGCCGTATCGTTACGGAAGAAGGCTTCTGGGCTTACCGGCTGTGGGGATACAGTCACCACACCCCCAGTTAAAGAAAGCCCGTTGCCCGACGGTACGGCAGCCCCGGCAAGGAACACCCAGCCCCGGGCCAGGGCTGTTCCATCCGCAGCTCGCCACCCAAGAGAGCACAAATTACCCTTTCGGCAACCCGGCCCCTTGCATCTTTTATCGATTTGGCGGACAGTTGAGTCTGTCCAGAAGTGATACAGCCATGCGTAACGAATCCCTTAATCCTGAATCAGTTCCTGCCGGGCTCGAACAGTTCAAGCCTACCTCGACACGCGAGACGTCTACTCACGCGGACGGCACGCTGATCGACAAATACGGGCGCCACATCACCTATATCCGTATGTCGATCACCGATCGCTGCGACTTCCGCTGCTTTTACTGCATGTCGGAAAACATGGAGTTCCTGCCGCGCGATCAGGTGCTGAGCCTTGAGGAATGCCTGCGCATCATCCGTACGTTCGTCAGCATGGGCGTGACCAAGGTACGCATCACCGGCGGCGAGCCGCTGGTTCGCCGCAATGCCGTCTGGTTGATGCGCGAGGCCGCACGGCTCGAGGGCGTCAAGGAAGTGGTGCTGACCACCAATGGCTCACAGCTCGAACGTTATGCAAATGAAATGAAGGCGGCGGGCGTCAGGCGCATCAACATCAGCCTCGATACCCTGCGCGCCGAACGATTCAGGACGATCACCCGCGTCGGCGAGATCGACAAAGTGCTGCGTGGCATCGACGCGGCCGTCGCCGCCGGCTTCGAAGGCATCAAGCTCAATACCGTGATGATGCACGGCGTGAACGACGATGAATTCGTCGATCTCGTCCAGTTCGCCCTTGACAGGGGCGTCGATATCTCCTTCATCGAGGAGATGCCTCTGGGCGACACCGGCCATGCGCGCGCCAACACTTTTTACAGCTCGGATGATGCCCTGACCATCCTGCGTTCCCGTTTCGATCTGGTGAATACCGACGAGACAACGGGAGGACCGGCGCGCTATTGGCGCATTCCCGGCATCAGGACGACCAAGATCGGCTTCATCTCGCCCTACACGCACAATTTCTGCGACAGCTGCAACCGGGTACGCATCACCTGCAAAGGCGAGCTCTATCCCTGTCTCGGCCAGAATGACGTGCTGCCCCTGATGCCGGTACTGCGTGCCCATCCCGATGACGATGCCCCGCTCCGCCAGGCCATCGTCGATTCGATGGGCATCAAGCCGAAAGGCCATGATTTCGTCGAACAACTGAACCAGCCCCGGGTCGTACGCTTCATGTCGATGACCGGCGGCTGAATCCTGCGCTGAATTCCGCGTTCCCCATACCCATGACGCGTGACGTGACCGGGCTGATCCTCGCCGGCGGGCTGAGTCGCCGCATGGGTGGCCAGGACAAGGGCCTGCAACCCTTGCGCGGCAGGCCGCTCATCGCCTGGGCCATTGAACGGCTGGCCCCGCAAGTACACACGCTGCTCATCAATGCAAACCAGAATGTCGAGACATACCGGGCTTTGGGTCATCCCGTCATCGGTGACCGGATGGGGGGATTCTGCGGTCCACTCGCCGGACTGCAGGCCGGACTCGATGCCTGCAGGACCCCCCTGCTCGTCTCGATCCCTTGTGACTGCCCTTTCCTGCCCGACGACCTGGTCGCCCGTCTGCACGAGAGGCTCGAATCCTCCCCTGCACAAATTGCCGTTGCCCGCACGCCAAGCCGCGCACACCCGGTTTTTTCGCTGATGCGCCGCGAGCTACTCGATGATCTGACGGCCTTTCTCGACGCGGGAGGCCGCAAGGTCGATGCCTGGCATGCCCGGCTCACCTGCATCAGCGTACTCTTCAATGACGAGCACGCATTTATCAACATCAACACCCGGGCCGAACTCGACGAGGCACAAACGTGAGCACATCCACAGACCGATCCGGCAACCGGGAGGACGGCAACCCCACGACATTGAGCGCCGATGAGGCGCGCCAGGAAATGCTCGACCGTGTCGAACCGGTCACCGGTCAGGAGCGCCTATTCATCCGCAATGCCCTCGGGCGCGTGCTGGCCGGGAACATCATTTCTCCCACCGACGTACCCGGCCACGACAACTCGGCCATGGACGGTTACGCCGTGCGCTTTGCCGATCTGGCCAATGAAGGCGAAACACCCCTGCACCTGGCCGGCACTGCCTTTGCCGGCCACCCCTTTGCCGGGCAGCTCGAAGCGGGCCGGTGCGTGCGCATCATGACCGGTGGTGTCGTACCTGCCGGCGCCGATACGGTCGTGGCGCAGGAATATGTGCGTGATGGCGGTGATCGGGTCATGGTTCCTCCCGGTACTCGTCGTGGCCAGCATGTGCGCCTCGCTGGCGAAGACCTGCAGCGTGGCCAGTGCGCCCTGCCGGCCGGGAAGCGGCTGGCCCCGGCCGATATCGGTTTGCTCGCCTCGCTGGGCATCGCTGAAGTCAGCGTAGTGCGGCGCCCACGCATCGCCTTTTTTTCAACGGGCGATGAACTGCGCCCGCTCGGTAGCGTGCTCGGCGCAGGCGATGTCCATGACAGCAATCGCCACACTCTTTACGGCATGCTCGTCCGCCTTGGCTGCGAGCCCATCGATCTGGGCATTGTCGGCGATGATCCGGTCGCACTGGAAGCCGCCTTTGCCGCAGCCGCTGTGCAGGCCGATGCCCTGATCACGACCGGCGGCGCCTCGGTCGGCGAAGCGGATTTCATCCTGGACACGATGGCGCGCCTGGGTGAAGTCAGCTTCTGGAAGGTCGCCATGCGTCCTGGCCGCCCGCTGGCGTTCGGCCGCATCGGCCAAGGCGCACAATCCGCCTGGCTGTTCGGTTTGCCGGGTAATCCGGTCGCCGTGATGGTGAGTTTTTATGAATTCGTTCGTGATGCACTGCTCAGATTGATGGGCGTGCAGCCGATTGAACCGCTGCCACGATTTCGTGTGCCCTGTGTGAGCCCACTCAAAAAGCGCCCCGGTCGCAGCGAATTCCAGCGCGGCATCCTGTTTTGCGAAAACGGTGAATGGAAAGTACGCCCCACGCGCGCGCAAGGGTCGGGCATCCTGCGCTCGATGTCGGAAGCGAACTGCATCATCGTCCTCGAGCAGGATCAGTCATCGGTTGCCGCCGGAGAAAGCGTCTCAGTGCAACCTTTCGAAGGACTGGTTTAGGGAGGCACTGAAGAAATCAACGCGGCGGATGCAGTGCAAGACACGTGACGCACCGCAGCCATTGATGCAGCACTTCCTAGCTGAAATAGAACGGCCGGCCGACGGCGTGTCCCTGGACATGGTCCACACCGATCTCGCGCAGCCGCATCAGGGACGCTTCCGATTCGACAAACTCGGCAATCGTTTCCATACCCAACGAATGGGCAATATTGTTGATGGCACACACCACCTCGAGATTCATCGGCTCGGCAAACATGTCGCGCACGAAGGCGCCGTCAATCTTGACGTAATCGACCGGCAGGTGCTTGAGATAGGCAAAGGAGCACATGCCCGCACCAAAGTCATCGAGGGCAAAACGGATACCCAACCCTTTCAGGGAACGAATCAGTTCGGCCGCCTTGACGAGATTGGCCACCGCCAGCGTTTCAGTAATTTCAAAGCAGATGACCTGTGGCGGCACCCGGTGCAAGGAAATCTGATCACAGACAAACTGGGCAAACCGGCTGTCGTTAATGCTCTCTGCAGACAGGTTGATATTGAAGACCGGCAGATTCTCCGGGACTGCCTCGCATTCGACACGAATGGCCGGTAGGGCATGTGTCACCACCCAGCGATCGATCGTCTGCATCATGTTATGGCGCTCGGCCGAGGGGATGAACACCATCGGCGGCACAATCTTGCCTTCATCATCGATCATGCGCAGCAACAGCTCGAAATGGCGCCGCCCGGACTGATCCTCCCTCAGGCAGACAATCTTCTGACGATAAATCCTGAAACGATCGCGCTCGATGGCGTCATGAATGTTTTCGACAATATTTATGCCGATGTGCGTCTGACGCGACACCGCCTTGGCATGAAAGACGCGGATCTGATCGCGTCCGGCCTCCTTGGCGGCATAACAAGCGCTGTCGGCCTGCTCCATCACTGTCGTCGCACTGGCGGCTGGATCAGAGAGGACGACCAGCCCCATGCTGGCACCGACCTGAAAGACTCTTTCGCGCCAGACAAAGCGGAAATTCGAGATGTCCTGACGGATGGCATTGGCAATGCGCAAGGCCTGTTCGACAGGGCAGGCATGCAGCAGTACGGCAAACTCGTCCCCGCCCATGCGCGCCAGCACGTCGCTCGTACGAACCCGGGTGCGTAGAACGATGGCAAGCTGACGCAGGAATTCATCACCGGCCGCATGCCCGCCGATATCATTGATCTGCTTGAAACGGTCCAGGTCGATGAACAGCAGCGAATGTCGCTTTTGCGGCTCGCCACCTTCGATGATCGCCTGGCGCAGACTGTCTTCGAAACCACGACGGTTGACCAGGCTGGTGAGGGCGTCATGATTGGCCTGCCAGTGAAGCTCGCGCGATGCGTTCTGGCGTATCAATGCATCATCGAGAGTGAGGAAGCGCACCGGGGGATGATCGGTCTCGCTGCATGCGCAGCGCACATCGAGCATGTGTTCCTGCCCCTTGCCATCACGCATCACGGCACGCAGTACCGGAGCGTTCCCGCCGCACTCTTCACACAAACGCGACAGGCAGATCGGTTCGTCATTAACGGCATTTCGCAGCTTGAAAATTTCATCGAAGCGCTTGCCGTCGAGGTCTTTGACATCCTGCCCGACCAGTTGCGCCGCCCCTTCATTGGCGAAAAAGACCTCGTCCCGGCTATCCAGACCGACCATGGCAACATTTGCGCTGCGCGAGGCGACATCGATCAAGTCCAGCTGTCCGCGCAATCGATCCGGGAGGGCCGACTTTCTGAACAGCCAGCCCCCCACCAGCGCACTGGCACCCCCCACCCCGAGCATCCAGACAAATGTCGGCGCCGGCATTTCTTCAAGTGTCCCGAATGCCAGCGCTGCGCTGCAAAACAATCCCGCACCGGCAGCCGGCAGCAAAATCCGCAGCGGTAACCGTTGCCACAGTGATCGGAACATTACGGACCTTCCTCCTCTTGATGGGACAATGAAGCAAGCTGCACCGGCACATCCAGACCCTCCAGATCGACACCCTCGATACGCGCGAACTGCCCGCTGATCTTGCGACTGCTGATCTGCACATCCTGCACATCCTTCTGTGCCTGCTCGATATGCGTGGCAAGTCTTTGCATGCGTTCGTCAAAGCGGGCGAAATCCTTCGCCAGTTTCCCCAGTGCATCCTTGATCACGTGAATCTGCTGACGCGTCTCGACATCCTTCAGTACGGCGCGCGCCGTGTTGAGCACGGCCATCAGCGTGGTCGGGGAGACGATCCAGACGCGCTTGTGCTGGGCATGACTGACCACCTCGGCATGGTAGGCGTGGATTTCGGCAAACACTGCTTCAGCCGGCACGAACATGACCGCACCGTCCGAGGTCTCGTTGGCAATGATGTATTTCGCGGCAATCGCATCGACGTGACGCTTGAGATCGTTGCGAAAGTCAGTCTGGGCAACACGGCGCCCCGCATCCAGGACATCCGGTGCAAACATGCGGTGATAGTTTTCCAGCGGAAATTTGGAATCGACGGCGACCAGGCCGGTCGGCTCGGGCAGCATCAGCACGCAATCGGCGCGTGTGCCATTGGACAGCGTGTGCTGGAAGGCATAGCTCCCCGGGGGCAGGATGTCACGCACCAGCGCCTCGAGCTGCACTTCGCCAAATGCGCCGCGTGCCTTTTTGTCGCCGAGCAACTCCTGCAGACCGACGACGTTGCTCGCCAGAGCATCGATTTTCTTCTGCGCCTCGTCGATCGTCGCCAATCGCGCCATTACATTGGCGAAAGTCTCGTTGGTTTTCCTGAAGCCTTCGTCGAGGCGCTCGCTGACGCGGCCGCTGATCTGGTCGATGCGTTCACTGACTGTGCGCGTGAGGCTCTCCATGCCCGAAGCCTGCTGCACCGCCGCTTGCGCAAGCCCTGACTGCAGCAGTTCGCGATCAGCGCGTGCCTGCCCGGCCAGCTTGAGGAGGATCTGCTCGAGCACCTCTGTGCGCAACTGATCCTGCCGCGTCTGGAACGATCCATTCAACTCGGCCAGGGTTTTATGCAAACGCTCGCCCGATTCGGCGCTGTGGGAGAGCAGGCGATCGCCCTGACGTTGCAGGCTGTCTTGCAGATATCCCATCAGCAGGCGCTGATCTTCGGCACGGGCTGCCTCGAAGCGGACAGCCAGGGCTCTGACCACCGCATGCAGGGCAACAATGCGCCAGAGGATGAAGATTCCGGCCAGGGCTGCAATGAAAAAAGCGACGACCCGCCAAAGGTCAAACATGAATTCCCCAAAAATCCTGTCGAGCCTGATTCAGGAAACAGGTTTTTTCAACAACAGCTTATATAAGATTGTTGAAGTCAAGTATAGCAGCGATCGGGAAATTGCAATGCTTTTTCGCCTGTATCGGCAGCGGCCGGGTTCAAGCCAGTGCCCGCAGGCTTTGCAACGCAGGAATACGCAGGATGCGCGAGGTGCCGAGAAGTCCGGCCAGCGTGATGCCGGCCATGCCGCCAAGCATGCCGACAGGCAACACGATCCAGTCGGGGGCATAGGGAATTTTGAACACGAATTGTCCGAGCAACCAGCTGATGATAAGCGAGCCGACACCGGCCGTCATGCCGGCGATGGCACCGAGGATGGCGAACTCTGCGGCCAGCGCAGCACGCAACTGTCGATTGCGCGCGCCAAGCGTGCGCAGGATGGCGATTTCGTATGCGCGCTCGTCGTGGGTGGATTCAAGTGCGGCATACAGCACAGCCAGCCCGGCCAGCAAGGAGAAGGCGAAGACGAACTGCACGGCGCCGGCCAGCTGCCCCATCACGGACTGGAGCTGGCGCAGGATCGAGGCGACATCGATCACCGTCAGGTTGGGATAGGCACTCACCAGAGTCTCGATGAAAACAGCCCGCTCGGGTGGCAGATGAAAGCTGGTGATATAACTGAGCGGGAAAGAATCGAGCACGGCTGGTGGCGTGATGACAAAAAAATTCACGCGCATCGAATCCCAGTCGAGCTTGCGCAATGAAGTGATGCGTCCTTCGAGCCGCGTACCGGCGATCTCATAGGTCAGCAGATCATGCATCTGCAACTTCAGTGTCTCGGCAAGTCCCTGCTCGACAGAGAATTGTGACCTGCCGGCGTCCTGCGCAGCAAACCAGCGCCCGACCGTGAGTGAATTTCCTTCGGGCAACTGCGTCGCCCAGGAGAGGTTGAATTCGCGTTCGACCAGCCGCTGGGCGCGCTCTTCCTCATAGTCGGCCGGTACGACCGGCCGGCCGTTGATGGCCACCAGCCGGCCACGCACCATCGGTAACAGCTCGGGTGCCGGCAATCCCCGGGCAACGAACAGATCGTGAACCGGCTGGCGCTGATCAGGCTGGATATTGATGACGAAGCGATTCGGCGCATCGACAGGCACGCTGCGCTGCCAGGAAGCAAGGAGATCGTCACGCGCCAGGGTCAACAAAAGCAAGGTGGTCAAGCCAAGACCCAGCGCCACCGCCTGGATGACGCTGGCACCCGGACGGCGCTGCAGAGAAGCGATGCCGTGACGCCAGCCCACGCCCGCTACCCTGCGCAAACGCCGGAGCAGCAGCAACGACAGACGGGCCATGCCGGCATAAACCGCCACCGCCACAGAAAACAGGCCCACGACCCACAGGCCCAGTCCAAGATCATCCGCCATCCACAGCATGAGCACCGCCAGCACCAGCGCACCCAACGCATGGCTGCCCCAGGTAAGCGGCTCGCTCTGCGCCCATTCCCGGCGTAACACACGAACGGTGGGTACGTGCCGCAGCCGCATGAGCTGCGGCAAGGCAAAACCCGCGAGGAGCGCCAGGCCGATGGCAAAACCGAAAACGAGCGGCAGCAGGGAGGGTGCAGGCAATTCGGCAGCAAGCAGGCTCGCCAGCATCCACTCGAGTGTATATTGGGCAACAAAGCCCGTCGCACAGCCGAGCGCCGAAACGATCGCGCCCAACAGCAGGAATTCACCCAGATAGAGGCGTAACAACTGCCCTTCGCTCGCACCCAGACAGCGCATCACGGCACAGCCATCGAGATGGCGCTGCATGAAACGGCGCGCACCCAGGCCAATCGCCACGGCAGCGAGCACGGTGGCGAGCAAGGCGGCCAGACGCAGGAATTTCCCGGCGCGATCGAGCGCGTTGCGTACCTCGGGGCGTGCGTTCGCCAGCGTCTCGATGCGCTCGCCATGCCCCAGACGCGGTGTCACCCATTGTTCATAGGCGGCAACCTCCCTGCCCGCCCCCGCCAGATGCAGACGCCAGGTGACGCGGCTGCCCACCTGGATCAGCCCGGTGGCCGGCAGATCGGCGGCGTTCATCAACAGCCGGGGAGCGATGTTGATGAAATTGACACCGCGATCCGGCTCCAAAGTCAGTATCCATGAGACGGCGAGTCGAGTCCGGCCCAGCGTCACCGTGTCGCCGACCCGGGCTTCGAGGGCGGCGGCGAGACGCTCGTCGAGCCAGACCGTGCCCGGTGCAGGAATTTGATCGGTCGCCTGATCCGGCTGGTTGAGCGCGGCGGTGACGCGCAGGTTGCCGCGCAGCGGATAACCGGCTTCCACGGCCTTGATGTCCGCCAGGTGGCTGTGGCCACGCGCACTCGCCATGCTGGCAAAGCTCGTGCTGCCGACCACCTGCAGTCCGGACTGCCGGGCATGGTCGCGCAAGGGCGCTGACCACGGATGGTCGGCAATCAGCAACAGATCACCGCCGAGCAGCTGATGTGCTTCACGCGCCAGTGCGCGCGCAAGACGGTCGGAGAAAAAACTGACGCTCGACAGGCTGGCGACGGCGATGAGCAGCGCAAGGCTCAGCAAGCGCAGCTCGCCGGCGCGCCAGTCGCGCCTGAACATCTGCCAGGCAATCCTCACTGCAACTCCCGCAACCGGGCAACCGCCTGCTCGACGCGCTCGAGCGCAATCACTTCGATACCCTTGATCGGCTGCCTGGGCGCATTCGCCCGGGGAATCAGCGCCTGGGTGAACCCCAGCTTGGCCGCCTCCTTGAGGCGCTCCTGCCCGCGCGGTGCCGGACGGATCTCGCCAGCGAGCCCAACCTCGCCAAAAGCAATCAGCTTCTGTGGCAGCGGGCGATTGCGCAGGCTTGAGACGATCGCCAGCAGGACGGCCAGGTCAGCAGCCGGTTCGTTGATGCGCACGCCCCCAACGGCGTTGACGAAGACATCCTGATCGAAGCAGGCAATGCCGGCATGACGATGCAGCACCGCCAGCAGCATGGCGAGACGGTTCTGTTCAAGACCTACCGAGAGGCGGCGCGGACTGGGTGAATGCGCTTCATCGACCAGTGCCTGGATTTCAACCAGCAGCGGGCGCGTGCCCTCCTGCGTCACCATCACGCAGGAACCGGACACCTGCGTCCCGTGCTGCGACAAAAACAGGGCAGAAGGATTCGAGACACCGCGCAGACCCTTTTCGGTCATGGCAAAGACGCCCAGTTCATTCACCGCACCAAAGCGGTTCTTCACGGCACGTACAAGACGGAAGCTGGAGTTCGGATCACCTTCGAAATACAGCACGGTATCGACGATATGCTCGAGCACGCGCGGGCCGGCCAGCGCACCTTCCTTGGTGACATGACCGACGAAGACAAGCGAAGTACCCGATTGCTTGGCATGGCGCGTGAGCTGTGCGGCGCACTCGCGCACCTGCGCCACCGAACCGGGGGCCGATTGCAGGGCGTCCGAATACAAAGTCTGTATCGAGTCGATCACGGCAATACGCGGCTTGTGCTCGACAAGCAAGGCAAGGATTTTTTCCAGATGAATTTCCGTCAGCAGATGCAGGCTGCCAACCTCGAGCTGCAGGCGCTGGGCACGCAAGGCCACCTGCTCGCCCGATTCCTCGCCGGACACATACAGGGCGGCCTGCTGCGAGGCGAGCCTTGCCAGCGCCTGCAACAGCAGGGTCGACTTGCCGATACCCGGATCTCCGCCAATGAGCACCACACCGCCGGCAACCAGCCCGCCGCCGAGCACACGGTCGAATTCCTCGATACCGGTGGCGATGCGCGCCTCTTCGCGCGGGCGGATTTCGGCCAGGCGCTGCAGTTTGCCGCTGCCGGCAACGGCCGAAAAGCGGTTGGTCGGCACTGTTTCGGCAAGTGTTTCAACGAGCGTGTTCCAGGCTGCGCAACCCGGGCACTGCCCCTGCCATTTGGGCACACTGGCGCCGCACTCGGTACAGACGAAAAGGGATTTCTGTTTGGCCATCGGCAGAGGATACCAGTGCGCAGGCCCGGTGGATGCGCCCGCTACGCCTTCTCTTTCACCGGCACGCGCGCGGCCAGGGCGCACAGCAATTCGTAGCTAATCGTACCGGCGGCCTCGGCCACTTCCTCGACCGGCAGGCCCTCGCCCCACAGCACGACCGGAGAGTCGATACCGGCCTCGGCAATCCGCTCCAGATCAACGGCGATCATGTCCATCGAGACCCGGCCCAGCGTGCGCGTACGCTGCCCTTCGACGAGAATCGGTGTGCCTGTCGGCGCATGACGCGGGTAGCCATCGGCATAACCGCAGGCGACGATGCCGATACGCATCGCACGCTCCGCTACAAAAGTACCGCCATAACCGACGCGTTCTCCCGCCTCGATCTCCTGCACGGCAATCAGCTTGCTCATCAGTGTCATCACCGGCTGCAGGCCGAGCGCCGCAGCGCCCTCCTGCGTGCCGAACGGCGAGGCCCCATAGAGCATCAGGCCCGGTCGTGCCCAGCCGCGGCGCGCTTCGGCAAAACGCAGCAAGGCCGCCGAATTGGCCAGGCTGACCGGCTGCTCGCAACCGGCTGTCATCTCGTTAAAGCGTGCCATCTGCTCTGCGATACCCGATTCGCCATCGGCATCGGCAAAATGTGTCATCAGCGTAACCGCGCCGACGTGAGGCGCGGTTTCGAGGGCCGTCAGGGCCGGAAAGAATTCCTCATGACTCAGGCCCAGGCGGTTCATGCCCGTGTTGAGTTTCAGATACACAGGCAATCTGGCAGGCAAGCGGGCGCTGGCCAGCATCTCGACCTGTTCAAGACAATGCAGCACCGGCATCAATCCGAATTCAGCAAACAGGGATAACTCGTCCGCCTCGAAAAACCCTTCAAGCATCAGGATCGGCTGTCGATGCCCCGCCTCGCGCAGCAGGATGGCATCGGCCAGATCGAGGAGTGCGAAACCATCGGCCTGGCCATCGAGGGCGCGGGCAACACGCGCCAGACCATGACCATAGGCATTTGCCTTGAGAACGGCCCAGAGCGGGGTGCCCGCCGAGCGCTCGCAGGCGAGAGAAAAATTCCGGCGCAGGGCCGACAGGTCGATGGTGGCGCGGATCGGACGGGACAATTCAGGCTGGCTCCGCTGCCATCTGGCGCAACCGTTCATTAGCGAATTCAACGAAGGTATTCACCAGCCGGGAGCGGAATTTTTCCTTTGGATAGACCATCGACAAGGTCCGTGTCAGGCGCGGTTTGAGGGCAATGGCAATGAGATCTCCCAGACGCTTTTCCTTGCCGACCGTAATGCGCGAGACGATGGCAAAACCGATGCCGGTTTCAACCACACCCTTGATCGCTTCCGGACTGCCCAGTTCGATGACGGTATTGAGGCTCTCGGCCGGAATACCGGCCTTGCGAAAGTACGCATCCGTGACTTCGCGCGTGCCCGAACCGGGCTCACGACTGACAAAAGGCTGGGTCATCAGCAGTTGCGGCGTAAGCTCCCGGTTTTGTGCCAGCGGGGAATCCGGTGCGCAAATGACTATCAGTTCGTCGTCGCAACACACTTCGCAGTGCAGACCGGCCTGGCGCGAGGGACCTTCGATCAGGCCAATGTCGAGCGCGTGTTCGGCGACCCGCGCCTCGATCGACTCGGAATTGGCAACGATCAGTCGTGGCTTGACGTTCGGGTTCTTCGATTTGAATTCGCCCAGAATGCGCGGCAGCATGAAGTCCGCGATGGTCGTGCTGGCCCCCACCAGCAAGGGGCCGCCGATCTGGCCGGTCATCTCGCCCAGGCGCACATCCAGCTCCGAGGACAGGCCAAGGATCCGCTCGGCATATTCCAGCACCGTCTCGCCAGCCGGCGTCAGCGCAATCCTGCCGTGCCCGCGATCGAACAGGCGTGTGTTGAAATGCTCTTCGAGCTGCTTGATCTGAAACGTGACGGCCGGTTGTGTCATGAACAGTACTTCGGCCGCCTTGGTAAAGGATAATTGCCTGGCGACGGCATGAAATACCTGCAGCCTGCGATCAGCCATGATCCGTCTCCCTTGCTGATTCTTGTTGCGTCCTATTCAAACACAAATTATCACCATAAGGTAGTCTGATATGCCGTCAGAGCACAATTCCACTCCACTGAATTCACGAGTTTTTTTATTGGTGTGCAGCTTCTCTGACAGGTGCTGCCGCTTCATGGTATAAAGCCGCCAAACCTTTCCGGCTCAGAGCGTTTCCAGTCGCACTTTCAGCTTCCCCGCACCGCCCGAATGAATCTCGGCTTCTACATCATCATGGCAGCGCAGTTCTTTTCCGCGCTGGCGGACAATGCCCTGCTGATCGCCGCGATCGCCATGTTGCGCGATGTGCACTCGCCTGCCCAGTACGAACCGCTGCTCAAGCTGTTTTTCACCGTTTCCTATGTCGCGCTGGCCGCCTTCGTCGGTGCCTTTGCCGACTCGATGGCCAAGGGGCGGGTGATGTTCATCAGCAATACCATCAAGATCGGTGGCTGCCTGCTGCTGCTGATGTCCACCGTCGATTCACTGAATGTCCTCGGACTGCCTTCCTATTACTACGCCCTGTTTTCCTACGGTATCGTCGGACTGGGCGCAGCCGCCTACTCACCCGCCAAATACGGCATCCTTACCGAGTACCTGCCCCACGACAAGCTGATCGTTGCCAACAGCTGGATCGAAGGGCTGACAGTGGCCGCCATCATTCTTGGCACCGTGCTCGGCGGTGTCCTCATCAATCCGACCGTCAGCGGTTTTCTGCTCTCGATCGACATGCCCGGCATGGACACCCCGATCGACACACCGGCCGAGGTCGCCATGCTGGCGATCTCGCTCCTCTATCTGATCGCCGCAATTTTCAATCTGTACATCCCCGACACCGGCGTCGATCACCGGCCACTGCATCGCAACCCGATGTATCTGTTGCGCGAATTCGGGCATTGCGTGCGCCTGCTCTGGCGCGACAAGTTCGGCCAGATTTCGCTCGCTGTCACCACCCTTTTCTGGGGTGCGGGCGCAACCCTGCAATTCATTGTCCTGAAATGGGCCGATGACACGCTCGACCTGGGTCTGGACAAGGCCACCGTTTTGCAAGGTGTCGTTGCCCTGGGCATCGCCATCGGTGCCGTACTGGCCGCACGCCTGGTCGCCCTCGACAAATCGGTGAAAGTGCTGCCCGTCGGCATTGCCATGGGGCTGGTCGTCATCGGCATGATCTTCGTCACCGCTCTGCCCATAGCGCTCATCATGATGGTGCTGGTCGGCATCCTCGCCGGATTCTTCGTTGTACCGATGAATGCCCTGTTGCAGCACCGCGGCCACATCCTGATGGGAGCCGGACATTCGATCGCCGTGCAGAATTTCAACGAAAACGCCAGCATCCTGGCGATGCTTGCTCTCTATGCCCTGCTCGTCTATCTGGACTTGTCGATCAATGTCGTGATCGTACTCTTCGGCCTGTTCATCAGCCTTACCATGCTGCTGGTGCGCCAGTGGCACAAGCGCAACATGCGCGAGCACGGTGAAGAACTGCGCCGCCTGCTCGAGACCGCGAAGCACACCAACGTCCCGCACTGACCAGTGCGGTCAGGGGAAAAGTCAGTCCTGGCAAGACGGCGCATCTCTCCCGCAATCCGGAGATTGCCTGCCCGATCGCCGCCAGTACGCGCAGGTACGCAAGTCCCGCCTATTTTTGCGCAGGGGGTCCGGACGGCGCCGGTGTGTCAAAGCGGATCTCGGGCGGCGCGGAGAGTGCCTTCTCGTTCTCAACCGTAAAGTTGGCCTTGGTCTTGTAGCCAAACAGCATGGCCGTCAGGTTGTTGGGAAAGACGCGCACCGTGACGTTGTATTCCTGCACCGCCTTGATATAGCGGTTGCGTGCCACAGTGATCCGGTTCTCGGTGCCTTCGACCTGCGCCTGCAGATCGCGAAAGTTTGCATCTGCCTTGAGGTTTGGATAGTTCTCGACGACAAGAAGCAGGCGCGCCAGGGCGCCGGAGAGCTGCGACTGTGCAGCCTGGAATCTGGCGAAAGCCTGCGGATCGTTGACGAGCTCGGGCGTGGCCTTGAGGCCGGCAACGTTGGCGCGTGCCTCGGTAACTTTCGTCAGCACCTCTTTCTCATGTGCGGCGTAGCCCTGCACAATCTGCACCAGGTTGGGGATCAGGTCGGCACGGCGCTTGTACTGGTTGAGCACTTCGGACCAGGCGGCATTCACCTGCTCGTCGGTGGTCTGGATTTTGTTGTAGCCGCAACCGGACAGCAAGGCGACGGCAAGGGCCAGCAAGACAGGCAGCTTGAAGCGCATCGGATTCTCCTTGGTGATGGGAATGAAAGGTCTGGCCTCAGCGCACATCGGGCTCGAAGAAAACCCATTTGGCGCGCGGAAATGCGGCTTCGATGCGCGCTTCGACCGCGTTGATGCGCCCGATGAGCTGGCTGCCGCTCAGTTCATCTGCGCCGGCCATGCGGGCCTTGACGGCGATCACCACCTTGTCGCCCCAGGCCAGTGTGATAACGTTGAGCACCTGCTCCACTTCCGGCTGCTCGGCAACGAAGCGGCGGATGGCGGTGCGCTCTTCGGGCGAGGCCGACTCGCCGACGATGAGCCCCTTGACTTCGATCAGCACCATGACGGCGATCACCATCAGCACTGCGCCGACCGCCAGCGTGCCCATCGCGTCCCAGAGCGGATTGCCAGTGAGAAGCGCCAGCGACACGGCGAGGAAGGCCAGGACCAGCCCCGCCAGGGCGGCGATGTCTTCACCGGCGATCACCATCAGCTCGGACTCACGCGTTTCACGGAACCAGCGCAGGAAGGGCTTGCCACCCGCCACCTTGCGGATTTCACGCAGGGCGCCGGCAAGCGAGAAGGCTTCGAGCGCGATGGCGATGCCGAGTACGGCAAGCGCCACCAGGCCGTTGTCGATGGGGTGCGGATGGCGCAGGCGCTCGATGCCTTCGTAGACCGAATAGGCGCCGCCCATGAGGAAGAGCAGCAGCGCCACGAGCATCGACCAAAAGTAGGTGACGCGGTGGTGGCCAAGCGGATGGTCATCGCTCTCGGGGCGCTTCGCTTCCTTCATGCCAAGGAGCAGCAGGAGCTGGTTCACGCAGTCCGCCGTCGAATGGATGGCCTCGGCCAGCATGGAACCGGAGTTGGTCCACCACGCGGCAAAATACTTCGACACGGCGATGCCGAAATTGGCACCGAGCGCGTAGAGGATGGCGCGTACCGAGCCCTCGTTACCTGCCGACATCGTTCAATCCTTTCAGGGTGCGCCGCGCGAAACAAAGGTCTTCCCAGGCCTTGGCCTTGTCCGTCAGGCTGCGCAGCAGGTAGGCCGGATGGTAGGTGACGATGAGCGGGATGCCGCGGTAGTCGAAGAGCCGGCCGCGCGCGGCGCCGACCTTCACTTCCGTATTGAGCAATGTTTCCGCCGCCGGTTTGCCCAGCGCGACGATGAGCTTCGGTTTGATCAATTCGATCTGACGTTGCAGATAGGGAAAGCAGGCCGCCGTCTCCTCCGCCTGCGGCGTGCGGTTATTCGGCGGACGGCATTTCACCGCGTTGGCGATATAGACCTTCCTGCCGCGCTCGAGGTCGATCGCCGCCAGCATGGCGTCGAGCAGCTGGCCAGCCTGGCCGACGAAAGGCTCGCCGCGCTCGTCCTCGTCTGCGCCCGGTCCCTCGCCGACAAAAAGCCAGTCGGCCTCGACATCGCCCACGCCAAGCACCGCCTGCTTGCGCCGCTCGCACAGGCGGCAGTCGCGGCATTGCGCCACCGCCGCGCGCAGCTCGTCCCAGCCCAGGGCGGCGATACGCTGTCTGCGCTCTTCTGCCGATGGCGACGCGCAAGCCGGTGCGATGTCGGCAAGCGCCGCCTCTGCGGCGACAGGCGCATCGCGCAGCCGCCAGACCGGCGCCAGTCCCATCTCGCGCAGGATGCTTTCCCGCCTCGTCATAAAGTCAGCGCTCGTACTACGGCGTCTTCGCGGCCATCGGCCGCCGGGTAATAGCCGCGCCGGCGCCCGATCGTCTCGAAGCCAAGTCGGTCATACAAGCCCTGCCCGGCCGTATTCGAAGGGCGCACTTCGAGGAACATGCGATGTGCCCCATGGGCGCGGGCAATCTCGCCAAGCCGACGCATGATCGCCAACCCATGGCCGCGCCGCTGCCATGGCGGTGCCACGGTGATGTTGAGCAGATGTGCCTCATCGAGAACCAGCATCATGACGGCATAACCGATCAGCACCGCATCAAAGCGGCAGCACCAGGCGCTGTAACCGGCCTGCAGGGAATCGGTGAAATTGGTGCGCGACCAGGCAAACGGATAGGCACGCGTCTCGATCTCCAGAATGTCATCCACCTCATCGAGCCGCATGGGGGCGAATTCCAGTGTGGCAAACGGTCGCAGGACGGCGCTCATGCCTTGCCCCCGGCGGCGATGCGCTCACGCGTGGTCAGCGCCACCTTGTCGCGCACATAGCGGGTAATGGCTTGTGCCGCACCTTGGGCCTCGCCGCGCGAAAAGCGCGGTGCGGCCAGCCGCAACACGCTGGCCGCACGCGGCCGGACTGAAGCGTCAACCGCCCCCAGGCAGGGTTCGAGCCGCGCTGCGAGTGCTTCCGGATACGCGGCAAAACCACTGCCTCCTCCCCGCCAGCTCCCCGCGGGCGGCAAGGGCGCCGTCCCGGGAGCACTGACTTCTGGCGCGAGGATCTGATTGACCACTCCGGCCGCCACTTCGTAGGCAGCACAATAGACTTCGTTCATGCGGGCATCCATGCAGGCATACACCTTCCCCTCGCCCAACTCCAGTGCCAGCGCCTCAAGGCTGCCAATGCCGACGAGCGGCAGCCCCCGGCCGAGGGCCAGACCCTGGGCAACGCTGCAGGCGAGCCGCACCCCGGTAAAGGCGCCGGGGCCCTCGCCATAGGCAATGCCATCGAGCGCAGCGAGCCCGATGCCCTGTTCGGCCAGCAAGGATTCGATCAGCGGCAGCAGCATTGCGGAATGCAGGGCGCCGGGCGGCGCCGCCCGTTCGATGACTTCGCCCTCGAAGCCGAGGGCGACGGTCAGCAGATCGCTGGAAGATTCAAGGGCCAGAAGATTGACAGACGGATTCACGCTCGGGATTTTACCCGAGCACGAATCAGGTGTTACCTGGAAGAGATGCCGGCAGCTTCAAGCTTGTCGCGGTCGGTCTTGCGCAATGCCTTGCTTTGTTTTCTTTCCTGTTCGTAGCATACCAGCAGCGCAGCGTTGGTATGGGCCGCATTCACACAGCTCCTGGCGGTTTGCAGGATGCGCATCTTTGCATCGATATGCTGCAAGGCCTGCTCCTTCAACTGCTTGTGCATGTCCGATCGCTTGCCGGTGTCAGCAACTGCCGGCTTTGCGGCATGAGCCGGCTTGGCTGGCTCGGCCGAGGCGGCCACGGGAAGAGCGGCACTCAGCGCCAGGACGACAAAAGAATGACGGAAAAAATCTTTCATAAGACTCCTATTTTTTACGGGATCGATCACGGTACACTTCGCGCCCGTGCTCACGGATGTCACGTCGCAACTGCTGGCGCTCCTCGGAACTGAAACGGCCGTTGCGTGACTCACTGTTCCCCGTGCGTTCCTGACGGGGCACCGATATCGGCTCGGCCGGACGTGTCGCCGATTGTTGCTGATGCTGCCTCTGCCAGCCCTGTGCATGCGCATCCTGCTGGGCGAATGCGGACAGCCCCGGCCACAGCACCGCCAGAAACCCCGCCAGCCAGATTGTACGATTCATGAGCCTGTCCTTTCGCTGCCTTTTCATTGTGCTCTCGCAGCCATTTCACCTCGTGAATCATAGGGCAAGTTTCGCGTATTTCCGCCTTTCGTCGCCGCACGGATGTAATTTTTTGTTACCTTGCGTGCATCGGTTACACCTGATTACCAAAATCCGTCTGGTCAGCCACAGGCGCTCCCGGTAGGATGCACGCATGTCCGAGAACAAGCAAAAAATCCTTATCGTCGACGATGATCAACGCCTGCGCGAACTGTTGCAACGCTACCTGGGCGAGCAGGGCTTTACCGTGAAAGCCGTCGAAGGCGCACCCGCCATGGACAAGGCCATGGCCCGCGAGCACTACAGCCTGATCGTGCTCGACCTGATGATGCCCGGTGAAGATGGCCTGTCCGTCTGCCGGCGCCTGCGCGGCAACAAGGACGAGACGCCCATCGTCATGCTCACCGCCAAGGGCGACGAAATCGATCGCATCGTCGGGCTTGAAATGGGTGCGGATGACTATCTGCCCAAGCCGTTCAATCCGCGCGAGCTGGTCGCCCGCATCCATGCCGTCCTGCGCCGCCGCTCGGCTCCAGCGCCTGCCGGCGCGCCCTCTGCCGAAGAAGGTGAAGTCGAATTCGGCTCCGTCCACATCAACCTGGCCACGCGCACCCTGTCGCGCAAGGGCAGGGAACACGCTCTGACGACCGGTGAGTTTGCCGTACTCAAGGTACTTCTGCTGCACCCACGCCAGCCACTCTCGCGCGACAAACTGATGGAACTGGCACGCGGGCGTGAATACGAGGTCTTCGATCGTGCCATCGACGTGCAGATTTCCCGTCTGCGCAAACTGGTCGAGGAAGATGCGGCCCGGCCCCGCTACATCCAGACCGTCTGGGGGTTCGGCTATGTATTCGTGCCGGATGGAACGAAGTCCGGCCCCTGATGACGGCATCCTCACGTTATCGCTGTCCCGAGGCAGGATGACCTTACTGCCGCGCAGCCTGCTCTGGCGAACGTTCTTTCTGATTGCCACCTTGATGGTTCTCGCTGCCCTCGCCTGGGCAGCGATCTTCACGCGTGCCGAACGTGCTCCGCAGGCCCGGCAACAGGCGCAGATGGTCGTCAGCATGGTCAATCTGACGCGCACCGCACTCCTGACAACCCAGCCAGACAAGCGGCTCGACCTGCTCATCGAATTATCCGACCGCGAAGGTATCCGTATTTACCCGGCCGAAAGCGAAGACGAAATCGAACCCTTGCCGGCAGGACGGGAGTTCATTCAGATGGTCGCCACCGAAATTCGTCGAAAACTGGGCAACCAGACACGTATCACCCTGGAGCGCAATGGCGAGGCAGGCTTCTGGACCAGCTTTCGAATTGACGGTGACGACGAATACTGGCTGATGTTGCCGCGCGAACGCGTGAATCGCCGGCAGCCATTCCATTGGCTGGGCTGGGTCGCGGCAACACTCCTCCTGGCTCTGATCGGCGCCTATTTCGTGGTATTCCGCGTGACGCGACCACTCAAACATTTATCCAGAGCCGCCCGCACGATTGGTCTGGGGCAACGGCCGCAACCACTCGCTGAAACCGGGCCGGACGAAATACGCAGCGTCTCCCACGCCTTCAACCAGATGTCGAGCGACCTGGCACGGCTCGACGAGGATCGGGCCCTGATTCTCGCCGGCATTTCCCACGACCTGCGCACCCCCCTCGCCCGCCTGCGCCTGGCTACGGAAATGGGTGTACCCGACGAATCGATGCGCACCGGCATTGCCACAGACATTGACGAGATCGACACGATCATCGGCCAGTTCCTCGATTTTTCCCGCAATGGAGAGGGTGAAACGGAGCATCTGCTCGACCTGAACGACATTGTTGCGGACAGCGCACAGGCCCCGCGACGACACGGAGCACGGGTGGAACTGCACCTGCAGGAGCTGCCGTTGCTGAGAGTACGCCCGCTTGCCATGCGCCGCCTGCTCTCCAACCTGCTCAACAATGCCCTGCACCATGGCGGTGGACAGGCCCCTGTCGAAATTGTCACACGCCGCGAAGGCGATCAGGTCCTGCTGGCTGTCATGGACCGGGGGGCGGGTATTCCGGCTGGAGAAGAAGAACGGCTCAAGCAACCCTTTACCCGCCTGGAATCGGCAAGAACCGGAGCCCATGGCGCCGGGTTGGGATTGGCCATCGTCGATCGGATCACCCGCATGCATGGCGGACATTTCGAGCTGCTGCCGCGTGAAGGCGGCGGTCTCATCGCCCGCATCCGTCTGCCGGTAAGGAAGCCGGGCTGAGCGGTCAGATCTGCAGATCGGCCGCGGCCTGTTGCGCTCTCAACCGGCGGGCATGCTTCCAGCGCGCCTGCAGACGCGGATCGGTAACGATCATGCCGATCGTCTCCCCCACCACCATGGCGATACCGAGCAGGGGCAACACCAGCATCAGTCCGGCGACACCGGCCACCGCACCACCGACAAAAATCATCAGAACGGTGAGCAAGGGATGCATGCGCAGGCTGCGCCCGATAGTCAGCGGCATGAAGAAAAAATCGTCAAGCAGGCGCACGAGGACGAAAACGATGATGGCGCCGTAGGCAATCATCGGATTGGCCGGGAAATCCGTTGCCGCCACCAGTACCACTACCAGACAGCCGAGGATCGAGCCGACATACGGCACCCAGGCAAGCACGGCACACACCAGCCCCAGCAGAACCGGTGCCGTCAGGCCGATGATCCACAAACCGATGGCCAGCGCCAGGGTGTCGAGAATCGTCAGGTTGATCAGCCCCTGAAAATAGGCGCGTGCCGTCTTGTCCATTTCATGCATGAGATACAGGGTGCGCTCGAAAAACGCATTCGGTACGGCGTGAGCGATGAATTTCGTGAAACTGCGCCCGTCGCGCAAGAAGAAAAAAGCCAGGAAGGGTGCCAGCAGGAGGGATGGCACCCAGGCCGCCAGCAGCATCACCGAATCGACGAGATAACGTTGCGTGAAGGTCTCACTGAAGTTACCGATCTGCTCGCTGACGTTACGCGACAGGCTAGCCTGATGCAGGAAAGCGAACTGGCTCTCGAGATTCGCCAGGGTTTTTTGCAGAAGCTGATAGCCCCCCTGGATGTAGCGGGACAGGGAGGTTTGCCAGCCCAGGGCATGCGCGCTGACCCATGGAATCAGCAAGGCCACGCAGACAAGCAGCACCATGATGAAGCCACCGCCGGTGATGGCGGCAGCCGTCTTCCGGCTAAAGCCGTTGAGCACCAGCCTTTGCGTGGCCGGTTGCAGAAAATAATAGATGATCAGCGCCAGCATGAAGGGCACGACCAGCCAGAGGATTTTCTTGAAAAGGAAAAGCAGCAAACAAGTAAAGAAAATAATGCCGATCCAGACGACCGGTCCCGTGCCGCGTTTCATGCCGAATGCGCGCCGGTTACCGTATCACGCAGACGCTGACCAATCGAACGGGCCAGTTGCAGGGAAATTTTCGAGGCAATCACCGCATGGGTTTCAAGCAGCCCGAGAAAATCGGCACGAAACAGCACGGCCAGCACGCAGCTCTCGGCTGCGCGGGCCTGCGCCGAGCGCGGCGAATTGTCGAGTAGCGCAAGCTCGCCAAAAAGACTGCCCGGCCCCAGTTCGACGATGCGTCCGGCCACCGGTTGCCCTTGACGACAGATGAGCACCTTGCCAGCCTCGACGATATACAGGGCCTGGCCTTCTTCACCCTGGTCAAAGATCACTTCGTCCTGAAGATAGCTGCGTTTATGCAAAAGACCATCGATGGTTTTCAGCTCGCGCGGCCTCAGGGTCGAGAACAGCGACAACTCCCGCAGCTGCCTCAGACGCGGGAACTCTTCATCCTTACTGAAAGAAAACATGATGTCTCGCCCCTATTCCCGCCTGTTTTTCGGCATGAAACACATTCTCCCCGGCCGTTATTCCTGTTCCCGACCGCCTACCCGCACACAAAAACCTGTAGCGCGTTGCCAGCGCCGCGCTGCCAAAACCGCAGTACAGGAGGAGAACACACAGGCCTTCTCCATCTCCATATTTTGTGACACACTGACTTGGCGTTCTTCTTTCTTTTGCCGCAATAAGTCTAGCATCTTCAAGGAGGACACAAATGACCACTACCTGGATTCTCGTCGCCAATGCCAGCCAGGCCAGACTCTATGTCAATCACGGCCCCCGGAAAGGGCTTGTGGCACTGAAAAGCCTGCACCATCCGGAGAGCCGCGAAAAAGCAGCAGATCTGGTCAGTGACCGGCCTGGCCAATTGCACAGCCCGGGTGTCGGTCAGCGCGCCAGCCAGCCCAAAACCGACCCGAAAACCAACGAAGCCCGCCTGTTTGCGCAGAAACTCGCCCGTGAATTGAATGCCGCTCGCTCGACGGGTCAGATGGATCGCATCATCCTCGTGGCTCCGCCTTCCTTCATGGGATTGATCAATGAAAAGCTCGACGGTCCGACCGCCAGCATGGTCTCTGACCGCTTCGAGAAAGACTATACGAAGAGCGCCGACAAGGAGCTTGCCGGCCATCTCGAATCCTGCATATTTTTATGATTGTCCGGCCGGTGGCGTATCCACGGCAAACAGCACTTCAGTAAAGCCGAACCGGGAAAAATCGCGGATGCGCATCGGATAGAGGATACCATCGAGATGATCGCATTCATGCTGGGCCACGCGTGCATGAAACCCTGACGCTTCACGTTCGATCGGTGTTCCGTTGGCGTCGAAACCACGATAGACGATATGCTTCCAGCGCGGCACGCTCGCCCGCAAACCCGGCACGCTCAGGCAACCTTCCCACCCGTCTTCGGTTTCATCCGAGAGCGGCGTGATCTGCGGATTGACAAGTACGGTCCAGGGCACCGCCGCGACTTCCGGATAGCGTGGATTCGACTCGAAGCCGAAGATCACCACACGCAGGGAAATGCCGATTTGCGGCGCCGCCAGACCTGCACCATCGGCTGCCGCCATGGTTTCTGTCATGTCCGTAATCAGTTCCTGCAAGGCCTGTGTGCCGAATTGCCCGACCGGCTGCGCCTTCAGCAAAAGGCGTGGATCACCCATGCGCAGGATGTCGCGGATCATGCGTGTTCCACGCAGGTTCTCTCGATGATTTTCCGGACCCGTTCCATCGACTCGCGCAGAATGTCTTCGAGTGCGGCAAACTGGATCGCCAGCCGGCTCTCGCCACGGCCGGCGGCATGATTGGCAACTACCGTGATCGCCGCATAGGGCAGGTTCAATTCCCGCGCCAGAACCGCTTCGGGCATGCCGGTCATGCCGACGATATCGGCGCCGTCCCGTTCGAGGCGATCGATTTCTGCTGCTGTTTCCAGTCGCGGCCCCTGCATGGCCGCATAGACACCTCCATCGGTGACTGCCTGGCCTGCTTCACGTGCTGCCTCGAGGAGGATCCTGCGCAATTCGGGATCATAGGGCTGTGTGAAATCCACATGCACGACCGACGTATCACCACCATCGAAGAAGGTTCCCCTGCGTCCCCATGTGTAATCGATGATCTGATGTGGAACGACCAGTGACCCTGGCCCCAGATCGGCACGAATGCCTCCCACCGAAGCCACCGAGATGATGCTGGAGACGCCGACCTGCTTGAGTGCCCAGATATTGGCACGATAATTCACCGCATGCGGCGCAATCGTGTGCCCATAGCCATGCCGGGCGATGAAGACCACCGGCTTGTTGCAGATCTCGCCAAAGGTGAGCGGACCGGATGGTTCGCCGAATGGCGTTCGCACAACTTCACGGCGACTGATGGCCAAGTTTGAAAGCTGGGTCAGGCCGCTCCCGCCAATTATCGCAAGCATCTGATTTATAGATATTTTAATCAATGTATTGAGACACTCATTGTAACATGCCTCCTGTTCTTCCTAAGCGAGGTATACTGTCGGACTTTTTCATTTGCGCACCGCACCATGACTCGCTCCATTCGCAATATCGCCATCATCGCCCACGTCGACCATGGCAAAACCACGCTGGTCGACCAATTGCTCAGGCAGTCCGGCACGTTCGCAGCTCATCAGCATGTGGAAGAGCGCGTCATGGATTCCAACGATCTGGAAAAAGAACGCGGCATCACCATCCTGGCCAAAAACTGTGCCATCGAATACGAAGGTACTCACATCAACATCGTTGACACCCCGGGACATGCCGACTTCGGCGGCGAGGTCGAGCGCGTCCTGACAATGGTCGACGGCGTGCTCTTGCTGGTCGATGCCGTTGAGGGGCCGATGCCGCAGACACGCTTAGTCACGCGCAAGCCACTCTCTCATGCACTGAAGCCGATCGTCGTCATCAACAAGACCGACCGTCCGGGCGCGCGCCCGGACTGGGTCATCAACCAGACCTTCGACCTGTTCGACAAACTCGGTGCCGACGAGGAACAGCTCGACTTTCCCGTGATCTATGCTTCCGGCCTGAATGGCTATGCCATGCTGGACACCGATGCACCCGGCACCGACATGCGCCCTTTGTTCGACGCCATCCTGCGGCATATCCCGCAGCCCAGAGTCGATGAAGAGGGCCCGCTGCAATTGCAGATCTGCTCACTCGATTATTCAAGTTACGTCGGACGCATCGGCATCGGCCGCATCACACGCGGACGCATCAGCCCTCTGCAGAATGTCCTCGTCATGAACGGTCCGCAGGATGGCAAGCCTGTCAAGGCCCGTGTAAATCAAGTACAGGTCTTTCATGGTCTCGAGCGCGTGATCGCCGACTCGGCTGGCGCCGGCGATATCGTACTGGTCAACGGCATCGAGGAAGTCGGCATCGGCATCACCCTGTGCGACCCCGATCATCCGGATGCGCTGCCGATGCTGACGGTCGATGAGCCAACCTTGACGATGAATTTCCAGGTCAACACTTCTCCCTTCGCCGGCAAGGAAGGGAAGTTTGTCACCAGCCGCCAGTTGCGCGAACGACTCTCGCGCGAATTGATGAGCAATGTTGCCTTGCGCGTCGAGGATACAGCCGATGCCGATGTTTTCCTCATCTCGGGCCGCGGCGAGTTGCATCTGACCATCCTGCTGGAGAACATGCGGCGCGAAGGCTACGAAATGGCCGTTTCACGCCCGCGCGTGCTGCTAAAGGAAATCGACGGCGAGCGGTGCGAGCCTTACGAGATGCTCACCGTGGATTGTGACGAACTGCATCAGGGTGCCGTGATGCAGGCGCTCGGAGAACGCCGTGGCGACCTGCAGGACATGCAGCCGGATGGCAAGGGTCGCGTACGCCTGGAATACCGCATCCCGGCGCGCGGCCTGATCGGCTTCCAGTCGGAGTTCCTAACGATGACGCGCGGCACCGGCATCATGAGCCACGTCTTTGATGAATATGCTCCGATCAAAGGCGACATCGCCGAGCGGCGCAACGGCGTACTGATTTCCGCCGAGCAGGGAGACGCCGTCGCCTATGCACTATGGAAACTTCAGGAACGCGGCCGCATGTTCGTCACGCCCGGCCAACCGGTTTATGAGGGCATGATCATCGGTATCCACAGCCGCGACAACGATCTCGTCGTCAATCCGATCAAGACCAAACAGCTGACCAATGTCCGTGCCTCGGGCAAGGACGAAGCAATCATGCTCACCCCGCCCGTCCCGCTGACGCTGGAATCGGCCGTCGAATTCATTGCCGATGACGAACTGGTCGAGATCACACCGAAATCCATCCGCCTGCGCAAGCGGCATCTGAAGGAGCATGAGCGGCGCCGGGCCGGCCGTGAAGCGGCGTGACGCATAACCTCGGCTACCCGGGAAGCGCGCTTTTATTGAACCGCGCACAACGCTGCAACGCGCCGCCCCAGCGATGTACTCAGCACCTCACTTGAGGAATTCCCGGCTGATCTGACGAAACAGGTCGGTCCCGGCCTGATGCAGCCACTCGAAGGCCACCATCTCGCGCGAGACAATCCGGGCACCTTCGTCGCGCAGGCGTGCCAGAGCCAGTTCCTTGTCCGAGGGACTGCGCGAACCGACGGCCTCGGCAACGACGAACACCTGCTTGCCCAAACCGATCAGCTCCAGTGCCGTCTGCAACACGCAGACATGTGCCTCTATTCCAGCCACGACGATCTGTGGCCGGTCTTCGCCAGGCAGACCCTCCAGACATTTCGCCGCCACACAGGAAAAATGCAGCTTCTCGCCGATTGCTTCGGCAAAAGTCAGTTCTCGCAAGACGGCGACCGTCGGACCGATGCCCTTCGGATACTGCTCGGAGAGCATCGTCGGCACTCCCAACCGCCTGGCTATCCGGACAAGCCAGGTGGCATGGTCGAGCACCGACGGGCCGGCATGAATATGCGGCAGCAGGCGCTCCTGGATATCAATCACCAGCAACGCCGAACGCTCGCGTTCGATCAACATGCCAGTTCCGGCCGGTTGCGGAAATAGTCGAGCGCTTCCGGATTGGCCAGGGCTTCCACATTCCTGACAGGTTCGCCGTGCACGATGTTGCGCACCGCCAGTTCGACGATCTTGTTGCTCTTGGTGCGTGGAATGTCGCCAACTTGCAGGATTTTTGCCGGTACATGACGCGTCGTGGTGTTGTCGCGGATCACGGCCTTGATGCGTTTCACCAGCGCTTCGTCCAGGGTCAGGTCTTCTCGCAGCTTGACGAAGAGAACCACGCGCGTGTCCTTTTCCCAGTCCTGACCGATGACCAGGGATTCAAGAATTTCCGGCAATTTTTCGACCTGCCGATAGATTTCTGCCGTACCGATGCGCACACCGCCCGGATTCAATGTGGCATCGGAGCGGCCGTAGATGATGTAACCACCGTGTTCCGTCTTTTCGATGAAATCACCATGGCGCCAGACACCGGGAAATCTGTCAAAATAGGCGGCGTGGTATTTCTCGCCTTGCGGATCGTTCCAGAATCCGATCGGCATCGAGGGAAACGGATTGCGGCAGACCAGTTCGCCCTTGCCATGCGGGAGAGGTCGCCCCATCTCATCGAAGATATCGACATCCATCCCAAGCCCCCGGCATTGAATCTCGCCGCGCCAGACAGCCTCGATGGGATTACCGAGCACGAAGCAGGAGATGATATCGGTCCCTCCGGAAATCGACGCCAGTTGCACATCACGCTTGATGTTTGCATAGACGTAATCAAAGGCTTCCGCCACCAGGGGGCTGCCCGTGGAAAAGATCGTGCGCAAGGCATCCAGCCGGTGCGTACGGATCGGTGCGAGGTCAATTTTGGCAATGGCATCGATAAACTTGGCAGAAGTACCAAAATGGGTGATCGCTTCAGCCTCGGCATAGTCGAAAAGGATGTTACCGCGTCCGACAAACGGCGAGCCGTCATAGAGCATCAGCGTGGCTCCGGCAGCCAGACCGGAAACCAGCCAGTTCCACATCA
The DNA here is from genome assembly GCA_964607005.1 of uncultured Rhodocyclaceae bacterium. Classification (GTDB taxonomy): domain Bacteria; phylum Pseudomonadota; class Gammaproteobacteria; order Burkholderiales; family Rhodocyclaceae; genus Desulfobacillus. The sequence continues at coordinate 106,433 of CAZSHO010000005.1, forward strand.
TCCAGCCGCACGTAGTGAAATAAAACAGGTGATCGCCTGGCTGGATATCGCTGTGCAGCAGATGCTCCTTCAGATGCTGCAGCAAGGTCCCGCCGGCACCATGCACGATGCACTTGGGTACGCCGGTGGTGCCGGAGGAATACATGATGTAGAGCGGATGATCGAAGGGCAACTGCTCGAATCGGAGGGTCTTCGCATCGATATGGGGCGCCAGGAAATCCGCGAGAGCGATGCCGTGCCGGACGGCTGCCACACTCTCTTCGCTGCCGGCGTAAGGCACAACGACGACTCGTTGCAGACCAGGCATGCGAGCGGCAATCTGCACCACCTTGCCCAGACAGTCGATCACCTTGCCGTTGTACCAATAGCCATCACAGGCGAACAGCACTTTCGGCTCGATCTGGCCAAAGCGATCGATGACCCCCTGCACGCCGAAGTCAGGCGATGCCGACGAAAAAATCGCACCGATCGCGGCGGTAGCCAGCATCACGACGATCGTCGCCGGCAGATTGGGCAGATACACGGCAACGCGATCACCTTGACCAACGCCCTGCTCGCGCAGGGCGGCAGCCATCTGCGCCACCGCCAGCTCAAGTTCAGCCCGGCCGATGCGGGCGCGCACCTTGTCTTCCCCCCAGAAAACCAGCGCAGGCCCTTCATCCTGACGATCGATCTGTCCCTGCAGCAGATTTTCCGCAAAATTCAGACGTGCATCAGGGAACCATCTGGCACCCGGCATGCGCTCCCCCCCCTCCAGCACACGCCCACCCCGTGTCCGGGCAACGAGTCCGGCATCATCCCACAGGGATGTCCAGAACTGCCCCGGCTGATCGACAGACCAGCGATGCAGGGCTTCATAACCATCAAACTCGCGGCCCCATCGATCTCCCGCCTCTTTCATGAATGCGGCAAGACGGGTGCCCGAGATGCGCGAACGCGAAGGTTTCCAAAGCGGTTTTTTCATGACAAATGGCTCTCGGCAAGATTTCTCATTTTTTCCGGCAACGCAGCAGACCGGCCATCACGGGTGCTGATCCAGACCATCTTGGCATCTCCCTGGGCAAACAGCCGCTCATCACCCACCAGACGCAACTCGTAATGCGTGGGCAGACTGCTGCGTCCCGGCGCACCGACAAACATGCGCACTTCGACATCGCCCGGATAGGTCAGGGGAATAAGGAAAGTGCAGCTGGCGTTGATGACGACCGGGCTCTCTTCATGTCTTTGCCCGGTTGCATAGCCGATCGATTCCAGCCACTCGATACGGGCCTGCTCCATGTAGCGAAAGTAGAGGGTGTTGTTCACGTGATTCATCGCATCCATATCTCCCCAGCGGATGGACTGAATCGTTGTATGCACCCACGTATACCCGGGTTCGGATTGAGGCTTCATGTCTGTTCATTCAAGCAAGCAGGTGACCAAATCGAATTATAATGGGGCTCAGTTCCTATCGTCCCCACGGTCTGGCCGGCTTTTTCGCCGGGTCACGACCACCCAAAAGGAAAAACAGGTATCCGCATGCAACGCGAATCCATGGAATTCGATGTCGTGATCGTCGGTGGTGGCCCGGCCGGCCTGGCTGCCGCAATCCGGCTCAAGCAGGCCAATGAGCAGATCAATGTCTGCCTGATCGAAAAAGGCGCTGAAATCGGTGCGCACATTCTTTCGGGGGCCGTCATGGACCCGCGCGCACTGGGTGAATTGATTCCGGACTGGAAGGACAAGGGCGCCCCTCTTGACACACCGGTATCCGAAGACCGCTTCATGATCCTCTCGGAACAGGGGAGTTTCAAGGTTCCCAATGCGCTCCTCCCCGGCTGTTTTGTCAATCACGGCAACTACATCGTCAGTCTCGGCAATGTCTGCCGCTGGCTGGCCCAGCAGGCCGAAGCGCTCGGCGTCGAAATCTATCCAGGCTTTGCCGGTGCCGAGGTGCTCTTCGACGACCAGGGAGCGGTAAAGGGGGTTGCCACCGGCGACATGGGGGTCGGCCGTGATGGTCAGCCGACGCACGCCTATCAGGCCGGCATGGAGCTTCTGGGCAAATACACCTTGTTTGCCGAGGGCTGCCGCGGCCACCTGGGCAAACAGCTCGAAACCCGCTTCAATCTGCGCAGCGGCGCCGACCCCCAGGTCTACGGCATCGGCATCAAGGAATTATGGGAAGTCGAGCCGCAACGCCATGTCAAGGGACTGGTCATGCATACCGGTGGCTGGCCGATGCAAAACGACACCTACGGTGGCGGTTTCATCTATCACATGGAGGGCAACCTTGTCTCCATCGGCTATGTCGTCGGCCTTGCCTACAGCAACCCATTCCTCTCACCTTTCGAGGAATTCCAGCGCTACAAGCTGCACCCCGTCATCAAACCCTTTCTTGAAGGCGGCAAACGTATTTCCTACGGCGCACGTGCACTGACCGCCGGCGGATTACAGGCCCTGCCCAGGCTGATCTTTCCGGGGGGCGCACTGATCGGTGACGATGCCGGCTTTCTCAATGCGGCACGGATCAAGGGCTCGCATGCAGCCATCAAGAGCGGCATGATGGCCGCCCATGCCATCGCCGAGGCGCTTGACGCCGGGCGCAGCGCGGATGAGCTGACCGCATATCCGCAAGCCTTCCGCGAGTCCTGGCTCTATGAAGAACTGCATCGCATGCGCAATTTCAAGCCCTGGATGAGCAAAGGGCTGTGGCTAGGCTCGCTGATGTTCGGTATCGACCAGCAGCTCTTCCGCGGCAAGGCTCCCTGGACCCTGCGCCTGAGCGCTGATCACCTGAAACTGAAAAAAGCAGCCGACTGTCAGCCTATTGAGTATCCGAAGCCGGACGGTGTCATCACATTCGATCGCCTCTCATCGGTCTTTCTGTCGAACACCAACCACGAGGAAAACCAGCCCTGCCACCTGCACCTGAAAGACGATACGGTACCGATCCGCATCAATCTGGCGCTATATGATGCTCCTGAACAACGCTACTGCCCGGCGGGTGTTTATGAAATCATCCGGGATGAGGACGGCAGCAATCCGCGCTTGCAAATCAATGCGCAAAATTGTGTGCATTGCAAAACCTGCGACATCAAGGACCCTACGCAGAACATCACCTGGGTCACGCCCCAGGGTGGCGAAGGTCCGGTTTATCCGAATATGTAATCAGCTGTTCATGCTGAAACTCTCGAGCACACCACTCACGGCACGCTCGAACAGGGGTTGCTCGACAACAATTTCAGCCATGCCGCTTCTGACCTGATAGGCCAGGGCTTCCCTGGAGATCGACATCGCTCTGGGCGAGCGCGGGTTGGTAAACAGGAAGATACCCCGCTGCGGGCTGACCCACGACAGTCGGGCGCGTGTCGACGGGCCAGACTCCTGACGAAACTCCACCCAGTCTCCGCGATTGAGTGCTGATACCCTTTCAAGACATATATCGGCCTCGGGAGTGGACTGGACACGGGCGCCTACCAGCGCGACCTCGTCGATCTGGACATCGTTCTCGGTAATGCGGGTGATGAAAAGCTCACCTTCCGGATTGATACTGTACTGATCCGAAGACTCCCGGGCAGCCTCCATGACAGGTTGCGTTTCAAGGGGGCTTTCAATCGCCACAGGAGCAGCACTTTCAGCACCGCCCAGACCGGCCTTCACCGCGGCCGAATGCAGCGTCACCAGTTCATCGAAGAATTTCCCGCGCACTTCCTGGGGGAGATCGATGACATCCAGCCCCTGATTCATTGCCCTCAATAAACCCGGCAAGGTGTTGACCAGCTGCTTGCGCTCATCACTCCCGGTTTTAGGAGCAACACTCCAGATCAGGTCATCCATCATTGCCAGCGAGCTCAGATAGGCATGGTGCTCCTCCCCGTGGCGCAGATGCAGCTCCTTCAAAACGGGCTGCCAGTGATCAAGAAGAAAGCGCTGCACACCGGTGGGCACGCTCGAAGTGAGCCGGCGCATAACCGCTTCGCCGGCAACCACCCAGGCGATTTCCTCGGTTTCGCGCTTCTGCATGAGATCGGCCGAGCGTTCGGCAATGCTCTCTGCAGCGGCATCACGTTTGTCAATTGCAGTTTGCAAACGTTCGAGCGCCTCATTGAAGACATCGACGTTGCGCTCAAAATCACTCTGAATCTGATCGACGATCTGGACGATTTCCTGGAAGAGCGGATCCTCCTGATCGACATCTCCGCCCCAGGCCAGTGATGCCTGCGAGATACCATCGAGCAGACGACGTGCCGGATGATTCTTGCTGGAGAAGAATGACCGGTCGAGCATTGCCACCTTCAAGACCGGAATCTGCAGGCGTCCGACAAGAGCCTTGATGGCATCGGGAATCTTCGTGTCATCGAAAACGAAATCGAACAGCATGGCAACGATATCGATGGTGATGGCATCGAGCTGCCCCACGCCCTGAGAAGAGCTGTTCGCCTTGATCTGGTGTAATACGTTGATGACACCAGCTGTCTGTTCTGATTGGGCCGGCTCCCCGAAACCGGCACTCTCCTGCACCGGCAGAATCTGCCGTTGCATCTCGGTCAGAGAGTCGATGAACTGAGCCTGGCGGCTATCGGCGGTCGCCGCTCCCGCCGCCGCGCCAAAAGTCAGTCCTGGCAACACGGCGTCCTGCGGCTGCCCGATCATCGGCGACTGCAACAACTGTTGCAAGATCGCCATCAAATCACCTCCAGCCGCATCACCCCTTTGTTGGGCGGAGGCCTCTGCGGCGGCTCCACCCCTGGTCTGGGTTCTCGGGATCGTTACGGATCCGACCGGTTTGCGGTAGGCCGTACGCAGATGAGGCAGGACATTCCAGCGCACCATTTCGCTGTTCAGGTCCCGATAGACGGTATTCAATGCCTTGGCGACGTGTTGTTCGATCTGCTTGAGCAGAATCAGCCTGACCTTCACCCCCCCTTCGATCTCCTCGCAGGCATGCTTGAGGGCATCGCAGACAGCCTGCGGGCTGATCGGATTTTCCTCGTCTTTCAGTTCATTCTTGCCCAGCAACATGCCGACCCGCTCGCCAAGCAGGGAAAGTTCATCCTCATTCTGCTCACGCAGACGCGTCGCCAGGCCTTGCATGGCGATGCTCTCCGAAAGATCGTCCTCCTCGACCAGGCTGAGCTCAAGCGCAGAAACAGAGAGCGTCCTGACAGCGCTATCCATTTCACCGCGTATCTTGGTATTGAAGACATCGACGAAATGGCGGGAAAAGGCCGTTTCGATCTTTGGCCATTTTTCCTTGGCTTTGCCCCGCACTTCGAGATAAAGGTTCTGCATCTCGCGGTCATAGCTGGCTTCGGCCAGCTGGAACAGGTTTTCCTCGATATCCGCCAGCATTTCGCGCAACGATCCGGAAAGGCGCTTCATAGCCAGTTCGCGGCAGTCATTGAGCATGCGGCCGGATTCGGCCGAGCTCAGATTGCGGCGTTCGTTCAGATCAACGACTTTGTTCATTGCGCTTGCAGCCATGATTGCCTCCTATGCCAGCCATCCTCTGCGCACACCCCAGAGAGTGATGTCAGGCAGCAACCGACGGAATCATCTCAGTCGGCAGAACAACGCTCTACCGGATGAAGGCGCTCAAGGCAATCCAGGGAAAGGGCAGACAGCGTGGGTGCCGACCGAAGGGTTCGGCAAGGTCTTGACAGAAAGAATGGCATGCAACTCATTGCAACCCCTATCTGGCAACACCGCTGTCATAGAGCTCCCGGCAAAATCGGGTAGTCTCCTTAGACCGGTTGTTTTGCGCCCCCATCTTTCGACGGGTTTACCTTTATCAGATCGAGTGACCCGTAGGACTTTCGGCCTCGGCGCCACTCCGAAGATCTTTGAGCGATGAGATCTTCTGAGCTTCCGTGAAATCCATCACGGTTTCATGCAATTAATAGCATGAGGAAATCATTTGTGCAACTGTCTCAATTTGGCGACAGAATTCCAGAAAATAAACATAACACCATGTTTTTTATAATTTTTATAAGGCATCCTCAGGAATGGCCAGAGCGCCGGCACCCCCTCTGATCACCGTCTCGGCAAGACCGGGTGCCTGTATCAACACATGGTCTGCAAAGAAACGGGCCGTGCTGATTTTGCCGGCATAGAACGCCTGGTCCTGTGTTCCGGCAGTCAAATGCTTCTGAGCGGTCAGGGCTGCTCTGGCCATCTGCCAGCCTCCACTGACAATCCCCATGAGACGCAGAAACGGTACCGCACCGACGTGAACCGTCTTGATGTCCTTGCTGAAGTGAGTCGCGATATGTGTGGCCGCCTGGGTGAGCGCTTGTATGCCCCGGGAGAGTCCGGCATGAATCACCGCAAATTCTTCGCCTGATTGTGCAGACAGTTCCGCATCGACCTGTTGCATCAGGCCAATGACTGTCTTGATCGTTGCTCCACCCTCGCGAGCGATTTTGCGACCGATGAGGTCATTGGCCTGGATGCCGGTCGTACCTTCATAGATGGTCGTGATGCGCACATCACGCAAATGCTGTGCGGCACCGGTCTCCTCAATAAATCCCATGCCGCCGTGAATCTGGATGCCCAGGCTGGCAATCTCGTTGCCGGTCTCGGTACTCCAGCCTTTCACCACCGGAATCATCAGATCGACGAAGGCTTGATTGCGTTTGCGCTCCTCGCCATCCGGGTGACGGCGCGCCGCATCCTGTGCCACAGCGACGACATAGGCAAGCGCCCGCATCGCTTCGGTTTGCGATTTCATCAGCATCAGCATGCGACGGATATCCGGATGACGAATGATCGGCACCGGGCCGGAGCCATCCGCCAGATCACGCCCCTGCACACGCTCGCGTGCATACTGGAGTGCCTGCTGGTAGGCACGCTCGGCGATGGCAACCCCCTCGAGGCCAACCGCAAAACGTGCTGCGTTCATCATGATGAACATGTACTTGAGACCCTCGTTCTCCTTGCCAACGAGATAGCCTGTAGCGCCCCCCTGATCACCGTAAGCCATGACGCAGGTAGGGCTCGCATGAATGCCGAGTTTGTGCTCGATGGAGACGCAGCGCACGTCATTGCGCGCTCCCGGCGTGCCATCGGCATTGAGAAGGAATTTGGGTACGACGAAGAGCGAGATGCCCTTGACTCCTTCCGGTGCATCCGGCGTGCGCGCCAACACCAGATGGATGATGTTCTCGGTCATGTCGTGTTCGCCATAGGTGATGAAGATTTTCTGCCCGAAAATCTTGTAGCGACCGTCCCCCTGCGGCACGGCACGCGCGCGCACCAGCGAAAGATCGGAACCGGCCTGCGGCTCGGTCAGGTTCATGGTGCCCGTCCAGTTTCCTTCCACCATTTTGGGTAGATAGGCGGCTTTCAGTTCGGGTGAACCATTCAGCGTGATGGCTTCGATCGCGCCTGTGGTCAGCAAGGGACACAGGGAGAAGGCCATGTTGGAGGCTTTCCACATTTCATTGACCGCCGCCACCACTGCCTGAGGCATGCCCTGACCGCCGTATTCAGTCTCGGCGCCGATACCGTTCCAGCCATTTTCGACAAACTGGCCATAGGCTTCCTTGAACCCCTCGGGCACACTGACAGCGCCATCATGCCAGCGCGCACCTTCACGATCCGCCGGCTGATTGAGTGGCGCGAGCACACCGGAGGCGAAACGGGCGGCTTCTTCAAGAATGGCATCGACAGTATCCGGAGTCGCTTCCTCGTAGCCGGGTAACTGGCCGACCTGCTCGATACCGGCAAGTTCATGCAGCACGAAACGCATATCGCGCAATGGGGCGGAGTAGCTACTCATTATTTCCTCCTCGAAAAGTCAGTCCTGGCAATACGGCGTCTCGAACAGGAGACACAAATATCCTGTTCGAAACGAGGCAGGCGAAGACACGCAACCGATCGATTTGCCTGTCCTCGCCTACCGATGCTCCATCCCCGCCGATGGCGGGAACAATCCGGTCATCAACCCAGTTCGGCCACCCATTCCGGGACTGCTTGAAACAGGTCGGCCACCAGACCGTAATCGGCCACCTGAAAGATCGGCGCTTCCGGATCCTTGTTGATGGCGACGATGACCTTGCTGTCCTTCATGCCGGCCAGATGCTGAATGGCGCCTGAGATTCCGACAGCGATATACAGCTCGGGGGCAACGATTTTGCCCGTCTGCCCGACCTGATAGTCGTTTGGCACGAAACCGGCATCAACAGCGGCACGCGAAGCCCCCAGGGCGGCACCCAGCTTATCGGCGAGCGGCTCCAGCACTTTCTGATAGTTCTCGCCGCTGCCCAGTCCGCGGCCACCGGAGACGATGATCTTGGCCGCGCCCAGCTCCGGGCGCGCACTCTTGGTCAGTTCGCGTCCGACCAGCCTGGACAGTCCGGGATCGGAACCGCAGGCCAGATCCTCGACGACGGCAGAACTGCCTGGCCCGGCCGCTTCGAAAGCCGTGCTGCGCACGGTGATCACTTTCACCGCATCCGCACTCTTCACCGTCGCCAGCGCATTGCCAGCATAGATGGGACGCACAAAAGTGTCGGCAGACTCGATGGCGATGATGTCGGAAATCTGTGCCACATCGAGCAACGCAGCCACGCGTGGCAAAAGATTTTTGCCGAAAGTGGAGGCCGGCGCCAGAATGTGGGTATAGCCTGCGGCATTGGCACGAATCAGTTCGGCCACACCCTCCGGCAACTGATCACCATAAAGCGCGCTGTCGGCTACCCGCACCTTTGCCACTCCATCGATCTGTGCGGCTGCCTGTGCGGCGGGTGCACAGTTCAGGCCCGCCACCAGCACATGGATTTCCCCCCCCAGCCGCCTTGCCGCTGAAAGAGTGTTGAGAGTCGCTGCTTTCAGCGACGCATTGTCATGTTCGGCTACGACGAGAATCGACATCAGATCACCTTTGCTTCGTTCTTGAGTTTGCTCATCAGCTCCTTGACATCAGCCACCTTGGCACCGCCGGCGCGTCTGGGCGGCTCGGTGACCTTGAGCGTGGTCAGGCGCGGTGCGACATCGACACCGAGATCGGCCGGCTTGACCGTCTCAAGCGGTTTTTTCTTCGCCTTCATGATGTTGGGCAGTGTGGCGTAGCGAGGTTCGTTCAGACGCAGATCGGTGGTGATCACAGCCGGCAGCTTGAGCTCGACCGTCTCGAGGCCGCCATCGATCTCACGCGTCACGGTCGCCTTGCCGTCGGCGATGAGCACTTTGGAAGCGAAGGTCGCCTGTGGCCAGCCCATCAGGGCGGCAAACATCTGGCCGGTCTGGTTGGCATCATCATCGATAGCCTGCTTACCAAAAATCACCGCCTGCGGGGATTCCTTGTCGGCCAGGGCCTTCATCAATTTGGCAACGGCAAGCGGCTGCAACTCAACATCGGTTTCAACCAGGATGGCACGATCGGCGCCAATCGCCAGTGCCGTACGCAAGGTTTCCTGACAGGCGGCGATGCCGCAGCTCACGGCCACTACTTCGGTTGCCACGCCAGCCTCTTTCAGACGCACGGCTTCCTCGATGGCGATCTCGTCGAAGGGGTTCATCGACATCTTGACATTGGCCAGATCGACGCCCGAACCATCACTCTTGACACGTACCTTGACGTTGTAGTCAACGACACGCTTAACCGGTACAAGGATCTTCAAAATCCTGCTCTCCTATGCCTGTGGATAAATATCAAAGCCAAAGAAGCAGGATTATCGCATTAGAGAGGTCTTGATGCCACAGTCCGTCAATGGCGCGCGCCTGCCGCCCCGATCTGTCCGGGCGCACAAACGGATCAACGGATCACGGTCCCATGAGGGGCCGTATCACGAGGACTGACTTTACAGACCAGCAGGGGTGGAACAGCCGTACGGATGTGCGCAGCCGGTGCAGCTGTGTTCAGAGTGATTTTTTCAGCCAGTGGCCGATTTCACCAACGATGCCGCGGCGAAACAACAAGACACAGACGACAAAGATGGCTCCCTGCACTACGGTCACCCAGGCTCCCAGTTCCGCAAGGTAATTTTGCATGGTAACGACCACTGCAGCACCCACTACCGGTCCGAAAATCGTCCCCATGCCACCGACCAGAGTCATCAGCACGACCTCGCCCGACATGCTCCAGTACACATCGGTCAGCGAAGCCAGTTGAAACAGGATCGCCTTGGTACCCCCGGCGAGTCCGGACAGAGTGGCCGAGAGGACAAATGCGCGATGCTTGAACCTGTCGGCATCATAGCCCAGCGAAATGGCTCGAGGCTCATTCTCGCGAATCGCTTTGAGCACCTGCCCGAACGGAGAATTCACAATCCGGTAGATAAGGGCAAAGCCAGCGATGAAAATGAACAGTACGAAGGCATACATGGCAACCGGTTGCATCAAGTCGACGAGACCAAACAATTTCCCGCGGGGCACCGCCTGAATACCGTCTTCACCGTGTGTAAACGGTGCCTGGATACTGAAGAAAAACACCATTTGTGCCAATGCCAGCGTAATCATGGCGAAATAGATGCCCTGACGACGAATCGCCAGCAATCCCGTCACCCAACCCAAGGCGGCCGTGCATGCCGTCGCAAAAAGAATGGCCAGCTCTGGCGTGAAACCCCAGACTTTTGCTGAATGTGCGGCGGCGTAACCGGCACCTCCGATAAACATCGCGTGGCCAAATGACAGCAGACCGCCAAAGCCGAGCAGCAGATTGAAGGCGCAGGCAAAGAGCGCAAAACACATCACCTTCATCATGAAGACCGGGTACACCCCCAGAAAGGGGGCGCCAATGAATATCATCAGCATGACGACAAACACCGCCGCATGAGTGCGCCGGATAGCCTGGTCACCTGTGCTCGAAGATGGATGTGTCCGAACCTGGGCGCGTGCTGGAGTATCGTTCATGAGCTTACTTCTCGGCACCAAACAATCCGGCGGGACGAATCAGCAGTACGATGGTCATGATGACAAAGATGACGGTGGTCGAAGCTTCAGGATAGAAAACTTTGGTCAGCCCTTCGATCAGCCCGAGTCCGAAACCGGTGACGATGGCTCCCATGATCGAGCCCATCCCGCCGATCACCACGACAGCAAAGACAACGATGATCAGGTCAGCCCCCATCAGCGGGCTGACCTGATAGATCGGAGCGGCCATCACGCCGGCCAGCGCAGCCAGCCCGACACCAAAACCGAAGGTAAGCGTAATCATGCGCGGCACGTTGATGCCGAAGGCCTGAACCAGTTGCGGATTCTCGGTCGCCGCACGCAGGTAGCCACCCAGGCGGGTGTGTTCGATCACGAACCAGGTCAGCAGGCAGATCACCAGTGAAGCCACGATGACCCAGGCACGGTAATTCGGCAGAAACATGAAGCCCAGATTTTGCCCGCCTGACAGTTGGGACGGTATCGCATAAGGCAGGCCGCTGGAACCGAATTCATTGCGAAACAATCCCTGAATCACAAGAGCCAGGCCAAAAGTGAGCAGAAGGCCGTAAAGATGATCGAGCTGATACAAACGCTTGAGCATGGTACGTTCAACCAGGACACCGAAGATGCCAATCACGATCGGCGAAATGAGGAGCGCCCACCAATAGTTCAGCCCGAATCTGCTCAACAGCAGATAAGCGCCAAATGCGCCCATCATATAGAACGCACCGTGAGCGAAGTTGATGATGTTGAGCAGGCCAAAGATAACCGCCAGGCCCAACGACAGCAGGGCGTAGAAAGAACCATTGATCAGCCCGATGAGAAGCTGCCCCATCAAGGCCTGCATCGGAATGCCAAAGAGTTCCATCGTGTTCCGCCCTGCTTTCCGTCAGTTTCTTGCCGCGTTTACTTGACCAGCGGGCAGCCGCCATCTTTCAAAGGGCGGAAAGCCTGGTCGGCAGGAATGGTTTGCACCAGTTTGTAATAGTCCCATGGGTACTTCGATTCGCCCGGCTTCTTGACCTCGAACAGATAGGCGGGGTGGATGGTTCGACCATCCACACGGATCTTTCCCTTGCCGAACAGCGGATCATTGGTGGGGAGTTTCTTCATCTTGGCGACAATCTTCACACCATCCTTGTCGTCCTGAAGCGCGTCAACTGCTTTCAGATAATGAAGCATCCCTGAATAGACTCCCGCCTGCACCGAAGTCGGCATCTTGCCACCATGCAGGGCACCGAAGCGCTTCGACCAGGCACGGGTACCATCATTCATGTCCCAGTAGAAAGTCTCGGTCAGCTGCAACCCCTGTGCGGTCTGTAACCCGAGTCCATTGACGTCGCTGACGAAGACCAGAAGGCCGGCCATTTTCTGCCCGCCCTTGACGATACCGAACTCGGACGCCTGCTTGATCGAATTGATGGTGTCATTGCCAGCATTGGCCAGGCCGATCACCTTGGCCTTGGACGATTGCGCCTGCAGCAGGAAGGAGGAGAAATCGGTAGTTCCCAATGGGACCCTGACGCTCCCCAGAACTTTACCGCCGTTGGCCTTGACGACATCCGAAGTATCCTTTTCCAGGGCATGACCAAAGGCATAATCGGCCGTCAGGAAGAACCAGCTATCGCCGCCACTCTTGACGACAGCCGAGCCGGTACCGTGCGCCAACATCCATGTATCATAAGTCCAGTGCACGGTATTGGCGTTGCAAGACTTGCCGGTCATGTCCGATGATCCGCCCGTCGAATCGACAAACACCTTGTTCTTTTCCTTGACGACGCCGGCTACCGCCAGCATCACCGATGACGTCGGCACATCCAGGATCATGTCCACACCTTCAGAGTCGATCCATTTGCGCGTGATGCTCGACCCCACATCGGGCTTGTTCTGGTGATCGGCCGACACGATCTCGATTTTCAATTTTGAGCCAGTCTGCTTCACATAGTCTTCTGCTGCCATCTTGGCGGCCACCAGAGATCCAGGGCCTGCCAGATCGGCATAGGGCCCCGACATATCGTTGAGCACCCCGATCTTGACCACACCGCCGCTGATTTCCGCCTGCGCCATTCCGCTCGCGGCAAGACCCAGACCGGCAATCATGGAACATAACAGTTTGCGCTTCATGTCGTATCTCCTCTTTGTGATTGATGCACCGTTGAAAAATCAGACACTCAGGTACTGATGCAACGTATCTACATTACCCTCCAGCTCCATGGCACTCAGCTCACGCAGAATCATTCCACGCTCCATGATGTAGAAGCGATCGGCAAGCGACGCTGCGAAATGAAAGTTCTGCTCGACCATCAAGATCGTGAATCCCCTGGAGCGGAGCTCACGAATCATTTGCATCAAGGCCTGGACGATGACAGGCGCCAGGCCTTCGGAAATCTCGTCCAGCAGGAGAATCCTTGCACCGGTACGCAAAATCCGTGCGACCGCCAGCATTTGTTGCTCACCACCAGAAAGGCGCCCGCCGGGACTGGCCCGGCGCACCGCCAGGTTTGGAAACATGGCGTAGATTTCATCCACACTCATCCCGCCATCGGCAACCTTGGGAGGCAATAGCAAATTTTCCTCGCAACTGAGCGAGGCCAAAATCCCGCGTTCCTCCGGGCAATATCCGACACCCAGACGCGCGATCTGGTGGGGCGGCATGCTCACTGTATCAATACCCTCCACCTCGATACTGCCCGTACGCTTGCCGACAAGGCCCATCAATGCACGCAGACTGGTGGTGCGACCTGCACCGTTACGACCAAGAAGGCTGACCACTTCGCCAGTATTCACATGGAAATCGACGCCGTGCAGGATGTGCGACTCCCCATACCAGGAGTGCACGCCCTCGAAACGGACAGCAACTGTCGCCGGAGAAGTCATTGCTTGCGGCCCCTCATGCACCAATCCCTTCGAGCACCAGGTCACTGCTGCCCATATAAGCCTCCAGCACCTGAGGATTGCGCGACACTTCGTCGTAGGCTCCTTCCGCAATCACCTGACCAAACTGCAGCACGGTAATGGTGTCGGCGATTCTTCCCACAACGCTCATGTTGTGTTCCACCATCAGGATAGTGCGGTTGGCCGCAACTTTCTTGATCAGTTGCGTGATCATTTCCACATCTTCATGACCCATACCCTGCGTCGGTTCATCCAGTAGCAGCAGTTTTGGGTCCGTAGCCAGCGTCGTTGCAATTTCCAATGCACGCTTGCGGCCATAGGGCAGTTCCGAAGCAATCAGATGCGCAAACTCCACCAGACCCACATGATCAAGCAACTCCAGGCAGCGGCTGTTGAGTTGATCAAGAGAGCGCGAGGAACGCCAGAAGTTATAGGCTGTCCCTAACGTCGGCTGTAACCCGACACGCACATTCTCGAGAACGGTCATGTGGGGAAATGTTGACGAAATCTGAAATGAGCGCACCATGCCGCGACGCGCAACCTGAGCAGGCTTCTCGTGCGTAATATCCACCCCATCGAGCAGAATCTTGCCGCCTGTGGGCTCAAGGAATTTGGTGAGCAGATTGAAACAGGTGGTCTTACCGGCGCCGTTGGGTCCGATCAATGCATGGATTTGTCCCCGACGAACCTTGAGATTGACGTCGCTGACGGCCACAAATCCCTTGAATTCCTTGACGAGGCCGTCTGTTTCAAGAATGTAATCCCCAGCCACACCACTCCTCCTGCCCGGTCGGCAGTTATTTTAGATTTAAAGCTGATTTATGATAGCCGGAAAAATAGTCGCCCGCTATTTGCCTTTCCAGCGCGGCATCGGTGTTTTGGCAATGAAAGCATCGATGCCCTCCTGGGCGTCTTCGGTCATCATGTTACAGGCCATGGTTTCTGCTGCCAGTTGATAGGCGCCATCCAGCCCCATTTCGATCTGCTGATAAAAAGCCCGTTTCCCCAGCGCGACAGCCGCCGGTGACTTGGCAAGGATGGACTGCACCAGTTTCCCGATTTCCTCATCCAGGCAATCTGCCGATACCACCCGGTTCACCAGGCCACGGTCAAGTGCTGCCCGGGCATCGATGAACTCTCCCGTCACCAGCATCTCGAACGCTTGCTTTCGGGGTAGGTTGCGTGACAGGGGTACTGCCGGAGTACTGCAGAAAAGTCCGAGATTGACACCGGACACGGCGAACTTCACTGTATCCGCAGCAACAGCCAGATCGCACATGGCCACCAGCTGGCAACCGGCTGCAACGGCCATGCCATGCACACGCGCAATCACCGGTTGCGGCAAGCCAACAAGCTTCATCATCATTTTCCCGCACTTGCGAAACAAGGCTTGCTGGTATTCCTTGGACGGATTGGCACGCATCTCTTTCAGGTCATGCCCGGCGCAAAATGCCTTGCCGGCACCCGCCACGACAACGACGCGTACCGATGTATCCAGAGCAATGGCATCGAGTTGGGAAGCCATGTCTGCAATCAGCTCGTCGGAGAGCGCATTGAACTGAACTGCCCGATTCAGTGTCAATGTCGCCACACCATTTTCGTCTGAACGCAGCAGAACAGGCATTTCGGTATTTTTCGGAGTGTCCATCACAAGTCTCCTGTCACGATCCAATCGGTCGCCCCTGGGTTTGGACGACCTGGCTGAGTCTCGAAGGACTCAGCCACTGCAGCTTTCCTGGATCTTTTTGCTTTCTCGCGAATCCGGTCGATTCAGCCATTCATGCAGCTGGCCGGCAAATTCATCGATGACACCAGACATGGCAGCAACCCCTGACGCAGCATCAGGACTGGCAGCGGGTCGAGACAGGCTGAAAGTACGCCGGTCAATGATGGTCCCGCTACCAGGGGCAAGCAACTGGACACGCGCCTCAAGCACGGCACGGCTTTCACTTGACGAATCGAAAGACTGGATGAATTCATCAAGATCAACTCGAATGCGGCAGGCACCAGACGACTGACCGGCAAGCAAATGCCTTCTCAATGAATGGCCGAGCAGTTCGGCCGGGGGAGCCACCCACCGGCTTTCCGCAAAACTCTGCCGTTTCTGCCTGGCCGCATAGGTCAGGCGGTATTGCATTGCCGGGGTCTCCAGCCACCCCGCGGAAAAGACATCGATGGTTTTGACATAAGCCAGATTGGCGGCCCGATCTCCTTCTGGCTGAACGCCCAGATCATAGTTGGCAATAGCCGATACGGATTTGGCGCCTCCTCCGCAGGAGGCCATCAGAACGAAACTCGAAAACAGGATCAGGTTGCGCATTGCGTACCTCGCCGGACGAATCATCATTTTTCCTGGAATCCTGCCTCACCTGGTCCGGGTCGGCGCGGTTCCCGTCCGAAGATCAGCATATTCGGTGATTCCTCGATCTGGTCGAGCAGCCGTGACATCTGGCGGGAATTGACAGAGAGTTCCTGCAAAAGAACGTTCAAGCGTGGCAGGGTTGTTTGAGAAATTTCGCCTCCCGTATCGTCGAGGAGGGCATCGATTTTTTTGGAAACACCCTGAAGATTGGCAATCAATGGTCCGACATCGCCACTGGCCTTCTCCATGTTTTCAAGCGTCTTGCTGATTTTTCTCAGGTTTTCATCGCTGAGCGCCTGACGGATCGAGGCAACCACTTGCGGTAGTTCCTTGATGCTCTCGTTCAGCCCGGCCGTCGCTTTCTCCACGTTGTTCAGGGTCTGCCCGATCCGGGTAACATTTTGCTCTGACAACAACGCCGTCGTTCTTTCAGCCACCTGGCGAATCTGCGTCATCAGTTCAGCAGCATTGTCGCTCAGGGTATCCATGAAGCCCGGCAGCAAGACAATGCGTGGCGGCTCGCCATCTTCGCTTGTCAAAGGTTCAGGGTTGCCACCTTTGTCCTCGAGAAGGATTGAGGCAAGTCCGGTAATGCCCTGGTGGTTGAGCCGTGCGGTCGTTCCCTTGGTGATCGGAATATCGGTATCCACGCTGATCGTGATGAGAATATTGCGCGGATCTTTCCGATCAAGATCGATATCCAGCACTTTACCTGCCTGAATGCCACGAAAGCGGACCTGAGCCTGAGTATTCAACCCGCTGACGTTGCCTGTGCTCACCAGGACATACTCATTGGTCAATTCCCGATGCCCGGAGAACCAGAAGATGGCAACGGCAGTAGCCAGACCAAGGAGCAGGATAAAAATTCCCGCAGCAAGCGCGTGAGCCCGGCTTTCCATGGATCAGAGAGCTCCCTCAGGAAGATGGCTCTGCAGCGCCCGCTGAGCCCGTTCGCAGCAGAAGAAATTTTGGATGAAGGGATGATCGATTTTCATGATCTCACCGATCGTACCGACGGCGAGTATACGCTGTTCGGCCAACACTGCAACGCGCGAGGCCATGCCCGCCAGCGTGTCCAGGTCATGCGTGACCATGACCACCGTCAGCCCGAGTTGCCGATGCAAACTGTTGATCAGGCGAACAAAGGATTCACTACGGTCAGGATCGAGGCCTGCCGTCGGTTCATCGAGTAACAGCAATTCCGGCTCCATCGACAAGGCCCGGGCCAGGGCAACACGCTTGATCATGCCGCCGGACAACTCGGCAGGCATCAACCAGGCGTGGCGCGGCAGCAACTCGACCATGGACAGCTTGAGCATCACCAGATCATAAATCAGCGCCTCGTCCACGACGCCCAGCTCACGAAGGGGGAAGGCAATATTCTGAAAGACATTGAAAGCAGAATACAACGCGCCATACTGGAAAAGCATGCCGAAACGGCGGCGCAAATTCCGTTCCTGACGCAGATTTCCGGAAAACAACGGTTGACCAAAAAGGCGAATCTGCCCCTTGGTCGGCTGCAGCAATCCAACCATCTGGCGCAGAAGAGTCGTCTTGCCGCTACCAGATCCACCTACCAGCGCCAGCACTTCTCCTGCCGAGACAGTCAGGCTCAGGTCACGATGTACCCAGTTCTCGCCAAACCGGATCGATACGTGATCCACTTCGATGACAGATTGGATTTCCACCCCCGGAAAGGATGACACAAGCTCAGTCATATCGGCATACCGATCTTGCGTGTGGCAATGGCAAACACTGCATCCACCAGAATGACGACTGTGATGGCCGATACGACTGAAGCCGTCGTATTGGAAGAAAGGCTTTCGGTGTTCGGGCGCACGCGCAGCCCGAAATGGCAGGCAACCAGCGCAACCAGAATACCGAACGTCACCCCTTTGGCCATGGCGATGTAGAGATTGGCGACCGGCACGGCCTTCGGCAAGGACTCGATAAAATACACATAGGAAATATCGAGCTGGATCTGCGCAGAAACCATGCCGCCAACCAAGGCGATGGCGCTCGTCCACAACCCCAGGAGCGGCATCGCAACAGCCAGGGCGATCACCTTGGGAAAGACCAGACGCAAGCTGCGCGACACACCCATGGTTGCCAGGGCATCGATTTCTTCGGTAACACGCATGACACCCAGCTGGGCAGTCATGGCGGATCCGGAACGGCCTGCCACCAGCACGGCCACCAGTACGGGGCCCAGCTCGCGGATGATGCCCATGCCGAGAATATTCACGATAAAGATATCGGCACCGAAAGTTTTCAACTGGAGTGCCGATAGATAGGACAAGACGACGCCGATCAGGAAACCGACAAGGGCTGTCACCGGCATCGCCCTGACGCCGCTCTTGTACATGTTTGCCGAAATCTCGCGCCAAGGGCCTTCGCGGAAATCACGCAGTACCTGATGGATATCAAGCACGAGTTGGCCGATGAGTACTGCAAAATCGACCAGATGCCATCCAAAGCCGATACCCAGTTCGCCAAGCTTCATGAGCCATTGAAAGGGCTGTCGTGGCTCGGGCGCGACATCTGCCAGCTTGCTTGCCGCATAAAGGCGTGCAAATACCGGCTCGAGATCTTCCCGGGGCAAGTAATGTTCAGGAAAGCGATGGTTCCAGGCGCGCCACAACAACATCGCACCGACAGAATCAAGTGCACCTATATCGCGCAAATCCCACACCAGCTGGCTGTCCTGGGCGTGCCGTCTGATTTCCGCATCAATCTCCGAGAAACGCGGCGCCATCGCCATCAACCGCCATTCTCCGGCAAGGCATATCCTGCGACCTCCGTCACCATCCGTTTCGAGCGCGATGTGTGCCTCGCCCACTACGCCTCCCCTATTGTTTTATCGAGCCGTACTACTGCACTGCGCAACGGCGTCATGCATTATGCCGCAGCTCGGACGGCAGTGTGACACACCCGCATGCGATGGGTGGCTTCGTACGTAGCGGCAACAAAGCAACAATTTTCGAATCATGGCGCCGTCCCACCAGAACTGACTTTTGCTTACATCAACGACGGCTGGCCCGTTCGACACCATTGATGCTGCCGATCAGCTTGAGCGCACGCGCCAGCTGGCTGATGCCGCCGACTTCAATCGTAAAGCTCATGCGTGCCAAACCTTGCCTTGACAAGGTCTTGACCGCCGTCACATTGATCTTCTCACGAGAAAGCACCTCGGAGATATCACGCAGCAGACCCTGGCGATCCTGGGCCTCGACAGCGATATCGACTGGATACAGCCCTTCTCCTGCTCCACCGCCACCCCATGCGGCACTGATCACGCGCTCCGGGTTACGCTCGCTCATATTGCGGAAATTGGAACACCCGATGCGATGAATCGACACACCTTTGCCTCGTGTGACAAACCCGGCAATGGTATCCGGCGGCGCAGGCTTGCAGCAACGGCCAAGCTGGGTAAGCAATTTATCCACACCGACAACAAGTACCCGGTGACCCGCGCTGCCAGCCTTGCTGCGCCTGGTCTGGATTTCAGGTTCTGCCGCAGCAACCGCAGTCTCCTCATGCAACGCACCATGCAACTGACGCAAACCCGTCTCGTTGCGGGACATTGAAAGATATAACGCCTCGGTGTTGGCAAAGCCGAGCTTTCGCGCAAGATCTTCCAGATTCGCCCCGCTCTGCCCCTCCCGCTGCAACTCACGCATGACCAATGCCCGCCCTTGCGCCACCATTTCAGCTTCTTCCTGGGCAACAAACCATTGCCTGACCTTGGAGCGGGCGCGTGAAGTAGCCAGATAACCCTGATCGGCCTGCAGCCAGTCGCGCGAAGGCCCACCTTGCTTGGTGGTAATGATTTCGACAGTCTGCCCGTTGGCCAACGCTGTATTAAGGGGAACCAACGCGCCATTGACCTTGGCTCCGCGACAACGATGACCAACATCCGTATGCAGACGATAGGCAAAGTCGACGGGTGTCGCACCGCGTGCAAGATCGATGACACGACCTTGCGGCGTCATGACGTAAATCGTGTCATCGAGGGCCGCCTGCTTGAACTGATGGACCCATTCCGAGGAATCACCGATCGCATCACGCCAGGACAGAAGCTGGCGTAACCAGGCGATCTTGTCGTCATAACGCGCATCGGAGCCAGTCTTTTCCTTGTATCGCCAGTGCGCCGCAACGCCCAGTTCGGCGTGCTGATGCATCTCGCGCGTGCGAATCTGCACTTCCAGCGGCCGGCCACCGGGTCCGATGACGGCCGTATGGAGCGACCGGTAATTATTCCCCTTCGGATTCGAAATATAGTCGTCGAATTCCTTTGGAATCGGCTGCCAGAGATGATGCACAATGCCAAGGACCGTATAACAGTCGCGCACCTCATCGACCAGCACACGCAAGGCGCGCACATCATAGACCTCGCTGAAATCGAGATTCTTCGCACGCATCTTCGTATAGATGCTGTAGATATGCTTGGGGCGACCGTAAATTTCTGCCTCAAGGCCGGTTGCAGCCAGCTCGCCCCCGAGCCGGGCAATGGCTTCCTCGATGAATGATTCGCGCTCGACCCGGCGTTCGTCGAGCATTTTGGCAATACGCTTGTAGGTCGCCGGATCGAGAAAACGAAAGGCCAGATCCTCGATTTCCCATTTCAGCTGCCAGACACCAATACGATTGGCCAGTGGCGCGTAGATATCGAGGCTCTCACGAGCAATCTCATTCCGGTCGATTTCCGGACGATCGGCAAGGTAGCGTAACGTTTGTACCCGACTGGCCAGGCGCAACAACACCACGCGAATGTCTTCCGACATCGCCAAAAGCATTTTGCGCAGGACCTCCGCCTGCGCCTTGGCCGTCTGTGTACGGGCACCAGAAGAAATGGTCAGGCGCAGCCCTTTCAGACGCCGCAATCCAGTGACCAATTCACAAACCGCTTGACCAAAATCGGAGGAAAGCCGCTCGGAAGGATTATCCAGAAAATCCCCCGACGCAAACAACAGGGCAGCAACACGCGCATCACGATCAAGCCGCATGGATGCAGCCAGCAGAGCGATGCCGATTGCATGCTGCCAGATAGACTCTCCCGTGCCCAGGAGTCGGTCGCCATATAATTCCCGAGCGTATCCTGCCCCCCGCTCGATAACGCCGTACGCATCCTCGGGCAGCCCTTCGGACAACAGATCCAGCGGTACGACATCCGTACCCGTCTGTGCAATCGAATGTGTGACAGAAACCACTTGAGAATTAACAGCAGGGAAAAGTCCGGCGATGCGTGAGATTATCCATGAAACATGACAGCATCTGAAGGTGGCCGTTAAAATCGACTTCACATCACCTTAAGGAAAATTCAGCTTGTCACCCAAACCGGCACCGTCAAGGGCTCTCGCCTATCTGCTGCTGGTATTGACCGCCTTGTTCTGGTCCGGCAACTGGGTCGTCGGACGCTGGATTCGCAATGACGTGCCGCCCATCGCTCTGTCTTTCTGGCGCTGGGTCATTGCTTTCCTCTGCCTGTCTCCCTGGGCGTTGCCGCACATACGCTCTCAATGGCGCGACGCACTGGGAAACTGGAAAATCCTCGCCCTGCTCGGGCTGTTCGGCGGCGCCTGCCATAACGCACTGACCTATATCGGTCTGGCGCGCACCACCGCGACCAACGGAGTCCTGCTCGCCTCGGCAACCCCCATCATGATCATCGGTCTGAGCTGGGCATTGCTCGGTAAAAAATTACGTCTTGTCGAATGGGCGGGCGTCATGGTGTCTTTCCTGGGCGTCCTGACCATTCTGATCGAGGGGAAACTCGGGCACCTCATGGCATTGCGCCCCAACGATGGTGATCTCTGGGTCCTGGCAGCCATGCTGTTCTGGGCGCTCTATACGGTATTGCTGGCCTGGCGTCCCACTGGCTTGCATGCACTGACATTTTTGTCGGCCATCACGCTCTGGGGGCTCGCAGGCCTGACTCCCTTTTACCTATGGGAAATCGCTATGGACCGGCATATTGTCCCCGGAAAAGCTGCCATGGGCGCAATCGTCTATGCCGGAATTTTCCCTGCAGCCCTTGGTTTCATTTTCTGGAACCGTGCCGTTGCCGAAGTAGGCAGCAATCGCGCCGGTCAATTCATGCACCTGATGCCGGCATTCGGCATTCTGCTCTCAATGGCTTTCCTCGGCGAACAACCACAGGGCTATCACTTTGTCGGGATCAGCCTCATCCTTTCCGGTATCTTTCTAGCAGGGCGCAACTGAGCAACACCTCATGAAATAATCAACCGCATCTTTTTATTTCATCAAATGATGATGTGCACAATTTCCAAAACAATCCGGCGATTTTATATTCATGTTTATTATCAACAGATTGCATAAACAAGCCTCCTTGCGGTACAGGATTTGCATGCCTTGACATCCAACACAGCCCGGATCGATCAGTCAAAACTGACAAACAGTAATAAAGAGGAGAAATTCATGGGTTATTTGGTGCGCAGTCTGATTTTTTCCACTGTTGCCTTGATTTCAAGTTTGCCTGCTTCGGGCCAAGCTCCGAACCGTAACACAGGCACTCCTGCTCCCATCAAGGTTGGCGCAATCAGTTCCTTGACCAACGCAGCCGCCTTTCCTGAATCAGCCAAGGCGACAAGGGCCTACTTCGACTCCATCAATGCTCAAGGGGGTATCCGCGGTCGCAAGCTGATCCTGATCGCCGAAGACGACAAGGGGGACCCCAAAGCTGCCCATGAAGCGGCCAGGCGGCTCATCGAAAATGAAAATGTCGTTGCGATGGTCGGTAGCGCAAGTGCGGGGGAATGCTCCGCAAACGCCGACTATTACGTCAAACAGGGCATCGTCTCGATCCAGGGTACCGGTGTTGACCCTGCCTGTTTCAATTCCCCCAATATTTCACCCGTCAATACCGGACCGTATGTTGGCTTTGCCGCCTCCCTGCAGTTTGCCTCCGAAGTCCGTGAGCGCAAAAAAATCTGTGCGGTTCTGATGGCCATTCCCGGCATGCGGCCCGGCTACGATGAAGCGTATGCAACCTGGAAGCAGAACTTCCGCAAGGAACTGCATATCTATGATCCTGATTATCCTCCCGGCTCGCCAACAGCACCTTATGTCAAGAAAGTCATCGATGCAAAGTGTGATTCCGTGCTATTTCTCGGGCTCGAACCCTGGATTCACGACTGGATCAAGGAAGTCAAAGCCGCCGGAGGTGGCGCCGGCATCGACTGGATGTATCTGACCCCGGCTTATACGGCGGATATCGCCAAAAAAGGCGGCAAGAACGCAGAAGGAATGTTCGCCATGTCCGAGTTCCTGCCGTGGTCGAGCCGCGCGCTTGACTTGACCGACTGGCGCGAAACCATGATCAAGGGAAAGGTGCCTCTGACCTCGTTTTCAGAAGGAGGATACCTGGCCGCACAGATTTTTGTCAGTGTGCTGCGCAAGATACCGGGCGAAATCACGCGGGATTCGGTTCTTCAGGCTTTTCATGCACTCGATCGTTATGACTCTCCGCTTATTGGTACGCCGTATGCTTTCGGCACCGCCAAACGGCATAACTCGAATCATGCCATCATGCCGATGGTGCTGCGGGACAGTCAGTGGCGTATCGCTCATCCGGACTGGATCATCGTGCCCACCAAAAAATAAACCGCGTTGATGGCGAAAGAGGAAGTTCATGCCGGAAGCCAGAGAACTTTTCGATACCCGGGGCGATTATCTTGATGCGATCGACGAACTCCTCTCTGTCGCTACAAGAGAAATTTGTATTTTTGACCGGGATTTGAGGGAACTCGAATTCGAAACCCGCTCGCGGGCGGAGGCGCTGGAACGCTTTCTTACCGGAAGCCGGGATCGCAAAATCCGGATTATCCTGCATGATCTTGACCACCTTCTGCGTTATTCGCCACGCATGATGAAATTGCTCAAGCTTCACAGCCATGCCTGCGATGTCCGTCAGACACCGGATTCATTGCGCCACCTTGCCGACTCCTTCCTCCTTAACGACAACATGAATGGCGTCATTCGTTTTCATGCAGATTATTTCAGAGGAAAGAAATTACTGAACAACCCAGGTGAAATCAGTGATTGGCAGAAACGTTTTGAAGATCTCTGGCTTGAATCCTTGCCTGGTGCGACAGCGACACAGCTTGGTCTTTAACCCGGCCCAAAATTTGAAACAAGGGCCCGGAATCGCAGCTTGACAGCGCAGTTGAATATGGCATTTTTCCTTGAAACTGATTAGAATAATTACTTGGCCTGACTTGTTCAGGCCAAAACTTGAATTTTGGCACTTTGACTGTATCAACTAGAACGCCACTTAATTTTTCAATAAGGGAATCAAATGAAAAACTCTCTCCTCGTTGCCGCACTTCTTGCCTTGGCATTGACCGCCTGTGGCAAGAAAGAAGAACCTGCCGCGCCCCCGCCTGCCGCCGAACAGCCTGCTGCCGCTCCTGCTGCCGCCGAACAGCCTGCTGCCGCTCCTGCTGCCGCCGAACAGCCTGCTGCCGCTCCTGCTGCCGCCGAACAGCCTGCTGCTGGCGCAGAAACAAAGGAAGAACCCAAGAAGTAATTAATAAGGTTGTCCAAAAAAGCCGGCGTTACGCCGGCTTTTTTGTCACAGGATCATTACAGGATATCCCGCCAAGCAAACCCCTCGTCCTGTTCCGCAACACCAATCCAGCTTTCCGCACACCCGAGTACCGATGCCAAGGCGGCCTGCGCCAGGGCCGGCGAATTGTTTTGCTGGCTCAAATGCGCAGCAATGAGGTGCTGCAATCTGCTGGTGTCCAGTGCGGCGAGCAATCGGGAAGCAGCAACATTATCCAAGTGCCCCAATGCACTTGAAATCCGCTTTTTCAGGTGAAGAGGGTACTCCCCATTCCGCAGCATCGAAATATCATGATTGCATTCAAGAACCAGCGCATCGATCGCCGAGAGCATGTGCTCGATGTGAGGCGTCGAATGTCCGAGATCGGTCACCATGCCAAAACGGTGCTGTCCATCCGAGAACACAAACTGCACCGGCTCACGTGCATCGTGGGGAACAGGAAAAGCTTGAATGAGGAGATCACCTATCTGGAACGGCTGATGGCTGTCAATCAGATGAATATCAACGCCGTTTACCTGTTTCAGCCTCGCCGGTAGGGCGACAAACGTTCCATGCGTCATTCGGATGGCAAGCTGCAACCGGCTTGCCAGCTTGAATGCGCCAGCGACATGGTCACTGTGCTCGTGAGTAATCAGGATGGCCGATAAGCTGTCCGGCAACAGGCCAAGACGTCCAAGCCTGAAAGCGATTTCTCGAACCGAGAATCCGCAATCAAGCAGGACACGGGTCTGCCCACTTTCAATAACCAGTGCATTTCCTCGGCTACCGCTTCCAAGTGATGCAAAGCGCATCACTTCAGTTGTTCATAGAGCAGACCTAGAATTTTCCTTGCTGTTTCAGAGTTATCCGGACCACCCTCACGCGTCAGGATCTGCACCGTGCTCTCATCCCCATCCCCTTTAACGAGAATACGGTACTGCTGATTGCTCTTCGGTTTGTCACTATCCCAAAATTTCAATTTGCTGAGCAACCCGCCTTCCGATTTTTTCCCGGCATCAACCTCAGGATCGACATAGCGTACAAAATAAAGGCCCTGGGTACGGTCCCGATCCTCGACGGTAAAACCGACCCGATCCAATGCCAGACCCACACGACGCCAGGAACGATCAAAGGCTTCAATAAGCTGGAGAGATCCGACACCCCCTTGAGCGCGGATCATTTTTGCACGCTCCTCGCCTTTTTGTTCTGCTGCCATCAGTGCATTGGCGCGCGTCTCTTGAGCGCCCAGTCGCACCATCAGGCGGCGCAGCATCTCGGCTTCCAGCTCCGGATCGGGTGGTCGTGGCTGCCATACTGTGCGGCCCTTGCCTTCATCTGCATAAGCCTCATACATGCCGCGATGGCTGATGTATATTTCAGTTGTCCCCGCAACAGACCCTCTTTCAAGTCGTGTACGAAACTTGTCACGTTCCGGCGTCGAATAAATCTGGTCGAGGAATTTCCCCAAAGTCGCCCGAATCATGTCCTGAGGCAGTTTTGCGCGATTTTCTGCCCAATCCGTCTCCATGATGCCTGCATCAGGCAACTCAACATTCACAATAAACCCGAGTTCCTGCCAGAATTCTTTCAGGACTGGCCAAAGGCTATCCGGCGAGCCATTGACGACCAGCCAGCGCTGACTTCCAGCGCGCTCAACATGCATCTTGTCGACCTGCGGGAGAACTTCCTGGGCAGCCACCTCACGCGTTCCGGAACGCTCCGAACTGTATGCTGAATAGGTTGCCGAGCCACGCGGAGAAATATCCGGTACCGCATACCGCTCGTCTCTGTTTGGAGAAGTCAGGTCAGGGGGAATTTCCAAAGGGGGCAGCTTTCCTGCCGACTTGTAGTCAACTTTCTTCGACTCGATCGAAAGACTTGAACAACCGAAGGAGAGGACAACCACCAACAACAGGAAAAAGTATTTTGGTTTCATGCAGAAGATACCCGCCCACAGAAAAATCTGGCTTTAAATGACAACACCTGCTTCACGCATGGCCTGCCGGACACGCTCATGGAACTCAGGCGACAACGGCGTCATGGGAAGGCGAATGCCTTCCTTGATCAAACCCATCTGCTGAACTGCCCATTTGACAGGAATAGGGTTTGCCTCGACGAACAAATTGCGATGCAGGCCAAGCAATTTGAAATTGATTTCACGAGCATGCACGGCATTGCCCGCAAGCGCAGCCTCGCACATTTCGTGCATCAGTCTTGGCGCCACATTGGCGGTGACCGAAATTGTCCCATGACCACCGAGCAGAATGAAGGCAAGGGCACTGGCATCATCGCCGCTATAAAGGGCGAACCCATCAGGCACCCGCTTGATGAGATCAGAACCCCGCTCAAGATTCCCGGTTGCATCCTTGATTCCCACAATGCCGGGCACTTGCGCCAGACGCAGCGTGGTATCGTTACCCAGATCCGCAACGGTACGTCCCGGCACGTTATAAAGAATCATGGGCAGGTCAACGGCCTCTGCAATCGCTTTGAAATGCCGGTAAAGCCCTTCTTGTGTCGGCTTGTTGTAATAGGGCACCACATTCAATGAAGCCGTTGCCCCGACCCTCTTCGCATAATCAGTCAGCTCTATTGCTTCCGAGGTCGAATTGCCTCCCGTACCCGCGACCACCGGAATTCTGCCCGCCGCATATTCCACGGTCGCGCGGATCAATTCACAGTGCTCGTCGACATCGACTGTTGGAGATTCTCCCGTCGTTCCGACCACGACAATTCCGTCAGTTCCTTCCTTTACATGGAAATCAATCAAGGATTTCAGACTCGGATAGTCAAGACTTCCGTCCGCCTGCATTGGCGTAACGATGGCAACGATTGATCCTTTGATCATGGTATCCAACTACAAGAAAATTAAAGAATTTTACTCGATATCATGGCAATGCAGCATGCTAATCAGCGATTCATTCGATAAAAATCGAACCGCTGCGAGTCAATGGACAACCAGTAATCCGGCCGGTTCCATTCCGCCAGAAAATTACAAATCAGCCAGTACCTTAATGTGAGCAGCAACACTGCGGCCCAGGGCAGAAAGAGCGTATCCGCCCTCCAGCATCGAAATGATGCGCCCTTGCGAAAACTCCTCTGCCACCGTTTTCACTTGGCGGGTCATCCAGGCATAGTCGGATTCAACCAATCCAAGTGAAGCCATATCGTCTTCGTAGTGGGCATCGAAGCCGGCAGAAATATAGATTGCCTCGGGAGCAAATTTCTTCAATGCGGGAACCCAGATATCTGTCACGATTTCCCGAAAAGCCTCTCCACGTGTCCCAGCCGGCACCGGCACGTTGATCATGTTGCTGGCAGGGCGCTCCGTACCGCTATAGGGATAGAAAGGGTGCTGAAAGGAGCCCACCATCAATACGCGTGGATCACCAGAAAAAATATCCTCGGTTCCGTTACCATGATGCACATCGAAATCGACAATGGCCACCTTGCCGAGACCGCGTACCTCAAGACCATGGGCAACCGCGACCGCAATGTTATTGAAAAAACAAAAACCCATGGCACGTGAGCGCTCGGCATGATGCCCCGGAGGTCTGATGCTGCAAAAGGCGTTATTGACTTCACCGTTCAAAACCAGATCCGTTGCGAGGATCCCGGCGCCGGCAGCACGTTGCGCAGCCTGGAATGTACCTGTGTTCATTGCTGTGTCCGGATCAAGATGGACAATCCCGCTTTTCGGCGAGTTTGCAGCAATACTGCGGACGTATTCTGGAGAATGGGCCCGTGCCAATTGATCAAGTGTGGCCAGCGGGGCATCATGATAGACCAGATAGAGATCAAGCCCGGCGGCAATCAGCCGGTCATTGATGGCAGACAAGCGCTCCGGACTCTCCGGATGGTGCTCACCCATGTCGTGCAGCCAGCAGTCATGATGGGTGATCAAGGCTGTTGTCATCATTCACTCCTGGTTTGCAAACCTTTTCCGGATTCAAAATAGAACGTTTCCCTGAATCTCTGATTCATTGATAATCCTACCCTACAATTCCTCTGACGCAATCAAAGCCATGTCACTTCCCACCAGCACCCTCGATTCCGTCGATTCCATCATCCGCCAGGCCGGGCGCATCGTACTTGGCAAGGACACGCAAATCCGGCTCTCACTGGCCTGCCTTCTGGCTCGTGGCCATCTGCTCATCGAAGACATTCCAGGCGTCGGCAAGACAATCCTTGCCCATGTTCTGGCCAATCTGCTTGGTCTGGATTTTCATCGTATTCAATGCACTGCCGATATGTTGCCGGCCGATATCATCGGCATCGCTATTTTCGATCGTGAATCAGGTAGCTTCCAGTTTCACCCCGGGCCCATTTTCTCTCAGATGATTCTGGTCGATGAGATCAATCGCGCACCGCCAAAATCTCAAAGTGCGCTCCTTGAGGCCATGGAAGAACATCAGGTTTCCTGCGAAGGCGAGACGCGGCCCTTGCCAAATCCGTTTTTTGTCGTTGCGACACAAAATCCGTTTCACCAGATAGGGACGTTCCCGCTCCCGGAATCCCAGCTTGACCGGTTTTTGATGCGTATCGAGATGGGTTATCCTGACCGTACTGCCGAGCGCGAACTCCTGAGTGGAGCAGACCGCCGTGACATGTTGCCTGACTTGAGCCCCGGCATGGCGGTGCATGAATTGCTTCAGTTGCAAAAACTGGTTGCTACCGTGCATGCCTCCGACGCTTTGATCGCCTATGTCCAGGCAATTGTCGAGTATACGCGGCACTCCCCGGAATTTGAAACCGGACTCAGCCCACGTGCCGCCCTGGCCCTTCTGCGTGCTGCTCGCGCCTGGGCTCTCATCGATCGGCGCACACTGGTACTCCCGGAAGACATACAGGCAGTTCTTGCCGCCGTTGCCAGCCACAGGCTTCTTCGGATCGGTAGCGTATCGCAGATCTCATCTGCAGATCTGACCGATACCCTGATCCGGGCAGTTCCAGTTCCGTAATTCAGTGCAAACAGCCGACTCCTTCAAACGCTGGCTGTTCCACCTCAACGGTCCCGAGGCTGCCCCGATCATTCTCGGCCAGCGTCGCATTTTTGTTCTACCAACCCGGGCCGGATTTGCCTATGCAACCTCGCTCATTCTGATGCTGATCGGTGCGATCAACTACAACCTGAGCCTTGCTTACGCACTGGTTTTCCTGCTCGCCGGACTTGGTCTGGTCACCGTACTGCACACATTCCGCAATCTTGTCCATATTGAAATCAGCCCGGGGCGCAGTGAGCCCGTTTATGCCGGAGACCGTGCCTCATTTTCTCTTCAACTTCGTAATCTGCGAAATTCGGATCGTTACGCCATCAGTCTGTCTCTCCCGGGAGGGGAAGCGACAAAAGCGGATCTCCCGGCAAACGAGACGACCACAGTCATCCTGTCATTGCCCAGCACGCAAAGAGGATGGTTAGCCCCGGGTCGAATCACGCTGGAAACCCGCTTTCCACTCTGCCTCATTCGTGCCTGGAGCTATGCGGAGCCGGATATGCGCTGCCTGGTCTATCCTCACCCGGAGACGGCCCCTCCTCCCCTGCCCCTGAAATCATTTTCAGATTCCGGCTACGAACACGGGAACAAGGATGGAGAAGATTTTTCAGGTCTGCGTACTCACCAACCCGCCGATTCTCCCCGTCATATTGCCTGGAAAATTGTCGCACGCGGGCACCCCCTGCTGACCAAACAATTTTCCGGAACCAATCCAACCCGTATCTGGCTCGACTGGAACGAACTGCCCGCCGATCTCGGCACGGAAGCGCGTTTATCACGTCTAACCCGCTGGCTGATCGATGTCCACACGCTGAATCTGCTCTTTGGCCTGCGTCTGCCCGGAAAGGAAATTCCTTTCAATCGGGGGCCACAGCACTTTCAGGAATGCCTGGAAGCTCTGGCGCTCCATGAAAAATAAATCCGTATCTGAAAAACTGATACGCAAACAGGAATCCTGGCTACTTTCCTGTGCAGCAGTTACTTTTTTGCCCATGGCAAGTCATGTCTCAGTCTGGGTCGCACTGGCAGTTTCCCTGGCATTTTCCTGGCGCCTCATCACGTTATGGCGCAGTATCCCGCCACCACCAGGTTGGTTGTTGAGCCTTTTGGTAGTGATCGGTTCCGTGGGGGTATTTTTTACCCATCGTCAGTTTTTTGGCAAAGCTCCCGGCACTGACCTGCTCTGCCTCTTCCTGGCACTGAAACTCTTCGAACTTCGTCGGATACGTGATGGGCTGACCATCATTTTTCTTTGCTACTTTCTGCTCATCACACACTTTCTCGAAGCACAGGACTTGCAGATCGCCGGGCTGGCGATGCTCTCACTCATCATTACTACGGCATCTTTGGCCAGCCTGGCCCATCCTCAGCGCCCTATCCCGGCGCACATTCGCCAAGCCACAATCCTGCTGGCCCAATCGATTCCATTCATGCTGATTCTCTTTGTCCTCTTTCCACGTATACAAGGTCCGCTCTGGGGGATGCCTGCCGATGCCTACAGCGGAATGACGGGGCTGTCTGACAGCATGTCTCCAGGATCAATCAGCAAGTTGAGCCAGTCGCACGAAGTTGCCTTCCGTGTCCGCTTTGATCGCGAAGCTCCCTCGAAAGCCAGTCTCTACTGGCGAGGGCCAGTCCTGAAATCTTTCGATGGCCGCACCTGGCGTATCGGTATCGAGAAAGAAAAAGTCAGTTCTCGCAATACGGCGCCCGGTGTCCCTGTCGAATACACCGTCACCCTGGAACCTCACAACAAACGCTGGCTCCTCGCACTTGACAGGCCACTGAGTATCCCTGAAGGCGCATTGCTGACAAACGAATATCAACTTCTTTCAAAATTACCGATACGCAACAGGATTCGCTACAGAATGCAATCGGATCCTTCGCTTGCCATCGGACTGGATGAGGGAGATGACATCTTGCAGCAATATCGCCGGCTTCCCCCAGGCAACCCGGCAACCCGGGCACTCGTTCAACAATGGCGTGCCGAGTCTCGCTCGGACGAGGCGCTTGCCAGGCGGATGCTCGATTACATTCGCGAAGAAAAATTTGTCTACACGCTCAACCCGCCTTTGTTGGGCGAAAACGGTATCGATCAATTCATTTTTGATACCCGCCGTGGATTTTGCGAGCATTTCTCCTCTGCATTCGTCTTCGCCATGCGTACAGCCGGCATTCCAGCCCGTGTCGTTACGGGATATCAGGGTGGCGAATACAATCCGATCGATGGTTATTTCATTGTGCGCCAATCAGACGCGCATGCCTGGGCTGAGATCTGGCTGAATGGCAAGGGCTGGATACGCATCGATCCGACGGCAGCGGTTGCTCCAGAGCGTATCGAAACAGGGCTGGCATCGGCCCTGCCCGCAGGAGAACCTCTACCTTACGCCTTGCGCCTCGATCTGTTCTGGCTGAACCAGATCCGCTATCGCTGGGAGGCTATCACCAACACATGGGATCAGTGGGTTATCGGCTATGATTCCCAGCGTCAGCAGGATGTGCTGTCACGATTCGGAATGCGTCAGCCGGACTGGGAATCAATGACGATCGCCCTGAGTGTTCTGAGCACCTTACTGCTGCTGGGACTGGCAGCATGGATATTGCGTCCACAGACCGGGATCGACCCTGTTGTTCGTGCGTGGCGCCGCTTCAGCCGGAAGATGTCCAGACACAACCTGGTTCGTCTGGAGTGGGAAGGTCCTGAAGACTATGCGAGAAGGATTGCATCAGCCAAGCCTGATTTCGCAGAAAAAGCCAACGAGATCATTGGACTCTATATCTCCCTGCGCTATGGCACCCTTCGTGACAAGATTTATTTGAGACGGTTAAACCATCTAATTTCCAAACTGTAACGTTATTAACCTCATGCTTCCACTCGTTCGCATATTCATCATTCTTCTGGCAGGGCAGATTTTTTCAAGCTCCGCAAGGGCCGAAGGATTCAACCAGCGCGAAGAGGTTCTCTCGTTTATCAATGAAATGCATGCAGAATATGGCATCGACACAGACAGTCTCTTGCGGGATTTCTCTCTGATTCAGCCTCAACCAAAGGCTCTCAAAGCCATCCAACCTCCTAAAGATGTCGGTGGGCGTTCCTGGCAAAAATATCGGGGACGCTTCGTCACGCCGTCACTAGTCAGTGGGGGCGTTCGTTTCTGGGACTCCCATGAACAGTGGCTGAAATCCGCGCGGGAGATCTTCGGAATTCCTGAAGAAATCATTGTTGCCATCATTGGAGTCGAAACAATTTATGGCAGCCATCAAGGCAACTTTCCGACCTTGGCGACCCTGGCAACCCTTGCCTTCGACTACCCGCCCAGATCGGAACTTTTTCGCCGGGAACTCAAGGCTCTGCTGCTTCTAGCACGCGAATCCGGTAACAGCGCCCTGACCTATGTAGGGTCCTACGCTGGAGCGCTGGGTATTGCACAGTTTCTCCCAAGCAGCATCCGCAACTGGGGTATCGATTTTGATGCCGATGGCAAAATCGACCTCTCCGGCAGTAGCGCCGATGCAATCGGCAGCGTCGCCAATTTTCTGGCAAGTCACGGGTGGGAAGCAGGCAATCCAATCGCAATCCAGGCCCGCACTTCGGGTGAGCAGGTCGCTACATTGATCGAAGCCGGGATTCAGCCTCGAATGACGCCAGTTGAGATGCAGCCATTTGGAGTTACAACCAGTTCATCTGCACCGCAGTTGCCTTGTGCCCTGATCGATCTTGCTACGCCTAACCACCAAACAGAGTATTGGTTGGGCTATCAAAATTTCTATGTAATTACCCGTTACAACCGGTCCAGCTTCTACGCAATGACGATATTCCTTCTGGCGCAGGAAATCAAAGCCGCCTGGGATGCCGAACAAATAGCAAGATAGTTCAAAGTAAAACGTCTCTGGATACACCATGACGTTTCAGAATTCGTCGCAACTGGGCTAGCGCCTCAATCTGGATTTGTCGGACGCGTTCTCTGGTCAGAGATAGCTCTTCGGCGAGCTTCTCCAGAGTCGCCTCTTCCTTCCCATTCAACCCGTAACGACACTCGACCACCTGACGTTGCTTGTCCCCGAGCATGCCAATCCATTCCGCCACCAACCGTTCAAGTTCGGTTGCCTGTAACTGCGTTTCCGGTGTTTCAGCCGATTCATCAGCCAGGGATTCGCCGATAGACAAGCTTGGATCAATTTCCAGAGGAGCATCGAGGGAAGCGACATGCTCATTCAAGGCAAGGATCTGACGCACTTCTTCAACAGGTTTATCCAACAACTGGGCGATTTCATCAAGGCCTGTTTCGCGTGTGCCGGATGCTTCCAGACGACGCATTGCACGGAGCACAGAATTGAGTTCCTTGACAACATGGACAGGCAGTCGAATCGTACGGGACTGGTTCATAATGGCCCGCTCGATATTCTGCCGTATCCACCAGGTTGCGTAGGTGGAAAAACGGAAGCCCCGTTCTGGATCAAATTTCTCAAGCGCATGAATCAGACCGAGATTCCCTTCTTCGATAAGATCAAGAAGTGGCATGCCACGGTTCAGATAATGCTTTGCGATATTTACGACCAGACGTAAATTATGCTCGATCATTTTCTGGCGTGCGGTTTGGTCACCGTCACGAGCACGTCTGGAGTAGGACAACTCCTGCTCAGGTGTCAATAAAGGGTTAACGCCAATTTCATTCAGATAAATTTGAGTGACGTCGTGAAGCAGTTCTGCTTCAGAAGCGGATTGCAAATCCAATGGGAGCTGCTCATTGGCATCCTCTTCTTCCGGCACCGCCTTATCCTGCATTGATCACCTCTGTGGCAACAGTTTGAGAGGATCGAGTGGCTTCCCTTGACGACGAATTTCAAAGTGCAGCATTGCATGGTCAGCATCACTATCGCCAATCTCGGCAATTTTCTGACCTTTCGCAACGGTATCCTTTTCCTTGACCAGGAGTTTGCTGTTATGCGCATAAACACTTGATAAACCATTCGCATGCTGAATGATCAGCAGATTGCCATAGCCACGGATCCCGCTTCCGGCATACGTTACTTTTCCTGCCCCAGTAGCGAAAACCGGATCGCCGATCCGCCCCTCGAGATCGATTCCCTTGCCGCTGCCCTCGACATACGCGTTCAAAACCCTTCCCTTGCCGGGCCAAGCCCAATTTGAACCAGGCTCCTCGTCAGCTGCTTGATTAGCCGACTCGCCCTTGGACACGGACAGCGTTGAAGTCGGTGGCTGTTGCGCTATCACCACAGCTTTTTCTGAATAGGGCTGTTTTCCACCCTTGGGTTCATGCTTCAATTTGTCTGAGTTAGCCAAGGGTACAGAACCGATCGCATGCACTTCGACGGACGCAGGCCCTGCAATGGGCTGAACAATCACGGCACCTTCCGGTGGCACAACCCGCAATCTCTGTCCTATTTTCAGCATATTCGGATTTTCGATACCATTCCATGCAGCAACGTCCTGATAAGCCTGACCATATTCCAGCGCAATGCTGTAGAGTGTTTCGCCCTTTTTGATGGTGTGGTATTCACTGCCCTGCTTCACGGTTTGGCCGTTCTGTGTCGGCACTCTGACGGCACCTCCACGATCGACAACTGGGGCGGGATTCTTTGATGCACAAGCAGCAATCAATGTGGTCGCTAATAGAATTGCCATGTGTTGCAGCAAAGATTTATTCATTTATTCCACTCCGCCAACCAGTGGCACAAACCGGACTGCGTCCAGATGCGTTTCACTCAAGCCGTGTTCCGAACGCTCAACCAGGCAAAGTGTCTGATCCGCGTCTCCCAATGGCAAAATCATGCGCCCTCCGATGGCAAGCTGTCCGACAAGCAGTGCAGGAATTTGCTTCGCAGCCGCCGCAACGATAATTGTATCGAATGGGGCAATATCAGGAAGGCCAAGATTCCCGTCCGCATGCTTGAGGCGGACATTCGGCAAACGAAGCTGTCTGAGATTGCTTCTCGCCCTGTCCAGCAGTTGCCCGAGGCGCTCAACAGCATAAACATCTTTGGCAAGCCTCGCCAGGACGGCAGACTGGTAGCCACAACCCGCCCCCACTTCAAGCGTCTTGCCCAACTCCCGGCCAGCGATCAACAACTCTATCATCCGTGCAACCACAAACGGTTGCGAAATCGTCTGTTTCATTCCGATTGGTAAGGCAGTGTCCTCATATGCACGCGAGGCCAGGGCCTCCTCGACAAAAATATGCCGAGGCACCGCAAGCATTGCCGCAAGTACACGCTCATCAAGAATTCCGCTGCTACGCAAACGCTCGATCATCCGTCCACGGGTTCGCTGCGATGTCAAGCCAATGCCAGCCAGTTCACGCTTCATGAACCAATCCAACTTCTGATTACATCAATCTGCGCTCCATGTGTCAGGTCGATCTGCAGTGGAGTAATCGAAGCAAAACCATTTTCCACAGCAAAAAAATCCGTTCCCTCGCCAGCATCTCGGGCGGATCCGGCGGCACCAATCCAAAATACGGTTTCTCCACGCGGACTGATCTGCTTGACAACACCTTCAGCCTTGTGCCGCTTACCCAGGCGGGTAACCTGAATCCCCCTGAGCTTTTCAACAGGCAGATCTGGTACGTTGATATTCAACAGTACCGGCTTATCCCAAGGATCAGACAGACAACGCTCAACGACACGCCTGGCTATCTCTGCCGCCGACTCGAAATGGGCGGCTTGATGACTCGCCAGGGAAACTGCCAGAGAGGGCACTCCAAGCAAGTATCCCTCTGTTGCTGCGGCTACTGTCCCAGAATAAATTGTGTCGTCCCCCATATTCGCACCTAGATTGATGCCAGAAATCACCATATCGGGTAAATAATCAAGCATTCCGGTAACGGCCAGATGGACGCAATCGGTCGGTGTTCCATTGACGAAATAATATCCGTTAGCAGCCTGCCGCAAACGCAAAGGGCGATCAAGCGTCAGGGAATTGCTTGCTCCGCTGCGATCGCGCTCAGGCGCAACGACAGTAATTTCGGCGATACATGAAAGAGTGTTGGCAAGTAATTCGATGCCGGGCGAGAAATAGCCGTCATCATTGGATAGAAGAATACGCATGACGAACCACGCGGCAAACGATGCTTTGGGAGTAGGAATGTATTGGTCGGGGCGGCGGGATTCGAACTCGCGACCCCTTGCACCCCATGCAAGTGCGCTACCAGGCTGCGCTACGCCCCGACTGGCTGCAGATTATATCAGAGCCGGATTCAACAAAATGATGAACTTCAGTTTATGAGCGAAGATAGGCAATAATTTCGATGATTTCATTTTGTATGAAACCATCTGCCGAATCTTGCCGCTCTGTAACAGCCGAATCAGAGTGAATACCAAATCCGTCTGCTTCATCGAGACGATTTCTGGCTCCGCTTATCGTGAACCCCTCATGATAGAGGAGCTCCCGGATCCTGCGAACCAGCAGAACTTCATGATGCTGGTAATAGCGTCGATTACCACGCCGCTTGACCGGCTTCAGTTGCGTGAATTCCTGCTCCCAATAGCGCAGAACGTGGGGTTTGACACCGCATAGCTCGCTGACCTCACCAATGGTGAAGTAACGTTTCGCCGGGATAGGTGGGAGATCACCCCTGATTGACACGGTTGCTCAGCTTCTCAACTGAAATTTTGAGCTTCTGACTGGCATGAAAAGTCACGACACGGCGTGCCGTAATTGGAATTTCTTCGCCAGTTTTTGGATTACGGCCGGGACGCTGAGGCTTGTCACGCAGTTGGAAGTTGCCAAATCCAGATAGCTTGACGCTATCGCCCTTTTCAAGAGCAGTACGTATTTCCTCAAAAAAACCTTCAACCATATCCTTGGCTTCGCGTTTGTTTAGCCCAACCTTTTCAAACAAGAGATCGGCCAGCTCCGCTTTTGTTAACGTCATTTGAGCTCCCTAAGAACGCAATCTGGCATCAAATTTTGTTGTTGCGGCTTCAAGCATTATTTGAATTGTTTCATCAACCTGATCATCTGCAAGGGTTCTTTCAGTATCTTGCATAACTACCCGGAACGCAAGACTTTTTTTGTCTTGATCAATCCCTTTTCCTTGGTAAAGATCAAACAAGACAACCTGGCGGACAAAGGGTGGCGCCACAGCATTCAGCTCTGCCAATAGCGGTTGAACCTGCTGATTCTGAGAAACGACGAGAGCCAGATCACGAACGACTACCGGATAGCGGGAAACCTCTTTGTATGCGGGTCGCTGCTGCCGCAATACAATATCAAGATCAAGCTCAAAAACGATCGGAGCAGTACCCAATTCATATTTCTGTACCCATTGAGGATGCAACTCACCGATCAAACCAACCACTTGCTCTTGCACAATGACTGAAGCAGCACGCCCGGGGTGTAACGCAGGGTGTTCAAGCCGTTCATAATCAGCACAGACAGAATTCAACAGGGTTTCAACATCTGCCTTTACATCAAAAAAATCCACATGCCGCGCAGATATTCCCCATTGCTCAGGTACAACTGCTCCCCACGCCAATGCAGCAATCCGTTTTGGCTGAGCAAAGCCGGAGATCGGCCCTCCTCCCGCATCACGTAAAAAACAACGCCCTGTCTCAAATACACGAATCCGGTCAAGACGGCGCTTAATATTGCTGACAAGATTTGCGACCAATCCACCAATCAGACTTGAGCGCATCACACTCATCTGGCTGGCAATCGGATTTACCAAGGTCACCGTATTATCGTTGGCGCAAAAATCCTTCTCCCAACTGGCATCAACAAAACTATAGTTGACGACTTCCTGATAGTCCCTGGCTGCAAGCAGGCGTCTGACTCGCCATTCATCTCGCTCTTGCTCGCTTTGTGGCCGTATCGTCATAGGAGCGTGCGGAACGACTGCCGGTATATTGTCATAACCATGCAGCCGCGCAAGTTCCTCAACCAGATCTTCTTCAATGGCAATATCAAAACGGTAACTAGGAGGAGTTACAACAAAAGCGTCTCCATCACGGACGAAAGGGAACGCCAGCCTTTGTAAAAGCCGGACGACAATATCTTCACCGAGAGCTATACCAAGGATTTTTTCTGCACGCGGAACACGCAGCCGGATTGGATCCCGCCTTGGCAAATGACCGGAATCAATCGCTTCCGTCACGGGGCCCGCCTCTCCACCACAAATCTCCTGGATGAGCAGGGTTGCCCGCTCGAGCGCTTCATCTGTCGAAGAAAAATCGACACCCCGCTCAAAACGATAGGATGCGTCCGAAGAAAAACCTAGAACCCGGGCTTTCCCGGCAATTGCATTCGGAGCAAAAAAAGCACTTTCCAGGAAAATTTCTACCGTTTCACTACTGATAGCACTCTCTTGCCCGCCCATTACACCGCCGATTGCCAGCGCACGCTCATCGTCAGCTATCAGCAACATGTCCATGGCCAGTGCTACGGTCTGACCGTTGAGAAGTACCAGTTTCTCGCCCTGGTCCGGATAGCGAACATGAATAGCTCCATGCAGCAACATGTTGTCGAATGCATGTAACGGCTGCCCAAGTTCCAGCATGACGTAGTTCGTAACATCGACCACGCTGCTGATCGAACGAATACCACTGCGCTCCAGACGCTGCTTCATCCAAACGGGCGTGGGAGCCTTTGAATCAATACCGGTAATGACCCTGCCGCAATAACGCGGGCAAGCCGAGGGGGCATCGAGCACTATCTCCCGATAACGATCGCTACCGACCGGAGCAATATGCTGTGCAGGAAGCATCATCTGCGCGTCTGACAACGCACTCACCTCACGGGCCAGACCTTTCAAACTCAGGCAATCTGCGCGATTGGGGGTAAGTTTGAGAGTGAACAATTTATCATCAAGTGCAAGATAGCGACGAAGGTCTTCTCCAACAGGAGCATCTGCCGGCAATACCAGAAGGCCATCATGATCTGCTGATATGCCAAGTTCCCGAGCAGAACAGAGCATGCCAAAGGATTCAATATCACGGATCTTTGCCGCTTTGATTTTGATTCCCGGCAGTTGTGACCCCACCTGCGCACAGGGGATTTTGATGCCGGCAACAACGTTCGGTGCGCCACAAACTATCTGTAAAGGATCACCCGATCCTACTGAAACTCTACATAACTTGAGTTTGTCGGCATTCGGATGCTTTTCAACAGAGAGGATTTCAGCTACGACAACCCCGAAAAATTCCGGAGCAACGTCCTGCAAAGCCTCGACCTCAAGCCCCGCCATAGTCAGCCTATGCGCCAACTCATGGCTTGTCAGCGATGGGTTAACGAGCGTTCTTAGCCAATGTTCAGAAAATTGCATGATTACTTGAATTGAGAGAGAAAGCGTAGATTTCCATCAAAAAAAAGACGAAGATCGTTCACGCCGTATCGCAACATGGTCAGCCGATCCGGACCCATACCGAAAGCAAAACCAATATATTTCTCGCTATCAATACCAACAGCACGGAGAACATTGGGGTGCACCATCCCGCTTCCGGCAATTTCCAGCCAGCCGGTATGGCTACATACTCGACAGCCATCGCTATCACAGAACACACAACTCATATCAATCTCGGCCGACGGTTCCGTAAATGGGAAAAACGATGGACGAAAGCGCGTACGCAAATCAGGTTTTTCGAAGAAATTACGCAGAAAATCGGTAAACACACCTTTTAAATCAGCGAAGCTGATATTTTCATCGATCCAGAGTCCCTCAACCTGATGAAACATTGGCGAGTGTGTCGCATCCGAGTCAACACGATAAACCCGCCCTGGCGCGATAATTCGAATTGGCGGTTTGTGAGACTCCATATAACGCACTTGAATTGGGCTGGTATGTGTCCTCAACAGCAGGCCCGGTGCATTCTGGAGGTAGAAGGTATCGTGCATTGAACGTGCCGGATGATTCTCCGGCGTATTCAATGCGGTGAAATTATGAAAATCGTCTTCGATCTCCGGACCGTCCGCAACATCGAATCCAATCGAACGGAAAAGTGCCTCAATCCTTTCAAGCGTGCGCATCACAGGGTGCAAGCCGCCAACGGATAGGCCACGCCCCGGCAAGGTTATATCCAGAGCCTCCGATTCCAGTTGCTTCTCGAGTGCAACTTGCCGGATTGCCTCCCGACGCCCATTCAAAGCCGTTTCAATTTCCTGCTTTGCACAGTTAATTTTTGCGCCTGTAGCCTGACGTGCTGGGGGATCAAGCTTGCCCAACTCCTTCAAGAGGCTTGTCACCGAACCGCTCTTGCCAAGATAGCGTGCCTTCGCTTGATCAAGAATGGCTATGTCATCAATAGCGGAGAATTCGGTGCGGGCCTGCTCAACAAGTTGATCAATATCAATCATGGTTCAAAATTAAAAAAGGAGGCTCTCACGCCTCCTTTTTGATAGCACGGAAATTTATGCAGCCAGGCTGGATTTAGCCTGGGTGACAAGCTGTGCAAACGCCTGTTTGTCAAACACGGCCAAATCTGCCAAAACTTTGCGATCAACCTCTATTGAAGCCTTTTTGAGGCCGTTTATCAGGGTGCTGTAGGTCAGTCCCAATTCGCGGGCAGCCGCGTTGATTCGGATAATCCAAAGTGCACGAAACTGACGTTTGCGTTGACGACGATCTCGATAGGCATATTGCCCGGCCTTCATCACCGCCTGCTTGGCAATGCGATATACACTGCTCCGGCGCCCCCGATAGCCCTTGGCTTGATCAAGAACTTTTTTGTGGCGGGCGTGCGCAGTCACTCCACGTTTGACTCTTGGCATGATCGGCCCTCCTTAAGCGTAGGGAAGCATGGCTCGAATGGAAGCCACGTCCGAACTATGAACATTAACGACGCCGCGTAACTGGCGCTTTGACTTCGTCGTCTTCTTTGTCAAAATATGGCGCTTGAATGCTTGAGAGCGCTTAACACTACCACCAGGACGAACCTTGAAGCGCTTGGCAGCGCCGGATTTGGTTTTCATCTTCGGCATCGAAGAATCTCCTTGTT
Source organism: uncultured Rhodocyclaceae bacterium (assembly GCA_964607005.1). Lineage (GTDB taxonomy): Bacteria > Pseudomonadota > Gammaproteobacteria > Burkholderiales > Rhodocyclaceae > Desulfobacillus. The sequence goes on from CAZSHO010000005.1 coordinate 148,059, forward strand.
GTCATATGGCATCAGGTGGCATCCAGAACGGATGCACTTCGACTACCTGCAACCACTTGTTGCGAGCCTGTCAGCCGGCCCACTCCGCCTCACGCCGATATGGCGCAACAAATCATGCCTGAATCATTTCACTTGCTTCTTGATCGGGGCCAATACCATGACCAGCTGCCGCCCTTCCATTTTTGGGAATTGCTCAACAGTTCCATATTGTTCGAGATCCGTCTTGACTCTTTCCAGAAGGCGTACGCCAAATTCCTGATGGGCCATTTCGCGGCCGCGAAAGCGCAAAGTCACTTTCGTCTTATCGCCTTCTTGCAAAAATCTGATCAGATTTCGTAACTTGATCTGATAATCTCCCTCATCCGTTCCAGGGCGGAATTTGACTTCCTTGACCTGGATCTGCTTCTGCTTCAGCTTTGCTTCATGAGCTTTTTTGGCTTCAGCATACTTGAACTTGCCATAGTCCATGATGCGACAGACGGGTGGCTTGGCCAGCGGGGCAATTTCCACCAAATCAACACCTGCCTCCTCCGCCATTTTCAGTGCAGACTGAATCGATACAATCCCAACCTGTCCACCATCCTCCCCGATCAACCGAATTTCGGAGGCGATTATTTCCTCATTAAGCCGCTGCGCCTTCTGTTGTACGATGGTGCAATTCTCCTAAAAAAGATGCAATCAGGCCGCCCCTGCACGCAAATCACGTTCTCGCGTCAGGCGTTCAACAAACGTCTCAAGGGACATTTGCCCGAGATCAACTCCCCCTCGGGCACGCACGGCGACCAGCCCAGCCACCTTCTCTTTGTCACCAACGACAATCTGATAAGGAAGCTTCTGTAAGCTATGTTCGCGTATTTTATAGCTTATTTTTTCATTGCGCAAATCGGCAATAGCCCTTAATCCTGATAAACGCAACCTTTCCGTAATATGTTCAGCATAGTCAGCCTGATGTTCGGAAATATTCATGATTACGGCATGAATTGGTGAAAGCCAGACAGGAAGCGCCCCTGCATGGTGTTCGATAAGTATGCCGATGAATCGCTCCATGGAACCAAGAATCGCCCGATGAAGCATGACAGGTTGCCGACGCGAATTATCCTCGCTGACATATTCGGCACCAAGCCGGCCCGGCAATGCAAAATCCAGTTGCAAGGTCCCGCACTGCCAGACGCGATTGAGGCAATCCTTGAGTGAAAACTCGATCTTCGGACCATAAAACGCACCCTCGCCTGGCTGAAGATCGTATTTCAGCCCCTTTTCCTGAAGCGCCTGTGCCAATGCAGCCTCAGCACGATCCCAGGTCTCGTCGGAACCGATACGTTTTACAGGCCGAGTGGATAATTTGACCCATATATCGTTAAATCCGAAATCCACATAAACCTTACCCAACAAATCGATGAAAGAAATCGATTCGGAGAGAATCTGTTCCTCGGTGCAAAAAATATGCGCATCGTCCTGAACAAAGCCCCGGACACGCATAATTCCATGTAAAGCACCAGACGGCTCGTTGCGATGACAAGAACCAAATTCGGCAAGGCGCAAAGGTAAATCGCGATAACTCTTGATACCCTGATTGAAAATCTGGACATGACCGGGGCAATTCATTGGCTTGACAGCGTAGTCTCGCTCTTCTGCCTTTGTCGTAAACATGTGTTCAGCATAGTTTTCCCAGTGCCCAGATTTCTCCCAGAGCACCCGGTCCATGACCTGAGGCGTTCTAACTTCTTGATACCCAGCGGTATTTAATATGTGCCTCATGTACTGCTCGATTTCCTGCCAGATCACCCAACCCTTTGGATGCCAGAACACCATGCCAGGCGCTTCCTCCTGAAGGTGGAACAAATCAAGTTGTCGACCGAGCTTGCGATGATCGCGTTTTTCAGACTCCTCAAGCATGTGCAAATAAGCATCCTGATCTTCCTTCCGTGCCCAGGCAGTCCCGTAAATGCGTTGGAGCATTTCATTTCTTGAATCACCACGCCAGTAAGCCCCCGCCACCTTCATCAATTTAAAAACCTTCAATTTACCTATCGATGGCACATGAGGTCCACGGCACAAATCGATAAAATCGCCTTCCCGATAAAGCGAAACATCTTCTCCCACCGGTATTGACGAAATAATTTCTGCCTTGTAACGCTCACCAATCGAATTGAAGAAATCAATCGCCTTGTCACGAGGCCACACTTCACGCACCACAGGAAAATCCTTACGCGCCAATTCCGTCATACGCTGCTCGATTTCTGCCAAGTCTTCTGGAGTAAACGGGCGTTTGTATGCAAAATCATAATAAAAACCGTTTTCAATGACCGGGCCGATTGTCACCTGTGCGTCAGGGAAGAGCTCCTTGACCGCATAAGCGAGAAGATGCGCGGTGGAGTGGCGTAACAAATCAACACCATCAGCATCTTTCCCGGTCACAATTTCCAGAACAGCATCTTTTTCAATTGAATAGCCGGTATCAACCAACCGGCCATCGATTTTCCCCGCCAGGGCAGCCTTGGCCAATCCGGTCCCAATCGATGCGGCCACTTCAGCGACAGTGACCCCCATCGGGAACTCCCGCTTCGAACCATCCGGTAAAGTAATCGTGACCATGCTGGACATTGCCCTAGACCTAGAACGACAAAAGCCAGAAAACCAGAGACTCTTCCGGCCTCTGTCCTCTGGCTTCCGTTCGAAAAATTGGTAGGCGCGATAGGACTCGAACCTACGACCCCCACCATGTCAAGGTGGTGCTCTAACCAACTGAGCTACGCGCCTGAAAGTAGTGGATTATAACTGAAACTTCAACTCATTCAAATTTCTCTATAGATGATTTTCGGTGTCTCGCCACAACCCGCAAAGCCATGTCGCCAAATTCTCATTCTTTATCTGCGAACCAGACACACTGACCACGACTTTCCCTCAAAATTTCGGACAGATTCTTTTCATGCTGTTCCTGCTCTTCCCCGCTGGCACGCTGGATACGTAAAACAGGGCGCTCCAGGGCAAGGACAGTCGGTATATCATTTGCTGCAAGAGGAGGAGAATCCAAATCCATGATCAGGCTCTCCTGGCCGCGCGTCATTGCAAGAAATACTTCGGCCAAAAGCTCCGCGTCGAGTAATGCCCCGTGCAAAGAGCGGCCTGAATTGTTGATGGCATAACGGCTGCACAATGCATCCAAAGAGTTTTTTCTTCCGGGGTGCAATTCACGGGCCAGCTTGAGAGTATCGATAATCCCATCACAAGTACTCTCAAGCGAAGGGCAGTGCTGCAACACCAACTCACTATTGAGAAAACCGACATCAAAGGGAGCGTTATGAATGATCAGTTCCGCCCCCCGCACAAAATCGAGAAACTCATCCACAATTTCGCCGAATTTTGGCTTGTCCTGAAGAAATTCATTGCTCAGGCCATGCACTTCCAGCGCGCCCGCAGCAATATTCCACTCGGGATTAATGTAGCGATGAAAAGACTGTCCTGTCAGCTTCCGATTGAGTAACTCTATGCAACCGATTTCAACCACACGATCACCAAGGCGATAATCAAGTCCGGTTGTTTCCGTATCCAGTACGACCTGTCTCAAAGGCGCTCCCTCTTTTGCATCTCTGTACCACGTCTCGCCAGAGCATCAGCACGCTCATTTTCCGGATGACCGGAATGTCCCTTCACCCATAACCATTCAATCTCATGCCGGGAAGCCAGTTCATCAAGAGTACGCCATAGATCGGCATTCTTGACGGGTTTTCTATCGGCAGTTCTCCAGTCACGTTTTTTCCACGCATGAATCCACTCACTGATCCCTTTTTGCACATATTGTGAATCCGTGTGCATGCGAACCTGCACGGGCCTCTTCAATACTTCAAGGGCACGGATAACTGCAGTAAGCTCCATGCGGTTGTTCGTTGTTTCCGGCTCGCTCCCAAACAATTCCCGTTCATGATTAGCCAATTTTAGTAACGCCCCCCACCCCCCAGGCCCCGGATTGCCGCTACAAGCTCCATCCGTATAGATATCCACAATCTCTTGATCGAAATTCATCGATGATTCTTCCGCACACGTTGTACGGCGGGAGACAGCGCCTTGGCCCGCGCTTTTCTGTCCTGCCAACTGGGTGTCAGCAAACGCAGCCCGTGCTGACGCTTGATTCCCTGCAGAAGATATACAGCCCCAGCAAAGGCCCACCAGCGATCTCCAGCAGACTCGAGAAAGTGCCAACGGCGTAGCCATTCTTCGCGTTTCGCTGGAGGCGCATAACGACCAAAACATCCTGCCTGGGTCTCAAAGCTCAACACCTTGAGCAGATCCTTCAATCGCCGCACACTAAAATACTGTCCTTGCCATGGAAAACTGGTGTCTTGTCCAGCCAGCCGACGTTTAATGCCCCAAAGACTGATTGGATTGAACCCGGAAATAATGACTTGCCCTTCCGGCACCAAAACGCGCTCAACTTCACGCAAGACCTGATGCGGATCCGACGCATATTCAAGCACGTGAGGAAGGACAACCAGATCAACGCTGCTGCTGGCCATGGGCAAATGGTGAAAATCACCAATGACATCAGCCGGCACAACCAAGTCATAAAGGCAACGCAGGGGCATGCGATTGGCACGCAGACAGCCACATTGTGGCAAACCGATCTGCAGTGCATTGAATCCGAAAATATCGCTGACCATACGATCAAACTGCTCCTGCTCCCAGTCGAGAACATATTTCCCTTGCGGGGTCTGTAGCCATTCATCAATTGCAGGATTTGACATTTCGCCTCAATGTCAGAGAATCACATGATGGAAATTCAGGCTTTGCATGCATTCGACGACAATTATATCTGGCTACTCAAAGCGGGAGGCTCTGTGGCTGCTGTCGATCCGGGTGATGCCGAACCATTGCTGCACTATTTGAAGGAAACCAACGAGCGCCTCACCGCCATCCTGATTACCCATCATCACGGCGACCATACCGGTGGAATCAAGGATCTCGTCCGCCACAACACCATCCCGGTTTTCGGTCCGGCAAACGAGAAGATTGAAGGCATCACCCAACTGCTTCGTGAAGGTGATCGGATAGAGTTACCCGGCATGGATACGGGTCTGACGATACTGGACGTGCCCGGCCATACACGCGGTCACATCGCCTACTTCGCCGAAGACACCCTGTTCAGTGGCGACACTCTCTTCGCTTGCGGCTGCGGCAGACTTTTCGAAGGAACGGCCGACCAGATGTGGCATTCACTCAACAAGATGACGATCCTGCCTGCCAGAACACGAGTATTCTGTGCTCACGAATACACTCAATCGAATATTCGTTTCGCTCTCGCCGTCGAGCCAGGTAACCCTCATTTGCAGCAAAGGGCCCATCAGGTTGCCCAACTTCGTGAACATCTTGCCCCCACCGTCCCCTTCACGCTGGCCGATGAACTGGAGACCAATCCGTTCTTGCGCACTCACAAAGCCGAGGTAATTGCGTCAGCCGAAAAATTTTGCGGCAAAATACTTTCAACGCCGATAGAGGTATTTGCCGCGCTGCGTGAATGGAAGAACGTTTTTCGCTAAATCCTATTCAGGCGTAGTCGGGAGTCCAACATGGACCCGATTCCTCCCCAGACGCTTGCTTTCGTAGAGCGCCCAGTCGGCTGCACCAACCAAGTGTGACAAGCCATCGACTTGCTGCGGAATCGCGGTGGCAAGCCCTACACTGATCGTGATGACTCCGTGAAATGACCCTTCATGGCGCATGCCTCTTGCCTGCACCGCTTGACGCATGGCCTGTGCCAGACTCAAGGCACCTGACGAGTCTGTTTGCGGCAAAATCACCGCAAATTCTTCTCCGCCATATCGGGCAACCATATCTGCAGGCCTTCTCAACTGGGCCTGAAGAATTTCAGCTACGGATTTCAAGCAGGCATCCCCGGCTTGGTGTCCATAACCATCATTGAATTGCTTGAAATAATCGACATCCGCCATCAGGAACGAGATCGGCTCTTCGGCTCTCATGCAACGTCGCCATTCGCGAAACAGAACTTCATCAAGTTGCCTTCTATTGGCAATTCCGGTCAACCCATCAACAGCCGACAGGATGGTCAGTTCCCGGTTTGTGTTGTCGAGTTGTCGGGTCAGCATCAACAAGGAATCGCGCATTTCGACGATTCGTTGCATGGCACGTATCTTGGCTCCGAAGACAATTTCGCTGATTGGTTTGAAGAGGTAGTCATCACCACCGGCCAGAATGCCCCGCTCAAGATCTTCATCTCGAGTAAGCCCTGTCAGAAAAATGATCGGTGTCCATTCCCCGGGTTTTTCCATGGCACGGATTCGCCTTGCCACTTCAAACCCATCAATACCCGGCAACATAATGTCGAGCAGAACCAGATCGGGGTGATCCCGCTCAAAACCGGCCAATCCGGCAGGACCGTCATGTGCCTTGAGTGACTGGATACCCAGCCGTTCAAGCAAATGCTCTATGACGACCTGACTGGTGACGGTATCTTCAATGACAAGTGCTTTCATAAGCGGGTACAGGGATGTCGAGAGTTGAAGCATAACCGACCAGGGAAACCTGACCAGCAAAATTGACGTTGACGATCAGCGACGGTAGGATTCAGTTTTCGTAATCCTTGGTTCCATGCAGAAGCACACCTTCGCCCTGCCAGGCATTCTCATCTGCCTGGGGTTCAGCCTGCTTTCACTTTCAATCAATTCAGCGGCTCAAGATGCGGGTCTGCAATCCGTCGGGCAACCAGACGTTACGGAGATCGGCTCAGAAAAGCCTTCGCTCGATCTGCCGATCGTGGAGTTGCACAAAGAACCTCCGCAGCTCCAGACCATTGATCTGACACAGACCCCGGACGACTTGTGGGATCGTATCCGTAATGGATTCGGCATGCCGGATCTGATCAGTCCGCTCGTTCAACAACAGCAAGCCTGGTATCTTGCACGCCCGGACTATCTGAGACGGGTGGTCGAGCGTAGCCGACGTTATATGCACCATATCGTCGAAGAACTCGAAAAACGCGGCATGCCCACCGAGCTTGCCCTGCTCCCGATCGTAGAAAGCGCCTACAATCCAATGGCATATTCTCGCTCGCATGCTTCTGGTATGTGGCAGTTCATTCCATCAACAGGGAAGGCCTATCAACTCGACCAGAACTGGTGGATGGATGAGCGTCGTGACATCATTGCTTCGACCAGCGCAGCACTCGATTACCTTCAATCCCTCTACGAGATGCATGGTGACTGGCATCTCGCCCTTGCTTCCTACAACTGGGGTGAGAATGCTGTAGCGCGCGCCATCAAAAAAAATCAGGCAAAAGGCTTGCCTGCTGATTACCTCAGCCTGGCAATGCCGAACGAGACACGCTGGTACGTCCCCAAACTGCAGGCACTCAAGAATATCATCGCTCAACCTGGGCTTTTCAATGTCGACCTTGATCCGATTCCCAATGAACCTTATTTCCAGTCAGTCCAGGTCTCGACAAACATGGACGTCGCTGTCGCAGCCCGCCTGGCTGAAATGACCATCGAGGAATTCCTCGCGCTCAACCCCTCCTTCAAACGACCGGTGATCCCGGATATGGATGGCGTCAATATCGTCCTGCCGACAGAAAAGGTCGACGTCTTCATGTCAAATCTTGAAGACCGGAACAAACCCCTCTCCAACTGGCAGGCGTATACAATCAAAAAAGGGGAAACACTGGACAGAATCGCCAAATCACATGCCATCCCGCTTGCCCGCCTGAAGCAGGTGAACGGAATTACCGGCCGGATGAAAATCGGCCCCGGTCATACCTTGTTGGTCCCCTCAGGCAAGGATGTCGATGAGGAAAGCCTCTTGTCTGTCAATCTTCCCGCTACCCCGCAGGAAATCAGGAAGTCGCCTTCCAGAAAAGGCACCAAGACATCAGCCAAGACCAAAAGGAAATCGACAACAGTCAAACCCCAAAAAGGGAAGGCGTCCGCCAGGTCCAAGAAACGCCATCAGAAACGCTGATCACGGTTTATAAAGATGACAGCGAACCCAGCGCGTTTCACTCAGGCGAGTAACGGGTGGATAGGCCTCTGCACAAACGGGTAAAGCCTCGAGGCAGCGGGAATAAAAGTGACAGCCACGGGGAGGGCTCGAAGGAGAAGGTACATCCCCGGCAAGTGGCCGCACATTTTGACCAGAGGACTCCATGATGCGCGGTACAGCCGCAATCAGTGCCGAAGTGTAGGGGTGTCTGGGATCGCGAAGAATTTCATCAGATATCCCGAACTCGACAATCCGGCCCAGATACATGACGGCAATTTCATGCGCCAGATGCTCGGCAACAGCAAGATTATGTGTGATGAAGAGATAGGCAAGGCCAGACTCGATCTGGAGTTTTTGTAGCAGATTGAGAATCTGCGCCTGCACAGATACATCAAGGGCACTCGTCGGCTCGTCGCAGATGAGAAGACGCGGCTCGACGGCCAAGGCTCGAGCGATGGCAATCCGCTGACGCTGGCCGCCGGAGAATTCGTGCGGATAGCGCCAGCGCATATCGGCGGACAAACCGACCCGTTCAAGCAGCGCACATACTTTTTCGTCACGAAGTTCTGCATGTGTCTCGATTTTTAAGGAAACCAGCCCTTCCTCGATGCTGTCGCCGATCCGCAGTCTCGGATCAAGAGATCCATAAGGATCCTGGAAAACGATTTGCATTTTGGCGCGTAAGGCACGCAGCGAAGAGGCATCCAGATCTTCGAGTTGTTTTCCATCGAAACGAATGTTTCCGCTGCTTGAACGATAGAGCTGAACAATGGCTTTTCCTACCGTAGTTTTGCCACAGCCGGATTCTCCCACCAGCGCCAGCGTCCGGCCGCTTGCCAGTGAAAATGAAATTCCGTCCACGGCTTTGACATATCCCACCACACGCTTGAAAAGTCCGCGCCGGATCGGAAAATGCATTTTCAATCCATCGACGACCAGCAGGGGAGATGCCACCTGACAAGGCCTATCGGAGGGCGAATGCGCAGGCGAGGCAACGTGTCCAGCCTCAGCAAGACGGGATGATTCAGCCGTATCGTACAGATGGCAGCGTACTTTCCCTTGATCGATGGCATGCCATCCAGGTACTTCCCGATGGCAACGATCCCAGGCGTTCGAACAACGCTCGGCAAAGCGACAGCCCGAAAACTTGGCCAACAAGCTCGGCACACTACCGGGGATGGTTTCCAGCACTGAGCGGCGAGCCTTCTGTCCTGGCAGGGCCGCCAACAGTTTTTTGGAATAGGGGTGCCTGGGTGCAGCAAAAAACGGTTGGCGCGCTGCCACTTCGATCAACTCGCCGGCATACATCACACCGATTCTCTGTGCCATTTGCCAGACAATCCCCAGGTCATGGGTGATCAGCAGCATCCCCATGCCATGGCGGCGTTGCAAGTCACCCAACAAGTCAAGCACCTGGGCCTGCGTCGTGACATCAAGCGCAGTCGTCGGCTCATCGGCAATCAGCAGCGACGGATTGGCTGCCAATGCCATGGCGATCATGACCCGTTGCTTCATGCCGCCGGAGAGCTGAAAAGGGAATTCCTGGAGGCGGCGTTGTGGGTCAGGGATGCCGACAGATCGCAACAGGTCTACAGCACGATGTTGCAAAATTCCCTCTTTTAACGCTTTCTGGCGTGACAGTACTTCGGCAATCTGCACATCAATGCTCAGTACAGGATTCAGACTGGTCGCAGGCTCCTGAAAGATCATGGCCATTTCCCGGCCACGTACGGCGCGCATTTGCGATTCGGTGAGACTGAGCAGATCGCGCTCACCCAGTATCACCTGACCCGATTCGACGACACCCGTATCAGGTAGCAAGCGCATCAGCGAGAGCGCCGTCATCGATTTGCCGCAGCCAGATTCACCAAGCAAGGCAAAGGTCTCGCCCTCGGCGACCTCGAAAGACACGTCGTCAACCGCACGGATCCTGCCGGCTGAACTGGCCAGCGACATGCGCAGGGATTCGACTCGAAGCAAGCTCATGGTTTGCCTGCTCCCGACACTGGGCGATGAAGGGCCAGGTGCGGGTCGAAGGCATCGCGCACCGTGTCTGAAAACAGATTCGCCGCCAGTACCAGAACAAACATGAAAACAAATGCGGCGAAAAGAGACCACCAGACAACCGGTTCACGCGCCAGTTCGAGGCGTGCCGTATTGATCATGGTGCCGAAACTGATGGTACTCGGATCCACGCCTATGCCGATGTACGACAACACCGCCTCGGCGAGGACCAGACCAGAAAAATCGAGTACCACCGTAATCAGAACGATGTGCATGACATTGGGCAGAATATGACGCCCGAGAATGCGCGAAGTCGTGGCACCCAATGCCCGGGCGGCCTGAACGTATTCGAGTTCGCGCAGCTTGAGCGTCTCAGCACGCAACAGACGACACAGCCCGGTCCAACTGGTGACGCCGAGAATCAGACACAGTGCCAACAGACGTGCATCAGCACGCTGAGCGGCCGTAACAAACCAGTCAGGATGGGTATCAATGGCTACTTGCACCATCAATACGGCTGCAGCAATCAGCAGCACGCCGGGAATCGAATTGAGCGTCGTGTAGAGGTACTGGATGACATCGTCCGCCCATCCTCCCAGATAGCCGGCAACGATACCCAGCATCAGGGCAAATGGCAGCATTACCAGTGTGGTGAGCGTGCCAATGACAAGCCCGGTTCGGATGCTCTTGAGTGTGAGATACAGAACGTCCTGTCCAACCTTGTCAGTACCAAAAACATGGTATCCACCAGCCAGGAAAAGCATCGGACCGGCAACAAGCAGCAAAACCCAGAGCGAGATCAGGACTGCCTTCCAGGCAACGCTCGTCTCGCCTCGCCAGATACTGCGCCAGGTCTGCAAGAATCCCGCTCTGCCGCGCCAGGCCGCCCACCAGGTCACCAGTACAGCAAAAGTCAGCCCTGACAGGACGGCGAGTAGCAAGCCTTTGAGGCAGCGCAAGGCAATATCGTGACCCCATTGTGCTGCGGGATCCTGCAAATGAGCGCCGCCATGCTTAAGGCGCGGGAAAACCCGTAGAAAACGTCCATCGGCATGCTCTTCCGTTTCGCGGGCAAAGAGATACACCGCCAGCGGTGCCGAATAGGTTTTTTCGGTGGAATCCCTGAGCGGCTGAAGCAATTTGTCGAGCAGACTATGTACCTCGGTGCTGAACCCGCCTCCAGCCTGTCCTGACGCCATCTCGAGACGGGGACGATAATGCACGGAATCGAGCAGTCCGATGACAATGAAAACCAGCAGGACGGTCAACGCCGCCATGCCGGTGCGACTGTTTGCGACACGATGCCAGGATGCCATCAGGTACTCGCGTCGGCGGATATACATGCCGACACCGGCCAACATGGCCAACAGCATGAAAATCAGGGTATCAGTCCAGAGCAGGACCGGCATCATTGCAATTTCACGCGAGGATCAACCAGCGTATAGGACAGATCGGTGAGCAACAGCCCGATGATATAGAGTACCGATCCAATGAAAACCATAGAACGCACCACAGCGAAATCCTGTGCATTGATGGCATCGATCGTATAGGAGCCCAATCCGGGAATCCCAAAAAACGACTCGGTAATCAGCGAGCCCATAAAGAGCAGGGGAATAACGACAACGACACCCGTAAGAATCGGGATCAGGGCGTTTCGCAAGACGTGGCGAAACAGCACAACACGTTCGGCAAGCCCCTTGGCCCGGGCCGTACGCACATAATCCTTGCCGATTTCCTCGAGAAAAATGGTCCGGTACCAGCGCACGCTGCTACCGATACCGGCCACCACGCCGATCAGTATGGGCAGTATCAAAAAACGCAAGGCATCGATTCCTCCGGCATACCCGGAAATTGGTACCAGATGCCAGACCTTGCTCACGAGATACTGTCCGCCGATGATATAGAACAAACTGGAGACGGACATCATGCCGACACAGAGAACGATGCCCCAGAAATCCAGATAGCTAAATCGGAAAAAACATAGCAGCAACGCAAAGCTCACCGCAACAAAGAGTCCCAGAATAAAGGTCGGCACAGCAATCGCCAGACTCGGGCCCATACGGGTTTTGATTTCATGGCCGATATCGCGCCCATCATCGGCACGGCCGAAATCAAGGACGAACAGTTTTGCGGACTTTTCGAAGAAGATGGTGTCAGAGAATCTGGCCACGCCGGATTTCGATGAATTGTAGAGCAAGGGTTTGTCATAGCCACGTTCGGCTTTCCACTTCTGGATTGCCTCGGGCGTCACGCGCTTGATCCCGAGCTGTATGCGTGCCATGTCATCCGGCGTATTGACGACAAAGAACAAAGTGAATGTGAGCAGGTTCACTCCAATCAGAACCGGCAGCGCATAGAGCAGGCGGCGAATCACATAGGCAAGCATCAGCGCCGCCCTTTTGCGTTTTCACGCCGCCGCCAGCCGATGACAGCCGGCAAGGCGCTGACCATCAGTAGCAGCACAACAAGAACGATTGGCCAGAGTACGGGCCGATTCCATTCGGCACGCAAGCGCTCTCTTTTGGCAGCATCGATGCGCCGATACTTGAGGCTGTTGCGTGCCATCAGATTCGGTTTGAGATTGCTCACCCAGTCGTGATAAAGGCTGTAATCCTTCGGATGATAGCCAAACGACCAGGGGGCATCCTCGTGCAGGATCACCATCATGCGATCAATCAACGTCTGGCGTGCCAGTCCGTTATCCATGTACTTCACCTTGTCGAACAGGCGATCGAATTCCGGATTGCTGTAGTTGGCCGCATTCTCCCCCTGCAGTCTTGCCCTGCTTTGCGCTCCCTGAAACAGAAAGAGGAAATTTTCCGGATCCGGATAATCCGCCAGCCATCCCCAGGCAAACATCTGCGCCGCTCCCTTGCGCACCTTCTCCTGGAAACGGTTGTAATCACTACCACGGATTTCCAGCTGAATGGCCAATTTGGCAAACTGCTTGCGATACCAATCCAGGCGAGGCTTGTCACCAGGTCCGCGATCGGTGGTGTCAAGATAGAGCACGAGCGGCTGACCCGTTTGTGCGTCGCGTCCATTCGGATATCCGGCCTGGGCAAGCAATGCCTTCGCCACCTCGATCGACTTGCGCTGAGGCACCCCGGCCTTCCAGTCGTAGACGACCGGATTGATCCCCTCGGCGCCAGAGCGAAAACCAAAAATTCCGGGCGGAATCGGCCCCTGCGCCGGAATACCGCGGCCATTGGCAAAAATCGAAATGTATTCTTCCCAGTCCAGCGCGATGGAAATGGCCTGTCGTAGCTTCCGGGCACGCTCACGCTGACGCGGATCGGCCTGCTCGCCACCGACCACCGGATCGATCCAGTTAAATGCAAAATAATATGTGCTTGCACTCACTGAAGTTCTCAACTGGATGCCCCTGCTCGCCATTTCGGGCGAAACACTTGCATCGCCTTCCACCGAGACACGCACGGCCTGATCAAAACTGTCTGAACTAATGCCAGACAGATCATAATAGCCTTGCAGGAATTTATTCCAGTAGGGAATGCCTTCCCGCTCACGACTGAACACCGCCTTGTCGACGAAGGGCATCGGCTTGCCGGCATCAGAAAGCAGGCCGGCCTGCGCATCACCTGCCTCGCCTTCTGCCGGGTACGGCTCCCCCCTGAAATTCGGGTTGCGCTCGAGCACCATGCGCGCATTCGGATTATTTTCGGTCAGCATGAACGGGCCGGTTCCAACCGGATACCAGTCGAGAGACAGATTTTTCTCGGCCATGCCCGGCTGACCGAAAAACCGATCCACTTCGATCGGCACAGGCGCAAAAAAATTCATCGCCAGCCAATAAATGAATTGCGGATAACGGCCTTTGATGCGGATACGATAGCGGTACCGATCGATCAGCTCAACGCCTTCCAGTGCCTGTTTGCTCAGATCAAGCCATGCATCCGGCTGCCCGGCAATCGACAGTGCCTTGTTTTCCGCATCGAGGCGTTGCGCAAGCGCCTTGAACCCGACAATATGCTCGCTCATCAGTCCGAAGAGTGGCGAATGCAGGCGTGGATGTGCCAGACGTTTTATTTGATAAACATAATCTTCCGCCGTCAATTCACGCGTTCCCCGCTGCGGAAAATCCTTGAGCGAATATATCTTCTGCAATTTTTTTCGCGACAAATTCAGGTACAGGGGCTGGCCATCGGCGCCCTTGGCAAATGCAGGATGCGGCTGATAGCGAATACCCGGGTGAATCCGTATTTCATAGAGCGTGAAAGCAACATTTTCCGCATCCTCGGCGACGCCCCGCCCCTCGGCATCAACCGCACGGATGCGCGGCATCTCGGCCGCTGTCAGGGGCACCAGAGTGTAAGGCCGCTTCAAATAGTGGTATTGCAATGGCGGCTCATAAATCTGCGAATTGAATTCCGCTTCATCGGCAGAGTAGGACTGCACCGGATCAAGGTGCTTGGGGCGCTCGGAAAATGCGCTGTAGAAAATATTTTTGCCCTCATCCTGTTGTGGATAAGGGTTGTTCCAGAGCTCGCCACATCCCGCAAAGATCGCCAGCAAGGCAAACAGCCCGAACAAAAACGATGATCTGCGCATGATGGGCGCAAGTGTAACGGATGAGCCCATTGGCGTCATCAATCAGGCTCCGTTATAATTCAGCGGTCTTTTTTGGGAGATTCGCAGATGGGATTTCTGGCAGAAAAACGTCTCCTCATCACCGGCCTTATATCCAATCGCTCGATCGCTTACGGCATCGCCAAGGCATGCCACCGTGAAGGCGCACAACTTGCCTTCACCTATCAGAGCGAACGGTTCAGGGACCGCATCGCCAAGTTCGCCGAAGAATTTGAAAGCCAGCTGATCTTTCCATGCGATGTCGCCGAAGATGCGCAGATCGATTCACTTTTTTTGGAACTGGGGAAACACTGGGAAGGCCTCGACGGCCTGGTGCACTCGATCGCCTTCGCGCCCAGCGAGGCCATCGAGGGCGATTTCCTCGAAGGTCTCTCACGCGACTCATTCCGTATTGCCCACGAAATTTCCTCTTACAGCTATCCCGCTCTGGCCAAGGCCGCACGCCCCATGCTGCTCAAGGGAAATCACCCGTCCCTGCTCTGCCTCACTTATCTGGGCGCGGACCGCACCATGCCGAACTACAACACCATGGGGCTGGCCAAAGCCAGCCTCGAGGCCAGCACACGCTATCTGGCTTTCTGCCTCGGTCCGCAAGGCATTCGGGCCAATGCGATCTCCGCAGGACCAATCAAGACCCTTGCGGCATCGGGCATCGGGAATTTCGGCAAGCTTCTCGCCTACAATGCGCACCACACACCCCTGCGGAGAAACGTCACCATCGAAGAAGTAGGTAATGCAGCAGCCTTCCTGCTCTCCGATCTTGCAAGCGGTATCGCCGGCGAGATTCTCTATGTCGATGGCGGCCTCAACACGACGGCGCTGGGCAATACCGATCCTTTGCCGGCTGTATAAGTGATCTGACGTAAAAAAGGGCTGTCGAGCAGCCCTTTTTGATCATCCAGCCCAGCCGTTCATTCGTTATCCTTTTTGGCGAGGGCGGCTTGGTCGATCTTGACACCATAACGTTCCCGCAGCGTCATCAGAAAATCGTTGAAATCCTCTGCACCGGTCAATTGCTTCAATTGGCTTTCAAGCGCTTTCATGCCCTGCGCATTGGCGTCCTTGCCGACACCCGACTGTACCGAAACAACCCGAAAGAGGGCATAGCTGCCATCGGCCAGGCCTGTCCCGGTATACGCAGGAAGTTTGGCAACAGAAGCCTTGAAAATAGCACGCTGTGCCTGCGGATCAAGGTCGGGCATCGGTTGTCTCGTTACTTTTCTCTCTGTTGCCCAAGACACATCAACCGTCTCTCCCTTGACAAGTTTCGCCAACCGGGCTTCCCCCTCCTTGACAGCGAGACGTGCCGTTTCTTCGGATTTTATTTTTTTCTCGATCTCGGACTTGACCGTCTCGAAA
Source organism: uncultured Rhodocyclaceae bacterium (assembly GCA_964607005.1). Lineage (GTDB taxonomy): Bacteria > Pseudomonadota > Gammaproteobacteria > Burkholderiales > Rhodocyclaceae > Desulfobacillus. The sequence continues at coordinate 164,019 of CAZSHO010000005.1, forward strand.
GGGCGTAGTTCAGCCGGCTTTTCCTCGACAACGCGTGCGGCCACCAGCGTGCTTGGAGCAATCTCAATGGCATCCGTATTCCGGTGGTTCTTCAAGGCATCCTCGGAAAACAAGGCGGAGAGCAATTTTTCATTCGTCCCCAAGAGGCCGGCGGCAGCCGGGTGCCCCTTGTCGAAAAGACCGGTTTGCTGAATTTGCAATTTGAATTTTTCTGCGGCCGGCTTAAGGCTATCCGGCTGTTCATAGACCATATTCGAAAACGTCTCGGCCGCTTCGGCAAATTTTCTGCTCGCCGATGCCAGCTTGAGTTCCGAAACAATCGAATCTCGCACCTCTTCGAAAGAGCGGGTCTTCGCGGGTTTGATGCCGGTCAGATGAATAATGTGGTAACCATAGTCGCTTTGGATAATGTCGCTGATCTGGTCCTGTTTCAGTGAGAAAGCCGCATCCTCAAACGGCTTGACCATGGCCCCTCGCGGGAAGAATCCAAGATCGCCTCCTTTTGCAGCCGAACCCGGATCTTCCGAATGATCTTTGGCCAGTTTGGCAAAGGCGCCAGGATTCTTCCTCACCTGCTGAAGAATTGATTCAATTTTTGTCCTTGCCGCCTTCTCGTCGGCTTCAGGAGACCCCTTGGGAGCCTGAATAAGGATATGACTTGCGCGACGCTCCTCAGGTGTTACGTAGGTGTTTGTATTTTTGTCATAGACCTGCCTGGCCTCTTCCTGGGTAATCGCAGTTTGTGCCGCCAGGGCATCGCGGCTCAAAACGACATATTCAGCACGGATTTGCTGGGGAATTTCGAACTGCTTGCGATTTTTATCGTAATAGTCTTTGATGGCGCTCTCGGGAACACTGACTTGAGCGGAATAATGCTCCGGTCGAATGATCGCTTCATTGACGCTACGCTCCTCGAATTGGATCGACGCCAATATCTTCGCAGACGACTGCGACACAACCGCACTTTCCGAGACAGCTTGAACAAGTTGCTGGACAGTCAGGTCCTGGCGTAACCTGGCTTCAAAGCCGGCCTGGGTCAGCCCCTGACTGGCAAGCGCCCGCTCATAGCGCTGCCGGGAGAATTTTCCATCCTGCTGCAACGCTGGAATTACGCCGATTGTCTCTCGCAGCAACTCATCACTCGCCATCAAACCGTTTTTTGATGCATGCAGCAATAGCAGCCGCCGGGTAATCAGGGATTCCAATATTGCCTGGCGCGCCTCAGGCGTCTCCAGCATGGCCGCATTGAATTGCGCACCGAGCTGGCTTCTCAAGCGCTCCTGCTGGTCACGAACTGCCTGAGAGAATTCCTGACGAGTGATTTTGCTATCGCCGACGACGGCCAGATCGTTAGCTCCCCCTCCATGAAAATATGAATCGACTCCCCAGAAGGCAAATGGAATCGTGATCAGGATCAGGATCAACTGGCTGATCCGCTTGCTGTTGCGAACTGCATCAAACATATTCACCCACCTTATTGAATGTGGTGAAAATCATAGAAAAAAGGCGAACACGCGTTCGCCTTTTTGGTGTTGGCGGAGTGGACGGGACTCGAACCCGCGACCCCCGGCGTGACAGGCCGGTA
>CAZSHO010000006.1:0-4592 GCA_964607005.1 uncultured Rhodocyclaceae bacterium
GTACTGCGTTCGGGACGCAGGAGTCGGAGGTTCAAATCCTCTCACCCCGACCATTTCCCAATACCCCTGTCCGTATCGGGGTGGCAATGGAGCCAGGCATGCCCAAGCTGATCCTGCTGCTCTTATTCGGAATTGCGATGTTCTTGCTGCTGAAGCGTTTTCAGGGCAAGGGTGCCGACCACGACGACAAAGCGGGATCGAGCAACTCTTCGGAACCGGAACGCATGGTCGCTTGCGCACATTGCGGCGTTCATATTCCTGAAAGCGAGTCCCTCGCCAGCCTCGGCAACCATTACTGCAGTGAGGAACATCGTCGGCTCGGGCCCGCATGACTGATTCCGCACAGCACGCCGCCAGCACAACCGGATTGATGATTTCCGTCCGGACCTCGCTTCATTATTTCAATATTTATCGTTTCATCGTTGCAAGTGTCTTCCTTTTTGCGGCAGCCTTTTATTCCCGGACATCGGGGCTGGGCGCACAGAATCTGAAGCTTCATCTCTGGACCAATCTCGTCTATTGGTTGAGCGCTATCCTTTTCTACGCTGGATTCAGCCGCTGGCGTTTCAGCATCAACCGGCTGCTGACCATCGAAGTCATTGTTGATGTTTTGGCAATCACTCTGATGATGTATGCCAGCGGCGGAGCGAAAAGCGGCCTTGCCGTCATGATGCTGATCACCCTGGCCGGTGCAGGACTGGTTGGCCAGGGCACCCTCGCGCTGTTTTACGCCGCGCTTGCGACGCTGGCCATCTTGTTCGAACAGACGTGGCGCTATTTTTTTTATGGCGCCGATTTGGCCGATTTCATGCAGACGGGCCTGGTTGCCATTGCGTTTTTTGCGACGTCCGTTTCTGCGCGTCTGCTGGCTCACCGTGTGATCGCCAATGAAGAGCTGGCCCGTCAGCGCGGCATCGATCTGGCCAATCAGCTTTTTGTCAATGAGCGGATAATCCGGGACATGCAAGATGGCGTGATGGTGGTGAATCATGCAGGAAAGGTGAGGCAATGGAACCCGCAAGCCGAGAGCCTGCTTGGCATGCGCGGCCCTGATAATGCCGACCTGGCATCCTTCTCCCTTGAGCTAGCAGAGCAACACCGGGCATTCCATGATCATGGTTTGGAGCAGACCGTTTGTATCCTGCAACTTCCCGGCGGAGGTGCTCGTTTGCGTGTGCGTTTCATTCATGCCGGAAGTAGCGGGGATGTCCTGGTCTATCTGGAGGACATGAGCCGTATTCAGCAGCAAGCCCAACAAATCAAGCTGGCCGCCCTTGGTCGCCTGACCGCCAATATCGCGCATGAAATTCGTAATCCGCTGTCAGCGATCAGTCATGCAGCAGAACTTCTGCGTGAAGAAAAACGCGCTGATGGGCAGGAACGTCTTTCCCGTATCATCAACGACAACACCAGTCGTCTCGAACGCCTTGTTCGTGACGTTCTCGAACTGGGCAGACGGGACAAGATGTCCAGCGAGCTGATCCGGCTCCCGTCTTTCTTGAATAATTTTCTTGACGAGATGACCTTGCATGACCAGGTCAACCGCGCAATTTTCCAGCTTGTGGTCGAGGCTGATACCGGTCTTCTCTTTGATCGCGCCCACTTGCATCAGGTACTGTGGAACCTTTTGTCGAATGCCCTGCGTTATTGCAGTGGTCAGCCCGGTGCGATCAAGATCGTGGTTCGGGAAGTACCTGCCCTGAAACGAACCGAATTGCATATCATCGACGATGGTGCCGGTATCGATCCTGAAGAGCAAAGCAAGGTCTTCGAGCCATTTTTTACAACTTATGGCAAAGGCACCGGATTGGGGCTGTATATTGCGCGCGAGTTGAGCGAGGCGAATGATGCGCTTCTCGAATTGGCCGGGAACAACCCGGGCGCTCATTTCCGGATTATCGGGAGAAACCAGTTGTGGCAGGAAAACAGGAACGAAGAAATCGGTCGGGGCTAGCCCGGGTTCTTGTCGTTGACGACGAGGACGATATCCGTGAACTCCTTGACATGACGCTGTCCCGCATGGGGCTGGATACCGATTGCGCGGCCAGCGTTGCCGAAGCAAAACGCTTTCTGGCCGAGAACGCCTACAGCCTTTGTCTGACCGATATGCGTCTACCGGATGGCGATGGTCTGGAGCTTGTGCGTTATATCGGCGAGCAGTGCCGGGACTTGCCTGTGGCGGTCATTACTGCCCATGGGAGCATGGAAAACGCCGTCTCGGCGCTCAAGGCGGGGGCTTTTGATTATGTGCCGAAACCCGTTCCACTTGAGCAGCTACGCGCCCTCGTCAAATCCGTACTGAACCTGCCCGTCCGGGGTGCAGCAGAAGCCGATGCAGGAGGGCGGACATTGCTTGGAGAGTCGCCCGCCATTCAGCAAGCGCGGGACATGATCATGAAAGTCGCCCGCAGTCAGGCCCCTGTTTACATCAGTGGAGAATCAGGAAGCGGGAAGGAGCTTGCCGCACGTCTTGTGCACATGCAGGGGGCGCGTCATACACAGGCATTCATAGCTGTCAATTGCGGGGCGATTCCCGAGAACCTGATGGAGAGTGAATTCTTCGGCTACAGGAAGGGGGCATTCACCGGAGCGGATGCCGACCGTGATGGTTTTTTTCAGGCGGCTCATGGGGGCACCCTGTTTCTTGATGAGGTTGCCGATCTGCCGCTGGCGATGCAAGTCAAATTATTGCGGGCGATCCAGGAAAAGCGGGTGCGCAAGGTGGGGGCGCCTGCCGAGGACGATGTGGATGTACGCATTATTAGCGCCACGCATCAAAACCTGAAAGAGATGGTGTCCGCCGGGAAGTTTCGCCAGGATCTATTTTATCGGCTCAACGTGATTGAACTTCGGATGCCCCCGTTGCGCGAATGCAGGGAAGATATTCCACTATTGGCAGAACACGTTTTGTCCAGGCTTGCGAGGGCAGCCGGCGTGCCTTCACCGCACTTGACCGGGGCGGCTTTGCAGACCTTGAGTGAATACCTCTTTCCCGGCAATGTTCGGGAACTCGAAAATATCCTCGAACGAGCCCTGGCGCTGGTTGCCGGTAAGGAAATCGATGTTTGCGATCTGTATCTCTCGCCCATGATTGAGCACGAGACGGCGGCTGACACCTCTTTGCCGGATTCGGCTGACCGTCCTTTGCAGGATTATCTGGATGGAATCGAGAAGCAGATCATTCTCGAAACCTTGCAGAAAACCCGATTCAATCGCACAGCTGCAGCCAGGCTTCTGGGCGTCACTTTCCGATCATTGCGCTACCGGATGGAACGACTTGGGCTGAATGAATAGAAACTGGGATCGTGCTGGTTGGCTAACCGGTGTTCAACGCATTGCGTCACCCAATTGTGATGAACGCCCGGCCGGGCTGGCCATCCGGCTGATCGTGATTCATGCCATTTCACTCCCTCCAGGAGAATACGGCGGTGATGATATCGAGAAACTGTTTACCAACAGGCTCGATCCGGACCGCCATCCCTATTTCCAGGAAATTCATTCTCTGCGTGTTTCGGCGCATTTTTTAATTCGCCGTGATGGAGCCCTTCTCCAGTTCGTTCCCTGCGCAATGCGTGCCTGGCATGCCGGTGTTTCAGCCTGGGAAGGCATTGAGAAGTGTAATGACTTTTCGATAGGTATCGAGCTTGAGGGTTGTGATGATGATGACTTTGATGGACGTCAGTACAGCACGTTGTTGCGACTCCTTTCCCTGCTGAAGCAGCAATATCCGATCGAAGCGGTTGTCGGTCATTCTGATATAGCTTCCGGACGCAAGACCGATCCCGGTCCGAAATTCGAGTGGGCTCGCTTGCATGAAAATCAGGAAGGAGGGGAGGCGCGGATTTCCAAAAAATTCCAGCAGCGCAAACTCGATGATGAATTTTGATAAAAAATGCGAAAACACTTGCATCCGAAATGTCAAGCTACTAGAATTAGGCCGAATTGGTTATGACAGCACTAGATCTAGTAGGCGCAACGGCGCATTTTCATGAGTTGAAAACACGCCGTTCAGGGAGTGGTTAGAAACAGGTCGGCGTGAGGAGTTGAACGGTCAAGGAATGAGCGGGGTTGCTTGATGCAGAAAATCCACTTTTTAGGCAATAAGCCTCGACCTCCCTCATGTAGCCGTGTTATCCGTCGCATATTGTTCAGATTTCCTGCATTCCTTCTTGCCCGGTTTGGGGTTCAATCAAGCCGGATTCATATTCCCCCCGATTCTCGCAGTTCCTGTAGTTCCGGCAGAGCATCCTCAAGTTTTCCAGAAAGTCAGCGATTGAATCGGGACATGGCATTCAACCGGATCGGTTATTACGACCGGGCGAATATCTGCGCTTGTTTGGGCGGATTGTTTTCCTGTTTTTTCATACTTAATCCGTAAAGGAGGTTCGAGATGGCTACTGCTAAGAAATCCGCCAAGAAACCGGCGGCCAAGAAACCCGCTGCAAAGAAAGCCGCAGCGAAAAAACCCGCTGCCAAGAAGGTAGCGGCCAAGAAACCCGCTGCAAAGAAAGCCGCAGCGAAAAAGCCGGTAGCAAAAAAAGCCGCAGCGAAAAAACCCGCTGCCAAGAAGGTAGCGGCCAAGAAACCCGCAG
>CAZSHO010000006.1:4692-27701 GCA_964607005.1 uncultured Rhodocyclaceae bacterium
AAAGCCGCAGCGAAAAAACCCGCTGCCAAGAAGGTAGCGGCCAAGAAACCCGCAGCTAAGAAAGCCGCAGCGAAAAAGCCGGTAGCAAAAAAAGCCGCAGCGAAAAAAGTCGCCAAGAAAAAGCCTGCAGCAAAGAAAAAAGCCGCAAAAAAACCTGCGGCAAAAAAGGCAGCCAAGAAAAAACCTGCTGCCAAAAAAGCTGCAAAACCCGCTGCGAAACCAGCCCCTGCGGTTGCAGCGCCCTCTACCGCCGCAACTCCCGGATTGAAATCCTCGCTGAATCCGGCGGCGGCTTGGCCCTTTCCGACGGGCTCGCGTCCTTCCTGAGTCCTAAGGACCGACGGGTTGGGTGGTATCGCCGATCAAGGCGTTACTACCCACCCGCGGTCTGTTTTCTCCATCATGGCAGTTGTCGTTTTACGGAATCTGGCTTTCCGGAGGCAAGGGTTGTCGGCGATTTGGTGAATTTGCAAAATTGAATGAAGCCAATATAATGCCGGATCTCGTTTAGCCAGATCACCCCTTCCGGTTTCTCCGGTTTTCTTGTTGCCGGTTAATTCATGGAAAGCAAGCCGTCATTGCCTTTCCGATGTTTTATACCAATCCCTTCCTCTGCTGCACATCCGTTGTGACGGACGGGTTTGAGTACGCGTGCCTGGCTTGATCGTTATCAGTCGGTACTCCAAATGAAGGGCAAAAGGAATGAATCAATGAAGCTTGTTTCTATCCGAAATATTATCCAGGGAACCATTTCCTGCCTGACGCACTTTGTGCACGGTGGCCTTCTTGTTGCGGGCATGCTCGCAACGGTGTTCCTTTTGTTCAGAGCGGGTGCTCCCGGGGGAGCAGGGCCGGTCGTTGATGACCTGGCAGGACAGGCGTTTGGCAGATTGGGCAGCGGAGTCGGCACGCTGACTGTTTCGGCAGGTCCGGTCATGCCCGACGGCCCAATACGGGCCGTTTCCGATTATCTTTCGCGTCGCTATCGTGTTTCCGTTTCGGCAATCGAACCGTTGGTCCGGACCGCCTGGGATGCCGGGGAACGGTCAAAAATAGACCCCATGCTGATCATTGCCGTCATGGCGATCGAGTCGGGTTTTAACCCGATTGCCGAAAGCCCGATGGGTGCCCAAGGCCTGATGCAGGTGATTCCCCGCTTTCATCAAGACAAGCTCCAAGCGGTTACAACGGATGGAGAAAGCCTGCTGGATCCATTTGTCAATATTCATGTCGGCGCCCAGATTTTGAATGAATACATTCGCCGTACCGGTTCGATCGAGGCCGGGCTTCAACAATATGCGGGGGCTTCGGATGATGAAGAATCCACCTATGCATCCCGGGTACTTACGGAAAAAATTCGGATCGAATCAGCGGTTAAACGGGGGCGATCAAGCAGCGCATGAAGCACCGCCTGGAATACAAATGTGATGTGGATGGATCGTCAGGTCGAAAGAAAAGGGCGTCTTGAAAGACGCCCTTGGAACCGACTCGGGTAGCTGGCTATTCAAGGGTTGCGAAGCGCATGCCGAAAAGTTCCCGCTTGAGCGTCAGCTGTTTCGGCAGCCGGTCTTTCAACTTCTCGAACAATTCTCCGTGGAGTTCCAGCTCTTTCTGCCACATGTCGGCATCCACCCGGGTGAGCTCCTGAAACTGTGATCTACTGATTTCTTCCAGGCCCGTCCAGTCAATATCTTCATAGCGGGGCATCCAGCCAAGGGGGGTCTGCTGAGCGCCCGCCCGGCCTTTGACACGATCGACGATCCATTTCAGCACCCGCATGTTTTCACCAAAGCCAGGCCACATAAAATTCCCTTTATCGTCCTGACGAAACCAGTTTACCGTGAAGATGCGCGGCGGATTGTCGATGATGCGCCCCATGCGCAACCAGTGATTGAAATAGTCACCCATGTGGTAGCCGCAAAACGGAATCATGGCGAATGGGTCACGGCGCACCTGCCCGAGTTTGCCGACGGCTGCCGCAGTGGTTTCAGAGCCTAATGTCGCCGCCATATAAACGCCGTAGCTCCAATTGAAAGCCTCGAAGACCAGCGGCACGGTCGTCGAGCGGCGACCGCCGAAAATAAAGGCAGAAATCGGAACGCCAGCCGGGTCCTCCCAGTTGGGATCAAGAGAAGGGCATTGGTTGGCCGGGGCCGTGAAGCGCGCATTCGGATGCGCGGCGGGGCGCCCTGTGGTTTTGCCGATTTCCGGCGTCCAGTCCTTGCCGGTCCAGTCCGTAAGTTTTGCGGGTGGCTGCTTGGTCATGCCTTCCCACCAGACGTCACCATCGGGTGTCAGGGCGACGTTCGTATAGATGATGTTCGAATGCAGGGTGGCCATGGCGTTGAAGTTCGATTTCTCGGAAGTACCCGGGGCCACGCCGAAATACCCCGCCTCTGGATTGATGGCATAAAGACGACCATCCTTGCCCGGCTTGATCCAGGCGATGTCATCACCCACGGTCGTGATTTTCCAGCCGTTGAAGGATTTGGGCGGGATGAGCATGGCGAAATTTGTCTTGCCGCAAGCACTGGGAAAGGCGGCGGCAATATACGTCTTTTCACCCTGCGGGGATTCGACGCCGAGGATGAGCATGTGTTCCGCCAGCCAGCCCTGGTCGCGCGCCATGGTCGAGGCGATGCGCAGGGCGAAACACTTCTTGCCCAGCAGGGCATTGCCGCCGTAGCCGGAACCGTAGGACCAGATTTCCTGCGTTTCCGGGAAATGTACGATGTATTTGGTTTCTTTGTTGCAAGGCCAGCGGACATCCTGCTGACCGGGTTGCAGCGGGTAGCCGACGCTGTGCAGGCAGGGCACGAATTCGCCCTCTGTTCCGAGGACGTCATAAACAGCCCTACCCATGCGAGTCATGATGCGCATGTTGGCAACCACATAGGGGGAATCTGAAATCTCGACGCCGATATGGGCGATCGGGGAACCCAGCGGACCCATGCTGAACGGAATGACATACATCGTTCGCCCGCGCATGCAGCCGTTGAAGAGCCCGGTTAGCGTCTCCTTCATCTTGACCGGATCTTCCCAATTGTTGTTGGGCCCCGCGTCCTCTTTGTATTTCGAGCAGATGAAGGTGCGATCCTCGACGCGCGCAACATCGGATGGATCTGACCAGGCGAGATAGGAATTCGGGCGCTTTTCCGGGTTGAGTTTGATCATGCTGCCGGCGGCAACCATTTCGCTGCACAGACGGTCGTATTCTTCGTCAGAGCCGTCGGCCCAGACAATGTGGTCTGGTTGGGTCAGGGAGGCAACTTCGGCAACCCATGCCTTGAGCCGGCCATGACGAACATGCTCCGGAGCATTGAGCATGGCCGGTTCGGAAAAGCGTTTGTTCATGATGGAAGTCTCCAGAGGTTTTTGAATGTAATAAGCCGCCGCAAGCCGAAGCAGCGACAAAAAAGATGGGTGCGTGTTTTTTTGTGATTTAAGGCAGAAAATGCAATGCAATATTATGCCACACTTCAGCCCTCGCCCGAATCCGGGGCCACAATGAAAAACAATGAGAGGATCCGTTCAAGGACAACATGATGGAAGATGCATTTCGCAACGCAGCACTCGAATATCACCGCAAGCCGCGCCCCGGGAAAATCGCCGTCACTCCGACCAAGGAACTGGTCACCCAGCGTGATCTGGCGCTGGCCTATTCGCCCGGTGTGGCAGCGGCGTGTGAGGAAATTGCCGCCGATCCGGCGCAAGCCGCCAGCCTGACCTCCCGCGGCAATCTGGTCGCCGTGATCACGAACGGCACGGCAGTGCTCGGTCTGGGAAATATCGGGCCTCTGGCGAGCAAGCCGGTGATGGAAGGCAAGGGCGTACTGTTCAAGAAGTTTGCCGGTATCGACGTGTTCGACATCGAAATCAACGAATCCGATCCGGACAAGCTGATCGATATCATCGCCGCACTCGAGCCGACTTTCGGTGGTATCAATCTGGAAGACATCAAGGCTCCGGAATGCTTTGCCATCGAGAAAAAATTGCGTGAACGCATGAGCATTCCCGTCTTTCACGACGATCAGCATGGTACGGCGATCATCTCGGCGGCGGCGGTTCTTAATGGCCTGCGTGTCATCGACAAGAAAATCGAAGAGGTGAAGCTTGTCTGTTCTGGAGCGGGCGCTGCCGCAATTGCCTGCGTTGACCTGATGCTGGCGCTGGGCCTGCGGCGCGAGAACGTCTGGATGACGGACTCAAAGGGGGTGGTCAGCAAACAGCGCCTCTCGTCGCTGGATCCCAGCAAGGCGCAGTTTGCCCAGGAGACGACGGCGACAACCCTGGCTGACGTTCTCGTCGGCGCGGATATCTTTCTCGGGTTGTCGACGGCCGGAGTACTCAAGCCGGAGATGCTCAAAACCATGGCCGGGCGGCCGCTGATTCTCGCCCTGGCCAATCCGAATCCTGAAATCCTGCCGGAAGTCGCCAAGGCGGCGCGCCCGGACTGTGTGATTGCTACGGGGCGTTCCGACTACCCGAACCAGGTGAATAATGTTTTGTGCTTTCCCTTCATTTTCCGTGGTGCGCTCGATGTGGGTGCCACGACCATCACCCAGGAGATGGAACTGGCGGCGGTTCGTGCCATTGCTGATCTGGCGCATGCCGAACAATCGGATGTGGTGGCGTCCGCCTATGCTGGCTCAGACTTGAAATTTGGTGCCGAATACCTGATTCCGAAACCTTTCGATCCGCGCCTTATCGTCAAGATCGCACCGGCCGTGGCCAGAGCGGCGATGGATTCCGGCGTGGCGCAGCGGCCGATTGCCGACTTTGATGCCTATTGCGACCAGCTTCAGCAATTCGTCTATCACTCCGGCCTGCTGATGAAACCGGTTTTTGCGGCCGCCAAACAGCTCGATCAACGGATCGTTTATGCAGAGGGGGAGGATGAACGGATCTTGCGAGCAACCCAGGTGGTGGTCGATGAGCATCTGGCCCGCCCGATCCTGATCGGACGGCCCGAGGTGATCGTGCACCGAATCGAAAAATGCGGCTTGCGCATCCGGCCGGGAATCGACTTCGAACTGGTCAATCCGCAGAACGATCCGCGCTACAAGGATTATTGGCAGGAATATCATCAGCTGACCGAACGCAAGGGGGTCTCGGATGATTACGCCCAGATTGAAATGCGCCGTCGCCTGACATTGATCGGTGCCATGATGATCCATAGAGGCGACGCCGACGGCATGCTGTGCGGCACATTCGGCACCTATGCCCTGCATCTGCATTATGTTGATCAGGTGATCGGCCGGCGCGCCGGAATATCTTCCTACTACGCCATGAATGGCCTGCTGCTCTCCAAGCAGACGGTGTTCATCTGTGACACCTACGTCAATTACGATCCGGGTGCCGAGCAGCTCGTCGAGATGGCGCTGCTTGCGGCTGAGGAAGTGCGCCGTTTCGGCCTGACGCCGAAGGTGGCCTTGCTGTCACATTCGAGTTTCGGCAGTTATGAAACGCCGAGCGCCCAGAAAATGCAGCAGGCCACCCGCCTTTTATGGGAACGCGCACCCGAACTGGAAGTGGAAGGGGAGATGCACGGCGATGCGGCGCTCTCGGAAGTCGTGCGCAACCAGGTATTTCCGCATTCGCGTCTGAGCGGCGCGGCCAATCTGCTCATCATGCCTTCTCTTGACGCGGCGAACATCGCTTTCAATGTGCTCAAGCAGGCCGCTGGCGATGGCGTCACCATCGGGCCGATCCTGCTTGGCACGCGCGCTCCGGTAAACATACTCACTCCCACGGCGACGGTTCGGCGCATCGTCAACATGACCGCGCTGACGGTTGTCGAAGCTGCTGCCCGGCAGTAAGCCGACCTCATCCGGCATGAAAGTCAGTCCTGGCAAGACGGCGCTGATTCTCACCGGAGGCGGCGCGCGTGCCGCCTATCAGGTTGGTGTGCTCAGTGCGGTGCGCGAACTTCTGCCGGATCCGTCACGCAACCCGTTCCAGATCATCTGCGGAACCTCGGCCGGCGCCATCAATGCTGCCTCGCTGGCCAGCTATGCCGAAAGCTTCGCGCTCGGGGTGGAGCATCTCAACGAAGTCTGGGGAAACTTTCATGCAAGCCAGGTGTATCGTGCCGACGCACTGGGCATTGCGTTGCGCGGCCTTGACTGGCTGTCCGCCCTGGTGTTTGGCTGGATCTTCCGCCACAATCCGCGCTCCCTCCTCGATAACACTCCGCTGCGCCGGTTGCTCGAGCGCAAGCTCGATCTGCACCGGATCGAGACGGCGATTCAGAATGGCGCCCTGTATGCGCTGTCGATCACCGCTTCGGGTTATCTGTCCGGGCACAGCATCAGCTTCTTCCAGGCATCCCCGCTTGCCGAATCATGGCGACGCACTCATCGCGCCGGGGTGCGTGCGCGTATCCATGTCGACCATCTGCTCGCTTCGAGCGCCATTCCTTTTGTCTTTCCGGCCGTAAAAATCCATCGCGAGTATTTTGGCGACGGCTCGATGCGTCAACTCGCCCCGATCTCCCCCGCCATTCATCTCGGTGCGGAGCGCATCCTTCTCGTCGGTGCGGGCCGGCTCGAAGACGAAAAACGCTCGAAGCGGGGAGATGTCTATCCGCCGCTGGCCCAGATCGCCGGTCACGCCCTGTCATCGATTTTTCTCGATAGTCTGCATGTCGATCTGGAACGTCTGCAACGCATCAACAAAACCTTGTCATACATCCCGTCCGAAATCCGTGCCGATTCCAATCTCAAGTTGAGACCTATCGAGACATTGGTCATTTCACCTTCGCAACGGCTCGACTACATGGCGGCCCGGCACGTCGGCAGCCTGCCCTGGGCGGTGCGGATGCTGTTGCGTGGCATCGGCGCAACCAACAAGACCGGATCGGCGCTGACCAGCTATCTGCTCTTCGAGCAGTCCTATACCCGCGCATTGATGGAGCTGGGTTACACAGATACGATGGCGCGTCGCGAGGAAGTACGAAGTTTTTTGCAAATCGAGGGTACCTAATTGATTGAAAAACTTTAACTAAATACCGTAACAATTTATTTTTATTGAAATTATTCTTTTTGTTGCTAAACTTTCGAGCACATCCATGCCCCTTGGCTCAGGAGATTGCATGAAAAGCAAACGAACGATCGTGCTGACGGTATGCGCCGCACTTGCTGTGGGAACGCTGGGCAGCACCCAGCCGGCCGAAGCGGCGACAGCCCGGAAGGCGACGGTCAGCAAGAAGGCCACAGTCGGCAAAAAAGCTGCAACGGGCAAAAAGGCCAGCGTCAGCAAAAAAACGACGGCGAAACACAAGAAAGCCGTGTCACACAAACAGGCCGTTGAGCAAGAGTCCGGCGAGCTGGCGCTTCAATCTGCCGCGGTGGTCGTTCAGGACCCTTTGTCCGGAGAGGTTCTCTACGAAAAGAATTCGGGGGCCGTCCTGCCGATCGCCTCCATCAGCAAACTGATGACGGCCATGGTGGTGCTTGATGCGCAACAGTCGCTCAACGAAACCCTGACCATTGGCGAAGACGACGTTGACACCCTCAAGGGAACGCATTCGCGTCTGAAAGTCGGTGTCCAGTTGCCGCGCGAAGAAATGCTCCTGCTGGCCTTGATGGCTTCGGAAAACCGGGCCGCTTCGGCCCTGTCGCGCCATTACCCGGGCGGACGCCAGGCCTTCATCGCGGCGATGAACCGCAAGGCGCAAGCGATCGGGCTGAACGACACGCATTTCTCTGATCCGACCGGGCTGACGTCCGAGAATGTTTCCAGTGCCCGTGATCTGGCCAGGATGGTGAGTGCGGCTTCCCACTACCCGCTGATTCGCGAACTCTCGACGACGACCGATCATACGGTGATGGTCGAAGGCCGTCCGACCGCATTTCGCAACACCAACCCGTTGGTGCGCAGCCCGACTTCCGGCTGGGAGATTGCCCTGCAGAAAACCGGTTTCATCCGTGAGGCGGGCAAATGCCTGGTCATGCAGGCCTGGCTCAGCAATCGCCCGGTGGTCATCGTCCTGCTCGATTCCTGGGGCAAGCTCACGCGTATTGGCGATGCCAACCGGATCAAGCACTGGATCGAGAGCGTTGCAGCCAGCCGTGCCCGTCCCAGTGCCGCGCTGAAGTCAGGTACCTCGGGCTGAAGAACGGTCACAAGACGCGACACAGGTCCGGCAGCCGCCGGACTTTTTTTTGCAACGGGTTGAACGGAGCTCTTGCCTCAAACCGGCAATGCCGTTTCGTATTTGATTTCTTTCAGAACCACGCTGGTGCGGGCATTCACCACACCGGGCAGCGTAAATAACGTCTTGTGCAGGAAAGCATCGAAGGTCGGGATGTCCGGTGCAACCACTTTCAGCACATAATCGGCTTCACCTGTCGCGCGATAGCATTCGACGACTTCGGGGAAAGTGCCGATGGCATGTTCGAATTCCTCGATCGCGCCCTTCACATGCCGTTGCAGATTGACCTGTACCAGGCAGCACACATGCAGGCCAAGTTCCTCGCGATCGAGCAACACCGTGTAGCGGCGGATCAGCCCGGATTTCTCCATCTCCTTGATGCGCCGCCAGCATGGCGTGGAAGACAGGCCGACGCGTACGGAGAGTTCCTGGACCGAGAGACGCGAATCCTGCTGCATTTCGTGCAGAAGCTTGCGTGCGTAGGTGTCTAGCATGAATATTCCAAGATATATTAAATAAAGAGAAACTTTAACTCAATTTAATCAATAAACGCGGATAAAAAGTAAGAATTTCTCCATCATTTTTTGCACAATAGCAGCCTAATGGAGGAGAAAAATGGCTCTCGCAACCACTCAAGCCGCGTCTGTAGTGGGGCCTGAAAAAGCGCCGGATACCGCAGGCATTCCCGTCGCCGAATCTTTGCTGCCGAACGGGGCTTATCGCTTGCAGGATGCCTTGACGGCACAGTCGGGTCGCATCTTTCTTACGGGTACGCAGGCTCTTGTGCGCCTGCCGCTCATGCAGCGCGCACTTGACGCCCGGCGCGGTCTGGAGACGGCAGGCTTCATCAGTGGCTATCGCGGCTCTCCGCTCGGAGGCTATGACCTGGCTCTGTGGCGGGCATCCGGTCTGCTCGAACAGGCCAACGTGAAGTTCCTGCCGGCGATTAACGAGGAAGCGGGGGCTACCGCCGTCCTCGGCAGCCAGAAAGTCGAGACCGATCCGGAGCGTACCGTCACCGGCGTCTTCGGCATCTGGTACGGCAAGGGCCCGGGTGTCGATCGTGCGGGTGATGCCCTGCATCACGGCAACGCCTTCGGCTCATCACCGCACGGTGGCGTGCTGGCAGTGGCGGGGGACGATCATGGTTGTGTGTCCTCCTCGATGCCGCACCAGAGTGATTTCGTCTTCCAGTCCTGGGGCATGCCGGTGGTCAATCCCGCCAGTGTTCAGGAAATGCTTGAATTCGGCCTCTATGGCTGGGCGCTCTCGCGCTTTAGCGGCACCTGGGTGGGGTTCAAGGCGATCTCCGAGACCGTCGAGAGCGGCATGACGGTTGATCTGGATGCGGTCCGCACTGATTTTCCGGCACCAGACGGCTTCATTCCGCCCGCCGGTGGCCTGCACTTTCGCTGGGGAGATGTGCCCAGCCCGCTCATCGAGACGCGCATGGCGGCCAAGCTCGAAGCGGTGCGCCATTTCTCGCGCACGAACAGCATCGACCGGCTGGTCTGCCCGGCGCCGCAGGCGGATATCGGCATCCTCACTTGCGGCAAAGGTCATCTCGATCTGCTCGAAGCGCTGCGTCGTCTCGATCTGAAGCTTGCCGATCTCGAAGCTTATGGTATCCGTCTCTACAAGGTGGGCCTCAGTTTCCCGCTGGAAACCGGCCGTGCCGACGCTTTTGTCGACGGTTTGTGCGAAGTACTGGTGATCGAGGAAAAAGGCTCGTTCGTCGAACAGCAGTTGCGCAATCGCTATTACAACCGTCCAGAGAGTGCGCGTCCGCGCATTCTTGGCAAGACCGACGAGAGCGGGGCGCCGCTGCTGCCGGCAACTGGCGAGCTGCGCCCCTCGGTGATTTTGCCGGTGCTGGCCGCCTGGCTGGCGCGCCATCGTCCGGCGCTGGATCGTCGCGCGATGGTGGTCGAATTCACCGCTCCGGCTTATCTTCACAACGATGCCGATGCGGTGAAGCGCATTCCCTATTTTTGTTCAGGCTGTCCGCACAGTGTGTCGACGCGCGTGCCCGAGGGCTCGAAAGCGATGCCCGGCATCGGCTGCCACTACATGGCGACCTGGATGGATCGCAGCACGGTGGGCGCCATCCATATGGGCGGCGAGGGCATCGACTGGGCGGCACACGCCCACTTCACCAAGCGCGGCCACATGTTCCAGAACCTTGGTGACGGCACCTATTTCCATTCCGGCAGCCTCGCCATTCGCCAGGCGGTCGCCGCCAGGGCCAACATCACCTACAAGATTCTCTATAACGAAGCGGTGGCGATGACCGGCGGCCAGCCCATCGATGGCGGCATCAGCGTGGCGCAGATGGCGCGCCAGGTCGAGGCCGAAGGCGCGCGCCGCGTCGTCGTGCTGAGTGATGCCATCGAAAAATACCGGGGTCACGAAAGGGAATTCCCGGCCGGCACGACCTTTCATCCGCGTCAGGAAATGGACGCCGTGCAGCGCGAACTGCGCGAGATCGAAGGCGTCACCGTGCTCATCTACGAACAGCTGTGCGCGGCAGAAAAACGCCGCAAGCGCAAGAAGGGAGAATATCCGCAACCGGAACGCCGTGTTTTCATCAACAGCGAGGTCTGTGAAGGCTGCGGCGATTGCGCCAAAAAATCCAACTGCCTCTCTGTCGTGCCGCACGAGACGTCGCTCGGACGCAAACGGCGCATCGATCAGTTCTCCTGCAATCAGGACTATTCCTGTGTCGACGGCTTTTGCCCGAGTTTCGTCTCGGTCGTTGGCGGCAAGGTACGCCATCCCGCCGAGAATCCGCAGCGACGTACCCAGTTGCTGGCGGCCGCACAGAAACTGCCGCAACCCCACCCGCAACTGGGTGAGGCACCGTTTGACATGCTGGTCACCGGCGTGGGCGGCACCGGCATCATCACCGTCGGCGCCCTGGTGACGATGGCAGCCCATCTGGACGGGCACAGCGCCTCGGTACTGGACTTCATGGGGTTTGCCCAGAAGGGGGGGGCGGTGCTCTCCTATGTGCGTGTTGCCGCGCGCCCGGACCTGCTCAATCAGGTGCGCATCGATACGCAACAGGCCGACATGCTGCTCGCCTGCGACATGGTGGTTGGTGCGAGCGAGGCGGCGCTGCAGACCGTGCGCCATGACCGTACGCGCGTTATCGCCAACACCCATGAGATTCCAACGGATGCCTTCATCCGCAATCCGGATGCCAGCCTGCACAAGCCCTCCCTCCTCGACAAGATGCGCTTTGCCGCCGGGGCTGCTTACCTTACGCAATGCAACGGGCACCGGATTGCCGAGCGGATACTGGGGGACGCTGTCAGTGTGAATATCCTCATGCTCGGTTTTGCCTGGCAGCTGGGCCTGGTGCCGGTTTCATTGGCGGCGCTGCAACGCGCCATCGAGCTGAATGGCGTGGCCATCGACATGAATCTCCTCGCCCTGCAGGTGGGGCGGCTGGCCGCCGGCAATCCGGCGGCGCTGGATGATGCCACCCAGGACGAGATGTCTGCCGAGACGCTTGAGGAACGCATCGCCTTTCACGAACGCCGTCTTGTCGACTATCAAAATGTGGCGCTCGCCCGCCAGTACCGCACCTTTGTTGATCGCGTCCTCGCCGTCTCGCAGGAGCATGATCATGAACGCAAGCTGGCGGCCGCCGTCGTCGAGAACTACGCCAGATTGCTGGCGGTGAAGGACGAATACGAAGTGGCGCGCCTGCTCACCAGCGAGAAGTTTGCCGCCGAGTTGGCCGATCATTTCGAGGACGGCTTCACGCTGACCTATCATCTGGCGCCGCCCGCGCTGGTCGGCACCAAGGCGCCACGCAAGGTGACGTTCGGTCCATGGCTGCGTCCTTTCCTGCGCGTCCTGGCGCGCGCGCGCGTTCTGCGCGGCACGCCGCTCGACTATTTCGGCTATCTGCGCGAGCGGCGCATGGAGCGTGCACTGGCGCGCGATTACGTGCGGCTCGTCGAGGCCTTGCTGGCGCGCCTGGACGGGGACTCGCTGGCCGAGATCATCGAAGTGGCCGACCTTCCGCAGAAAATCCGCGGCTATGGCCACGTCAAGCTTGCCCATCTGCGCGAGGCCAAGGTACGCGAGGCTGATCTGCTGGGCAAACTGGGCGTCTCCTTCACCGCTTCGGCCGAGGTGCTTGCCACGCTGTCTTGATGCGCGATAATGGGGCGATGAAAATTCATTTGCCCCATTTGTGCATGCCGCCTCTTCTCCCCGCCCGGCTGCGGGCAGGTGCCGGCTGATGGAGGCCCATTCGGCGCAATTCAAGGCACGCGCGGCGGCTGCCGCCGCCGATGGCGCGCTGCGTGCCAAGCTCCTTACGCACAAGACCCTGTTCGTCGAAGGGCGCCGCCGCGCCGTGGCCGAAATCGATCTCGACGCCACGCGCGAAGCGGCGAAGGACATTCGCGAAACCAATCTTGCCCAGCTCGATCTCTGGCTGGAGCGTTTCGAGACGCAGGCGCAACGCCGTGGCGGTCAGGTCTTGTGGGCGCGCGATGGTGCGGAGATCTGCCGCCTTGTCACCGATATTGCGCGCCGCCACGATGTCAGAAAGGTCATCAAGTCGAAATCCATGCTCTCCGAGGAAGCCGGCCTGAACGCCGCTCTCGAGGCGGCCGGCGTGCAGCCGGTGGAAACCGACCTGGGCGAATACATCCTGCAGATCAACGACAACGAGCGGCCTTCGCACATCATTGCGCCGGCCAGCCACAAGAATAAGGAGGAGGTCGCCGATCTGTTCGCGCGCGTGCACCGGCGCCCGCGCAAGACCGACATCGGTGCGATGACACGCGAGGCGCGCGAGATGTTGCGCACCCATTTTCTTTCGGCCGACATGGGCATCTCGGGCGGCAACTTCCTCGTTGCCGAGACCGGCTCGGTGGCGCTCGTCACCAACGAGGGCAACGGCCGCATGGTGACGACCCTGCCACGCGTGCATGTCGTCATCACCGGCATCGAAAAAGTGGTACCGACCCTGGAAGACCTGGCGACGATGATGCGCATTCTGCCGCGCTCGGCCACCGGGCAGTCGATCTCCAATTATTTTTCGCTACTCACCGGCGTGCGGGGTGACGGCGAGACGGACGGACCGGAACATCTTTATTTCATCCTCGTTGACAACGGCCGCGTCGACCTGGTGGGCAGCGCCTACCAGGATATGCTGCGCTGCATCCGCTGCGGTGCCTGCATGAACCACTGTCCGGTGTATCAGACGATCGGCGGCCACGCCTATGGCTGGGTGTATCCAGGGCCGATGGGTATCGTGCTCACTCCGCTGTTCATCGGGCAGGAAAACGCTATCGATCTGCCGCATGCCTCGACCTTATGCAACCAGTGTGTCGAGGTCTGTCCGGTAAAAATCCCGCTTACCGATCTGATGCGCCACTTGCGTGACGAGCAGACGCAGCGTGGTCTGCGTCCCTGGCCCGAGCGGCTGGCGCTGCGTCTGTGGGCGTGGCTGGCGCTGCATCCTTCCCTGTATGCGCTGGCCACCCGCATCGGCACACGCTACCTGAAGTGGCTTGCGGGCGGACGCGGGTCCATTCACCGCCTGCCGTTCGTTTCCGCCTGGACCGATGGCCGCGATTTCCCCGCACCGCAAGGGCGTACCTTCCGCGAACTGTACAAGAAAAGGAAAACCCCATGAGCGCTCCTGTGCAGAATACTCCACCCGAAGCCGTCTCCCTCTGGATCGACGGCAAGCCGCACGTAGCCGCCGCCGGGCGTTTTGCCGATGTGCGCAATCCGGCACAGGGACTGGTGGTGCGCCGCACGCCGCTGTGCGGTGCCGAAGAGGTCGAGCTGGCTGTTGCCGCCGCCGCACGTGCTTATCCTGGATGGCGCGCGACGCGTCCGCTCGAGCGTGCACGCATCATGGCGCGCTTTCGCGAGGAACTCGAAGCCAGCCTGCATCCGCTCGTGCGCCTGATCGTCGAGGAACACGGCAAATCGATGGACGAGGCGATGGGCGAAGTCGAGCGCGGCATCGAGGTCGTCGAATTCGCCACCGGGATTGCCCACCTGCTCAAGGGCGAGGCTCTCGAAAATGCGGGCGGTGGCGTCGACAGCATCAGCCTGCGCCAGCCGCTGGGCGTGTGTGCCGGCATCACGCCCTTCAACTTTCCGGCGATGGTGCCGCTCTGGATGATCCCGGTCGCGCTTGCCTGCGGCAACACCTTCGTGCTCAAGCCCTCGGAGAAAGTTCCTTCGGCCAGCCTCCTGATGGCCGAACTGCTCGGCCGTGCCGGGTTACCGCCGGGTGTGTTCAACGTCGTGCACGGTGATGAGGAGGCCGTGGCTGCACTCATCACCCATGCGCAGGTGCGGGCCGTCTCCTTTGTCGGCTCAACCCCCGTCGCGCGCCAGGTGTATGCCGCCTGTGGCGCAGCCGGCAAGCGCGTGCAGGCGCTGGGCGGTGCCAAGAATCATGCCGTGGTGATGCCGGATGCCGATCTCGATCTGGCCACGCACGGGCTCATTCAGGCTGCCTATGGCTCGGCCGGCCAGCGTTGCATGGCGGTCTCGGTAGTGGTGGCCGTCGGGACCGTGGCCGATGCGCTGGTGGCGCGGCTCAAGCAGGCTGCCGCTGCGCTGCGCGTGGGCGCCGGCCGCTGGGCGAGCATCGACATGGGGCCGCTCATCAGCGGTGCGCAGCACAAGCGCGTCACCGGACTGATCGACAGCGGTGTCGGGGACGGCGCCGAGTTGGTGCTCGATGGACGCGGCCTCAAGGTGCTCGGCGCCGAGCTGGGTTATTTCGTCGGGCCGACCCTGTTCGATCGCGTCACGCCCTCGATGCGCATCTATCAGGAGGAAATTTTCGGCCCGGTACTGGCGGTGATGCGGGTGGATACGCTCGATGAGGCGATCGCTCTCGTCAATGCCAGCGCCTGGGGCAACGGTGCGGTGCTCTTCACGCGCGAGGGTGCGGCGGCGCGCCGCTTCCAGGATGAAGTGGAGGCCGGCATGGTCGGCATCAACGTGCCAGTGCCGGTGCCGATGGCGTTCTTCTCCTTCGGCGGCTGGAAGGATTCGCTGCTGGGCGACCTGCACCTGCACGGACCGGACGGCGTGCGTTTCTACACGCGCGGCAAGGTGGTCGCATCCCACTGGCCGGCCGGCTGATGAGTACGGGCGTCCCGCATCGAATCGTCTTTCTCGAGCGCGATTCCTATCGTGGTGAATTTCGCCGGCCGGCGTTCGAGCATGTCTTTCACGAATACGCCAGGACGCTGCCCGGGGAGCTTGCCGCGCGGCTCGAAGGGGCGAGCATCGCCATCGTGAACAAGCTGCGCCTGCACGGCGAGCTGCTCGCGACGCTGCCCGATCTGAAGATGATCGCCGTCGGTGCCACCGGTACCGACAACGTCGATCTCGCCTGGTGCCGTGCGCACGGGATCGTCGTCTCCAACATCCGCGGCTATGCCGCGCACACCGTGCCAGAGCATGCGCTGGCGCTGATGCTGGCATTGCGGCGCAACCTGCCCGCCTATCGGCAGGATGTCGAGGCGGGCCGCTGGCAACAGTCGTCGATGTTCTGCTTCTTCGATCACCCGATCCGCGACCTGCATGGCGCCACCCTTGGCCTGATCGGCTGCGGTGTGCTCGGCGAGGGGGTCGCGAGGCTGGCCGGGGCCTTCGGCATGCGGGTGCTCCGGGCCGCGCGCAAGGGCGCGACAAAAGTCAGTGCCGGCAGGACGGCGTTCGACACCGTGTTGCGCGAAGCCGACATCGTTTCGCTGCACTGCCCGCTCGACGATTCGACGCGCGGATTGATCGGCGCGGCCGAATTGAAGCTCATGAAGCGCGATGCGCTGCTTATCAACACCGCGCGCGGCGGCCTCGTCGATGAAGCAGCGCTGGCGTGCGCACTCGAGGAGGGCCGGATCGGTGGTGCCGGTTTCGATGTGCTCTCGCAAGAGCCACCGCGCGCGGACAATCCCCTGCTCGCCCTGCGGCAACCGAATTTCATCCTGACTCCGCATGTTGCCTGGGCCTCGGCACGCGCCATGCAGGTGCTGCTCGACCAGCTCAGTGAAAATATCGAAGCCTTTGCCCGGGGCGCGCCGAGGCATCGCGTCGCATGAGCTCGAGAGAAGACATTCTCGGACGCATCCGCCGGCGCCTGGGCCGCACGAGTGACAATGCCGCGCACGGACAGGCCGCGCTCGAGGCGCATCTGTCGCGCCGTGCGCAGGGGCCGCAGCCGGACATCGGCGACGATCTCGTCGGACGTTTTCGCACACTCTCGGAGAAGCTCTCGAGCACGGTCGATGTCGTGGCGCACTTCGAGGAGGCTCCTGCGGCCGTGGCGGCGTATCTCGATGCGCATGCCTTGCCGCGTGCAGCGGTGATCTGGCCACAGCTCGCCGATCTCGACTGGGCCGGCGCCGGCATCGGGACTGCCGCACGGGCGGCGGTCGATGCCGATCTGGTCGGCATCACCGGCGTCTTCTGCGCGGTTGCCGAAACGGCCTCGCTTGTCGTCCTCTCGGGGCGCGACACGCCAGCCACCACCAGCCTGCTGCCGGAGACGCACATCGCGCTCGTACCCGTGACGCGAATCGTCGCCCGTATGGAAGATGCCTGGGCGCTGCTGCGCGCCGAAACAGGCGAGCCGCCGCGTGCGGTGAATTTCATCTCCGGCCCCTCGCGCACCGGCGACATCGAGCAGACGCTGGTGCTCGGTGCGCACGGGCCGTATCGTGTGCACATCGTGCTCGTCGGTGCGCCGCACCAGGAGGACTGACTTTCACCGGGCCGATGACCGCCAGACATGAGCGGGCCGCATCGGGCAGTGCAGACGCGGTGCGCAAAAACATGTTACTTTCGCCACATTCCACGTTTCGCTGAAGGAGCCGGGCAAAAGCGCCTTCCTCGCGTTCCTCCAATCGTCGAAAGCGATCCTGCGATGATCAAAACGCGCGCGGCATTCATTGCCGACACCCCTTCCTGTCCTGTCGTGCCGGCGCGCAGCCGGCCTGACCGCACAGTGGATGCCTTGACGTTTTCGCGCCGTCCTGCCGCGACTGACTTTTGCGCCGATCCATGGAGAACGGGAACGCATGACTGAAATGCTGAGCGGACTGATGGGCCAGATTGCCTGGCCGCTCGCTTTGGCGATCGCCTGGCTGGCGGGCGAACTGGCCTATCGCTGGCTCGCCCTGCCGCGCATCAGCAGCTACGGTCTTGTCGGTTTTGCGCTGGCAGCCAGCCAGGGCGGCTTTCTGCCCGATCCGCGCGGCGGGCCGGCGGCGCTGCTGGCCGATGTGGCTTTTTCGCTGATCCTCTTCGAGCTGGGCTATCGCATCAACCTCACCTGGCTGCGGCGCAATCCCTGGCTCGGCGTGACCAGTCTCGTCGAGGCGGCCTGTACCTTCTACGTGTCCTTCGTCATCGCCCGCTCTTTCGAGCTGGCGCTGGTGCCCGCACTGCTCCTTGCCTCGCTGGCGATGTCGACTTCGCCGGCGGCCGTGCTGCGCGTGGTCAATGAGGCGCGCAGCTCCGGCCAGGTCACCGAACGCACGCTGCATCTGTCCGCCTTCAACTGCGTGCTGGCGCTGATCGCCTTCAAGGCGGTGCTGGGCTACGGGGTGATTTCCACCGACGGCACGCTGTTCAAGGCGGTGTGGAACAGCCTTGTCGTCGTCCTGATCTCGGGCGGCCTGGGTGCGCTCTTCGGCATAGTCGTGCCGGGTCTGCTGCGCCATCTGGGAGGTCTGTCGCGCAACGCCACCCTGGTGTTTGCCCTGGCCGTGCTGCTGCTCACCGCCTTCACCGATGCGATGCGTTTCTCGCCGCTGCTGGCCGCGCTCGCCTTCGGTCTGGTGGCGCGCCGCCGGCGTGTGGTGCTCTCGCAGGTGCAGCGTAATTTCGGTGCGCTCGGTGATCTGCTCACCTTGCTGCTCTTTGTCTTCGTCGGTGCGACGATGGACTGGAAGCAGGCCTTCTCCGGCATCTGGCTGGCGCTGGCGGTGATGGCCGCACGCCTGTTCGTGAAGGTGCTCGCCACCACATTGTTTGCGCGTCCGGGCGGCATCACCTGGCGCAAGGGGTTGCTCACCGGATTTGCCCTGACGCCGCTCTCGGCGTTTGCCGTGTTGTTGCTCGAGCAGTCGCGCTATCTCAAGCTGCATCTGCTCGACGAAGTCGCCGGCGTCATGGCAATGGTGCTGGTCCTTGAAGTGCTCGGCCCGCTGATGACACGCTGGGCACTCGTCTGGGCCGGCGAGACGCCGCGCCGGAAGGAGGGCTGACGATGGCGCTCGAGCCGTTCAAGGCCGCCGAGGCCCTCACCCTGGGTGTCGAACTCGAACTCCAGCTCGTCAATCCGGCCGACTTCGACCTGTCTTCGTCGGCCACCGACATGCTGCACCTGCTCGAGCGGGGCCGCTTTCCGGGCGACGTCAAGCCGGAGATGACCGAGAGCATGATCGAGGTGGCCACCGACGTGCACACGCGCCACGATGCGCTGCTCGGCCAGTTGCGCGAGATGCGTGACGCGCTGGTGGGCGCGGGGGATCGCCTGAATGTCGGTGTCTGTGGCGGCGGCACGCACCCCTTCCAGCGCTGGTATCACCAGCGCATCTTCGCCAAGCCGCGTTTCAAGGAGCTCTCCGCGCTCTACGGTTATCTCGCCAAGCAATTCACCGTGTATGGCCAGCACGTGCACATCGGGTGCAGCAGCGCCGACGAGGCGCTCTATCTGCTGCATGCACTCAACCGCTACCTGCCGCACTTCATCGCGCTGTCGGCTTCCTCACCCTATTTTCAGGGTGTCGATACCCTCTTCGATTCGGCGCGCCTGAATTCCGTCTTTGCCTTCCCGCTCTCCGGGCGCGCGCCCTTTCTGCTCAAGTGGGAGGATTTCGAGCAGAGCTATTTTGCCAAGATGGAAAAGACCGGTGTCGTCACCAGCATGAAGGATTTTTACTGGGACATCCGGCCCAAGCCCGAATACGGCACCATCGAGCTGCGCGTGTGCGATACACCCCTCAGCGTCGAGCGCGCCGCTGCGCTCGCCTGCTATCTGCAGGCGTTGTGCCGCATGCTGCTCGAACGCACTCATATACAGCTGAGCGAGGACGATTATCTCGTCTACAATTACAATCGTTTCCAGGCCTGCCGCTTCGGTCTCGACGGCACGCTGGTGCACCCGCTCACCAACGAATCGCTGTCCCTGCGCGAGGACATCCTCGCCACCTTGCGCCACGTCGAGCCGCATGCTGTAGCGCTGGGCAGCCGCGCCGCACTCGACGAGTTGCAGCGTGTCGTTGCGCAGGGCAACGATGCGAACTTCCTGCGTCACAGCCACGCCGAGGAGGGCGGTGTCGAAGGCATGGTCGATGCGGCGGTGCGCGCCTTTCGCGCAGGCAGCAGTGCAGACAGCACCCGGATGAAGGAGCTCCCATGATCGGCAAGCGAAGACCCGTGCGCATCGGCCTCTCGGCCCGTTTTTTCCACCCCGAACCGAATGCGCGCGGCATCCACAGCAAGACGCTGCAGGTGCTCGAGCAATCCGTGGCACAGTGGGTCATGACGCGCGGCGTCATGCTGCTCATGGTGCCCTCGGTCGTCCATGACGGCATCCTCACACGCGGCAACATCCGCCTGCGCGACTATGCCGACTATCTTGACGGTCTCATCCTGCAAGGCGGCGCCGACATCAGCCCGCGCTCCTACGGCGAGGAGCCCGAGCGCCCCGAGTGGGGCGGGGACGCCGTGCGCGACGCCTACGAGCTCGAGTTGCTGCACGAATTCATGGAAGCGCGCAAACCCGTGCTCGGCATCTGCCGGGGCATGCAGCTCATCAATATCGCGCTGGGCGGCTCCCTCTGGCAGGACCTGCCCACACATTGTCCGGGCGAGGTTGCCCACGAGAGCGAGACCTACGATCACAATGCCCACTCCGTGACGCTCGCCGACAAGGGCCAGCTCTCGCGCTGGCTCGGCGGCGCGGCCGAAGGCAGGGTCATCTCCATCCACCATCAGGGCATCAACCGGCTCGGTCGCGATCTCGTCGTCGAGGCCAGTGCCGCCGATGGCATCGCCGAGGCGATCCGCTGGAACGGGCGTGGCTTCGTCTTCGGCGTGCAGTGGCACCCCGAGTTCCACGCCCAGGCGGGTCTCGATCTGCTCGATTGCACACCGCTCCTCGAAGCCTTCCTTGCGGCGGCGCAAGGCTGAGGCTTGCCAGGGCGGTCCGGGCCGCGTCATCGCGGCAGCCGATGCGGTGTCCCTGCCGTGCCGGCATTCGTCCTCATCCACCTGAATGCTCCGGGATGAAAGGTAGCGCCTTGAAAAGAAAAGACTTGCTTTTATGGACGCGCTGGCCCATAGTGTCGTCCGCGATCTTCAGGTAGTGCCGTTGCTGTCCGGTTTCCTGTCCGCCTCCGGCGGAATAAACACCTTCATCACCCCGCTGTCTTGATGCTTCGCCCGATCCGGGGGAGACCCCTGTTTTCAGTTCATTTTCAGGAAATTCAAGACATGGCCAATGGCACCGTAAAGTGGTTCAACGAATCGAAGGGCTTCGGCTTCATCACCCCGGAGGGGGGCGGCGAAGATCTGTTTGCGCATTTCTCGGCGATTCAGTCGCAAGGCTTCAAGACGCTCAAGGAAGGACAGCAGGTCAGCTTCGACGTGACGACCGGTCCGAAGGGCAAGCAGGCGTCGAACATTCGCCCGCAGTAATCGTGGTTCCGGCGCGGCCTGATTGGCTGCGCCGCCACAAGCCCGGTGCATGCCGGGCTTTGTCTTTTTGATGATGGTGGCAACGTGGAGGGATTGTGGCCAAGGAAGAACTGATCGAAATGAACGGGGTGGTGATGGAAGTCCTGCCTGATTCGCGCTATCGCGTCACGCTCGACAACGGCCACGATCTGGTCGCCTACAGCGCGGGCAAGATGCGCAAGCATCACATCCGTATTCTCGCCGGCGACAAGGTCTCGCTCGAGATTTCCCCTTATGATATGAGCAAGGGGCGCATCACCTTCCGCCACATCGAGGGCCGCCCCGCGGCGACCGCCACTCCTGCACGGCACTGAAAGGCGTTTCCCATGATTTCCGCTTCGGGTTCTTCCCCTGTTTTCGACTACATCAAAAAGCACGGACAGGTGCGCGATTCGGAAATCGCCGCGGCCCTCAAGCTGAGCACGCCCAAGGTGCGCGAGGCGCTCGATGCGCTGATCGCCAGCGGCCAGGTGTTCAGTTGCGATCTGACGCGCTACGAAAACGGCAAGCCGGTCCAGGAAATCCTCTGCCGTATCTCCGGCTACATTCCGCCGGCCGCTCCCGGACGCAAGCCGAAAGGCTGAGTGTTGCGCAGGGGAGCCGGCTCCCCCGAAAAATCCGCAGACCTATTTCACCAGTGTGACCGGTACCCGGGCGAGCTGGAGGACTTTCATCGCCACCGAGCCGAGCACGAGACCGGCGACCGCACCCAGGCCGCGCGTGCCCATGACGATCGCCGTGCAGGATTGTTCGCTGACGGTCTTCAGGATGTTCTCGGCGGCTGCGCCGCTCAGGCAGCGGCTGCGCCGGGGCACGCCGGCGCGCTCGAGCAGGGCGAGGGCGGGCGCGAGCGCCGCCTCGCCGGCATCGAGCTGCTGCAATACCGCGCTGCGTCGCTTCGAGCGCGGGCTGGAATGGGGCGGCAGCGCCGGCTGGACGTGGAGCAGCAACACCTCGCAGAAAAGGCCGTGAGTGTGCAGCCTGATGACGTGGCGCACAGCGCGCTCGGCATGTTTGGAGCCGTCCACCGGCAAGAGAATTTTCAGCATGTCGGACAAACCTCCCGTCGTTTGCGTCGCATGAATGTTGCGCGGGTGTCATGCAGGTGACGTCCGCCCGCGCCGTCGGTTAGACTCTACCTGAAAACGCCGCTTCGCTTTCAACCCGCATGGAGAGCCGTCATGCCCCCACTCGAACTGGAAAAATTCCATCTCCTCAACCGCTTCATGGAAGACCGCTGGGAGCGTGAATTCGCCGAAATCCGCTCGCTGCTGGAGAACCTCGAAAACGAAGAGCAGCGCGAAGCGCTCGTTGCGCGCGCCGATGCCGCCTCCGACGAGGAGCTCTTCGAGATCCTCGCACCGCTTAATGATCCGCTCATCCAGCAAAACCTGCAGGACGTGCGCGACATCGTCGCTGCGCGCCGGCGCATGATTGCCCGCACCTACGGCGAATGCACGGATTGCGGCACGGCCATCGACTACGAACGCCTGCTCGCCTATCCGACGGCCAAACGCTGCATCGATTGCCAGCGCGCACACGAACAGAAAAAGACGGCTCCCGCCGCGGGGCGCTGAGTGGGAAAAGTCAGTCCCCGTGGGACGGCGCCTGGATGGGGGGCAGGGAAGCCGTGCGGCCCGGCAACCGGTTTTCAGAAAATTCCCAGCGCGATGCCGCTTGCCATCGCTTCGCCCAGTTCCTCGCCGGCGGCAAGCGCGGCGGCATCGATCTCCCCGCGTGCGATGAGCGGCTCGGCCACTTGCCTCCAGCCGTAGCCGGTGGCGATGCGGTTGATCTCGCGCAGCGCACCGCCGCCGTCATTGCCGGCGCTGATGAACAGCGCGTAGGGCAGGCCGACTGTCTTGCCTTCGGCCGGATAGTAGGTGCGATCAAAAAAATCCTTCACCATACCGGCCATGTAGCCAAAATTCTCCGGTGTGCCGATGAGCAGGCCGTCGCAGGCGAGCAGGTCTGCGAGTGTGGCCTGTGCCGCGTGCCTCATCACCGTCTCGACCTGCGCCGCGCGGCGCGCGCCCCGCCCCCCCGCCACGGCCCGCGCGCCCGGGTGGCCGCGCAGGCAGTGGTTGACGAAGAGCCGAAGATTAAT
>CAZSHO010000006.1:27711-164866 GCA_964607005.1 uncultured Rhodocyclaceae bacterium
GGGGTGGGGGGGCGGGGGGGCGGGCGCCTTCCCGGTCCGTCGGGGCGGGGGGCGGGCCGCGCCGCGCCACACCGCCTCGGCCAGCGCGCCCGTGTGCCCGCTCTGGCTGTGATAGACGATGAGCAGTCGTTTCATCGCAGCGGATCCTGGCGGTAGAACTGGCGCAGTTGAGCATAGACCGCCGGATAGTGCGCCTGCAGGAGCGCCGGTGTCTCGAAGAACGCCTCGCTTGCCACCGCGAAGAATTCCGCCGGGCTCTCGGCGGCATAGGGATCGAGCGGCAGATCATCGTGGGTGGAATCAGTTACGCCCGTCTCGTGGGCATCGACACGCGCGCAGAAATCGTCATAGGCCTGTGAGAAGGCCGTGCTCCACGCCATACGGTTCATGCCCTCGTGCAATGGTGGAAAGCCATCGGCCGGGCCGTTGAGCATATCCAGCTTGTGGGCGAATTCGTGGAGGACGACGTTGATGCCGTCAGCCTCTGCGGGATGCCCGAACCATGACAGCAGTACCGGCCCGCCCTGCCAGGCCTCGCCAGCCACCGTATGATCGAACTCGTGCAGCACGCCGTCGTCGGACATCTCGCGGCGTGCGATGACAAAGTCGCCCGGATAGACAATCACACCGACCCAGCCGGCGTAGGAATCGAGTCCGAGATTGAGAATCGGCAGGCAGGCCTGCAAGGCGATGGCGAGCTGGATGTCGGGTGTGAGTTCCAGCCCCTGTGCGCCATACCATTCTTTGCGGCGGATGAATTCAAGCGCCAGTGTGCGCAGCCGCGCGCGCTCCCCGGCAGACAGGTAATCGAGAAACGGCAGGCGCTGCTCGATGCGCGTCCACTGCGAGGCGTCCACTTCGGGAGGATGGGGACGACCCAGAAGCTTTTTCAGGGTATCGAAGAGTGCGGACATGGGGTGAGGATAACCTGCTTGCAGCAAATACCGGATACGGGCTGCGGCGCCGCCTTGCCAGTGCTGACTTTTACGAAGGAGGCGAATTGCGCTGCTGCGTACGGTCGCGCAAGATGGCCGCACGCATGAGCAGCATGGCGGTGACCGGTGAGGTGAGCAGGATGAAGAGCGTGATGAGCAGTTCGTGGATGACCGGGCGGGCGGCGAGAGCGGAGCTCACCAGCATCGAGGCGATCAGCACGCAACCGGTGCCGAGGGTATTGCCCATGGTCGGTGCGTGCATGCGCGCGTAGAAGCTCTTCAGGCGCAGCAGGCCGAGCGAGCCGACGAGAGCAAGCAGGCCGCCACAGACGAGAAGGAAGGCGGCGGGCAGTGCCGCCCACAGTGGCACATCGAGGAGGGCGGCATTCATGGCTCGATGACCTCGCCGCGCAGCAGGAATTTCGCCAGCACCGTCGAGCCGACGAAGCCGAACAGTGCGATCACCAGCGCGATGTCGAAATACACCGCACTGCCCAGGCCGATGCCCAGCAGCAGGATCATCAGCATGCCGTTCACGTAGAGCGTGTCCAGAGCGAGGATGCGATCCTGCGCGCCCGGACCGCGCAGCAGGCGCGCGAGCGCACAGAGCATGGAGAGCGCAAGACAACCGAGCGCGAAGTGCATGGCGAGAGGGAGCAGCGAATGCAGCAGTGCGTTCATTGGAAGATCTCCATGAGCGGGCGCTCGTAACGTTCCTTGATGGTGCGCGTCCATGCCGCCTCGTCGATGAGATCGAGGACATGCAGGGTGAGGATGCCGCTTTGGGCATCGTGGCCGGCCCAGACGGTGCCCGGCGTGCCGGTGATGATGATCGTGAGCATCGCCAGGCCGTGCGGGTCGGTCAGATCGAGCGGGATCTGCATGAAGCCGGCGCGCGGCGGGTGCCGTGTTGCGTTGAACACGATGCGCCCGACAGCAAAGTTGGAACGCACGATGTCGATGAAGACGCGCCCGATCAGACCGCAGGCCAGGTAAAGGCGCTGCGGCCAGGCTGGTAGCGGGCGCAGTCGCGTGCTGGCGGCGCTCAGGAGGAGTGCCAGCAGCGTACCGAGCGCGATCGTGGCGGCGCTCGTGCTGTCATTGAGCAGCAGCCAGACACCGAGCAGGACGGGGGGCAGCAGGGGCAGGCGCGGCGGGCGTTTCATGAGATGTCCGTCATGGTGTGTCCGTTGCGGGTGAGGTCGGCAGCACCGCCTCGGTGTAGCGCGTCGCATCGTGCAGCGAGGCGGCGGCGCTGTCGAAGTAGTCGAGCGCGGGGCCGGCGCCCAGCGTGAGGCCCGTGCAGACGAGCAGCAAGGCGGCCACCGGCACGGCTTCGCGCCAGACCAAGCGCGGGCTTGCCTGTTCGTTGTCCCAGAAGATGCGCATGCCCAGGCGCGAGAGGGCGATCAGCGCGCACAGGCCGGAGAGCAGCAGCGCCGCGATGAAAAGAGCGGCGTGGCCCGTGCCCGCCTGCGGTACGGCGGCGAGTGCCGCCGAGAAGAGGGCGAATTTGCCGACGAAGCCCGACAGCGGTGGCAGGCCGGCGAGCAGCAGCGCACAGCTGAAGAAGACGAGACCGAGAAAAGCCATTGCCGCAGGGATCGGCTCGCCGTGTGCTTCGCCCGGTCCGTCCTCGTCGGGCAAGGTGGTGAGACCGAAGGCTTCCGCACTGACGGCGAGCATGTCGGTGACGATGGGGCGCTGGCGTTCGGCCATTTCGATGATGAGGAAGAAGGCGCCGATCGCCAGCACCGAACTGGCGAGGTAATACAGTGCCGGGCCGGTGAGTGTGGTGCCGGTGAAGCCGAAGGCGGCGAGCAGCGTGCCCGAGGAGACGATCACCAGCGCGCCGGCGAGACGGTCGAGGCGCTGTGCGGCGAGCACGGCAAGGCTGCCGATGGCGAGGGTGGCGAGTCCGCCGTAAAACAGCCAGTTGCCACGAAAGGGTGCGGGCGCACCGACCGCATCGAGCAGCACGCCCAGGCGCAGCAGGGCGTACACGCCGACCTTGGTGAGCAGCGCGAAGACGGCGGCCACCGGTGCGGCGGCCGCGCCGTAGGCAGCCGGCAGCCAGAAGTTGAGTGGCCAGGCGCCGGCCTTGACGAGAAAAGTCAGTCCCAGCAGGGCGGCGGCCAGCTGGAACAGGCGCATGCCATCGGCGTCGAGCGTTGCCGCGCGTATCGCCAGCTCGGCCATGTTGAGCGTGCCGGTGAGGCCGTAGAAGAGCGCGGCAGCGATGAGGAAGAAGAGTGCGGCAACGAGGTTGATGGCGATGTAATGCAGGCTCGCGCCCACGCGTGCTGTGCCCGAGCCGTGCAGCGCAAGGCCATAGGAGGCGGCGAGCAGGATCTCGAAGAAGACGAACAGGTTGAACAGGTCACCGGTGAGAAAGGCGCCGTTCAGGCCCATCAGCAGCAGCTGGAAGAGCGGCAGGAAGTGGCTGCCGGCACTCTCCCAGCGCGCCAGGGAGTGTGCCAGGGCGGCCAGTCCGAGTACGGCGGCGAGCGTCAGCATGACGGCGGCGAGGCGATCGGCGACGAGCACGATGCCGAAGGGCGCCGGCCAGCCGCCCAGCGCATAGGTGGCAATGCCTTGCGCCGGGGCATGGGGGAGGCGGCCATCGACCCAGCCGAGCAGCGCCAGTGCGACGACCAGCTGCGCGAGCGTGGCAAGGAGCGCCAGTGCCGCACGGCGGCCGTGGTGGCGCTCGCCGATGAACAGCAGCACGGCGGCTGTCGCCAGTGGCAGGAGGACCGGCAGGACTGGCAGATGTTGCAGCGCGGACATCAATCCTGCTCCGCTTCGCGTCCGTCGACGTGGTCGGTGCCGGCGAGTCCGCGTGAGGCGAGCAGGACGACGAGGAACAGTGCCGTGGTGGCAAAGCCGATGACGATGGCGGTGAGTACCAGCGCCTGGGGCAGCGGATCGGCATACTGTGCCGGATCGATCTCGCGCGCAGCGTCGATGAGCGGTGGCATCTGGCTCCTCAGACGGCCCATGGCAAAGATGAACAGATTGGTGGCGTAGCCCAGGAGCGAGAGCCCCATGATGACCTGGAAGGTGCGCGGGCGCAGGATGAGGTAGATCCCGGCACCGGTGAGCGTGCCCACGGCGAGGGCGAAAACGATTTCCATCAGGTGGTTCCTTGCGTTGTTTTTGCCGGCTGGCCGCGCAGCGACTGGTGGGCGAGGGCGATCAACATCAGGGCAGTGGCGCCAACCACCAGCAGATAGACACCCGCATCGAAGAGCAGCACGCTGGACAGTTTCACCGGGCCGATGAGTGGCAGTGCCACCCACTCCATGCTGTCGCTGGTGAGAAACGCCGCACCGCTTCCCCAGGCGACGAGTCCCGCGCCCAGGGTGGCGAGCAGACCGCTGCCGATCAGACGCAGCGGGCGCACGCGCAGATGCGCCTCCACCCAGAGCACGCCACCGACGAGGTATTGCAGCATGAGCGCGGTGGCGAGGATGAGTCCGCCAACGAAGCCGCCGCCGGGCGCATCATGGCCGCGCAGCAGGAAAAACAGCGACACCAGCGCCGCCAACGGCCAGAGCAGGCGCACCAGCACGGCGGGCAGGCGCATCACGCCCTCGGGCAACAGAGCCTGGAGATCCTCGCGCCGGCGCCGGCGCGCCTCCTCGCTGTCCAGCTCGCGCGGCTGATGCGGCAGCGCAATGCTCTCGGGCGCCGGACGGAAGCGGCGCAGCAGGGCGAACACGGTGAGGGCGACGATGGCCAGCACGCTGATCTCGCCGAAGGTGTCGAAGCCGCGAAAGTCGACGAGGATCACGTTCACTACATTGCGGCCACCACCGAGCGGTAAGGCGTGTTCGATGAAAAAGGCGGCGAGTCCGCCGGGGGCGGGGCGCAGCAACATGGCGTAGGTGAGGGCGGCCATGCCGAGCGCACAGGCACTGGCGAGCAGACCGTCGCGCAGGCGGCGTGCGCCGGTGCGCGCGGCGCGCTCCTCGCGTGTATAGCCTTTCTCGCGACGCGGCAGCCAGCGCAGACCGAGCAGGATCAGCACGGTGGTGACGACCTCGACGGCCAGCTGGGTGAGCGCCAGGTCGGGTGCCGAGAACCAGACGAAGGTGAGGCTGACGGCCAGACCGACGACGCCGGCACAGATGAGTGCGGCCAGCCGGTGGAATTTCGCCAGCCAGGCCACGGCGATGGTGCAGGTTGCGCCGACCACCCAGAGCAGGAGAAAGGCTGGATCGAGGCGGCCACCGGCGGCGTTCGTGCTGTCGGCCAGCATCATTGCCAGCTTGCGCGGGGGCACGAGCAGGAGGGCGGCGCCAAAGGCACAGATGACAAGCACCAGCAGTTGCGTCTGCAGGCGGGCAGAAGTCAGCCGTCGCAGCACGGCGCCGGCTGCGCGTGTGAGTGACTGCAGCAGGGCTTCGAAGAGGCGTGCGCCATCCAGGAGGCCCAGCAGCGGCGTCGTGCGTCCGCCGTGGGCGAGGAACAGGTGGTAGAAGATGCTGCCGCCGACGAGGGCGGCGAGACTCATGGCGAGCGGCAGGTTGAAGCCATGCCAGATCACCAGACTGTAGGCGGGCGTGTCGCTGCCGAGGATCGATGTGGCGGCGTGCTGCAACAGCGGGCCGATGGTGCGCTCCGGGAAGATGCCCACGAGCAGGCAGGCCGCCACCAGGAGTGCGCTGGGCAGCAACATCCAGCGCGTGGGTTCGTGCGGGGTGCGCGGCAGATCGGTGGCGCGCGGGCCGAAGAAAACCTGCAGGATGAAACGCAGCGAGTAGGCGACGCTGAACAGCCCCGCCAGGGCAGCGGTCAGCGGCACGGCGACGCGCTGCCACTCGGGGCGGCTCAGAAACAGCGTTTCGGAGAAGAACATCTCCTTCGAGAGAAAGCCGTTCAACAACGGCACGCCGGCCATTGCCGCTGCCGCGACGGTGGCCAGCGCGGCGGTGATCGGCATGCTGCGCGCGATGCCCGACAGGCGGGAGAGGTCGCGCGTGCCGGTCTCGTGATCGACGATGCCGGCGGCCATGAAGAGCGAGGCCTTGAAGGTGGCATGGTTGAGCATGTGGAACACCGCGGCGACAAGGGCGAGCGGACTGTTCATGCCGAGCAGCAAGGTGATGAGGCCCAGATGGCTGAGCGTCGAGTAGGCGAGCACACCCTTCATGTCGCGCTGGAAGCAGGCAGTGTAGGCGCCCAGTGTCAGCGTGCACAGACCGGCGCCGCCGATGATCCAGAACCAGGCATCGGTGCCGGCGAGCACTGGCCAGAAACGCGCCAGCAGGAAGACACCGGCCTTCACCATCGTTGCCGAATGCAGGTAGGCGGAGACGGGCGTCGGCGCGGCCATCGCCTGCGGCAGCCAGAAATGAAAAGGAAACTGGGCGCTCTTGGTGAGTGTGCCGAAGGCGACGAGGCCGAGCACGAGCGGATACCAGGGATGTGCCTGGACGGTCCAGGCGTGCTCCAGCACGACTTCCAGATCGTAGCTGCCGACGATGTCGCCGATGAGCAGCATGCCGGCAAAGAGGGCCAGGCCGCCGCTGCCGGTGAGGAGGAGTGCCATGCGTGCGCCACGGCGCGCCTCGCGCCGGTGGTGCCAGTAGGCGATCAGGAAGAAGGAAGCGAGGCTGGTCAGCTCCCAGAACAGCACGAGCTGGATGATCTGGCCGGAGAGCACGATGCCGAGCATGGCGCCCATGAAGGAGAGAAAAAACGCAAAGAAGCGCGGCACCGGATCGGTGGGCGACATGTAGTAGCGTGCATACACCACGACCAGCAGGCCCATCGCGGCGATGAGCAGGGCGAACAGCCAGGCGAAACCGTCCATGCGCAGGATGAAGTCCACGCCGAGCGAGGGTGCCCAGGCAAAGGTCAGGCGCACGATCCCTGTATCCGCCATGTGCGGATACAGGCTTGCCACCAGCAGCGTGACGGCGAGCGAGACCACGCCGGCGAGCCAGGCTTCGGCATTGCGCGCGTTGGCTGGCAGCAGCGCCGCCACCAGGCTGCCCAGAAACGGCAGGAGGAGGATCAGCAGCAGCGTCATCTATCGTTGTTGGGTGTTTCCTTCATGGGGGCACATGCCACCAGGACGTCGCAGCGTGCATCCGAGAGAATGTGGCGTGCCGCGCTGCCGATCAGCAGGTCTTCGAGCGTACTTTGTCCACTCTTGCCGATGACGATCAGATCGGCGTCGAACTCCTGCTCGTGGGCGAGGATCAGCGGTGCCGGATCGCCGTGCAGCACCAGGCGTGCGCACGGTTGTGCGGGCGCCAGTTCCTGCAGCAGCGCATCGAGCCGGGCGAGCGCCTGCTGCTGGGTCTGCTGGCGATAGTGCCGGATGCGCGCGTCGTCGACGCCGGCCAGCCACAGCTTGCCCTCGTAGGGGTTGTCGAAGGCGTGCAGCAGCATGAAATGCGCCTGTGGCGCCAGGTCGAGCGCGATGCGCAGTGCGGCGTGTGCGTGAGCGGAGAAATCCACCGCCACCAGCACGCGCTGCCAGGGTGCGCGTGGTGCCTCGCGGACCACCAGCGTCGGCAGGCGCGTGCGATGCAGCAGACGCTCGGCGGTGGTGCCAAGGATCAGGTCGCGCAGCGGGTTTGCCCCGTGGGCGCCGAGCACCAGCAGCCCGGCCTGCACGCTGGCGGCGAGGATTTCCTGGACGACCTGACCCACGCGCACCTCGGTCAAGGGTGCGGGGCGTTGCCCGAGCTCGAGTGTGGCGGCCAGCGCCTCGAGTTCGCGCCTTGCATCGGCGATGAGTTCGGCGTCGGCTTCGTTCGCCAGGCCGAAGAGCTCGCGCAGCGCGCTCATCGAGGGCGCGTTCATGACGTGCAGCAAGGTGAGTCGTACGCCTTCCTGCCCGGCGGCCAGCAGCGCGGCGCGCTGCGCCGCAGCGCGGCTGTCCGCGGAAAAATCGGTGGCAACGAGGAGGTTTCCAGGGGGGGACATGGTGGCGCGCCTCAATCGAGCGTGTCGGTGCCGACCGCCCCGAAACTGCCGCAGCCGTGCAGATCGGATTCGGCCCGGACGGGCAGTTGTGCGGCGAGTGCGCGCAGTGCGCTGCGCAGCCCTTCTTCGAGCACCGGATGATAGAAGGGCAGATGCAGCAGTTCCTGCACGGTGAGGGCGCGGTCGATGGCGAGCGCCAGCAGGTGCGCCAGATGCTCGCCGGCCGGTGCGCACAGTTCGGCACCGAACAGCCTGCCATCGCCCGGGTCGGCGTAGAGGCGCAGCAGACCGTGGTTGCGCTGGGCAGCGCGCGCGCGGCCCTGACGCGCGAAATCGATCTCGCCCTCGATGAAACTGCCCGGCGCAAGCTCGGTGCGGCGTGCGCCGATCATGGCAATGTTCGGTTCGGAAAAAACGATGGCCAGCGGCGTGCGCCGCTGGTAGCAGAGGGCCGGCTCACCGCGTGCCAGGCGCAGCGCGTTGCGTCCGGCGATGTGGCCCTCGTCGACGGCCTCGTGCAGCAGCGCACGCGCACCGTTGGCGTCTCCGGCGAGAAACACCGGCAGCGTGCCGATCTGCAACGTGGCCGGGTCGACGGCAGGGATGCCGCGCCCGTCGAGCGTGATGCCGAGGGTTTCGAGGCCGAGACCGGCGAGATTCGGACGCCGGCCGAGCGCGGCGAGCACCGCGTCCACCGTTACCTCCAGCGTGCCGGCGCGCACGCGCAGCGCTCCGTCTGCGGTTGCACTCAGTTCGGCGGTCGCATCGAGGTGCAGGGCGAATTCCGCGCCGAGCAGCGCCGTGGCACCGGCGCTGACTTTTTCATCGGAGAGGCCGGCGAAGCGGCCGCGGCCGAAACCGCTCACTTCGAGGCCGAGGCGGGCGAGTGCTTGCGCCATTTCGACGCCGATGGCGCCCAGCCCGATCACGGCGATGCGCCCGGGCAGGGTTTCCTGCTCGAACAGGGTGTCGGTGGTGAGCAGCCGCTCTCCGAAGGCACGCCAGGCTGCGGGTACCACCGGGCTGGAGCCGGGGGCGAGGACGATGGCGCGTGCGCCAACCGTGTGCCCGTCGATGTCGAGCCGCCCGGGGCCGAGCAGCGTGGCGCGTGCGCTCACGGCACGCGCGCCGAGCGCTTCGGTGGCCTGCAGCGTGCTGCTGACGTAGTGATCGCGCAGGGCGCGTACGCGGCGCAGCGTGGCGGGCAGGTCGAGCGTGAGCGCAGCGGCACCGTCAATGCCGAACTGTGCGAAGGCATGACGCCGGTGGTAGGCATTGGCCGCCTCGATCAGCACCTTCGAGGGCATGCAGCCCACGCGTGCGCAGGTGGTGCCCCAGGGGCCGTCGTTCACCAGCAGGAAATTCTGCGTGTGCTTGCTGACCTCGCGCAGGGCGGCAAGCCCGGCACTGCCCGCGCCGATGATCACTACATCGTATTCGTCATTCATGACTTGTCACTTTCTTGTCTTGCGCCTGTACCGACGAGAATGTCGCGCAGGCCGGCGAGCGGTCTGGCCTCCTGTGCGGCGGGTGCGGACAGGGGCGGCGCTGCGGCTTCGAGCCTGGCGAGACGCTCCTCGAGTTGTGCTTTCGCCAGTTCGAGGTTGTCGATCTGACGGCGTAATCGCGCGTTGCCCCACCGGCCGCGGATCATCGCCGGTGCGGACACCAGCACGGCAATGAGCGCACCCAGGCCGAGGGTGAGGATCAGCACCAGCGCCAGCGTGCTGTCAAAACGCCAGAAAAGGAAACTGACGGAGACGGCGCTGTTGTTCTGCAGGGCAAACAGCACTGCACCGATGGCGAAGGCAATGCCGGCAATCAGCAGTAGTGGCATGGTCTCTCCTGTTCGTTCGGCGCCCACCTTGCTGTCGGTGTGAGGCACCAGACCGAAGCTTACCAGCAGCAGGAGGGACGGGCAGCCCGCAAGGAAGCCCTGCCCGCCTGCGCCAGGACGCACAGGAGCGTGACGATGACCGGAAAGCCCTTTGCCCGGGCGTGCCCGGGCAAAGGGGGGCAACGGCGGGCGCGCTGCGTGCGCCGCCGAAGAGAGGCTGTTGCGGGCTTATTCTTCCGCGTTGAGGACGCCGAGCAGATGCAGCAGACTGGTGAACAGATTGAAGATCGCAACGAACAGGGTCACCGTTGCCAGCACATAGTTGGTTTCGCCGCCGTGGATGATATTGCTCGTCTCGTAGAGGATGAGGCCGGACATCAGCAGCACAAAGGCGGCCGAGACGGCGAGCGAGAGCACCGGCATGTCAAGGAACATCGATGCCAGGCCGGCAACGAAGGCGACCAGGATGCCGACCATGAGAAAGCCGCCCATGAAGCTGAAATCCTTCTTTGTTGTCAGTGCCCAGGCGGACAGTCCGATGAAGATCACGGCCGTGGCGCCCATCGCCTGCATGACGATCTCGCCGCCGTTGGCCAGGCCGAGGTAGCGGTTGATGATCGGGCCGAGGGTGTAGCCCATGAAGCCGGTCAGCGCAAAGACCGCAAGGACGCCAGCACCGCTGTCCTTGAATTTATGGATGACAAACAGCAGCCCGAAATAGCCGGCGAGCGTGATCAGGATGCCCGGATGGGGCAGCTTGAGCGCGGCGGACAGCCCCGCCGTCAGGGCGGAAAACGCCAGGGCCAGCGACAGCAGCAGGTAGGTGTTGCGTACCACCTTGTTGGTGGCGAGAATGGATCCGCTGCCCTCGGCGGGCAGTGGGATCGTGCGGACGGGGTTCGGATTCATGGCGGTCTCCTTTCAGCGGGGTCAAAAAAGTCAGTGGTGGTGTGACGGCGCGTGCTGTGGGTGCCTCAGGGCACAACCATCACCGGCACCGTGGATTGCTGCAGCACCTTGCGGGTCACCGATCCGAGCAGCAGGCTCTCGAGGGCATTCAGGCCGCGACTGCCGACAATGAGCACCCTCGACTGCAGCCGGCTGGCGCAGCCAAGGATGCCCTCGGCAGGCTCTCCCATGACGACATGCAGGCGCCAGGGCAGGCCCTCGGCGTCGAGCAGCGTGCGTGCCTGATCCGTGGCTGCGAGTGCCTGCGCTGCCAGTTCGGTCTGGGCCGCCTCTTTTGACAGCCAGGGCTGCACATGCACCAGATGCAAAGAACAGGCGCTCATTTCGCCGGCCAGTCCGATGGCGTGGGTCAGGGCGCGCAGGGCATTGGCCGAGCCATCCACCGCCACCAGCCAGGGGTTGACGTGCGGGGCAGGCAGCGGGCGGGCGCTGTCGAACACAAGGGCGATCAGCCGGCCAGCGGCATCGCGCTCGCCGTCAGCGGGTGTGGAAAGGGCGTTCGTTGCACTCATACGTGTTCTCCTGCACCAAGAACTTTCTGTTTCGACAGGGCGAGACTTGCCAGGACCGAGACGAGAAGGATGCCGGCGACGATGGCGAGCGACCACTGGATCGGCATGTGAAACCAGGGCATCGCCAGCATCTTGCCGCCGACGAAGACAAGCACGAGGGCGAGTCCGTATTTGAGCAGGTGGAAGCGCCCGGCCATGTCGGCAAGCAGGAAGTAGAGGGCGCGCAGCCCCATGATGGCAAAGATATTGGAGGTGAATACGATGAACGGATCGGTGGTCACCGCGAAGATGGCCGGAATGCTGTCCACCGCGAAGATCAGATCGCTGGCCTCGATGAGGACGAGAACGAGGAACATCGGCGTCACCCAGACAAGACCGTTTTGCCGGATGAGGAAGTGTTCTGCGTGAAAACCCGGCGTGATGCGCAGGTGGCCGCGCAGCCAGCGCAGCAGAGGGTTTTTTTCCAGGTCGGGTGCAGCCTCGGCGAAGAGCAGCATCTTGATGCCGGTGAGGACGAGAAAGGCGCCGAAGAGGTAGAGCACCCAGGAGAATTGCTGGACCAGCCAGACGCCGGCGAAGATCATGCCGGCGCGCATGACGATCGCACCGAGCACACCGTAGAGCAGCACGCGCCGCTGCAATGGCGGCGGTACGGCGAAATAGGTGAAGATCATGACGAAGACGAACATGTTGTCCACCGACAGCGATTGCTCGATCAGATAGCCGGCGAGAAACTCCAGGGTTTTCGTGCGCGCCACTTCGGCGCCCTGCGTGCCGTTCAGATACCACCAGACAAGGCCGGCGAAGACGAAGGCGAGGCTGACCCAGGCGGCAACCCAGGCGGCCGCTTCGCCCACGCGGACGCGATGCGCGCGGCGCCCGCCGAAGACGAAGAGATCGAGCGCCAGCATCGCCAGCACGAAGACGATGAAGCCGACCCACATGGAGGGGGTGGCAAAGCTGGTGGCCGCGTCGTTCATGTGAGCATCCTCAGGCGCGCATGAACGTCATGACCTGGCCGGCATCGAGTGTCGTGGCCTTTTCCCGGATCTGCGGCAGGTATTGTGTCTGCAGTTGTTTGGCGGGACCGAGCAGCCCCTGGAACGTCTCGCGCAGCAGTGCGGTGCTCATGGTCCGTCCGCCGGCGTAGTAGCGGCGGGCCAGCTGGCCCAGCGCATAGGTGGTGGCGAAGGAGAAAGCCATGCCGGTCGCCGCGCCACCGATCTTGCCGAAGGTCTTGCCGGCAGCCTTGCCGAGCAGCCCGCCCAGCAGCTTGCGGCCGAACTGCTCCAGATATTGCGAGGTCAGCCCGACGCCGGCGGCGGCGATGAACTCCTTGATGTGGCCCTGGTCGAGCGATACGCCGTGCGCCTTGCCGATGCCATAGACCAGCTTGATCTGTAGCGGGATGATTGCCATCGAGGCCCAGGATTGCGGCAGCAGTTCCAGCGCACCGGCCAGCAGCGCGTGGTTGAGGATCGACTTGTCCAGTTCGGCTGCCGTGGCGGTGGCGACGGTCGCGGCAGGAGCGGGTGTCGCGGTGGCCGCGGGCGGCGCGACGAATCCGGTCTTGTCGATCAGGGTGTCGACCTCCCTCTCGATCTGCTCGGCCTGCGCCGCCGGCAAGGCAAGCAGGCGCTTGAGCTCGTCGAGAAAGCGGCGTTCGCCATCGACCAGCCGCCCGTCGGCCTCACAGATGCACAGCGCCATCTCGTAGGCAAACTGACGCTGGCCGGTATCGGTCAGCTGCGCGGCGCCGGCGGACAACGGCAGACGCTTGAGCAGCACGTCCTGATACAGGCGCGGCAGGTCGCTGGCACCACTTTCCCCCGCCAGGTTCTCGGCGAGGCGACGCACTTCTTCGCGCTCGCGCTCGTCCTTCGCGCCATCGGCGAAGGCGGCATGGATGGCGATGGCGAGGATGGCGTTCTGTTCTTCACGGTTCATGACAGGCTCTCTTCCAGATTCGGTGATGGCGATGTGCGGACAGTGCGGGGCCGGACGATGCGGCGGACGGGATGAATTATGAGGGCTGTCTTTATTCGGTACAAACAGATAATCTTGTGCTGTATATTCGAAAAAATCGAATAATCAGGAGATGCCATGCTCAACTACAGACATCTGCATTACTTCGTCAGCGTTGCACGCGAGGGCAGTGTCACCGGCGCGGCGAAACGCCTGCACCTGGCGCCGCAGACGCTCTCCGGGCAGATCGCGCAATTCGAGGAGCGGCTTG
This sequence comes from uncultured Rhodocyclaceae bacterium, assembly GCA_964607005.1. Lineage (GTDB taxonomy): Bacteria > Pseudomonadota > Gammaproteobacteria > Burkholderiales > Rhodocyclaceae > Desulfobacillus. The sequence continues at coordinate 41,146 of CAZSHO010000006.1, forward strand.
GCGTGATGCTCTTCGAACGTGTCGGGCGCAGGATGGAGCTGACCGCGGCGGGCAAGCTGGCCCTGTCCTACGCCGAGGAGATTTTCCATACGGGGGCCGAGCTCGAGGAGGTGCTGCGCCAGGGCGGCGAGGACCGTTTTGTCACGCTTCAGGTCGGCATCTCGGATGTGGTGCCCAAGTTCGTCGCCCACCGCCTGCTCGCGCCGGTGCTGGAGATGGCCGAGCCGGTACGCCTGATCTGCCATGAAAACCGGCTCGAGCGCCTGCTCGCCGAGATGGCGATCCATCGTCTTGACATGGTGCTGGCTGACCGTCCGATGCCGCCCGGCACGCAGATCAAGGGCTACAGCCATCCACTCGGTGATTCGGCGATTTCCTTCATGGCCGTGCCCGGTCTTGCCAGGAAATTGAAGGGACGTTTCCCCGCCAGCCTGGATGGCCAGCCGCTGCTTTTGCCCGGTAAAGACAGCGCGCTGCATGCCTTGCTGCCGCGCTGGCTGGAGCGGCAGGGCATCCGCATGCGCATTGTCGGCGAGTTCGACGATGGTGCCTTGATGAAAGTGTTCGGGGAAGGGGGCGCGGGCGTGTTCATCGCCGCCACGACCAGCCTGCCCGATGTCCTGTCGCACTATCAGGTCGTGGAGATCGGCAGAACCGAGGAAATGCGCGAGCGTTACTTTCTGATTTCGCCGGAGCGGCGCCTGACCCACCCGGCGGCGCGCGCCGTGAACGAACATGCGCGTGCCGGTTTTGCGCCGAAGGCCTGAGTGCGGCGCCGTCCTGCGGGCACTGACTTTTCTGCGGGTCCTATTTGACCAGTGTCACCGGGACGTCGGCCAGACGCACCACCTCGCGGGTGACCGAGCCCATGACGATGCTGGCGAGCGCCCCCAGTCCGCGCGAACCCATGAGGATGGCCTGGCAGCCACGCTCGTTGGCAAGGCGGGCGATGGTCTCGGCGGGCGGGCCGATCAGCACTTGCGGCGTGAAGCGCACGCCGCCGGCTTCGAGCGCCTCGCGTGCCGCCTGCAGGGCGTCGCCGCCGCGGGCGAGGGCCATCGCCTCGATTTCCTCCTTCTTGAGGAAGCGCCCGCTCTGGAAGTCGCCGGCGTCCTCCTGCACGTTGACCAGAAGCACATCGAGCTGCGGACAGTCGGCCGCCAGCGATACGGCGTAGTGCGCGGCGCGCTCGGCATTGGCGGAGCCATCGACGGGGAGGAGAATCTTGCGCATGGCGGCAATTCCTGGGGGGTGTGGAGAGTGAGGCGATTATCCCATCCTTGCGCGCAAATCGTCCTGCTAGAATCCGCTCTCGTCTTTGGAGCCGCCATGACCGCCTCTTCCCGTTTCCGCCTGATCCTGTTGCGCCCGCTGCCACTGGCAGGGTTGCTCGTCACACCGCTTGCCCGGGCGGCGGACGGCCCGGCCGTGGCCGGCATTCCGCTCGATTTCATCCTCTTCGCCCTGACGCTGCTCGGTGTCGCGCTGTTTCACCACCACGTTCTCAAGGTGGCGCTTGCCGGGCTGGTGACGATCAGCGCCTACAAGATTTTCTTCACCGGCTTCAAATTCGGCCCGGGGCTGGCCGGCTTCGGCGCCCACATGGCTCACGAGTGGGTGCTGCTCGCCAACCTGCTCGGCATTCTCGTCGGCTTCGCTCTGCTGGCGCGTCACTTCGAGGACAGCGGCGTGCCCGAGGTGCTGCCCCGGCTGCTGCCCGAGGGCTGGTCCGGGCCTTTCGTGCTGCTCGTTCTCGTCTTCGTGCTCTCCGCCTTTCTCGACAACATCGCCGGGGCGCTCATCGGCGGCACGGTGGCGGCGAGCATTTTCAGGCGCAAGGTGCACATCGGCTATCTCGCCGCCATCGTCGCCGCCTCGAATGCCGGCGGCGCCGGCAGCGTGGTCGGCGATACCACCACCACCATGATGTGGATCGACGGCGTCGATCCGCTCGACGTCCTGCACGCCTACGTCGGCGCGTTGGTGGCGCTCGTCGTGTTCGGCATTCCCGCCGCCTGGCAGCAGCACCGCCATCAACCCATCGTGCGCAACCTGCAGACGGCACAGCGCATCGACGGGGCGCGGGTGGCCATCGTCGGCTTCATCCTGGTGGCCGCCATCGTCACCAATGTCACGATGAACCTGGAATATCCCGAGCTGGCCGACAATTTCCCGGCGCTTGGTGTGGCGGTTTGGGTAGCGCTGCTCGTCGCCGTGCCGTTGCGAAAACCCGAGTGGAGCCTCATACCGGACGCCTTCAAGGGCTCGATCTTCCTGCTGTCGCTGGTCACCTGCGCCTCGATGATGCCGGTCGAGAAGCTGCCGGCGGCCTCCTGGCAGACGGCGCTCGGCCTGGGCTTCGTCTCCTCGGTGTTCGACAACATCCCGCTCACCGCGCTGGCCTTGAAGCAGGGCGGCTACGACTGGGGGTTTCTCGCCTACGCCGTCGGCTTCGGCGGCTCGATGATCTGGTTCGGCTCTTCGGCCGGCGTGGCGCTGTCCAATCTCTTTCCCGAGGCGAAATCGGTCGGCCAGTGGCTGCGTCACGGCTGGTTCATCGTCGTCGGCTATGTCGTCGGCTTCTTCGCCCTGCTGTGGGTTCTCGGCTGGCAGCCGCACGAACCACACAAGGCCGAACACAAGACGGATGCGCAGCCAGTCTCCTCGAGAATCGCACCGTCCGCTCCGGGCGCGAGAGGACCGCACACGATTCTTGTAGGGGTTGCGTGACCCGGGCCGCTCGGCCTGATGCGACGTCAGGCCGGCGGCGCGGTATGATGGAAACCCCATGCGGACGCGTCCCCTCAACCTCCTCGTCGTCTGCGCCTGCAACTCGGCGCGCAGCCTCCTTGCCGAGGCGCTCTTCAATGCGCTCGGCGGCGGGCGCGTGCAGGTGTTTTCGGCGGGCAGCCGGCCGGCCGGGGACATCAATGCGTTCGCGCTGGAACTGCTCGACGCGCAGGGGCTCGAACACGCGCACCTGCGCAGCAAGAGCTGGGAAGAATTCGCGCGCTCCGATGCCCCGGCGCCCGATCTGTTGCTGACCCTGTGCCGCGAGGCGGCGCAGGCACCGATGCCGGTCTGGCAAACGCAACCGCTCGCCAGCCACTGGGAGATCACCGATCCGGCGACGTTTGATGGCAGCGAGCAGGGCAAGCGCGATGCCTTCATGCGTGCCTATGCGCAGCTGGCCGAGCGCATCCTGACTTTTTTCGCCTTGTCGTTCGAATCGATGTCGCGTGACGAGTTGCAGCGCCATCTTGACGAGATCGGCCGCCACGGTGCGGCCGCCGACGTTCCCGAAATCGCCCTTTTGCCGGAGGATGAGCCATCGTGAAGCCGCGCATCGCCGTCACCCGCCGTATTTTTGACGAGACGATCGCGTATCTGCGCCAGCACTTCGAGGTCGAGGACAATCAGGCAGACCGGCCTTGCACGGGAGAGGCGCTGACGGCGCGGCTTGCCGGCATGGACGGTGCGGTGATCCTCGCCAGCGACCGCATCGATGCGGCATTGCTCGCTGCCTGCCCGACGCTCAAGGCACTGTGCAACATCGGTGTCGGCTACAACAATCTCGATCTCGATGCCTGCACCGCGGCGGGGGTGCTGGCCACCAACACGCCGGATGTGCTCACCGACACGACGGCTGATCTCGCCTTTGCGCTGATCCTGGCCGCCGGCCGCCAGGTGGCGCGTGGCGACCGTTTCGTGCGTGCCGGCCAGTGGCAGCACTGGCGCTTTATGGACTGGCTCGGTCCTGATGTCCATCACGCCACGCTGGGCATTCTCGGCATGGGGCGCATCGGCCAGGCGGTGGCGCGCCGCGCGCGCGGCTTCGAGATGCCGGTGATCTATCACAACCGCACGCGACTTGCGCCACAGACCGAGGCTGCCTGCGCGGCGCGCTTCGTCGACAAGGAGATGCTGTTGCGCGAGGCGGATTACCTGCTCCTGATGCTGCCGTATGCGGCGCAAACGCATCACTGCATCGGTGCCGCCGAACTGGCACTGATGAAACCGACGGCCTTTCTCATCAACATGGCGCGCGGCGGCATCGTCGATGAGGCCGCACTGATCGATGCCCTGCGCCGCGGTGCCCTTGCCGGTGCCGGACTGGATGTCTTCGAGAACGAGCCGCAGCTCGATGCGGCCTTCCTCGGGCTCGACAACGTCGTGCTCACCCCGCACATCGGCGGCGCCAGCCGCGCCACGCGCCTGAAGATGGCGATGCTGGCGGCACAGAACCTGGTGGCTGCCCTCCACGGTGAAACACCGCCGAATCTGCTCAACCCGGCTGTCCTGCAACGATGAATCCGGCCGGGCTCACCGCACAACAAAAAAAACTGCGCACCCTGGTGCTGCTTCTGGCGATCGGCTCGTATGTGCTGTCGTTCTTCCATCGTGTCGCGCCGGCGGCCATTGCCGGCGATCTGGCCGCCAGTTTCGAGACCAGCGCTGCCTCGCTCGGCGTGCTGGCCGCCACCTATTTTTATGTCTATATGGTGATGCAGATTCCCACCGGAGTGCTGGCCGACACGCTGGGGCCGCGGCGCATCCTCACCCTGGGCGGACTCATCGCCGGTGCCGGATCACTGCTCTTCGGGCTGGCGCCGAATTTCGAGGCTGCCGTCGTCGGGCGCACCCTGGTCGGGCTGGGTGTCTCGGTCGCCTTCATCGCCATGTTGAAGCTCATCGCCGTCTGGTACGAGGAAAACCGTTTCGCCACGCTTACCGGTTCGGCAATGTTCATCGGCAACATTGGTTCGGTGGCGGCCGGCACGCCGCTCGCCTGGGCGGCGCAAGCGACCGGCTGGCGCGCGGTGTTCATCGTCGTTGGCATCATCTCGCTGGCGATCGGTGTGGCTTCATGGATTTTCGTGCAGGATCGTCCGGGCGAGCGCACGCCCGCACCAAAGGGGCCAACACCTTCGCGCACCGCCTGGCTCGGTGATCTCGTGCGCGTCATGAAAAATCCGGCCACCTGGCCTGGCCTCTTCGTCAATCTGGGTGTCGCCGGCAGTTTTTTCGCCTTTGCCGGACTCTGGGCGGTGCCCTATCTGACCCAGGTGCATGGGCAGACGCGCGCGATGGCTTCGCACCACATCAGTGTCTATTTCATCGGCTTCGCCATCGGTTGCGCTGTCGTCGGGCGCCTCTCCGACCGCATGGGGCGGCGCAAGCCGCTGATGGTCGGCGGGGCCCTGCTGCACGCGCTCGGCTGGTGGTTGTGGATCGTCTCGGGGCCGCTGCCGGCATCGGCCACTTTCGCGATCTGTGCCGTGATGGGGTTGCTTACCGCCAGCCTGACACTCTCCTGGGCGTGTGCCAAGGAAGTCAATCCGCCGCTGCTCTCCGGCATGGCGACGAGCGTCGTCAACGTCGGGGTCTTCCTCGGCCCGGCAATTCTGCAGCCGCTGATGGGCTGGGCGATGGATCGCGCCTGGGACGGCGCCCTGTCCGGAGGTGCACGCCTGTACTCCCCCGAGGCGTATGTCATCGGCCTGACCTGGCTGGCGGGTGCTGCGGCACTGGGCGCCGTCGCCACGCTCTTCGTGCGCGAAACCCGCTGCAAAAACATCTGGAGTCCGTGATGTTTTGCGACTAATATTAGAGAACGCTAATTGATGAATTCCGCAAGCGCACAACGTGCAGGCGCTTGCGGTTGCCGGCAGACGCAAGGTTCCGTTCGCGCAGTGCGCAGCGATCTGTCACCACAAACCGCCGCACAGACGGCTTATCGAGGAGGAATAAATGGCACATATCGTGATTATGGGCGCCGGCATTGGTGGCGTTCCCGCCGCATTCGAGTTGCGCGCCATTCTGCGCAAGGAAGACCGCGTCACCGTTGTCTCCAACTCACCCACTTTTCACTTTGTTCCCTCGAACCCCTGGGTGGCTGTCGATTGGCGCAAGCGCAACGATATCGAACTTGATCTGGCGACCATCCTCGGGCGCAAGGGTATCGATTTTTCCGCAGCGGGCGTGACCAAAGTGCTGCCCGCGGACAACCGTCTCGAATTGGGGGACGGTAGTTCGCTCGACTATGATTTCCTGGTGATCGCCACGGGTCCGAAGCTGGCCTTCGACGAGATCGAGGGCCTCGGTCCGCAGGGCTTCACGCAATCGATCTGCCATGTCGATCATGCTGTCGAGGCCGAGAAAGCCTGGCAAACCTTCGTCAAGGATCCCGGGCCGATCGTTGTCGGCGCCGTGCAGGGGGCTTCCTGCTTCGGCCCGGCCTACGAATTTGCCGCCATCATGGACACCGACCTGCGCCGGCGCAAGTTGCGTGACCGCGTGCCGATGACCTACGTGACGCCCGAACCGTATATCGGCCATCTCGGTCTGGGCGGAGTCGGTGACTCGAAGGGCATGCTCGAGTCGATCTTCCGTGAGCGCCACATCCGCTGGATCTGCAACGCCAAGACCACCCGGGTGGAGGCCGGCAAGCTGCATGTCACCGAGCACAACGAGGATGGCTCGCCGAAGAAGGACCACGTACTCGATTTCAAGTATTCCATGATGCTGCCCGCCTTCAAGGGCGTCGATGCCGTCTTTGGCGTCGAAGGGCTGGTCAATCCGCGCGGCTTCACCCTTGTCGATGCACACCAGCGCAATCCGAAATTTCCGAACATCTATTCGGTCGGTGTGTGTATCGCCATCGCGCCGCCGGAGCCGACGCCGATTCCCACCGGCATCCCGAAGACCGGCTACATGATCGAATCGATGGTCACGGCGACCGCACACAATATCCGCGCCCAGATCGACGGCAAGGAGCCGCAGGCCAAAGCCACCTGGAATGCCGTCTGTCTTGCCGACTTTGGTGATACCGGCGTTGCCTTCGTTGCCCTGCCGCAGATTCCGCCGCGCAATGTGAACTGGTTCTCCGAAGGCAAGTGGGTGCATCTGTCGAAGATCGCCTTCGAGAAATATTTCCTGCGCAAGATGAAAAAAGGCAGCACCGAGCCGGTCTTTGAAAAAATGGTGCTCAGTGCGCTTGGCATCATGAGACTCAAGCGCTGAAGGCGGAACAGCAGGAAAACGGATGCCGGAGCAGGTCGGCGGCCTGCTCCGGCGTTTTTCATTGATGAATCAGATGGTTACGGGTGTCCTGAAGATTTTTCCCGCTCATTCCTCAAGTTTTCGCGGTTTGTGTCGTCAATTCAGCTGAAGCTTGCTTGAAAGCTCCGGATGGACGGTGGCGACACCTGTCTGCCGACAACCGCTGACAAAACTGGAGGTGACTGCAATGAAAACCCGTCTGTTGACGACCGTCGCGCTGGCCGGTCTGCTGTGTTTCTCCCTCGCTGCCCGGGCGGCCGATTACAAGGCGAGCATCGCACAGATGCCGGTGTATGCCGAAAGCCATGACAAGGGCGTGCTCATCGACCTGGTCAAGGCCATCGCCAAGGCCTCGGGCAAATCCATCGAGTGGCAGGTGGTGCCATTTGCCCGCTCGATGAGCGATGTCGAGGCCGGCAAGGTCGATTTTCATATGCCGTTGATCAAGCCGATCGACATGTCGAAGGCCAACTTCGGCCTGTCGACCGAGACGATTTTCCACGTCAATTTCGTACTGTATTCGAACAAGTCGAAGCCGCTCGATCCGGCCAAGCTCGAGGGGGCGAACATCGAGACAGACGCCGCCCACGTTGCTTATTTCCCGTTCGCCATCAAGCCGACCTCGAGCCTGGAGAGCAGCCTGAAGAAGGTCGATCTGGGACGCATCGATGGCTTCATCTTCGCCGATACCGCTTCCGACCCGCTCGTCAAATCGAACAAGCTTGCCAACATCAAGCGCCAGCTCTACAAGCGCTTCGATGTGAAGATCATCCTGCCCAAGGGAGGCAAGAGCGCGGCGACGGACAAATTCCTCAGCGATGCCATCAAGAAGCTGCGCGACAGTGGCGAGTTTGACAAGATCATGGGACCGATCGACCAGCCTTACGCCGACTAGCCCCTGACGAACGGTGAGTGTGCCGGCCGGCGCACTCACCGGGAGGATCAATACGCAAGGATGGAGGCGCAAGCCTGTCCGGACTGGAGTATGCCGACATGCACTATCTGAAAACCATCAATGGACGCCTGACTCTGCTGTTTGTGGTCATCATCACCCTGGTCCTCTGTGCCTTCGGTGCCGTCAGCTATTCGCTGGCTGTCAGCGAGCGGGACAAGCAGATCAAGAGCGAACTGGACAGTGTCGGCGAGCGCCTGCAGACTTCGCTGCCCACCATCATGTGGAATCTCGACCAGAACCTGCTCATCAAGACGCTCACGGCGGAAGCCAAATCCGACATGATTCATCATCTGGCCGTGCTCGACGAGTCGGGCAAGTTGATGGGAGGGGTTCTGCGCAGCGACGATGGCAAGGTGGCTTCTGTCTCCAAACTGCCTGAAGCGGAAGGGCTGCCCACGCGCAAGGTCGATATCACCTATAACGACGCCGGCCAGGCGAAGCTGGTCGGCTCGGTATCCGTCAGCGTGGCGACGGCCTCGCTTGATGCCGCACTGAAAAAATCCCTCTGGCTGCTGCTCGGACAGATCGTCGCCCTGGACATCATCATCATCGTCTCGCTGTACCTGGGCATTGCCGCCGTGGTGATCCGTCCGCTCTCCAATATCAAACACGCGCTGCAGGATATCGCCGAGGGAGAGGCCGATCTGACCAAACGCCTGACCGAGGTGCGTGGCAACGAATTCGGCGAGGTGGCGCACTGGTTCAACGTGTTCATTGTGCGGCTTCAGGATGTATTCCACCAACTCTCGAAAAACTCCGTGCATCTGTCGCAGGCGGCCGAGGAGACTTCGCGCATCAGCGAGCGCGCCAACACCGGTGCCGTGCAGCAGCAGGCGCTCACCGACAGCATGGCCGAGTCAGTGCATCGCATCACCGGGCAGGTGGCCGAAGTCAGCCGCAATGCCGAAACCGGCTCGGATGCTTCAACGGCAGCCGATGCCGAAGCGCAGAAGAGTCGCCAGGTGATCGATGAGTCGATCCGCAGCATCCAGGGACTGGCCAACCAGATCAATTCGGCCGCCGGCGTTGTCCAGCAGCTTGCCGATGACACCAACCGCATCGACAGTGTCCTCTCGGTGATTGCCGACATTGCCGACCAGACCAATCTGCTGGCGCTCAATGCCGCCATCGAGGCGGCGCGTGCCGGCGAGCAGGGGCGCGGTTTTGCCGTGGTGGCGGACGAGGTGAGAAAACTGGCCGAGCGCACCACGCAGTCGACCCACGAGATTCGTGAAATGGTGGTCCGCATCAAGGAGGGCAGCGGGCGCGCCGTCGAGGCGATGGCCGCCGGCAAATCCAGCAGCGAAGTGGGTGTGCGCTATGCCAACCAGGCGCAAGGTGTCATCGACGGCATCATGGAATCGATCACCCGCATCTCCCATCTGAATGCAGAGATTTCACGCGCGGCACGCGAACAGAATTCCGCGATGTCGGTGATTTCCGGCAATATCGACGATGTCGTCGGCAATGCCAAGCAGACCGCCGAAGTGTCACGCGAGACCTCGCAGGCGAGCGAAGCGCTGGAACGCCTGGCCACCCAGATGCAGCAACTGGTCAGTCAGTTCAAGAGCTGAGGCCGGGGCGGCGTGCTCCCGGGCGCCGTTGCGCCAGCGCTGACTTTCCTGGATAGGGAAAAGTCAGTCCCCGTGACACGGTGACGGGCGGCTTGTCGGCAAAGGGCAGGCGCTTCTCGCCGAGACAGCACACCAGGCCGCCGAAAACTTCTTGCCGTCCGCTTCAACCAGTGCCCGCAGGCCGGAAAAACCCTGGACAACAGGAACACACTGGCCGAACCGGTGAGCAGAAAGCGTTCCGGATGCCCGTCCGTATCGATCGCGCGCCTGATCGCCTGAAACAGTTCGGGCGCGTGCTGTATCACGTCGATCCCCCTGTATGTGCCAGATCTGCCAACCAGTGCGGTGGACAGTTTCTGCCCGACCTTGCGCTGGTACATGGCTGAAAATTAGCCAGTGCATGGCGAATTTGCAAATGCACGATCTGGTATCGAAAGGCGCTTTGGTGCTGGGGGGAAAGGTGGCGATCGGCGCTGAAAAATATGCTAGTATGAATATACACGGATATACATGAGGTCAGAAACATGAATGTGCGCTTGCATGTGGCGAAATGGGGCAACAGCCTGGCGGTCCGGCTGCCCAACGAGTGCGTCCGCAAGGCGGGGCTGCGCGAGGGGGACAGCGTCGAAGCCGAGGTGGCGCTGAGCGGCGAGATCACTTTAGTGCCGACCCGGTCCTTCGACAAGGCTGCGTTTCTTGCCAAGACGCGCAAGTTGCGCGCAGGCATGCCGGAAACCGAAGCGGTGATCGAGAAGATGCGCAAGGCGGCGCGCTACTGATGATCTATCTCGATACGAGCGCCGTCGTTCCGCTGTTCGTGCGCGAGCCGGCCAGCGCGGTCGTCGACGCGTGGTTCGAGGGCTGCGCCGACCCGCTGCTATCTTCCGACTGGATCGTCACCGAGTTCGCCAGCGCGCTTTCGATCAAGGAGCGATCCGGGGCCCTCTCGGCCAGGGACGCGCGCGCCGCCTGGCGCAGCTTCGAGGCGTTCTGCGAATCGGGCCTGCGGCTGGCCGCGGTGAGCCGGGAAGCATTCAAGGAGAGCGCGAAGCTCGCGCGACATCAGGCGCATGGCTTGCGCGCCGGCGATGCGCTTCACCTGGCCGTCGCGCTGGAAACCGGCAGCCGGTCAATTGCCACCCTTGATACCACCCTTGCGGCCAATGCCCGGCGGCTCAAGATGCGGACCGTGAAGTTTTAGTGTCTCAATACATAATCCTTGGGCGCAAATAGGAGGATGTCACTGATGAAGTCCCTGTTGCGCCTTGAGGTGTCGTTGATTCTTGCGGTTCAGCTGGGCGGGGCGTTTGCCGCGCCGGACGAGAGCATACTTGGTAAGGAGGCGGGCTACCCAATCGGTACCGCAAACACATTAGCCCGGATATTTCGATTTCTCCGAGTATCCTGTCCCTTTGCTGTTCGTGCACCATGTGGATGACCCGTGCAAGTGGACGCCGTACTGGCCTGTCAAGAAACTGGCCGATAAATATCCCGTAATTGAAGTCCGTGGCGGAGAAGCTGTCCGTGACAATGGCTGCGGACCGATGGGGCCGCACGGTTTCCTTGGTCTCGAGAAAGAGGTGGCCCTGGAGATCAAGAACTGGATCCACGGCCGGCCATACAAGAAGCAAATACCGTAGAAAGTCAGTCCCCGCAATACGGCGTCGATGAAGCCGGCATCAGGCCGAGGGGATGCGTACGATGTAATTACTGGATTTTTCATCGCGCTGCAGTTCCAGTAATTTCCTTTTCCGGGCTTCTTCGAGTAGCTGACCGAATGATTTGAACCCGTAATACGATTCGCTGAAGCCGGGCTTGCGGCGCTTGATCGCCGGCTTGATCATCGAGCCCCAGATCGGCTCGCCGGCGCCGCGCTCGGCGACCAGCGCCTCGATCGTTTCAATGACAAGATCGATGGCTTCCTGCTTGCGGTCTTCTTCCTCGGCCAGTGCGCTGCCTTCTTTTTTCGGAGCGGCTTTTGATTTGGCGGGGGATTCTCTGGCGGCCTGTTTCTTTGTTTCTTCCGCGCGCACCAGATCGTCGTAGAAGATGAACTCGTCGCAGTTGGCGATGAGCAGATCCGAGGTCGACTTCTTCACGCCGACGCCGATCACCAGCTTGTTGTTTTCGCGCAGCTTGGAGACGAGCGGCGAGAAGTCGGAGTCGCCGCTGATGATGACGAAGGTGTCGACGTGCGACTTGGTGTAGCAGAGGTCGAGGGCGTCGACCACCATGCGGATGTCGGCGGAGTTCTTGCCGGACTGGCGCACGTGGGGGATCTCGATCAACTCGAAGGCAGCCTCGTGCATCGGCGCCTTGAAGTCCTTGTAGCGCGCCCAGTCGCAGTAGGCCTTCTTGACGACGATGCTGCCCTTCAAGAGCAGGCGCTCGAGCACCTTGCGGATGTCCAGCTGGGCGTATTTGGCTTCCTGCACGCCGAGGGCGACGTTCTCGAAGTCGCAGAACAGCGCCATGTTTTTCGTTTCGGTCTGGGCCATGCCGGCCTCCGTTCAGTGATGAAGTATTTTGGAGAGGAACTGCTGCGCCCGCTCCGAGCGCGGACTGCCGAAAAAGGCGTCCGTTTTGTCGTCCTCGACGATGCGGCCCTGGTCCATGAAGACGACTCTGTGTGCCACTTTGCGCGCGAAGCCCATCTCGTGGGTGACCACCATCATGGTCATGCCTTCCCGCGCCAGTTCGACCATGACGTCGAGCACTTCGTTGATCATCTCCGGGTCGAGCGCCGAGGTCGGCTCGTCGAAGAGCATGCAGATCGGGTCCATGGCGAGTGCGCGGGCGATGGCGACGCGCTGCTGCTGGCCGCCGGAGAGCTGGCCGGGGAACTTGTCGGCGTGCGCGCCCAGGCCGACGCGCTCGAGCAGCTTGAGGCCGCGGTCCTTCGCTTCGTCCTTGCTGCGGCCGAGCACCTTGACCTGGGCGATGGCGAGGTTCTCGGTGATCGACATGTGCGGGAACAGCTCGAAGTGCTGGAACACCATGCCGACGCGGGCGCGCAGCCTAGGCAGGTCGGTCTTCGGGTCGCCGACGGAGGTGCCATTGACGAAGACTTCGCCCTGCTGGAAGGGCTCGAGGCCGTTCACGCATTTGATGAGCGTGGATTTCCCGGAGCCGGAGGGGCCGCAGACGACGATCACCTCGCCCTTCTCGACCCGGGTGCTGCACTCGGCCAGCACCTGGAAGGTGCCGTACCACTTGCCGACGTTTTTCATTTCGATCATGGGCACGGTCGAGGTTCCTCAGCGGATTATTGAAATGCGTTGTTGCAGCCTTCTCACCAGCATCGACAGGCTAAAGCAGATGACGAAGTAGAGCACGGCGGCGACGAGGTAGGTCTCCACCGGGCGGTTGAAATTCTTGCCGGCGACCTCGAAGCCCTTCAAGAGGTCGTAGGCGCCGATGGCATACACCAGCGAGGTGTCCTGGAACAGGATGAGGGTCTGTGTGAGCAGCACCGGCAGCATGTTGCGCAAGGCCTGCGGCAGCACGACGAGGCCCATGGTCTGGCCGTAAGTCATGCCCAGCGCGTAGCCGGCGGCGACCTGGCCGCGCGGAATGCTCTGGATGCCGGCGCGCATGATCTCCGAGTAGTAGGCCGCCTCGAACAGGGTGAAGGTGATGACGGCCGACATCTCGGCGCCGAGCGGGCGGCCGATGACGAGCGGGATGAGCAGGAAGAACCAGAGGACCACCATCACCAGCGGCACGCTGCGCATGGTGTTCACATAGGCGGCGGCGGGCCAGACCAGCCAGGTGCGGCCGGACAGGCGCATCAGCGCCAGCGCGGTGCCGAGAGCGATGCCGCCGAGCATGGCGACGAGGGTGAGCTGCAGCGAGAAGACGAAACCCTTCAGCACGTAGCCGGAGAGAACCTGCGGCGTGAGGAAGGCGAAATCGAGGTTGAGCATTATCCGCCGCCCCCGATCATGCCCGGCACGCGCAGGCGGCCCTCGGCGAAGTGGAAGATCCGGTTGAGGGCGAAGGCGGAGATGAAGTAGAGGCCGGTGACGGCGAGGTAAATCTCGATGCCGCGCGCTGTCTCCTCCTGCGCCTGCAGGGCAAAGAGAGTCAGTTCGGAAATGCTCACGGCGAAGGCGACCGCCGAGTTCTTGACGATGTTCATCGCTTCGCTGGTGAGCGGCGGGATGACGATGCGCAAGGCCATCGGCAGCAGCACATGGCGGTAGGTCTGCGGCAGGGTGAAGCCGAGCGCAAGGCCAGCCATGCGCTGGCCGCGCGGCAGCGATTCGATACCGGCCTTCACCTGTTCGGAGATGCGCGCCGAGGTGAACAGGCCGAGACCGAACACGACGAGGACGAAGCTCGGCACGTCACGCAGCGGCGGAACGAGCGCCGGCACGACGTGGTACCAGAGGAAGATCTGCACCAGGAGCGGGACGTTGCGGAAGAATTCAGTCCAGATGTTGCCAAGCAGGACGAGACTGCGGCTCGGTGTGGTGCGCAGGATCCCCATGATGGTGCCGGTGACGAGCGCCACCAGGAGGGCCAGCAGGGAGACCGAAAGCGTCCAGCCCCAGGCGGAGAACAGCCAGTCGAGATAGGTCACGCTGCCGCCGCTGCCGAAGCAACGCGCCACGACCTCGCCGTCGATGGTGTCCTTGCAGAAGACCTGCCAGTCCCAACTGATCATGAACTACCTTCCCCCCGCTCCCCTTCCCGGGGAAGGGGGTGACACTACCTTCCCCCCGCCCCCTTCCCGGGGAAGGGGGTGACGGGTGTTCGCCGCTGCGCGGCTCGATGTTCTGGGTGCGAAGGGTTATTTCTTCGCGTAGTCTTCCATCGGCTTGTCGTTCGGATTGGCCCAGGCCGCCCTGGTCGCTTCGGAAGCCGGCAGGCCGATCGGTTTGTTGGCGGGCGGGATCGGTTGCATGAACCACTTGTCGTAGATCTTCGCGATCTCGCCCGACTTCATCAGCGCTTTCAGGCTGTCGTCGACGGCCTTCTTGAAGGCCGGGTCGTCCTTGCGGATCATGATGGCGATCGGCTCGACGGAGAGCACCTCGCCGACGATCCTGAAGTCGGCCGGATTCTTTGCCTTGGCGATGTTGCCGGCGAGGATCTGTCCGTCCATGACGAAAGCGTCGGCACGGCCGGATTCGAGCAGCAGAAAGCTGTCGGCGTGATCCTTGCCGAACACCTCCTTGAAATTCACGCCGGCGGCGCGCTCGTGCTTGCGCAGGAGCTGGACGGAAGTGGTGCCGGTGGTGGTGGCGACGTTCTTGCCGTTCAACTGGGTGATGGAGGTGATGCCCGAGCCGGCCTTGACAGCGATGCGCACCTCCTCGACGTAGGTCGTGTCGGCGAAGGCGACATCTTTCTGCCGTGCCATGTTGTTGGTGGTCGAGCCGCATTCGATGTCGACCGTGCCGTTTTGCACCAGCGGGATGCGGTTCTGCGAGGTGACCGGTTGATATTTGATGTCGAGCTTCGCCAGACCGAGCTGCTTCTGGATGTCGGCCAGTGCGCGCTGGCACAGTTCGACGTGGAAGCCGGCGAACTTGCCGTCGCCGAGCGTGAAAGAGAGGCCGCCGGAGGATTCACGCACGCCCATGGTGGCAGCGCCGCTGTCCTTGATCTTTTTCAGTGTGCCGCTGTCCTGCGCCAGGGCGGGCAGCGTGGCGAACAGGCTGGCGGCAAAAGTCAGTCCCTGCAGTACGGCGATGGTTCTCATGCGGGTCTCCTCGCGGGGGTTGTCGGGGGTGCTGTCCGGAGCGGGCATTCTATGCTTGATGCATCGGTTTGTTAAGCCGGCAGTCAGGCCGGCTCCTGCTGCGCCTCATCTCCTTCTTCTTGCTGCTGCAGCGCCCACATCTGGGCGTAAATGCCCTCGCGTTCGAGCAGCGCGCGGTGCGTGCCGCGCTCGATGATGCGCCCGCCCTCGAGGACGAGGATTTCGTCGGCGTTCATCACGGTGGACAGGCGGTGGGCGATGACCAGCGTGGTGCGCCCGACACTGATGCGCTCGAGCTCGCCCTGGATGGCTTTTTCCGATTTCGAGTCGAGTGCCGAGGTGGCCTCGTCGAAGATCAGGATGGGCGGGTTCTTCAGGAGCGCGCGGGCGATGGCCACACGCTGTTTCTCGCCGCCGGAGAGTTTCAGGCCGCGCTCGCCGACCCGTGTCTCGTACCGGTCCGGCAGTGATTCGACAAAGTCGTGAATGTGGGCGGCCTGCGCGGCGGCGATGACTTCCTCGCGGCTTGCCCCGGGGCGGCCGTACTGGATGTTGTAGAAGATCGTGTCGTTGAAGAGCACGGTGTCCTGCGGCACGATGCCGATGGCCGCGCGCAGGCTGGCCTGTGTCAGGCTGCGGATGTCGGCACCATTCACCTTCAGCGCACCGGAGTGCACGTCGTAGAAGCGAAAGAGCAGGCGCGCGAGCGTGGACTTGCCCGAACCCGAATGCCCTACTACCGCCACGGTGCCGCCTGACGGGATGACGAAGTCGACATCGAAGAGGATCTGCCGCTTGGCTTCGTAGGCGAAGCCGACATGCTCGAAGCGCAGTGCGCAGGGGCCGGTGGCGAGCGCCACGGCGTCGGGCGCATCGGCGATCTCGCGCTGCTCGGCTTTCAGGGCGAACATGCGCTCGATGTCGGCGAGTGCCTGGCGGATCTCGCGGTAGAGCACGCCCAGCCAGTTGAGCGGGATGTAGAGCTGGATGAGGAGGCCATTGACCAGCACGATGTCGCCCACGCTCATGCTGCCGTTCACCACGCCGACGGCAGCGCGCCACATGATCAACGTTACTGCCGTGGCGATGATCGCTGACTGGCCAAGATTGAGCCAGGAGAGCGACATCTGGCTCTTCACCTGGCCGGCTTCCCATTTGCGCATCTGCTGGTCGTAGCGCTGTGCCTCATAGTCCTCGTTGTTGAAATACTTCACCGTCTCGTAGTTGATGAGGCTGTCGATGGCGCGCGAATTGGCGGCCGAGTCGATCTCGTTCACCTCGCGGCGCAACTGCGTGCGCCAGTTGGTCACCAGCACGGTGAAGGTGGCGTAGAGGGCGAGCGCCACGGCGGTGATCCAGGCGAAGCTCGCCTCGTAGCGTGCGGCAAGCACGCCGATGACCAGGCCGACCTCCACCAGCGTGGGCAGGATGCTGTAGATGGTGTAGCTGATCAGCGTGCCGATGGAGCGCGTGCCACGCTCGATGTCGCGCGTGAGGCCGCCGGTCTGGCGTTCGAGATGAAAGCGCAGCGAGAGCGCATGCAGGTGGCGGAACACCTGCAGGGCGATGTTGCGCACCGCCTGCTGGGTGACGCGGGCGAACAGCAGCTCGCGCAGCTCCGTGAAGAGGGACATCGAGAAGCGCAGAACGCCATACAACGCCAGCAGCGCCAGCGGCACGGCGAGCGCGGCCTGGGCGGGCGTGCGGGCGGCGGTGAATTCGTCGATGATCGCCTTGAACACCATCGGCACACCGATGTTGGCGATCTTGGCGCCGATCAGACAGGCCAGTGCGATCAGCACACGTCCCTTGTAGGCCCAGATGTAGGGCAGCAGGCTGCGGATGGTCTGCCAGTCGTGACGGGCAGCGGTACCGGGGGCGGGCAGGGAGACCGGAGCGGGGGAGCGGATCATCTTCCGATTGTAATGGACCGGGAGGGTCAGCCGGCGTGGCGCTGTCGCGCCGTGCTGCCGGCGCTGACTTCCGTATCGGCTGCCGCGAGCAGGGCAGCAAAGTAGCGCGCCAACTTCTGCGGATGGAAATGTGCATGACGGGCGTTGCCGGTGACGATCCTGCCAAAGAGCGTCTCCAGCCCGCGGCGCAGGGCAGGCCAGTTACGCAGGGTGTGCGGATCGTCGGCAAGCAGGCGAAACCAGGGCAGATAGACATCCGGCCGGTAGGTGCTCCGGCCTTCTTTCCAGGAAAGGCGCAGGCTCAGATAGCCGACGAGATCGAGCAGCGCGCATTCGTGTTCGCCCGGCAGCAGCGCAACGGGCAGCAGGGCGAGGCGGCGCACCTGGCGGCGCAGCTCCCGCACTTCGCCATCGTCCTCGCGCGGACGCGTCAGGTTGCCGCCGTGGCGCCGGTATTTCAGGGTGATCTGCGGCACGTGGCGCATCCTGAGCGATTGCAGGGTGAAGAAGAGCCAGTCCTCGCAGCTGGCCGTCTGCGGAAATTCGTTCGGCCCCTCGAGAAACACTGCAGCACGAAAGAGGGCATTGGCAATGTAGGCGTGGCACTCGAACAGGTTGGCGATGCGGGCGATGTCCGGATCGCAGGCGAAGGTATCGACGGGACGAAGCGTATGTGCCTCGCTGCCGGAAAACCAGCCGAGCTGGCCGCCGACGACCTGCAGGGCCGGCGCGGCGGCAAAGGCCGTCAGTTTGATGTGCAGGCTGTTCTCGGCGAGCAGATCGTCGCCATCGACGAACAGGATGAAGTCATCGGTCTGCGGCTGCGTATTGCGCCACCAGTCGAGCAGGCGGTTGCGCGTGCGGCTCGCGCCGAGGTTTGCCAGGTTGCGGCGCACGGCGATGTTCGGATGGTGAGCGGCCCAGGCCTGCAGCACCTCCGGTGTCGTGTCGGGCGAGGCGTCATCGAGGACGAGCACCCGCGCCTCGCGCCCGAAGGCATCGTGGCTGGCATACTGGGCCCGGATCGATTCGAGGGCGGCCGCGATGAAAGGTGCCTGCCGGTAGGTGGCGACCAGATAGTGATGCATGGCTGTATTGTCAGGCGAAACGGCGGGCGCTGTCGAGGACGGTCATTGGCCGGCAGCGGGCTCAAGCTTGCACAGGGAAAACTGATGGACGTCATCCGCCAGGCCCATGCCGGCCAGAGAACCGGCGAGACACTGGATTGACAGCCGCGCCCGGACAGGGCTATGATTCAAACGTCCGTATGAAACAGTTGTTCAACATGGCCCTCACCCCTGCCTCGACCGCCCCATCCGCGCCTGTCCTCGCCGACACGCGCGAGCGCATCCTCGATGCCGCCGAGGCGCTGTTCGTCGAGCACGGCTTCGAGGCGACCTCGATGCGCATGATCACCGGGCGCGCGCAGGCGAACCTGGCCGCCATCAACTACCACTTCGGCAGCAAGGAGGCGCTCGTCCAGGAGGTGTTCCGCCGTCGCCTCACCTGGCTCAACGAAGCGCGTCTTTCCGCGCTCGACCGCCTGGAGGCCGAGGCGCAGGGCGCCGCCCTGAAGCCACGCCAGATCGTCGAGGCTTTTTTCGGCGTGCCACTGCGCATGGCCGCCGATGCCGAGCACGGCGGCCAGACCTTCATGCGCCTGCTCGGACGCACATCGACCGAGCCTTCCGCCTTCGTGCGCCAGTTTCTCGCCGACGAATACGCTGCTGTCGTGCCGCGCTTCAAGGAGGCGCTGTTTCGCGCCCTGCCGGAAGTGCCCACGCAGGAAATCCTCTGGCGCTTTCATTTCATGCTTGGCGCCATGTCGTATGCGATCGCCGGCACCGATGCGCTGCAACTGGTCTCCGGTTTCGACCTGGAAGAGAACGATCCCGAGGCGCTGGCGCGCCGGCTGATGCCTTTTCTGCTCGGCGGGCTGCGCGCGCCGCTGACCGGATCGACATCCGCGCGCAAGGAAAAACCGGGCAAGAGCCCGGGGCGCAGCAAAATGACACGCAAGGCAGCCTGAGGCGCGGCAGGGCGCCGTCCTGCCGCCACTGACTTTTCGCAGCAAGGCGCCCGGGGCGGGTGCCGCAAAGGAGACTGAAATGAACTGGATGCTTGCAACCGCCGTGCTGTGCGCGCTCGTGCTGATGTTGTTCCTCCTGCGCCCGTTGCGCCGCGCCGTGCTGACGCGCCCGCTCTTCGCCGTCTATCGGCGCATGCTGCCGCAGATGTCGCAGACGGAAAAGGAGGCACTCGATGCCGGTACGGTCTGGTGGGAGGGCGAGCTCTTCGGCGGACGTCCCGACTGGGAGAAACTGCTCGCCTATCCGCAGCCGAAGCTCAGCGCCGAGGAACAGTCCTTCCTTGACAACGAGACGGAGCAATTGTGCCGCCTCTCCGACGACTGGGTGTCCTCTCATCTCGATCACGATCTGTCGCCGCAGGCCTGGCAGCACATCAAGGACAAGGGTTTTCTCGGCATGATCATTCCGAAGCGTTATGGCGGCCTCGAGTTTTCCGCCTACGCCCATTCCGAGGTGGTGACGAAGCTCTCCACGCGCTGTGCCGCCAGTGCGGTGACGGTGATGGTACCCAACTCCCTCGGCCCGGCCGAACTGCTGCTGCATTACGGCACCGAGGAACAGAAGAACCACTACCTGCCGCGCCTGGCCAGGGGACAGGAGATTCCCTGCTTCGCGCTCACCAGTCCGTGGGCGGGCTCGGACGCCGCCGCGATTCCCGATCATGCCACCGTCTGCAAGGGCGAGTGGCAGGGACGTGAAGTTGTCGGCATGCGTGTCACCTGGGACAAGCGCTACATCACGCTGGCGCCGGTGGCCACCGTCGTCGGCCTCGCCTTCCGCCTGTTCGATCCGGAGCATCTGCTCGGCGCGGCTGAAGACATCGGCATTACCTGTGCGCTGGTGCCGGCGGACCATCCTGGCGTCGAGACGGGGCGGCGCCATTTTCCGCTCAACGCCGCCTGGATGAACGGGCCGACGCGCGGTCACGATGTCTTCATGCCGCTCGAATTCATCATCGGCGGGCCGGCGATGGCCGGGCAGGGCTGGCGCATGCTGATGGAGTGTCTGGCTGCCGGCCGCTCGATCTCGCTGCCCGGCTCCAACACCGGCATGCAGAAACTGGCCGTGCGTGCGGTCGGTGGCTATGCGCGCGTGCGTCGTCAGTTCAACACCGCCATCGGCCGTTTCGAGGGCATCCAGGAGCCGCTCGCGCGCATGGGCGGCAATCTGTACCTGTCGGATGCCGCACGCGTCATGACTGCCGGTGCCATCGACCAGGGCGAGAAGCCGTCGGTGGTCTCCGCCATCGTCAAGTACCACGTCACCGAGCGCGCGCGCCAGTCGATGAACGACGGCATGGATGTCGTCGGCGGCAAGGGTATCTGCCTGGGGCCGTCGAACTTTCTCGGCCGTGCCTACCAGCAGGTGCCGGTCGGCATCACGGTGGAGGGCGCCAACATCCTGACGAGGAGCCTCATCATCTTCGGCCAGGGCGCCATCCGCTGCCATCCCTTCGTACTCACCGAGATGGAGGCGGCGCAGAAGAACGATCTCACCGCCTTTGACCGCGCGCTCTTCGCCCACATCCGCCACGTCATCGCCAACGGTCTGCGCGCCTTCGCCATCGGGCTCTTCACCTCGCGCATCATCGGCGTGCCGCGCCGGGTCGCACCCGAGACGCGCCGCTACTACCAGCAGCTCACGCGTTTTTCCTCCGCCTTCGCTTTTCTCGCCGACATCTCCATGCTGGTGATGGGCGGGGACCTGAAGCGCAAGGAGAAGCTCTCGGCGCGCATGGGCGACATCCTCTCGCTGATGTACCTGGCCTCGGCGGTGCTCAGGCGCTACGAGGCCGAGGGTCGCCAGCAGGCCGATGCGCCGCTCATGCACTGGGCGATCTGGGACACCATGTTCCGCGCGCAGAACGCCATCGAGGGCGTTATCTCCAATTTCCCGAGCCGGTTTTTCTCGACCCTGCTGCGCCGCACGATCTTCCCCTTCGGCCGTCCCTATGTGGTGCCTTCCGACCGCCTCGGCGGCGAGGTCGCCGAGCTGCTCATCGCACCTTCGCCCACGCGTGATCGCCTCACCGCCGGCACCTATGTGCCGCGTGACGCACACGATGCCGTCGGTGTCATCGAACTGGCGCTCGAAGCGGTCATCGCCGCCGAGCCGGTGCTGCACAAGATGCGTGCTGCGCAGAAAGCCGGACGGATCGAGGCGTACAGCGCGGACGAGCTGGAAAGTCAGTCCCTGCAACACGGCGTCATCGATGCCGGCGAGCATGCGCTGTTGCAGCGCGCGCATGCGCTCACCGCCGAAGTCATCAAGGTGGACGACTTTGCGCCTGACCTCGGCCTGCGCCGTAGCGAAACGGCCGGGCAATGAACGACATGAGAGCGGCGAGAGCGGCGTACCGGGCAGGGGGAAAGAATGACCTTCGCCTCTTGCCTCTTCGTGTCTTTGTCCCTTTGCGTCTTTGTGTTGAAAGAGGAGTGTCATGACCGCCCAGCCCGTGTATATCGTCGATGGCGCCCGCACGCCGTTTCTCAAGGCGAGGAACGCTCCCGGCCCGTTTTCGGCGGCCGATCTGGCCACCGCCGCCGGGCGCGCGCTGCTGATGCGCCAGCCCTTCGCCGCCGGGCAGCTCGATGAAGTCATCCTCGGCTGTGCCGCGCCCGCGCCGGATGAAGTGAATATCGGCCGTGTCGCAGCGCTGCGCATGGGCTGCGGTCTCAAGGTGCCGGGCTGGACGGTGATGAGAAACTGCGCCTCCGGCATGCAGGCGCTCGACTCGGCGCTGGCCAACATCCATGCGGGCCGCTCGCAGCTGGTGCTTGCTGGTGGCGTCGATGCCCTCTCGCATGCGCCACTCCTCTATTCGCATCAGATGGTGCTGTGGTTTGCGCAGATGGCCCAGGCGAAAACGCCCGGGCAGAAGATGGCGCAGTTCGCCCGGCTCAGGCCCGGTGCGCTGCTCTCACCGGTGATCGGCATCATGAAGGGACTCACCGACCCGGTGGTGAATCTCCTCATGGGTCAGACGGCGGAAAACCTTGCGCATCGTTTCCACATCACACGCGCGCAGATGGACACATTTTCCGTGCGCAGCCACCAGCGTGTCGCCGCCGGGCAGGATTCCGGCCACTACGCCGAGGTGGTGCCGCTCATCAACCGCGACGGGAAGGTTTACGCGGCCGACGATGGCGTGCGCCGTGATTCATCGCTGGAAGGGCTGGCGAAACTCAAGCCATTCTTCGACAAGAAATACGGCCGCATCACGCCGGGCAACAGCTCGCAGATCACCGACGGCGGTGTCTGGCTGATCCTCGCTTCGGAAGAGGCTGTCGCGCGGCACGGGTTGCAGCCGCTCGGCCGTATCGTCGATTCGCAATGGGCTGGCCTCGATCCGGCACAGATGGGGCTCGGGCCGGTACACGCGGCCACGCCGATCCTGCAGCGCCACGGGCTCGCGCTCAACGATCTGGATGCCTGGGAGATCAACGAGGCGTTTGCCGCCCAGGTGATCGCCTGCCTGGCGGCCTGGCAGGACGCCGATTACTGCAAGAACGAGCTTGGCCTCGATGCGCCCCTGGGGGCGCTCGACGAGGCGAAGCTCAACGCCGATGGGGGCGCCATTGCGCTCGGCCATCCGGTCGGCGCCTCCGGCGCGCGCATCGTCCTGCATCTGCTGCACACCCTGCGCCGCACCGGCGGCAAGCGCGGCATCGCCACCATCTGCATCGGTGGCGGCCAGGGCGGTGCCATGCTGGTGGAAACGGTGTAGTGCGCAACGTCTGCCGATGACCCCTGCACACGACATCCGGCTCGATTACCGCGCGCGCCCTTCGGCGCTCGCCTTCATGCTCGGTGCCGTCTGGCCTTCGCCCGGATTCAAACGGGGCGTGCCGGCGATCGCGGCGCGCTGGCGTCACCGGCCCGAGGCGGCCGAAGTGGCGCGTTTTGTTGCCCTGAGCGGAGCGCCCGGGGGTACGTCTTCTCCGGCCGGCCTGCCGCCTGCGTCGCTCGCGCAGCGCCCCCTGCCTTTCCTGTACCCGCAAGCCATCGCCTTTCGCCTGCAGATGGCCGCGCTCACCCAGCCGGGGTTTCCGCTGCCGATCTGGCGCATGCTGCA
The DNA here is from genome assembly GCA_964607005.1 of uncultured Rhodocyclaceae bacterium. GTDB lineage: Bacteria > Pseudomonadota > Gammaproteobacteria > Burkholderiales > Rhodocyclaceae > Desulfobacillus. The sequence goes on from CAZSHO010000006.1 coordinate 64,525, forward strand.
GATCCGCAACCGCATCCTCCAGCACGCGCCGCTCGTACCCGATGCCGAGCTCGACATCGAAGTGCATCTCGTGCGCGATCGCCTGCTCGACAAGGGGGTCGAATTCGACATGCATGCCCTCGTTCGCCAGGAGGGTGTTGCCAGGTGGGAATGCCTCAATACCTTCTATTCACGTGGCCGCTTCGGCGCAGCGACAGTGTCCGGCGTCCCGCAGGCACCCAAAGTCAGTCCTGACAATACGGCGTGCTGGCGCACGCCCACCGGCGGTGGCTGGCGCTTCGGTGGTCTCACGGGTGATTACAATCCGCTCCATCTGTGGAACGGGTACGCACGCAAGCGCGGCCACGCCCGTGCCTCCTTCCATCCGCAACGCGTGCTCGGGCAGTGCCTGGCGCGGCTCGTGCCGGGCGACGTGTTCGATGACTTGCCGGTACGGCTCGATGCCTGGATCAAGGGGCCGGTGTTCTACGATGCCCCCGTCGAGCTGAGAAGTGAACACGGCGCTGCCGGCACACGCTTCGCCCTGCACGTTGCCGACGACGCACGTCCTGCTCTCGTCGGTGAGCTGCGCGGCGCAGGCGCGGACGGTATTTCGATTTTCGAGGAGATGGCATGAACGATCTCAAGCACTGGCGCATCGAGCGCGAGCCAGACGGCCTCGTCTGGCTGATTTTCGACAAGGCGGGCGAGTCGACCAACACCCTGAGCGCCGATGCGCTTGCCGAGTTCTCGCAGGCGCTCGATCAGTTCGAGCGCGAGCCGCCGCAAGCACTCGTGATTCGCTCGGGAAAATCCGCCGGCTTCATTGCCGGCGCCAACATCGAGGAATTCACCCGCATCGCTTCGGCTGCCGACGCTCATGCACTGGTGCGCCGCGGCTGGGATCTTTATAACCGGCTGGCGAGTGTTCCTTATCCGACGCTGGCACTCATCCGCGGCCACTGCATGGGAGGGGGCACCGAGATGGCGCTTGCCTGCCGCTATCGCATCGCCGTCGACGAGCCGGGCACGCGCATCGCCCTGCCCGAAGTGATGCTCGGTATCGTGCCCGGCTGGGGCGGCATGCTGCGCCTGCCGCAGACCATCGGCCCGGTTGCCGCACTCGACATGATGCTCAGCGGCCGTGCCCTGAATGCCAAACGCGCCCGGCAACTGGGCTTTGCCGACGAATGCGTGCCCGAGCGCGTCATGGACAATGCCGCACGCATGCTGGTGCGCTCGGGCCGGGGGCGGCGCACGCTGCCACTCCTGCAGCGGCTGATGAACGGCCCGTTCAAGGGTCTGGTGGCGACCCGGGCAAAAAAGCAGGTGGCCCGGCGCGCCCGCCCCGAGCACTATCCGGCGCCCTACGCCATCCTCAACATGTGGGCACGCCACGGCGGCAATGCGCTGGCGGTGCCGGCGGGTGCACCGACCTCGCTCGATGCGCTGGTCGCCTCGCCCACCACGCAGAATCTGGTGCGCGTGTATTACCTGCAGGAACGGCTCAAGGGTTTTGGCAAGCCCGACGGGAAAACGCCCGACTTCGCGCCGCAGCACCTGCACGTCGTTGGCGCCGGTGTCATGGGTGGGGACATTGCTGCCTGGGGTGCGCTGCGCGGCCTCACCGTGACGCTGCAGGACCAGACCATCGAACGCATCGCGCCGGCGATCCAGCGTGCGGCGCAGACTTTCCAGAAAAAGCTGCGCGACGATGTGCAGGTGCGCTTCACGCTCGACCGTCTGATTGCCGATCCGGCCGGGCATGGCGCGCGTCAGGCCGACGTCATCATCGAGGCGATCTTCGAGAATCTCGAAGCCAAGCAGCAGCTCTTCGCCAGGCTCGAAGCGGTGGCGAAACCGGACGCCGTGCTGGCGACCAACACGTCCAGCCTGAGGCTTGAAGACATCGCCGGTGCCTTGAAAAATCCATCGCGCCTGATCGGCATCCACTTCTTCAACCCGGTGGCACAGATGCCGCTCGTCGAAGTGGTCGAAGGCGCCGGATGCGATCCGCAAATGTTGCGCAAGGGGCTTGCCTTCACGCGCAGGCTCGACAAGCTGGCGCTGCCGGTGAAGAGCGCCCCCGGCTTTCTCGTCAACGCCGTGCTCGCTCCCTATCTGCAGGAGGCCATGCGTTGCGTCGACGAAGGCATCGCGCCGGAGACCGTCGATGAGGCGGCGCTCGCCTTCGGCATGCCGCTCGGGCCGATCGAGCTGGCCGATACGGTGGGTCTGGACATCGCCGTGGCTGCCGGGCGGCAGCTTGGCGGGGCAGACAGGGAGCCGCCAAAGAAGCTGATGGAACTGGTCGCGGCCGGCCATCTGGGCCGCAAGAGCGGGCGCGGCTATTACCGCTACGTGCAGGGCAAGCCGCAAAAGCGCAGTGTCGGCGTGGCACCACCCGGACTGGCGGACCGGCTGATCCGGCCGTTCCTTGCCGCCGCGCAGCGGTGCGTGGACAATGGCGTCGTCGCCGATGCCGATCTGGCTGACGCCGGCATCATCTTCGGCACCGGCTTCGCCCCCTTTCGTGGCGGACCGCTGCATTACCTGAAAGAAGGGAAAACCCCGTGAGGAAACCCCTGTGAGAAGAATCCCGTGAGCGAACAGAAACTGCATTTACCGCACAAACAGCCGACGCTACGCCTGATGCCGATGCCGGCCGATGTCAATCACGCCGGCGACATCTTTGGCGGCTATGTCATGGCCAATGTCGATCTGGCCGGTGGTATTGCCGCCATGCGCCGCGCGCGCGGACGTGTCGCCACCATTGCGGTGAATGAATTCCTCTTCAAGCAGCCGGTGTCAGTGGGTGATGTGCTCTCGTTCTATACCGGGATCGTCGCCACCGGCCGCACCTCGATCACCGTCTATGTCGAGGTGTATGCCATGCGCAACCCGGCCGACCCGGTGGTGGTGAAAGTCACCGAGGCACAGCTCACCTATGTCGCGGTCGACGAACAGGGCGGCAAGCGCGAGGTGCCGAAATCGTAGCGAATATTCTGCCCGGATCAGGGATAAGGCCCTGACAGATGTCCAGAAAGATATTCCTGTCCGGACTGGTTCTGCTGGTGGCGCTCGGTGTCGGGGTGGTCGCGAACACCCTGCGTCAGGGCTCGCGTCAGCTGCACGTGGAGAAGGTGGCGCTGCCCGCTGTCGATGCCGGGGCGGCTGCCAGGCGCTTGAGCGCCGCCGTGCGCCTGCGCACCATTTCCTATGACGACCAGCCGGACGCCAGCGCCGCCGAGTTTCTCAAACTGCACGCCTTGCTGAAGCAATCCTTCCCGCGTACGCACGCCGCACTCAAGCGCGAGACCGTCAATCAACTGAGCCTGCTCTGCACCTGGCCAGGCAGCGATCCCGAGGCTGCGCCGATCCTGCTGATGGCGCATCAGGATGTGGTGCCGGTTGCTGCCGGCACCGAGCGTGACTGGCGTGCCGAACCGTTTGGCGGCGTCATTCGCGATGGTTTCGTCTGGGGGCGCGGCGCCTGGGATGACAAGGCCAATCTGTTTGCCATTTTCGAGGCGCTCGAGCAACTCGTCGCCGCGGGTTTCCGCCCGCGCCAGACGATCTACATCGCCGCCGGCCATGATGAGGAAACCGGCGGCGAACGAGGGGCGAAGGCGATTGCCGCCCTCCTGCACGCCAGGGGCGTACACCTTGAGTTCGTGCTCGATGAAGGACTGCTCATCACCGAGGGCCTCCTCAAGGGACTGGACAGGCCGCTGGCACTGATCGGTATCGCCGAAAAGGGCTATCTCACCCTCGGGCTGACCGTGAAGATGCCCCCCGGCCATGCCTCGATGCCCCCCGCGCAGACCGCCATCGGCGAGCTGGGGGCCGCCCTCTCGCGCCTTCAGGCGCAGCCGCTGCCGGCGCGTATCCGCGGTGTCCCGGCGCAGATGTTTGCCACTCTGGCGCCGGAGATGAATGGCCTGAACCGCCTGTTGTTTGCCAATCTGTGGCTGTTCGGCCCGCTGGTCACGCACGAGATGGAAAAGGGGGCGAGCAGCAACGCCATGCTGCGCAGCACGCTCGCACCGACCGTGATCCGCGCCGGCAGCAAGGACAACATGCTGCCCAGCGTTGCCGAGGCGCGCGTGAATGTGCGCATTCTGCCCGGCGATACCGTGGAGGGCGTCATCGCCCATGTACGCAAGGTGATCAACAATGAACATATCGTCGTGACGCCCAGTGGCCACACCGATGCGCCGTTGCCGGCCGCGTCGTCGGCCACACGCGGCTATCGGCTGATCGAGCGCACGCTGCGCGAGTCGTTTGATGATGTCGTCGTCGCCCCGGGCCTGATGATTGCGCAAAGTGATGGCCGCCACATGGCGCCGATTGCCGATGCCGTCTATCGCTTCTCGCCGGTGCGCGCGCGTGGCGAAGACCTGCCGCGTTTTCACGGCAGCAACGAGCGCATCCCGATTGCCAACCATGTCGAGCTGATCGGCTTTTATCAACGCTTGCTGCGCCTGGCGGCAGCGACTGAACACATCCCTGAAAACACTACGGAAAACACCAAGGAGACTGTCCAATGAACGAACAGGTTTTGCTCGAGATCGACGGTCCTGTCGCCACGCTGACACTGAACCGGCCCCGTGCCATGAATGCGCTCGGCATGGAGATGGGCCGCGCCCTGCTCGAGTGCACGCAGGCGCTGCAACGGGCTGAAGGGGTCAGGGCGGTGATCGTCACCGGCGCCGGCGATCACTTCATGGCCGGCGGCGACATCAAGGAATTCCACACCATGAATGCGGCACCGTTGCCTGAACGTGAGCGTGCCTTTGCTCACCTGATCGCCGAGCTGATCAATCCGTCGATCCGCATCCTGCGCGAGCTGCCCGCGCCGGTCATCGCCAAGGTGCGTGGCGCCTGTGCCGGCTTCGGCTTCTCGTTGATGGCTGGCTGCGACCTGGCGGTGATTGCCGACAATGCCTATTTCACCACCGGCTATGCGCTGCTCGGCACGACTGCGGATGGTGGCGGCACCTGGTATCTGCCGCGTCTGGTCGGTCTGAAAAAGGCGGCCGAGCTGGCACTCTTTGCCGAGCGCATCGATGCCGGGCAGGCTCTGGCACTCGGACTGGTCAATCGCGTCGTGCCGGCGGCCGGGCTCGATGAGGCCGTTGCCGACTGGGCGCGACGCATCGCCGCCGGCCCCTCGCTCGCCCACGCCGGTGCCAAGCGCCTGCTCAATCGCGCCCATGCCGCCAGCCTCGAAGATCAGCTGGCGCATGAGGCGGCCTCGTTTGCCCGCTGCAGTGCGACGGAGGATTTTGCCGAAGGCGTGGCAGCATTCATCGAAAAAAGAAAATCGTCGTTCAAGGGGCGCTGAATGTCCGTGTATCCGGGGGAGGAAAAATGAAAGCACCGATCGTCACCCTCGCCATGCTGGCGTTCGTCGCAACGCCGGCCCTGGCCGAGATTACCGCCAACCAGCAGCGGGTGGGAGGCAGCCAGAACCTCAATATCATCCGGCTCGACGGCAATACGCTCTTCGGCAGCGCCGAAGATGTCCTGACAGCGGAGGGCAAAAGAGCGCTCGACAAGGTGATCCAGGACAATCCGACGATCGTCATGCGCCGCATCAAGGTCACCGGCCATACCGATTTCATGGGGCATGACGAAGACAACCGCAAGCTCTCGTTGCGCCGGGCCGAAGCCGTCAGGAAATATCTGGTCACGCAAAACGGGAATTTCCGCATCGATGTCGATGGCCTGGGCGAGAAAGAGCCGCTTGTCTCCTGCAATGAAAAACTGCCGCGCGCCAGGCTGATCCGCTGCCTGCAGCCGAATCGCCGCGTCGAAATCGAAATCCTTCCGGACTACTGACCTTCGCCCCTGACACCGTCGGGAGATTTGCCCGTCGCCCCGGGGCGACAGCCCAAGTGCTTGTTGTACAAGTGCAAGGACAGTAAGGGAGGTTTTCCGTCTGCGCATGCCGACGGCGGCAGACCTGCCTGCCTGTCGCGAAGATCGTGCGCATGAGCCAATACACTGATCTTTCAGAAAAAAATTAAACGGGCACGATGCTTGCCTAGAAATTTTGCCCCTGGTCATGATGATCACGGCGATTTCCAGACAAGGAGTCCTTATGCTCGACAAAATGCAGCTCTTCGGCAAGAACAATGAATCCCCTCCGACCTTGCGGCCAGGTTTGTCCACCGTCCGACGACCGGGCGAGTTGTCCGCCAGCGCACCCCAGACCGACACGGCGAGTGTGCGCCCGGTCGAGAAAGAGAAGGTCATCGACAAGCCGGAGACGAGGAGTGATCTGGAGCCGGCCGGTAGCCGCCTCATCGTCGGGCCGGATATCAAACTGAAGGGAGCCGAGATCAGTGACTGCGGCACGCTGGTGGTCGAAGGGCGCGTCGAGGCGGTACTCGACAGCCTGGCCTTGCAGATTGCCCAGCCCGGGGTGTTTGCCGGCAAGGTCGTCGTCGATGTTGCCGAAATTCGCGGTCACTTCGAGGGAGACCTGCTGGCACGCAAGAAGCTGGTGGTGCATGCCACCGGTCAGGTCACCGGCAAGATCCGCTACGGCAAGATTGTCATCGAGGAGGGCGGCGAGGTGTCCGGTGACGTGCACTCGCTCGCCAGCGAGAAGGCCGCACCGGCCGAGGATGGGCGCAAGCTGGAACTGGCCGGCTTCGATGCGGCGCGACCGCGTGCGGCGACACAAAAATGAAATAACCCGTCAACCCCGACAAAAAAACAGGCACCATGGGTGCCTGTTTTTTTGTGTGCGTATTTCTGCCTCTGTTCCCCTCCTGCGCTGGCATAATCATGAACATCATGGCCGGCGCCTGTCCGGCCGCGGTTTCCAGGAGGATCCATGACAGTGCCGGATCGCAGGAAAATGGTGAGGCACACCCTTTCGGGGTGTTGCCCGCGATGATCGAACTTCTCGAAAATTTCAGTCTGCGCGAACTGGTGATCGGTACTGCCGTGCTGCTCGGTGTGTATTCCGGCATCGTCATCATCCGTCTTGCGCGCCTGTCGCGCCCGCGTGCTTCCGAGCCGGTCTGGCGCCAGGATCCGGGTGAATTCGGCCAGCAGGTGGTCAAGACGGGCATCGAGGCCGAACTGACCGAGCTGCGCGGTGAGGTGGATGTGCTGAAGGAGGAAGTCAGTCGTCTCAAGGCGGCGCGCAATGTTTCTCCACAGTATGGCGAGGCGGTCAGCATGGCGCAGAAGGGTGTACCGGCGAGCCAGATTGCCGAGCGCTGCGATATTTCGGTGGCAGAAGCTGAAATGGTGTGTGCCTTGAGTCAGGCCAGAGGAGAATAAAGACCAGCCGGGAGGGGGAATCATGGAGGAGCGCGAAGAAGACCAGGAAGAACTCAAGAAAAAACTGCTGCGCCGTGTCGGCATTGCCGGCATTGCCATCATCGTCCTGCTCGGCGGTCTGACGCTGCTGGAAAAGATGGTCAAGGAGACGCCCGTGCCGATCAAGCCGCCTGCAGCGGTTGCCCCTGCTCCGGCAATGGACGCTTCGGTCGAAGCGCAAACGGAAACGAAGACTGCCGGAATATCCGAGGAGCCGGCACCCGCGCAGCCCGGGGATACGCAAACGACGGCGAAGGAAGAACCGAAAAACGAACCCAGGGCCGAACCGGAAGAGACGGAAACACCGCTCGCACCGCTGCCGAAGGAAGTGACGCCCTCGCAACGCATCGTCATCAAGCCGCCGTCACCGGCCGTACCGGCAAAGAAAGCTCCAGGCGCAAAAAACGCCCCGGCCGAGGCCGTCGCGACCGCTCCCGCGGCGCCGCCCAGCGCAGCGCCGCCTGTGGCCAGGACGGAGGGTGTCGCACCGCAGGCGTCGATCGCGCACAGCTATCGCCTGCAGATGGGGGTCTTTACCAGCGCCGCACATGCCGAAGAACTGCAGGCGAAACTGGAGAAGGCGGGTATTCCGTCCTATCTTGAAACCCGTGTACAAGTGGGGCCTTTCAAGACTCAGAAAGAGGCCAATGCCGCACGCGAGAAACTCAAAGCCCTCGGCCTGGGGACCGGGATGCTGATTCCCCCGCAGAAACGCTAGCCAAAAAGGAAAACGACATGAGCAAGAAAATCATCGCCACCGACCAGGCTCCGGCTGCCATCGGTCCGTATTCGCAGGCCGTGCAATCGGGCAATGCCGTCTATCTCTCCGGTCAGATCGGCCTCGATCCGAAGACCATGGAGATGGCTGCCGGCATCGATGCCCAGATCACCCGGGTCTTTGCCAACCTGAAAGCGGTCGCTGCAGCGGCCGGCGGTTCGCTGGCCGATGCCGTCAAGGTGAATATCTATGTCACCGATCTGGCCAATTTCGGCAAGGTGAATGATGCCATGGCGAGCCATTTCGACGCACCTTATCCGGCGCGTGCCACGGTGCAGGTGGCGGCCCTGCCGCGCGGTGCGCTGGTCGAGATCGATGCGGTGCTTGTGACCGGATGAGCGTTTGTCGTTGTGCCTCTCCCGTGTCAGCGCGGGAATGAAGAAGTCCCCGGATGCCCAAGTGCCTGCCAGCCTGCCCGGTGTGCCTGCGGCGACGGCAAAAAAACTGGCCCGGCTCGGGCTGTGCACTCCGGATGATCTGATTCTCCATCTGCCGCTGCGGTACGAGGACGAGACGCGGCTTACCGCGATTGCCGATCTGCGCGCCGGTGTGGCGGCGCAGGTCGAGGCGGACATCCTCGAGGCGTCGGTACAGTACCGTCCACGTCGACAGCTGGTGGTGCGCTGTGCGGATGCAAGCGGCGAGCTGGTGCTGCGCTTTCTCAATTTCTACGGCAGTCAGGTCAGGCAGCTCGCGCCTGGCGTGCGGCTACGCATCTTCGGTGAGCCACGCGGCGGTTTTCTCGGCGACGAGATGGTGCACCCGCGTTATCGGTTGGTGGACGAGGATACGCCGTTGCCGGAGGCGATGACGCCGATCTATCCGGCAACGGCAGGCGTTTCCCAGACTGTCTTGCGACGCTGCATCGGCCAGGCCCTGGAGGCCGCGCCGCTCGACGATACCCTGCCCGAGGCGCTGTGCCTCGAACTTTGCCTGCCCGCGTTCGGGCACAGCGTACGCCTGCTGCATCATCCGCCGCCCTCGGTCCCGCTTGCCGAGCTCTCCGATCATGCGCATCCGGCCTGGCAGAGAATCAAGTTTGACGAGTTGCTCGCCCAGCAACTCTCGTTGCGCCGCGCGCACGCGGCACGGCGCGCGCGCAGTGCCCCTGTGCTGGCGCTGCAGAATTCTTTGCTGCCGCAATTTCTTGAGCAACTGCCGTTTCGCCTGACCCGTGCGCAACAGCGGGTGTGGGGCGAACTGGCCGGCGACCTGGCGCAGCCGCATCCGATGCAGCGTCTGCTGCAGGGCGATGTCGGCAGTGGCAAGACGGTGATCGCCGCACTGGCGATGCTCGCCGCTGTCGAGAACGGCTGGCAGGCGGCGCTGATGGCACCCACCGAAATTCTCGCCGAACAGCATTACCGCAAACTCTCGCAGTGGCTCGCTCCGCTCGGGCTGGAGATTGCCTGGCTGAGCGGCAGCCTGAAGAAGAAGGAGAAGGTGGCGCGGATGGAGGCGGTGGCTGCCGGGCGCGTCATGCTCGCCATCGGCACGCATGCGCTCATCGAGGAAGCGGTGGATTTTCCGCGCCTGGGCTTGGCCATCATCGACGAGCAACACCGCTTCGGCGTGCGCCAGCGCCTGGCGTTGCGGGAGAAGGGCGTCAATCCGCACCAGTTGATGATGTCGGCCACGCCCATCCCGCGAACGCTGGCCATGAGTTATTGCGCCGATCTCGATGTCTCGGTGATCGACGAATTGCCGCCCGGCCGCCAGCCAGTGCTCACCAAGCTCGTGTCGCAGGCGCGGCGCGACGAGGTTGTTGCGCGTATCCGCGATGCCTGTGCGCAGGGACGGCAGGCGTACTGGGTATGTCCGCTGATCGAGGAATCCGAGAAACTCCAGTTGCAGACAGCCCTCGATACCTTCGAGCGCCTGCGCGCCGAGTTGCCGCAACTGACGATCGGCCTGGTGCACGGCCGCCTGAAAGGCGAGGAGAAAGCTGCGGTGATGGCCGATTTTGCAAGCGGGCGCGTGCAGCTTCTCGTCGCCACCACGGTGATCGAGGTGGGTGTCGATGTCGCCAATGCCTCGCTGATGGTCATCGAACATGCCGAGCGTTTCGGCCTGTCCCAACTGCACCAGTTGCGCGGCCGGGTGGGGCGTGGTGCCGACGATTCGGCGTGCATCCTGCTCTATGCCCAGCCGCTGGGGGCCAATGCACGCGCGCGCCTGAAGGTGATCTTCGAGAGCACCGATGGTTTTGAGATCGCACGGCAGGACTTGCAGTTGCGCGGTCCGGGTGAATTTCTCGGTGCGCGCCAGAGCGGTGTGCCGCTGTTGCGCTTTGCCGATCTTGAAGCCGATGCCGGGTTGCTCGAGCAGGCGCGTGTGCTTGCCGAGCGCCTGCTGCGCGACTTTCCGCAGGCGGCCGATCGCCATGTCGGGCGCTGGCTGGGCAGCCGGCGCGAGCTGTTGCGAAGCTGAGCGCCGTCCTGCGCGGACTGACTTTTCGTCGTGTCGCGGCGCATCGCCGTATCCGCGCTGCGGGAAGGCGGCGTTCTGTAGGATAATCCGGCGATTCCCACGCTGAGTACCTTCATGAAATTCCGTGACCTGCGCGAGTTCATCGCACATCTGGAAACGCTCGGTGAATTGAAACGCATCACGACCGAGGTGTATCCCTATCTGGAAATGACCGAAGTGTGCGATCGCGTTCTGCGTGCCGGCGGCCCGGCCCTGCTCTTTGAAAAACCGAAGGGCCGCGACATCCCGGTGCTCGCCAATCTGTTTGGCACGCCGCGCCGTGTTGCCCTTGCCCTGGGGACGGAATCGGTAAAGACACTGCGTGAAGTCGGTGTGCTGCTTGCCCGGTTGAAGGAACCGGAGCCACCCAATGGCTTGCGCGATGCCTGGGAGCGGTTGCCGCTGCTCAAGCAAGTGCTCAACATGGCACCGAGGGAAATCTCTTCGGCGCCCTGCCAGGAAGTTGTCCGCGAGGGAGGCGATGTCGATCTTGCACGCCTGCCGGTGCAGACGTGCTGGCCCGGCGATGCCGCGCCGCTCATCACCTGGGGGATGACGGTGACACGAGGCCCGGACAAGGCGCGACAAAACATCGGCATCTACCGCCAGCAGGTGCTCGGGCGCAACAAGCTGATCATGCGCTGGCTGGCGCATCGCGGTGGTGCGCTGGACCACCGCGATCATCTTGCGCGCCATCCGGACAAGCCCTTTCCCGTTGCGGTGGTGATCGGTGCCGATCCGGCGACCTTGCTGGCGGCGGTCACTCCACTACCGGACGCCCTGAGCGAATACCAGTTTGCCGGGCTGCTGCGCGGCGCCCGTACCGAAGTCGTCCCGTGTCTCGGAGAGGCGCAGGCGGGATTGCAGGTGCCGGCCTGCGCCGAGATCGTCCTCGAAGGCGTCATTCATCCCGATGAAACCGCACTCGAAGGACCTTTTGGCGACCATACCGGCTATTACAACGAGCAGGCCCGGTTTCCGGTGTTCACGGTTGAGCGCATGACGATGCGCCGTGCGCCGGTCTACCACAGCACCTACACCGGCAAGCCGCCCGATGAGCCGGCGATGCTGGGGATCGCCCTCAATGAAGTGTTCGTCCCGTTGCTGCAAAAGCAGTTTCCCGAGATTGTCGATTTCTACCTGCCGCCGGAGGGCTGCTCCTACCGCCTTGCCGTGGTGAGCATCAAAAAGCAGTACCCAGGCCATGCAAGAAGAGTGATGTTCGGCATCTGGGGGTTCCTGCGCCAGTTCATGTACACCAAGTTCATCATCATTGTCGATGACGATGTCGATGTGCGCGACTGGAAGGAAGTGGTCTGGGCGCTGACCACGCGCGTCGATGCGGCGCGCGACACGCTCATTGCGCAGAACACGCCGATCGACTATCTCGATTTCGCTTCGCCGGTGGCCGGGCTGGGCAGCAAGATGGGGATCGATGCCACCCACAAAGGGCCGGGCGAGACCGAGCGTGAGTGGGGACGGCCGATCCGCATGGATGCCGCGGTGAAAGAACGCGTCGATGAGCTCTGGCAGGGGTTGGGGCTGTGAGCCGGTGCCGCGGCGCATCGGGGGCGCCGTCCTGCCGGCACTGACTTTTCGCCCGTCAGCGCGCACTCAGCACGAACGCTCCCAGGCGCAGACGAGCAGTGCGTCCTGCGCCGCCTTGGCGGCGTTGGCGTTCGGGTGATTGGCGAGGAAGACGACAATGACGCGCTTGCCGCGCCGGTCAAGTACATAGCCGGCGAGTGCGCGCACGCCATCGAGATAACCGGTCTTGACGTGTGCCTGGCCGGCGACGTGCGCCCCGTTCAAGCGCTTTTTCATCGTGCCGTCGATGCCGGCAATCGGCAGCGAGGCAATGAATTCCGGCATGACCGGACTGGCCCAGGCGGCGGCGAGCAGGCGTCCGAGACTGTCCGCGCTGATGCGGTCGCTGCGCGACAGGCCCGAGCCGTTTTCGATGGACAGCTCGGCCATCGGCATTCCCTTGGCCGAGAGCCAGTCGCGCACGGCCTGGCGGGCGTCGGCAAGATTCGCGGGTTTTTGCGTCGCTTGTGCGGCGAGGGCGAGAAACAGCTGACGCGCCATGACGTTGTTGCTGAATTTGTTGATGTCATGGACGACTTCGGCCAGCGTAGGCGACTGGCTGGCGGCGAGCAGGCGCGCGCCCGCAGGCAGGGCTGCTTCTTTCATGCCCCCTTGAAAACTGCCACCAAGCTCCATCCACAATGCGCGAAAGACGCCGGCGACAAATTGCGCGGCAGCCGGCACGGCCACATGTCGGGTTTTCTCCGCGCAGGCAAGCGGATAGTTGCCGGTGAGGACCAGGCGTGGCGCGCTGCCAGCAACCGTAAAGTCCATGCGCAGGGCTTCATGCCAGTCGTTCCCGCAGGCACCTGCCGCGGGTTTGATGAGATTGACCATTTCGAAGGGCAGGGGGGTAGGCTCGCTGAGAACCCGGATCGCCTGGCCATCGGCTTGCGGCATGAAGGTCAGGGTGATCGCATTGAAATTGAGCAGCAGTGCATCGGGCCCGGCGTTGTAGGGCCGTAGCGGTTCATTGTCGAAGGCGGCCGGATCGTGGCGCTCGGGTGCGAAATGGCGGCGATCAAGGACGAGGTTGCCGCGAATCTCGCGCAGGCCGCGTGCGCGCAGCTGACGTAGCAGCAGCCAGAAATTTTCTATGCCAAATCTCGGATCACCATAGCCTTTCAGGATCAGGTCGCCTTCGAGCACACCGTCTTTCAGCGTGCCGCTGATCCATGCTTCGGTCTTCCAGACGTAGGCCGGGCCGAGCAGCTCAAGTCCGGCCTCGGTGGTGACGAGCTTCATCACCGAGGCCGGGTTCATCGGCTTGTCGGTGTTGTAACTCGAGCGCGGCAGGCGCGCATCGACCTCCTGCACCAGCACGGCAACCGCCGAAGGGGGCACGCCGGCAGCCTTCAGTGCGTCGGCCACCGGCACGGGCAGGCGCTCCCCGGTCTGCGCGCGGACAAAAACCGCGTGTCCGGACAGCGCGATCAGGAAAATGAGCAAGATGATTCTGTGCATGCATCTATTGTAGTGGCAAGACGGGCGCACTCAGGCGAGTGCGTTCAGGTTGTGCCGCATGCTCCGTCGTTGTCGGCGCAGATGCGGTTACGCCCGGCGGCCTTGGCCTGATAGAGCAATTCGTCGGCCCTCGCGATGAGGCGGCCGGTTTCCCCGGTGGCCGGGCCGTATTCGGTCACGCCGATGCTCGTGGTGACCTTGATTCGCTGCCCTTCATGTGTGATCTCGAGATTCTCGATGGCCTGGCGCAGCCGCTCGGCGACGACCCTGGCCGAGCGCAGCGGTGCCTGGATCAGCGTAATGGCGAATTCCTCGCCGCCCAGTCGCCCGGTAATGTCCTCGTCGCGCAAATGGCGGCAACAGGTTCTGGCGATCTGGCGCAGGACTTCGTCGCCGGCCGGATGGCCGTGGTAGTCATTGATTTTTTTGAAATGATCGACGTCGAGCATCAGCATCGAGAGTGATTGCCCATAGCGGTGAGCACGCCGCACCTCCCGCTCGGTGGTTTCAAGATAGGCGCGCCGATTGAGTAATCCGGTGAGCGGATCGGTGGTGGCGAGCCGCTCGAGAGTGGCCTGGTAGTTGCGCTGTTCGGTGATGTCCTCTTGCAGGAGGATCATGCCGGTGATGTCCTCGCCGATATGAACCGGAGCACCGAGGACGCGCAGGCAGCGCCCGTCTGGGCGGGCCAGCTCGATCCGGTGTGCCTGAAAACCGGAAATGACTTTCATGCGTTGCGCCAGCTGTTGTTCGATGTTGCTGTTTCCGTAAAGACCATTGGCCGCGGCCTTGCGCAGGGCGTCGATGACCGGGATGCCACGATAGATGAAGCCAGGTGGAAAGCCGAACAGGGTTTCGCTCTGCCTGTTCCAGTAGATGCAGCGGACCTGCCGGTCGAGCACCATGACGCCAAAAGGCAGATTGTCCAGCACGGCTTGCAGGAAGGTGGCTGTGCGCCGCGTTTCGGTCTCTGCCCGCTTGCGCTCGGTGATGTCGGTATAGATCGAAACGAAGCCGCCACCCGGTAGGGGGCGGCCGCGGATTTCCAGGACGGTACCGTCCGGGCGGGTGCGCTCGAAAGTGTGGGCTTGCATTTTTCGCGCGCGCTCTTCGCTGGCGCGGGCAATTTCCTCCGGATCACCGGTGCCATATTCACCGCGTCGGGCATTGAAGAGCGAGAGACTGTAAATGCTTGGGTCGTTATCGAGCAGTTCGTCCGGGAATTCGAGCAGACGCTTGAACTCGTTGTTCCAGAGACTGATGGCCAGATTGCTTTGCGTCAGACTGACGCCGCTGGGCAGATGGTCCAGAACGGTTTGAAGCAATTCCAGCGAGTGGTCGGTCTTGTCGCGCATTTCATCCCCTGTCATCTATTTCTACGGCATGAGCAGGACAGGCTTGAGTGTCGGGCATCAAAAATAACTCCCGCCACCATGTATTCAAATCAATAGGTTAGCGGAAAGCCGTCAAAAATAATTCTCCAAGACCATCAGATTAAACTCCCGTTTGGGTGGGTTTCGTCATAAATAAGTCTTTTATTTATTTCAATTGGTTAGAGCTCGTTCCGGTTTAAATATAGAAATAGCTCTGGCAAGCAACAGGGAAGAGAAATATCGGCTAGCCTTGTAGCAATTACACCAAATATTGTTATAATTAACTCAAGCCAAGTGAGATGTATAAAAGGAGGGAGTTATGGCTATCCAGGTCGCTGTCACCCACAGCGAGGCCGACCGTGGCGCCGTCGCCAAAATGCTCATGAAACTGTTCGAGCATTGGCAGCTTACAACCGAGGAGCAGTTGAGCATGCTTGGACTGGCACAGGACAACCGATCAGCTCTTTCACGCTATCGTAAAGGAGTTCCGATTGCGGCAAGCCGCGACATGGTCGAGCGCGCCGGCCATCTGCTGGGGATTCACAAGAACCTACGGTTGTTGTTCCCCCACAATCGGGACTTGGCTTATGCATGGATGCGTAGCCGAAACCGCGCCTTCGACGGGCTCACCCCGGCCCAAACTATCAGTGAATATGGTTTTGCTGGACTACTGATGGTGCGAGCCTATCTGGACCGCGCCCGCGGGCACTGATTTGGACAAGCTCTTCTCCAGCCTGGTTATCGCGGATATTCACGATGATCTGTTCCGCAACATTGTTTCTCTGAGGGTCTCGGAGGATCTTTTCGACGACCTGAGTGATGATCCGGGAGAGCGTCAAGCCGCGCAGAACCTGGAGATGGAATGCAAGCCGCCGCCCTTCGAATCGAACGTCCCGATAATTCATCGGCCATTCGAGGAGGCCGTCTGGAACGAGGCAATTGGCTACCCATTTCGCAACTGGATGCGTAGCCGGTACTCGGACGGAACGTTTGGAATATGGTATGGCGCAGACCAAGTCGAAACTACGGTCTTCGAAACGGTTCATCATTGGCGGCGACAGCTTCTGGATGATGCGGGTTTTAATAAACCCGGGGTCAAGATCGAGCGGAAGCTGTACAGAATCCGTTGCGATGCGGCGCTGCTGGACTTGCGTAAGGCGGTTGGTGCCTATCCCGACCTAATCCATTCGTCTGATTACACCCTTGCACAGCAAATTGGCGCGCGCATGCATAGGGAAGGGCATCCAGGCCTTGTATCACGCTCGGCGCGGTGTGAAGGGGAGTGCTACGCGATTCTGAACAAGACTGTTCTATCTAATCCACGCCAAGTCTGCTATCTGACCTACATCACAACGGAAAAGGGAATCGCTGTTGAAAAGACACCGGGCGAAAACTGGATGACAATTCCCCTGTAGGCATATGCTGAAATATACATGCCATATATATTTCCCCATATTCTGAGACATTACAGTCAAGGAGATGAAATGGGAGTGTCAGGTTCCTTGCTGGCGAACGCGAACTCTCGACCCCAACCGGGCTGATGTCTCGGACCGCGCTAGTACTGGGCGTGCTTCGGCGACAACCATAATGCACTGAGTTGAAAAGATTATTTCTGAAATTGCCGTGCCTTTGATTCCAGGCCTGCAGGTTTAGAGACGAGGCCACTATCCGACTAACGGTTCAGTTCTAACGCAATGGCCGAGTAAGTAAGCGGAAAGAGATCAGGCAGGATTTATTTTTGACGGCCGACATTGAGCAAAACCCCTTGAATTTGACAGGTTTCGCCCCTATTATTAGCACTCGTTAGCAATGAGTGCTAATGGCAATCAACAGGAAAACCTGGGATTTTTAATTGTGAGCGACTGCTCACTTCTTTTTGAACAATTTTCCATAGAGGAGCTAACTCCATGAAAATTCGTCCTTTACATGACCGCGTGATCGTCAAGCGGCTCGAAGAGGAGCGCAAGACGGCCTCCGGCATTGTCATTCCCGACACGGCGGCCGAGAAGCCCGATCAGGGTGAAATCATTGCCGTCGGCCCGGGCAAGCGTGACGACAACGGCAAGCACATCGCGCTCGACGTCAAGGTGGGCGACAAGGTGTTGTTCGGCAAATATGCCGGCCAGACCGTCAAGGTGCAGGGCGAGGAGCTGCTCGTCATGCGCGAAGAAGACATCATGGGTGTCGTCGAAGGCAAGAAGTAACGCAACGATAAAGGAGATACGCAATGCCTGCTAAAGAAGTCAAATTTGGTGATTCCGCCCGCCAGCGCATGGTGGAAGGCATCAATATCCTCGCCGATGCGGTCAAGGTGACCCTCGGTCCGAAAGGCCGCAATGTCGTGCTCGAGCGCTCCTTCGGCGCCCCGACGGTGACCAAGGATGGTGTGTCGGTCGCCAAGGAAATCGAGTTGAAGGACAAGTTTCAGAACATGGGTGCACAGATGGTCAAGGAAGTCGCCTCCAAGACCTCCGACGTCGCCGGCGATGGCACCACCACCGCTACCGTCCTGGCCCAGTCGATCGTGCGTGAAGGCATGAAGTACGTGGCCGCCGGCATGAATCCGATGGACCTCAAGCGCGGCATCGACAAGGCGGTCGTGGCCATTGTTGCCGAGCTGAAGAAGCAGTCCAAGCCGTGCACCACGTCGACCGAGATCGCCCAGGTCGGCGCCATTTCCGCCAACGCGGATGCCGATGTCGGCAAGATCATTGCCGATGCGATGGACAAGGTCGGCAAGGAAGGCGTGATCACCGTCGAGGACGGCAAATCGCTCAACAACGAGCTCGAAGTGGTCGAGGGCATGCAGTTCGACCGTGGCTACCTGAGCCCGTACTTCATCAACAATCCGGAAAAGCAGATTTCAATCCTGGAAAACCCCTTCATCCTGCTCTTCGACAAGAAGATTTCCAATATCCGTGATCTGTTGCCGGTGCTCGAGCAGGTGGCCAAGGCCGGCCGGCCGCTCCTGATCATCGCCGAGGATGTCGAGGGTGAAGCCCTGGCCACGCTGGTGGTCAACAATATCCGCGGCATTCTCAAGACCTGTGCCGTCAAGGCGCCCGGCTTCGGTGACCGCCGCAAGGCCATGCTCGAAGACATCGCCATCCTCACTGGCGGCCAGGTGATTGCCGAGGAAGTCGGTCTGACCCTCGAGAAGGCCACGTTGCAGGATCTGGGCCAGGCCAAACGCATCGAGATCGGCAAGGAGAACACCACCCTTATCGATGGCGCCGGCGAAGCCAAGGGTATCGAGGCGCGTGTCAAGCAGATCCGCACCCAGATCGACGAGGCGACCAGCGACTACGACAAGGAAAAACTCCAGGAGCGCGTGGCCAAGCTTGCCGGCGGTGTGGCCCTGATCAAGGTTGGTGCGGCGACCGAAGTCGAGATGAAAGAGAAGAAGGCCCGCGTCGAGGATGCCCTGCACGCCACGCGTGCGGCGGTCGAAGAAGGCATCGTCGCCGGTGGTGGCGTGGCGCTGCTGCGCGCCCGTGGCACGGTGAAGGTCAAGGGCGACAACCACGATCAGGATTCCGGCATCAAGATCGTTCTGCGCGCCCTCGAGCAGCCGATGCGCGAGATCGTCGCCAACGCCGGCGAAGAGCCGAGCGTCGTGGTGAACAAGGTCGGAGAAGGCAAAGGCAACTATGGCTACAACGCCTCGACCGGCGAATACGGCGACATGGTGGCGATGGGCGTGCTCGACCCGACCAAGGTGACACGCACCGCGCTGCAGAATGCTGCCTCGGTGGCCAGCCTGATGCTGACGACCGACTGCATGGTGGCCGAACTGGTGGAAGACAAGCCCGCCGGTGGCATGCCGGGTGGTATGGGCGGCATGGGCGGTATGGGCGGCATGGGCATGGACATGTAATTGCTGTGCCCGGAGCAAGACCGCAAGACCGAACAAACCCCGCTGCGGCGGGGTTTGTTTTTGGGATATCGGAAGAGGATCCTTGTGCTCAGGACGATACTTCGCCGATCACGGGAGCTTTCCGGCCCCACAGGCCGGAAAGACGATCGAGATAGATATAGACGACCGGGGTCAGGTAGAGCGTGAGGAACTGCGAGAGCAGCAGGCCGCCGACCACGGTCATGCCGAGCGGACGGCGGACTTCGGCTCCGGCCCCCCAGCCGATGGCGATCGGCAGCGTGCCGACCAGGGCGGCCATCGTCGTCATCATGATCGGCCTGAAGCGGACCAGACAGGCTTCGAAGATGGCCTGTTCGGCAGGGATATGCTCCTGGCGTTCTTTCGTCAGCGCGAAGTCGATCATCATGATGGCATTTTTTTTAACGATGCCGATGAGCATGATGATGCCGACGAAGGCATACAAGCTGAGATCGATGCGAAACAGCAGCAGGGTCAGCAGTGCGCCCAGGCCGGCGGCCGGGAGGCCGGAGAGAATCGTCAGCGGATGGATGAAACTCTCATAAAGAATGCCCAGAACGATATATACGACGAGGACAGCGACCAGCAAAAGCATGCCCAGCCCCTTCTGTGAGGCTTCGAAGGCTTGCGCCGTCCCTTGCAGGCTGGTGGTGAGGGTTGTGGGCAGGTTCTCTTCCTTTTCCATCTGGCGGATGCGTGTGACCGCTTCGCCCAGGGAGACGCCCGGCTGCAGGTTGAAGGACAGCGTGACCGCGGGCAGTTGTCCCTGGTGGTTGATGGTCAGCGCCTGGGTCGATCGCCGGATCGTTGCGACCGTGTCGATTGGCACCAGCTTGCCGCTGCTGGCGCGGACATGAATCTTTGACAGGGCGGAGGGGTCGGTCTGGTATTCGGGCGCGACTTCAAGGATGACCTGGTATTGATTGGTGGATGCGTAAATGGTCGACACCTGCTGCGCGCTGAAAGCACTTTGCAGCGCGTCTTCCACCTGTCCGAAGGTCAGGCCGAGCGGGGCCAGCTTGTCACGATCGATGTCCAGCGCAACCACCGGACTCTGTATTTTCAGATTTGAATTCACATCGATCAATCCGGGCAGCTTGCGCAGCCTGTCGAGCAGGAGGTCGTTCCAGCGGTAGAGCTCGGCCAGATCGCTGTCCTGCAATGTGTATTGATACTGTGCGCTCGTTGACATGCCGCCAATGCGGATGGGAGGCGGATTCTGCATGAAGACACGAATGCCGGGAACGGCGGCCAGCCTGGGCCGCAGGCGGGCAATGATCTAATCCGGAGAGGCATCCCGCTCCGACTGCGGCTTCAGGTTGATTACCAGCGTGCCGCTGTTGGTGGTCGGACGCGGGCCGGTGGCGCCGACAAAAGACCCCAGACTTTGTACCGCCGGGTCTTCGGCGATGATGGCGGCGAGGATGCGCTGCCGCTGCGACATGGCGGCGAACGAGATGTCCTGGGGACCTTCGGTGGAGGCGACGATCTGGCCGGCATCACCGCTGGGCAGAAAATCCTTGGGTACGACCACGAAGGCTGCAATGGTTGCGAGCAGAGTCAGAACGAACGATGCCATGATCCAGCGTGGGTGCGCCAGCGCCCAGGTCAGAGTGGATTGATAGCCACTTTGCAGGGCAGCGAAGAAGCGCTCGAAAGCCAGGAATACGCGGCCGTGCGTCTGCGGTTGGGCGCGGCGGATGTAGCGACTGCACAGCATCGGTGTCAATGTCAGGGAAACGAATCCGGAGACGAGAATCGCCGCGCAGATGGTCATGGCGAATTCATGCAGCAGCCGCCCGACGATTCCGCTCATGAAGAGAACGGGAATGAACACCGCAGTAAGTGACAGGGTCATCGAAATGATGGTGAAGCCGATTTCACGCGAGCCGCGAATGGCTGCCTGAAAAGGCGCCTCGCCGGCTTCGACGTGGCGGATGATGTTCTCCAGCATGACGATGGCGTCATCAACGACGAATCCGACGGATAGCGTCAGCGCAAGCAGGGACAGATTGTCCAGGCTGAAACCGAACGCATACATGGCGGCGAAGGTGCCGATGACCGAAATAGGCAGGGCCAGGCTCGGAATGATGGTGGCCGAGAGATTGCGCAAGAAGAGCAGGATCACCAGAATGACCAGAAAACCGGCAAGGACCAGCGTGAATTGGACATCGTTGATGGCATGCCGGATCGTCACGCTACGATCGTAGTGCACTTTCAGTTCGATGGAAGCGGGCAAGCTCGCCTGAAAGACGGGCAGGATACGCTTGATGGCGTCGATGGTTTCAATGGTGTTGGTGCCAGGCTGGCGTTTGATGGCGAGCACGACTGTGCGCTGGTCATTGAACCAGGCGGCCACACGGCTGTTTTCCACGCTATCGATGACACGTGCGACTTCGTCGAGGCGGACCGGCGCACCATTGCGCCAGGCAACGGTCAGTGGACGATAGGCGCCGGCATTGAAGAGCTGGCCGTTCGATTGCAGGGCGAAGCTTTGCTTGGCGCCATCGAGCAGGCCGAGTGGCTTGTTGACGTTGGCCTGCTTGATGGCTTGCTGGACTTCATCGATGCCGATGCCGCGCGAGGCGAGCTGTGTCGGATCGGCCTGTATACGCACGGCGTATTTTTGCGAACCGAAGACCAGTACTTGCGCCACGCCCGGAATGGTGGACAGGCGTTGTGCAAGCTGGGTTTCCGCGTACTCGTCCACAACCCAGGTGGGCAGGGTGGCCGAGTACATGGCGATGTAGAAAATCGAGAAGTCGGAGGGGTTGACCTTGCGAAAGGAGGGCGGGGCCGTCATGTCGGTGGGCAGCTTGCGCTGTGCTGCGGCAATGGCCGACTGGACGTCCTGGGCGGCGGCATCGATATTGCGGTCGAGGGCGAACTGCAAGGTGATGTTGGTGCTGCCCTGGGCGCTCGTCGATGTCATCGAATCGAGGCCGGAGATGGTCGAGAACTGGCCTTCCAGCGGGGTGGCGACGGCGGCGGCCATGGTTTCCGGTGAAGCACCGGGCAGCGATGCGCTGACGGAGATGGTCGGAAAATCGACGTTGGGCAGTTCCGATACCGGCAGGGCGCGGTAGGCAAGGATGCCGAAAATCAGGAAGGCCGCCATCAGCAGCGTGGTCATGACCGGCCGGCGAATGCATAATTCTGGCAGGTTCATGCTGCAGCCTATGGCTGTTTTGCAGGCTCTGGAGCGGCAGAGCGTACCCGGGTGCCGGGTGTCAGGCGCAACTGTCCTTCGACCACGACCTCGTCTTTTCCGGTGAGACCGTCGCTCACCACGGCGAGGCCTTGTTGAATGGTTTTCACGCTGATCTTGCGCACCTGGGCCAGCCCATTTTCGATGACAAAGACAAAATCGCCGGCATCCCCTTGCTGGACGGCTTCGCCGGGAATCGTGACTGCATTTTTCAGGGTATCGAGCAGGAGACTGACATTGACGAATTGTCCTGCAGTCAGGGATTCGTCTTCATTGGGCAGGACGGCTTTGAGCTGGATGGTACCGGTGCTCGGGTCAACGCTGTTGTCGATGAAGCGGACCTGCGCGTCAAAATGCACAGCGGGCGTAGCGGGTGGCGTGATTGCAGCCTTCATGGTCTTCTCGCCACTGCGTAACCTGTCGAGCAAGAGCGGAAGGTATTTTTCCGGCAGGGCGAAATTGATGTAGAGAGGACGGATGCGGTTCACCGTAACCAGCGGCGTGTCGTTGTTCTTGATTGCGGCTCCGGGCGAGACGAGCCTGCTGCCGACGATGCCGTCGAAGGGGGCGCTCAGCCGGGTGTAGGAAAGTTGCAGCTTGGCAAGATCTGCTGCAGCCGCATCGGCGTTCGCACTGGCTTGTGCCGAGGCCAGCGCCGTCTTTGTATCGCTGACTTTTTCGTCAGAGACGAATCCTTTGGCCTTCAGGGCCTGGTAGCGATCGAGATCGCTCTTTGCCTTGCCTGCCTGTGCCCGGCTTTTTTCCTGATTGGCTCTTGCCTGCGCAAGCCTGGCCTGGTAGTCCGCCGGATCGAGCTGGATCAGGAGTTCTCCCTTTGAAACATGCTGGCCTTCCGTGAAGTGGATGCTCTGCACCTGCCCGTCGATGCGTGACTTGAGAGAGACCGACTCATAGGCTTCGGTGCGGCCCACCGTATCGAGCCGAACAGGGATATCCCGGACGGAGGCCATTGCCAGGGTTACCGGAATGGCCGATGGAGCCGGCTTTTCATTCAGGTTCCGATTTGGATGCGTCAGCAACCAGGCTGCACTCACCGCAGCGACCAGCAAAACGGCCACAAGCGGGAGGAGGCGCGCCTTTTTCATACGCAAGGAGTGATCAGGGCAGGAGGGTCTCGTGGGCGAAGAGTTCCGCGGTCGATTCACGCGGGCGCACCAGGTGCGCATTCCCGCCATCGACGATGACCTCAGCCGCGCGCGGACGCGAGTTGTAATTCGAACTCATGACCATGCCGTAGGCACCTGCTGACATGACGGCAAGCAGGTCACCTTCGGCGATCGCCAGCGGGCGGTCATGGCCGAGGAAGTCTCCGGATTCGCAGACCGGCCCGACGACCTCATAGGGGATTACGGGTTTGTCCGAAAGCTGTACGGGAAGGATGTCATGCCAGGCATCGTAGAGCGCGGGACGCATCAGATCGTTCATGGCCGCATCGACGATGGCAAAGTTCTTTTCCTCCCCGTGCTTGAGGTGTTCGATGCGGGTGAGCAGAATGCCGGCGTTACCTACCAGGACGCGTCCTGGTTCAAAAATGATTTTCTCGTTGCGGCCGGCTATCTGTCCGAGGATCGGAGCAAGGTAGTCGGCGATGGCGGGAGGTGTTTCGTCGTGGTAGCGAATGCCGATGCCGCCTCCCAGATCAATGTGGCGCAGAACAATGCCCGCTGCCGCCAGGAGATCGGTGAGCTTCAGGATTTTACCGGTCGCCTCGGCGGCAGGGGCTGGGTCGAGGAGTTGCGAGCCAATATGGCAGGCAATGCCTGCGACGTCCAGATGTTTGAGCTGATGGGCGCGGTGGTAGATTTCTTCTGCCCGGGCGTAGGCAACGCCAAATTTATTGCTGCGCAGGCCGGTGGAAATATACGGATGCGTCTTGGGGTCAACGTCCGGATTGACGCGCAAGGCGATGGGGGCTTTTTTCCCGATTTGTCCGGCGATGTCGTTCAGGCGTTCGAGTTCGGCAACGGATTCGACATTGAAGCAAAAAATATTCTTTTCAAGTGCCAGCCGGATTTCTCCGGCTGTTTTACCGACACCGGAAAAGACGACCCGGGAGGTGTAGGCGCCGGCGGGGGCAACACAGGACCGATAACCGCCCGGGGAGCAATCAGGAAAGGGGACGGGCCAGAGGGACAGAGTAAGGATGGCGATGTTCGAATTGGCCTTGACGGCAAAACAGACCATGGCATCAAGACCGCCGAGGGCCTGCTTGAATTCCTCAAGGCGCGAGAGAAGATTATTGCGGGAATAGACGTAGCAGGGGGTCCCGAACCGGAGAGCGATTTCCGTGAGTGGTACCCGTTCTGCATGAAGAATGCCCCCGGAATGGGCAAAGGGGTTTGTGGGAGTCATTGCGTTGAAGGGGAGGAGGTTTTGTTATGATCGTCGGCAGGTATTCGTGACGACGAGTCCGGCTGGTTTGGCGAGGACTGGGGCGCACTTTGCGGGATTGCACGCGGCGGCAGTGCGAGTGGTGTCCGGGTTCCGCAGGCGCCCAAAAACAGGAAAGTCAGCAAAATACCGAGGTTTCGCATGATGCCCCTTGAAAAATCATGATGTTAGCAGAAGGCGGGTTATGGAAGAAACAGAATTCAATTCCTTGGCGGAAGCGACGCTGAAGCGGATAGAACGCGCTCTCGAAACGTGTGACAGTCTCGAATATGAAGTCCAACCGGGTGGCGTGCTCGAAGTCGAGTTTGAAAACGGCAGCAAGATCATCATCAATCGCCATGCGGCGGCACAGGAAATCTGGGTGGCGGCGCGCTCGGGCGGCTTTCATTTCCGGTACGAGAATCAATGCTGGGTTGGTACCCGGGATGGCATCGAGTTATTTGCAGCCTTGAACCGGCTCCTGTCGGATCAGGCGGGCATACCCGTCGAGCTTGATTAGGAAGGTCGGGGTTGTTTCAGTAGTCAGGCCCCCCAAGACCCGGATAGACATATTTTTTCTGGGTATCGCCGGTGGTTGTCTCACTGGCGTCATCCTTTGGCGGCGGAGGCAGGTTTTCCTTGTAGATCAACTCTTCCTTGCCGGAGCCATCGGGTGAGGTATTGATCGTTATCAGGCCCGGCGGCATTGCCATGAAGGATTCCGGAACATTCTTCAACGCCTTCTCCATATAGCCGATCCAGATGGGTAATGCGGCAAATCCTCCGGTTTCTCCGTTGCCGAGTTTTCTGGGCTGATCAAATCCTATCCAGGCGATGCCCACCAATGAGGGTTGATAGCCGCAAAACCAGGCGTCGATGAAATCGTTGGTCGTTCCGGTTTTCCCCGCCAGATCACCACGTTTCAGCTTAAGGGCCCGTGTGGCTGTTCCACGCCGGACGACGTCGTGCAGCATGCTGTCCATCAGATAGGCGTTGCGCGGATCAATGACCCTCAGGTTTTCATCACCGGCACTGACGGGCTCGGCTTGTGCGAGGACCGCCCCTTTGTCGTCAAGAATCTGTTTGATGACATAAGGCTGAATGCGATAGCCACCATTGGCAAAAACCGAATAGCCGGCAAGTTGCTGCCAGGGGGTGACGCTGCCTGCACCCAGTGCCATGGTGAGATAGGGAGGATGCCTGTCCGCGTCGTAACCGAAGCGGGTGATGTAATCCTGGGCGTAATGCGTGCCGATGGCCTTGAGAACACGAATCGAAACAAGATTTTTTGATTTTGCCAGGCCGGTCCGCAAGGTCATGGGCCCTTCGTATTTTCCGTCGTAATTTTTTGGCTCCCACGCCTGGCTTCCGGTTTCTGCAGCGGAGATGACCAGGGGTTCATCCAGGACGATACTGGCCGGGGTAAAGCCTTTCTCGAGTGCCGCTGAATAAATGAAAGGCTTGAAGCTTGAACCGGGTTGGCGCCATGCCTGCGTGACGTGGTTGAACTTGTTACGATAAAAATCGAAGCCGCCGACCAGGGCATGGATGGCCCCGTCCGCCGGACTGGCGGATACGAATGCTGCCTCGACCTCCGGCAGCTGTACGATCTGCCAATTCTCCTTGCCATCCTTTTGCACATAAAGGATGGCGCCGCGGCGGATCCGCTTGTTTGCAGGCGCCTTGTCCTCAAGCATGCGCTGTGCGAATTTGAGTCCATCGCCGGATATTTGTACGATTTCCCCGCTGCGCAGGTAGGCCTTGACCTGACTTGAGCTGGCCTCAAGCGCAACCGCTGCATAAATATCGTCAGAGTCCGGTTCTTCCTGCAACGCTTCCTCGATGACCTCGTCGAGTGGCGTGCCGGGCTGGTCAAGATCGACATAAGCTCTGGCACCCCGGTAGCCATGGCGCCTGTCGTAATCCATCACGCCACGTCTCAGGCTTGCATAAGCGGCTTCCTGGTCCGCCTTCAGGATGGTGGTGATGACCCGGAGTCCGCGGGTATACGCTTCGCCTTGAAAGCGATCAAAAGCCATCTGCCGGGCCATTTCGGCAACATAATCCGCATGAACCGCAAATTCATTGAGATTGTGCTTGATGTGCAGATCTTTTTTCTGTGCGCCCGTCCATTGTGCCTCCGTGATGAACCCCAACTCGCGCATCCTGCGCAAGACGTAAAGTTGGCGGAGTTTGGCCCTCTTGGGATTGGCGACCGGATTGAAGCTTGAAGGGGCCTTGGGTAATCCGGCAAGCATGGCCGCTTCTGGCAAATCGATTTGCCTCAGTGGCTTGCCAAAATAAATTTGGGATGCGGAAGCAAAGCCGTAAGCGCGCTGGCCCAGATAAATCTGGTTGAGGTAAATTTCAAAAATGGCATCCTTGCTCAGACTGTTTTCGATTTTGAAGGCAAGCAAGGCTTCGAATACCTTGCGCGTGAGGGTTTTCTCGCTGGAGAGAAAAAAATTCCGGGCAACCTGCATGGTGATCGTGCTTGCCCCCTGACGCCTTCCCCCGCCAGTAAAGTTTGCATAGGCCGCACGCAAGACACCTTGAACGTCGACGCCAGGATGCTGGTAGAAGCGCTCGTCTTCTGCCGCAAGGATGGCCTGCTTCATCACGGGCGGCACATCCTGAATGCGGATCAGCGCCCGCCTCTCCTCGCCAAATTCACCGATCAGATAGCCGTCTGCCGTGTAAACCCGCAAAGGAATCTTTGGCTGGTAATCCGTGAGGGTTTCCAAAGAGGGAAGTTGCGGATAAGCCAGAATAACAATAATGGCCAGCAAGGACAGGCCGATGAGGGCAATGCCGACAAGCAACAAGACAGGATAGGCAATCCAGCGAAGCGCGGTAATCAACACGAAGTCTCAATGCACCAGTCACGAAGCGCGCAATTATATGCCTACGCCAGTAAAGCCTGTTTTTTAGCAGATCTGCCGCACCTCACCATCTGGTGATATATCTGGATTTTCAAATAAAAACAGTGTAATGATGGATTTTTCTTGATTTTCCTTTAACTTGTCGGGCTTGAGCGACACGGGTGTGAAAAAAATGTTTACACAAAGAGTAGTTGTTGCTAGGATTTAATGTAAATTATGTGTATTGCTTCTAACCCACGAAAATACAAAAGGATTTCTCCTTGGAAATAGACCTTTCAATTTTCAATCCGAAAGCGCGGCCTTTGTTGGGGCTGGATATCAGCACATCGTCTGTCAAGATGGTTGAGCTGGCAGAGGTCTCAAAGGGAAGTTACCGGATTGAGCGCTATGCAATAGAGGTTCTTCCGCGCGATTCCGTGGTGGACGGAAACATTGCCAATCTGGAGGCGGTTTCCGAGGCCGTGAAGCGGGCATGGAAGCGAATGGGGACGTCAATCAAGCATGTCGCCATGGCGCTTCCGGCTGCAGCGGTGATCACCAAGAAAATTGTCGTTCCTGCGGGACAGCGTGAGCATGAACTGGAATTCCTGGTCGAGTCAGAGGCGAATCAATATATTCCGTTCGCTCTGGATGAGGTGAATCTGGATTTCCAGGTTGTCGGGCCGGCGCCGAGTAGCCCGGATGAGGTCGAGGTTCTCATTGCGGCTTCGCGCAAGGAAAAAGTGGAAGATCGCGTAGCGGTTGCCGAAGCGGCTGGCTTGCGCCCCTTGGTGATGGATGTCGAATCATACGCCGCCCAGTCGGCTTTCGAGCTTGTCGAAGGCCAGTTCCCCGATGGAGGGAAAAACAAGACGATCGCCTTGATCGATATCGGCGCAAATGTCATGAACGTGACCGTCTTGCGCAATGATCAGCCCGTTTATACGCGTGAGCAGGCGTTTGGAGGGGGGCAATTGACCCAGGATATCGTTCGTCAATACGGCATGAGTCAGGAAGAGGCGGAGGCCGCCAAAAGATCAGGGAATCTGCCGGAGAACTTCGAGTCGGATTTGCTGCGGCCTTTCCTTGAAAATCTGGCACTTGAGGCGTCACGGGCGTTGCAGTTCTTCTTTACTTCGACACAGTTCAATCAGGTGGATCACATCATTCTGGCAGGCGGATGTGCGGTAATCCCCGGGGTGGATGAGATTGTTTCTGAGCGCACCCAGATCAACACGGTTGTCGCCAACCCATTCACCAGCATGGCGCTATCCCAGCGTATCCGCCCGAAAAACCTTACCGCGGATGCACCCTCGTTGCTGGTTGCCTGTGGGCTTGCCATGCGGAGATTCGATCAATGATTCGCATCAATCTATTACCTCATCGCGAAGAAAAGCGAAAAGCGCAGAGGCAGCAATTCTTTGCTCTGGCAGGCCTTGTCGCCGTCTTGTCAATTCTCCTCGTTTTCCTGGTCCATGGCGGGATCGCCGGCTATATCAGCCAGCAAGAAGGGAAAAATAATTTCCTGAAAAAGGAAATCGCTGCCCTGGACAAGGAAATTGATGAGATCAAAAAACTCAAGGAACAAACCGACGCGCTTATTTCAAGAAAAAACATCATTGAATCGCTTCAGGGGGGACGTAACGAAAGCGTGCAGTTGTTCAACGAGCTGGCCCATCAAATTCCAACCGGAACGTATTTGAAAGCGCTGAAGCAGACCGGGAACATCATCAATCTGGCAGGGTATGCGCAATCGAATGCACGGGTGTCGAATTTGATGCGCAACCTTGAAGCCTCTCCTCTGATGGAACGCCCCGATCTGATTGAAATCAAGGCGACAGTATTGTCTGGCCGACGGTACTCGGAATTTAATCTGAATGTTTTCATCACTCCACCTGTGACTTCCGGGGCTGACAAAACGGACTCGAAAAGCCCGGCTTTGAAGCGGAATTAAACCTATGAATGCAACAGCGAACGCCAAGTTTGATTTGCGGGCTTTTTCCGATGACTTCAAGAATCTCGATCCCAAGGACATCGGCGCCTGGCCTGCTCTTCCGCGGGCAACCGTCCTGCTCGTGCTGTTTGTCCTTCTTCTGCTCGCTGGCTGGTGGTTCGACTGGAAAGCGCAACTTGAAGAGCTTGATGCCAAGCAGAAGCAGGAAGAAACGCTCAAGCTCGAGTATCTCGACAAGAAAAAACAGGCAATCAATCTTGACGAATACCGCAAGCAACTCGCCGATATTGACAAGAAATTCGGTGTATTGCTCAAACAATTGCCCAACAAGGCAGAGATGGAAGCCTTGTTGATCGACATCAACCAGGCAGGACTGGGGCGCGGACTCCAGTTTGACTTATTCAAGCCCGGCAAGGAAACAATGAAGGATTTTTATGCAGAACTGCCCATTGACTTGAAAATCAGCGGGAGTTACCAGGATCTGGGGGCGTTTTCTGCAGATATCGCAAAATTGTCTCGTATCGTTGCCTTGAAGAATCTGTCCATTGCGCCCGACAAGAACGGTCCCATACTCAAAATGGATGCCATTGCGATGACCTATCGTTATCTGGACGAGGAAGAGCTGGCCTCCCAGCGGAAAGCCAAGGCGTCGAAAGATCTTAAAAAAGGGGGTAGCAAATGAGGCGGATGGCCTTTTTGCTTGTCTCGCTGGGCCTGGTGGCCTGCTCGGGTGAAGAACATCAGGACATACGGCAATGGATGCAGGATTCGACCAAGGATTTCAAGGGGAGTATTCCTCCGCTTCCGGAAATCAAGAATTTTCCGGCAGTGGCATTTGAGGCCATTGATGCAATCTCACCTTTTGATCCGGTCAAGATCGAGCCGGAACGCAAGGCAGGTGGTGGCGGCATTCGGCCTGACCTCGATCGCCGGCGTGAGCCCCTGGAAGCTTTCCCGCTCGAGTCGCTGCGCATGGTGGGGGCGTTGATGAAAGGGAAAATGGCCCATGCCCTGATCCAGGCAGACAAAAATGTTTATCAGGTGAAAATTGGAAATTATATGGGTCAAAACTTTGGGATTATTACCGATATCAACGAAACCGAAGTGACACTGAAAGAACTGGTTCCTGATTCAGCCGGGGAATATACCGAACGCACAAGCACAATGCAGCTGCAAGAGAAACAGCAGGAGGGTAAGTAATGAAACCATCGACACACATATTGAAAAGCCTCGTTCTTGTTGCCTGTCTGCTGCTCGTGCGGACGGCTTGGGCGCAAGTTGCCATCGAATCCATGGGGGTGAATCAGCAAGGCGGCGATATCGTTCTGCAACTGACCACCAGCCAGCCCCTTGCAAGTGATCCGGTCAGCTTCAGTGTCGCCAAGCCGCCGCGTATTGCTTTTGATTTTCCCGGAGTCACAAACGGATTGGGCCGGAATGCACAAAGTTTCAATGAAGGTGACTTGCGCAGCGTCAATCTTGCCCAGGTAGGAAACCGGACCCGACTGGTTCTGAATTTGAAGTCGATGCGCCAGGCAGCGGTCAGAAGGGACGGGAAGGATACGTTCATCACCCTGTCCGGTGGTGGGGGCGAGCCGGCTGTCCAGGCGGAGCAAACCCAGAATAATTCGACGCATTTTGCCGAAGCACCGGCTTCAGGCAGCAAGCCGAGCATTCGGGATATCAATTTCCGGCGCGGCCCGGGCGGCGAGGGACGTGTCGTGGTGGATCTTTCCGACAGCAACGTCGGTATCGACATTCGTCAGAAGGGCGTCAATCTCATTGTCGAGTTCATGAAGACCGGCCTGCCCGATAACTTGCGCCGCAAGATGGACGTGAATGATTTTGCAACGCCGATTACGACCGTCATGACTGAAACCAAGGGCGAAAATGTCCGGATGGTGATCTCGCCCAAAGGACTGTGGGAACACAATGCCTATCAGAGCGACAACCAGTTTGTCGTCGAAGTCAAACAGGTGATTGAGGATCCCAACAAGCTGGTTCAGGGAAGCCGGAAAGGCTATCAGGGAGAGAAGTTGTCCCTGAACTTTCAAAACATCGACATACGCGCCGTGCTGCAGGTGATTGCCGATTTCACCGATTTCAACATCATCACCAGTGACACGGTCAGCGGAAATCTGACTCTTCGCCTCAAGGACGTACCCTGGGATCAGGCGCTTGACATCATTCTCCAGGCCAAAGGTCTGGACATGCGCAAGAACGGCAATGTGATCTGGATTGCGCCGCGTGACGAACTGGCGGCCAGGGAAAAACTGCAAATGGAAGCATTGCAGCAGATCACCGATCTGGAACCGCTCAAGACACAGACCTTCCAGTTGAATTACCACAAGGCCAAGTCGATCTTCGAGGTCCTCAAGGACAAGGAGCAAACCATTCTCTCGAAACGCGGCGCGGTGATCATGGATGAGCGCACGAACAAGCTGATCGTCACCGATGTCCCCTCGAAGCTGGAAGAGATGCAAAGAATCATTGCGGAAATCGACATTCCTGCCAAACAGGTCATGATCGAGGCGCGCATCGTGGAAGCGGAAGACAATTTCACCAAGAACGTCGGTGCGCGACTCGGCTATCACAGCCTGACGCCCTTTGCTCACCGTAACCGGATCGGGAGCAAGGGCTTTGAGCTGGGCGGCGGGACTCCGGATACCGGTTTCCATACCGGGCAAACCTCGACGAACCCGGATTTCCTCAGGGATTCGCTGGGTGTCAATTTGCCGGCCACCTCGATTGCCGGCAAGCAGGCGGGCCAGTTCTCCTTTGTCTTGTTCAACAGTGCCGCCACGAGATTCCTGAATCTGGAGGTCAGCGCGCTTGAGGCGGACGGCAAAGGCAAGATCATCTCCAGCCCGCGTGTGGTGACGGCAGATCAGGTCGAGGCCCTCATCGAGCAGGGTGTCGAGATTCCCTATCAGCAGGCGACCAGTTCCGGTGCGACGAGTGTTTCGTTCCGCAAGGCCAACCTTTCGCTCAAGGTCAAACCGCAAATCACTCCGGACGGGCGTGTCAACCTGACGGTCAATGTGAACAAGGATGCACCCAATTCACAAATTTCGACCGGTGCGGGGGTGGCGATCGATACCAAGCATATCCAGACAGAAGTGTTGGTGGATAATGGCGGGACGGTGGTCATCGGCGGCATCTATACCCAGGACGAGCGGAATCTGACGACAAAGATTCCAGTGCTGGGTGACATGCCCTATGTCGGATTCCTCTTCAAACACAATGAAAAGCGCGACAACAAAACCGAGCTGCTGGTGTTCATCACCCCGAAAATTGTCAGCGAATCTCTGAGCATGCGCTGAGTCATTTTTCTCTTCGGATCGGGCCGGCATTGCCGGCCCTTTCTTTTTCAGCATCAGCAGCGCGCCGCCCGGAGGAAGGCGGTTGGCGGCGGTGATGCGATTCGCCTGGCTGACAGACGGGATGCACAGGTTTGAAGGAAAGTCAGCGCTGGCAGAACGGCGGCATACTGGAGGAGCGCTTCGTTGTAGAATCCAGGCATGCCCGAACTCACCCTGCGCCAGCGCCTCGATGCCTATGAACGTCTGATGCGGCTCGACAAGCCGATCGGCACGCTACTCTTGCTGTGGCCGACCTTGTGGGCGCTGTGGATCGCTGCCGAGGGGCAGCCACATCTGCTGCTGGTATGGATTTTTGCCTTCGGTACGCTCCT
The DNA here is from genome assembly GCA_964607005.1 of uncultured Rhodocyclaceae bacterium. GTDB lineage: Bacteria > Pseudomonadota > Gammaproteobacteria > Burkholderiales > Rhodocyclaceae > Desulfobacillus. Next base: position 97,519 of record CAZSHO010000006.1, read on the forward strand.
GATGCGCTCGGCGGGTGTGGTGATGAACGACTACGCCGACCGCCATTTCGACGCGCATGTCAAACGTACGCAGGACCGGCCCCTGGCGGCGGGCCTCGTCTCCGGGCGAGAGGCCATCGTGCTGGCGGTCACCCTTTCTGTGTGCGCGTTTCTGCTCATCGTGCGCTTGAACAAGCTGGTCTGGATGCTCTCGGTGGTGGCGCTGTTTCTGGCTGCGAGCTATCCACTTACCAAGCGTTTTCTCTCTATTCCGCAGGCGTATCTGGGGGTGGCTTTCGGCTTCGGCATTCCGATGGCTTTTGCCGCGCAACTGGGCAATGTGCCCGCGCTGGCCTGGGTGATGCTGGCAGCAAATATTTTCTGGGCGATCGGTTACGACACCTGCTATGCCATGGTTGATCGTGACGATGACTTGAAGATCGGCATTCGCACATCGGCGATTACCTTCGGGCGGTTTGACGTGGCCGCGGTGATGGTGAGCTACGCCGTCACGCTCGGCCTGCTTGCCTGGGTTGGCCATCAAGCCGGACGCGGAGTGTATTTTTATACGGGTTTGGTGCTGGCGGGGCTGATGATGGTGCGTCACGGATTCTGGATTCGCGGGCGCGAGCGCATGCCGTGCTTTCGCGCCTTCATGAACAACAACTGGGTCGGTGCGATGATCTTTGCCGGCTTGTGCGCCGACTACGTGTTGCGCTCGCAGCGCTGGCCGTTTTTCTGAAGATCGGGGGAAGCCGTCATGACGGTGTGCGGCGGTGCTCCGTCATGCAACGCTGTTCTCGGTAGCCAGTTGGCCGTGCGGTTCTTTACCGCTTGAATGATCCGACGGGCGCCAGCCCCTGGCAGTCCGGCCCCAGATAGTTCATCTGCGATTCGCTCTGCATGGTGTGTGTGCCGCGCTGGCCGCTGGTGGTCATCTCCATGATGCTGTGGATGCTGCTGCCGGTGGTGGTGCTCTTGCCCTTGCCGATCGAGCGACCCTGCGCGGTGCTGCAGTCAAATTCAAAACTGGTGGTGTTGCCGCTGCGACTCATCTTGCTCGGCTTGCAATGTCCCTGTGGATCAAGCATCGGCTCTTCGCGCTTGGCCATTTCCGGACTGATGCAGATGCGCGTGGCGCCACTGCCGGCCGCGCTGCCCTGCCCACCCATCATGGCTTCGAGCTGCTTGCGCTGTTCGGGGGTCATGCTGGCCATTTGCTGGCGCATCTGCGCCTGCGCGGCGGCCATCTGTGCCGTCATGTCCTGGCCGTCCACCACCTGCTTGATCGTTTTGACCTCCCACAAGCCCGGCTTCATGCCCTGGGCGATGACCGGTGTGGCGACGAACAGCAGCAGGGACAGTAACGACAGGGAGGCAGGGAGGTTTTTCATGGCGGCGGCTCCTAGCTTGATGGAAATGGATTGCTGATATTACAGGTTTTGCAGTGCTTCGCGCACCAGCGGCCGCATCCGTGCTTCGGCGGGCGTGCCCAGACAGGCGAGCAGCGTCCGGCGCAGGGAGGGCGCCCAGCTCTTGCGCAGGTGGTGGGTGATGCCGGCAACGGCCTCGGTGTGGCTAGGCATTGCCGCGAAGTAATCGCCGACGCGATTGACCATGTCGATCAGCTTGTCGGTCGATGACTGTTTCATGTGTGCTTCCCTGCCCCTTCGGCATGGGGCGAGACTTCGACGGCGGTGACCTTGTATTCGGGGCAGTCGGTTGCCCAGTCGCCGATCTCGCTGGTGAGCACGTTCGATGCGGACTCCGGGAAGTGAAAGGTGGTGAACACCACGCCGGGTGCCACACGTTCGGTGACGCGTGCGGTGAGCAGCGCCTGGCCGGTGCGTGAGGCAACGCGCACCGGCATGCCGGTGGCGATGGCGCGCTCTTCGGCGTCATGCGGATGGATCTCCAGATAATCAGTGGCGTAGAAGAGTGTGTTGGCGGTGCGCCGCGTCTGCGCGCCGACGTTGTACTGCGTCAGTGTGCGCCCGGTCGTCAGCAGCAGCGGGAAGCGGCGCGTCACCTTCTCTTCGGTCGCCACATACTGAGTGATCATGAAGCGCCCCTTGCCGCGCACGAACGTGCCGACGTGCATGGTCGGTGTGCCCTGCGGGGCGGTCGCGTTGCAGGGCCACTGGATCGAGCCGAGGCGATCGAGCTTTTCGTAGGTCACGCCGGCAAAGGTGGGTGTCATGCGTGCGATCTCGTCCATGATCTCGGACGGGTGCGCGTAATTCATCGGATAGCCGAGTGTGTTGGCCAGCGCCTGGGTGATTTCCCAGTCGGCCAGGCCGGCCGGCGGCGGCAGGGCGCGACGCACGCGCGAGATGCGCCGCTCGGCGTTGGTGAAGGTGCCGTCCTTTTCGAGGAAGGAGGAGCCGGGCAGGAAGACGTGGGCGAATCGTGCCGTTTCGCTCAGGAACAGATCCTGCACGACGACGCACTCCATCGCTGCCAGTGCCGCCCGGACGTGGTGGAGGTTGGGGTCCGATTGTGCCGGGTCCTCGCCTTGACAATAAAGCCCCTTGAAGTGGCCCGCGACGGCCGCATCGAACATGTGCGGGATGCGCAGCCCTGGCTCGGACGGGATCGATACGCCCCAGGCGTGTTCGAAAGTGCTGCGCGTGACATCGTCCGAGACGTGGCGATAGCCGGGCAATTCGTGCGGGAAACAGCCCATGTCGCAGGAGCCTTGCACGTTGTTCTGGCCGCGCAGCGGATTGACGCCGGCGCCCTCGTGGCCAAGGTTGCCGGTGGCCATGGCGAGATTGGCGATGGCCATCACCGCCGTCGAGCCTTGCGCGTGCTCGGTGACGCCGAGGCCGTAGTAGATCGCCGCCTTGCCGGCACCGGCGTAGAGGCGCGCAGCGGCGCGTACCGTGTCGGCGGGCACACCGCTCACGGCGGCGAGCGCTTCGGGAGAATTGTCCGCGCGTGCGACGAAGTCGCGCCATGCGGCGAAGGACGGCGCCTCGCAGCGCGCGGCGACGTATCCTTCATCGACCAGCCCTTCGCGGACGATGACGTGGGCGAGCGCCGTCAGCACGGCGACGTTGGTGCCCGGACGCAATTGCAGATGATGAGCGGCACGCACGTGCGGCGTATCGACGAGTTCGATGGCGCGCGGGTCGATGACGATGAGCGGCACGCCCTGGCGCAGGCGCTGTTTGAGGCGTGCGGCGAATACCGGATGGGCATCGCTCGGGTTGGCGCCGATCAGGAGCACGGCCTCGGCGGCCGACAGGGAATCGAAGGCCTGGGTGCCGGCCGATTCGCCCAGCGTCTGCTTGAGGCCGTAGCCGGTAGGCGAATGGCAGACGCGGCCGCAGTTGTCGACGTTGTTGTTGCCAAAGGCGGCGCGTGCGAGTTTCTGCACCAGATAGTCTTCCTCGTTGGTACAGCGGCTCGAGGCGATGGCGCCGATGCTGTGAACACCGTGTGTTTTCTGGATGCGGCGGAATTCGCCGGCGGCATGATCGAGCGCCTCCTGCCAGCTCACCTTGCGCCAGGGGTCGCTGACCTTCGCACGGATCATCGGTGTGGTGATGCGCTCCGGATGAGTGGCATAACCCCAGGCGAAGCGGCCCTTGATGCAGGCGTGGCCGGCGTTGGCGCGTCCCGCGTCGTCGGGCACCATGCGTACGAGACGATCGCCCTGCAGCTCGGCGCGAAAGCCGCAACCCACGCCGCAGTAGCCGCAGGTGGTGTGCACAACGCGCGTGGGCTGGCCCATGTCGATCACTGTCTTCTCGGTGAGGCTGGCCGTCGGGCAGGCCTTGACGCAGGCGCCGCAATAGACGCAGTCCGAATCCATCCAGTCGCCACCCTGGCCGGCCACCACGACTGAACCGAAACCGCGCCCGGCGATCGTGATGGCGAAGCTGCCCTGGATCTCGTCGCAGGCGCGGACGCAGCGGCTGCAGATGATGCACCGGGCCGGATCGAAACTGAAGTAGGGGTTCGAGTCATCGACGGTGGCATTCTCGAAGTGGTTCTCGCCCGGGCGCCCGTCCGCCAGGCCGTAGCGCACTTCGCGCAGACCGACGACGCCGGCCATGTCCTGCAGCTCGCAGGCACCGTTGGCCGGGCAGGTCAGGCAGTCGAGCGGGTGGTCGGAAATGTAGAGCTCCATGACGTTGCGGCGCAGCCGCGTCAGCCGTTCGGTCTGCGTGCGCACCTTCATGCCGGCTTCCACCGGCGTCGTACAGGAGGCCGGTGTGCCCTTGCGCCCTTCGATTTCGACCAGGCACAGTCTGCACGAACCGAAGGGTTTGAGTGCGGGCGTGTCGCACAGTTTCGGGATGGCGATGCCGGCCGCGGCGGCGGCGCGCAGGAGCGGTGTGCCGGGCGGCGCATCGACCGGGATGCCATCGATCTCCAGACGGACGGTATCGAGGGCCAGGGCGTCTTGCGGGGTGTTCATGGCAGGCCTCTGAAAAAATCTTCCTTGAAGTGCTGCAAGGCCGAGCGTACCGGGATCGGTGTCATGCCGCCCAGCGCGCAGGCCGAGCCGTGTGTCATGGTTTCGCAAAGTTCTTCGAGCACTTCGATCTGCGCCGTCTCGCCGGCACGGATGCGGTCGAGCAGTTCCACGCCGCGCGTCGAGCCGATGCGGCAGGGCGTGCACTTGCCGCAGGATTCGACGGCGCAGAACTTCATCGCATAGCGCGCCTGCCGGGCCATGTCGACCGTGTCGTCGAAGGCGACGATGCCGCCGTGGCCGAGCGTGCCGCCCAGTGCGGCGAAGGCTTCGTAGTCGAGCGGCGTGTCGAACTGTGCTTCGGGCAGATAGGCGCCGAGCGGGCCGCCCACCTGTACGGCGCGCAGTGGTCGGCCCGAGCGCGAGCCGCCGCCGAAGTCGTAGAGCAGTTCGCGCAGCGTGTGGCCGAAGGGCAGCTCGACCAGCCCGCCACGCCGGATGTTGCCGGCAAGCTGGAACGGCAGGGTGCCGCGCGAGCGGCCGTGGCCATGGGTGTGGTAGGCCTGGGCGCCGCCGGCGAGGATGTCGGGCACACTGGCCAGGGACAGGACGTTATGCACCAGCGTCGGGCAGCCAAAGAGGCCGGCCAGGGCGGGCAGCGGTGGTTTGGCGCGGACGATGCCGCGTCGTCCCTCGATGCTCTCGAGCAGCGCGGTTTCCTCGCCGCAGATGTAGGCACCGGCGCCCTTGCGGATCTCGATGTCGAGGTCGGCAAGCCAGGGCGGCGCGGCGTCGAGTGCCGCCTGCAGGGCGAGATGCGCATGTGGATATTCCGAGCGCAGGTAGATGAAGGCCTTGCCGGCGCCGATGGCGCGGGCGGCGATGGCCATGCCCTCGAGCAGCAGGAAAGGATCGCCTTCCATCAGCATGCGGTCGGAGAAGGTGCCCGAATCGCCCTCGTCGGCATTGCAGACGAGATATTTGGGGGTGGCCGCGGCATCGAGCACCGTGCGCCACTTGATGCCGGCCGGGAAGGCGGCGCCGCCGCGCCCGCGCAGCCCCGAGGCTTCGATGGCATCGACGATCTGTGCCGCAGTCATCGAGCGCGCCTGCTGCCAGCCCTTGCCGCCGCCGTGCGCCACGTAATCGGTGAATGATCGAGGATCGAGACGGCCGAGGCGGCGCGTGAGCAGCCGTGTTTGCCGGGCGAGCCAGGGGATTTCTTCGACCGGCCCCAGACAGAGCGGATGGTCCGGTGCCTGCGGGAAGCCGGCAGCGAAGAGGTCTGTGACGGCGTCGACCGTCAGCGGGCCGTAGCCGATGCGCCCGGCGGGCGTGTCGACTTCGATGAGGGGTTCCAGCCAGACCATGCCGCGCGAGCCGTTGCGCACGATGTCCAGTTCGAGGCCGCGGCGCGCGGCAGCAAAAGTCAGTGCTGACAGGACGGCGTCGGCGCCGAGCGCACGCGCGGCGGCGTCCCCGGGAACGAAGAGTCGCGTCTTCATCGCCCGTCGATCTCCAGCGCCGCCAGCAAGGCATCAAGGCGGGCCGGCGTCATCGCCGCATGAAGCTCGGTCTCATCGACCTGAACGGCGGGCCCGCAGGCGCACAGGCCGAGGCAGTACACGGGCTCGATCGTCAGGCTGCTCCCCTCCCCGCAGTTGTCCCGGCGCGCCTGTGCGTGCCCGGCGAGCGCCTCGGCGCCGACGGCCTGGCAGGCTTCGGCACAACAGATACGCACGACGTGCCGCCCCGGAGGTGTCTGACGGAAATGGTGATAGAAGCCGATTGTGCCGTGCACGTCGGCGCGCGACAGGTTGAGGGCATGGGCGATGGCCGGTACGGCCGCCATGGGGATGTGCCCAAGGGCGTCCTGCACGGCATGCAGCACCGGCAGGAGCGCGTCGGGGCGACCCGGATGGGCCGCGAGAATGGGCGAGAGGGTTTCTTGCAGTGTCGGGTCCATGCCGCTTTCTACCTTAGTTGAAGCCTGAAGGGAAGTCGACGTGGAACCCGCACCCGGGCGTTTCAGGACGTCAATAGTTTTCGGCGTAGAGCGGATAGAGCGTTTCTTCCTCGCGCTGCATGCGTGCGTCAATGACGGCGCCGATCTTGTCGAGTTCCTGGGTGAAGCTCACCAGCTCGCTTGCCGATTTGGTCTCGATGTCCTTGTAGCGGTCGAGGAAATCCAGCGCCGTCTTGGCGATGCCGTCCATCTCCCTGCGGAAGGAGCGCACCAGGGCCGTATTCACCTCGTCGCCGGCCATGTGCTGCTGCAGATAGATGTAGAGGCGCATGTTCTCGGTGAGCAGGTGGTTGCGCACCAGGGTGCCGTATTCCTTCAGGTCCCTGGCGATGGCGGTAATGTCGCGGCGGGTGAAGCTGTCGAAGATGTGCTCGCGCAGGGCATGCAGCTTGCGGTGATCGCTGACCAGATCCTGGATGAGGTTCGGGTAGTAGCGGATGCCGCCTTCCGGATTGGCAGCAGGCATGCCCGCTGCGGATTGACGGTTTTCGGGTTTTTCCTTCTTTTTGAACAGGTCGAACATGTGGATCTCCGGGTATGGATGAAAAGCAGCAGGGTCGCAGGCGACCGTCAGGCGACCGTCAGCGCGCGATTGTAAATGAATGCAGGGGGCGTGCCCGTGGCAAAGGTCACGATGACAAATAAAAACCGGAAGATGCCATTTCAGGAGCAGCGTCCTTTGTGCAGGAGCACCATGCACAGGGGCGGGGAGGCGGGCGGCTGCGGCGCAGAGGGTGGGCTGGGGCCGGCCGGTGCCTGTCCGGGCGGGCGTAGCGCCTGCATGATGACTTCATCGGCTTCCTCGCGCAGGTGGCGAAAGCCCATGCGCTGGGCAAGCCTGAGCATCGGCTGGTTGTCATGCAGGGTCGAGAGCTGGATGCGTTGCAGGCCGCCTGCCCAGCCCTCGTGCATCAGCGCTTCGAGCAGGATGCGGCCGATGCCCTGCTGGTGCAGCCGGTCGGAGACGGCGATGCCCAGCTCGGCGCAACTAAGCATGCCCGGCCGGTTCTCGCTGCACAGCTCGCTGCCGTGGATGGCGGTGAGCTCGGCGACGCCGACCAGCCGGTTTTCGTAGAAGGCACCAAAAACAAGGTTGCCACCACCGAAATCGATCTGCGCCACATAGCGCCCGATCATGATCGGCGTCATGGTGCGGAAAAAGCGCCAGTGCAGCGACACTTCATCCATCTCTTCGAGGAAGAAGCGCTCGATCTGCGGGCGATCGGCCGCCTCGAGCAGGCGGATCTTGATCGGCGTTTCGGCGGGAGGGTCCATGCGCGACAGGCCGTACGGGCCGCAGGGGAGGAGACCTCACTCTATGAGGTTTTGCCCGCCCTGTGAAGGCTTTGTCGCGGTTTCGCCGGGGCTGCACCGGCACGCCCCGGGCCGCGCCCGGGCTGCCCGGTGTGGCGTGGCGCCGGGGCATGCGACCGGGGGGATGATCCGGGCTGGGCGGTGTGCCGGCCGTTGCCGCGCGGGGCCGTCCGGGGCGGCTGCTTTTGCGCCGGCTTGCCGCGCTGGATCGGTTCCGGCCGGATGTTCGGGTCCGGCTCGAAGCCGGGCAGCACGAGCTTCTCGATCGGGCGCTTGAGCAGGCGCTCGATGTCGCGCAGCAGGCCCTGTTCGTCCACGCAGACGAGCGAGACGGCCTGCCCCGTGCTGCCGGCGCGGCCGGTGCGGCCGATGCGGTGCACGTAGTCTTCCGGCACATTGGGCAACTCGAAATTCACCACATGCGGCAACTGGTCGATGTCCAGTCCGCGGGCGGCGATGTCGGTGGCGACGAGCACGTTGAGCTTGAGGTTCTTGAAGTCGGCGAGCGCCTTCGTGCGTGCGTTCTGGCTCTTGTTGCCGTGGATGGCGGCGGCGCGGATGCCGGCCTTGTCGAGCTTCTCGGCGAGCGTGTTGGCGCCGTGCTTGGTGCGCGTGAACACCAGTACCTGGTGCCAGTGGTGGTCGTCGATGAGCTTGATCAGGAGCTCGCGCTTGCGCGCCTTGTCGACCGGATAGATGCGCTGCGTGATCAGTTCGGCCGCCGTGTTGCGCGGCGCCACCTCGATGCTCTGCGGTTCCTTGAGCAGGCCGGCGGCGAGCGCACGAATCTCGTCGGAGAAGGTCGCCGAGAAGAGCAGCCCCTGTTTTTGTGCGGGCAGCAGAGCGAGCAGCTTGCGGATGTCGTGGATGAAGCCCATGTCGAGCATGCGGTCGGCTTCGTCGAGGACGAGGATTTCGATGGCGGACAGATCGACGGTCTTCTGGCCGACATGATCGAGCAGGCGTCCGGGTGTGGCGACGATCAGATCGACGCCGGCGCGCAGCGCCTTGATCTGCGGCACCATGCCGACACCGCCGAACACCAGCGCAGTTTTCAGCGGCAGGAAGCGCCCGTAGGTGCGCACGCTCTCTTCGACCTGGGCGGCGAGCTCGCGCGTCGGGGTGAGCACCAGGGCGCGCGCCTTGCCGCGCACACGCGCCGGGCGCGTGCTCAGCTGTTGCAGGATCGGCAGGGTGAAGCCGGCCGTCTTGCCGGTGCCGGTTTGTGCTGCGGCCATCAGGTCGCGGCCGGCAAGGACGGCGGGAATCGCCTGTGCCTGGATCGGCGTGGGCGTGGTGTAGCCTTCTTCGGCAATGGCACGAAGGATTTCGGCGCGCAGGCCGAGTTCGGTAAAACTCATGATGTCGTTCCTGGATCAGCCTCGCCGTGGTGGCGATCAGTCTGGGCAGGATCTCGTTGTGAGGAATGGGACGCGAGGAACATGACGCGAAGGACATGACGCGGCGCGCGGCAAGCTGACTGATGGATGGCCGACGCGGCGCGCAGTGTAGCAGCTTGTTCTTCGTGCGGGTGAATTATTCCCCGGGGGCGAGCACGCGCAGCGCGCCTGGCAGAAGCGAGAAGTGCACGGGGGCTGCGCCGATCAGCTCGCCATCGGCCTCGACGGGCAGGCCTGCCGTGTCGACCCGCAGCGAAGCTTCGCGCAGGGTGATTACCTTCGGATGACCGGGCAGCGTGCCGTCGAAGAGCCGGCGCAGATTCCGCACCAGCTCCCATCGCGAGAGCTCCTGCACCAGCGTGATGTCGAACAGGCCGTCATCGGGCCGGGCCGCGGGGGCCACATTCATGCCATTGCCGCAGTAACGGCCGATGGCACAGAAGAGCACGAGGGCGCGCGTGTCGATCCTGTGCCGGGCAAAAGTCAGTCCCAGCGATACGGCGCGATAGGTGAAGAGTCCCCTGGCCAGGCCGAACAGATAGGCAAGTTTGCCCAATCGTTGCGCCCTGCCCGGCCTGCGTGCGGGCAGGGCCTGCACGACATGGGCGTCAAGGCCGAGGCCGGCGACGTTGATGAAATGGCGCGTGCGGCCATCGTCAAAGGTGGCGACGCCGACATCCTGCAGACGGCTTGCGCCCGCGGCCATGCACGATGCCACCTGTTCGGGGTCTTTGGGCACGCCCAGGGTGCGCGCCCAGTCGTTGCCGGTCCCCGCGGGCAGCGCGCCCAGGAGGATTGAATCGGGGGCTGCGGCTTGTTGGCGGAAGAGGCCGTTGGCGCATTCGCTGACGGTGCCGTCGCCGCCGACGGCGAGGATGCGCCGGCAGCCGCTTTCAACGGCGCGTGCGGTCAGGTCGACGGCATGGCCGGGATATTCGCTGACGGCGAATTCGTATTCGATGCCCCAGCCGCGCAGCGCTGTCTCGATCTTCTGCCGATTGTGCAGGATGCGCCCGCCGCCGGAGAGGGGGTTGGCAACGATGAGCCAGCGCCCATGTCCGGCAGGCGGGTGTGCGTTCAGCGTGCCAGCCATTTCATCAGTCGCTCGAAGCGCGCACCGTAGGGCGGCTTGAAGAGCCCGACGCCGCTCAGGCGCGATTGCCGGAACACCGCCTTCTTTTTCGAGAACGTCTCGAAGCCTTCGACGCCGTGGTAGTGGCCCATGCCGCTTGCACCGACGCCGCCAAAGGGCAGGTTGTCCTGGGCGATGTGCAGCACGGTGTCGTTGAGGGTGACGCCTCCCGAGAGCGTTTTTTCGAGCACGCGGGCGCTGCGCCCGGCATCGTGATCGAAGTAATAGAGCGCCAGCGGATGCGGCCGTGCGTTCACGTGGGCGAGCGCTTCGTCGAGGTTCCCGTATGGCACGATCGGCAGCAGCGGGCCGAAAATTTCTTCCTGCATCACCTGCATGTCGGGCGTGACCTGTGTCAGCGCCAGCGGTGGAATGCGCCGCGTCGCCGCGTCCGGGTCCCTGCCGGGCGCGAGGGGAGTGAGGACGGCGCCCCGGGCACGCGCATCCTCGATGAGGGCAAGCAGGCGCCGGTAATGGTGTTCGCTGATGATGGAGGAGTAATCGGGCGTGTGCAGGATATCCGGATAGCAGGTGCTCACCACGCGCCGTGCCGCGGCGAGAAAGGCTTCTTCCCGGCCTGCGGGCAGCAGCACGTAGTCGGGCGCGATACAGGTCTGGCCGGCATTCATCAGCTTGCCGACGAGGACGCGTTCGGCGAATTTCCCGAGCGGAAAATCCGCCCCGAGGATGGCCGGCGATTTGCCGCCCAGCTCCAGTGTCACCGGCGTGAGCGTTTCCGCCGCTGCACGCATCACGCTGTGGCCGACCCGGGTCGAGCCGGTGAACAGCAGATGGCCAAAGGGCAGGCGGGCAAATGCCGCGGCAATGTCGGCGCCGCCTTGCACGACAGCCACTTCGCCACCATCGAAATATTGCGTGACCAGACGGGCGAACAGCGCGGCGGTCGCTGGCGTGAATTCGGACATTTTCACCATCACGCGGTTGCCGGCGGCCAGCGCACCGGTGAGCGGGCCGACGGCCAGATAGAGTGGATAGTTCCACGGCACGATGATGCCGACCACGCCGAGCGGCTGGCATAGGACGTGCGCACGGCCGGGCTGGAACCACACGGAGACGGCGCGCCGGCGCGGGCGCATCCAGGCCCCGAGATGGCGGCGCGCATGACGCACGGTCTCGAGCGAGGGGAAAATTTCGAGCAGCTGCGTCTCGTGCGCCGAGCGGTGGCCGAAGTCGCTGCGGATCGCCTCGGCAAAGGCCGCCGCGTTCTCGCGCAACAGGCGCTCGAGCGCGGCCAGCCAGGCGTCGCGCCGGCGCCTGTCGGGAAAGGGATCATGGCTTGCCGCGGCGTGCAGCCGGGCGTGCAGCGCCGCCAGTGACATTTGCGTGGTTTCGATCCCGCCGTTCATCGCATTCCTTTCGTGCCGGGGTGAGACAGTGTAGCCGGGCGCCGTGCCGCGACCACTGACTTTTCATGCAAGACCCCTGCCGTGCGATACCGGGCGCCCTCCGGCGTCACTCCCGATGTGTTCTAATCGCTCCATTCGCTCATCAAAATGCTTGCCTGTATGCCTGCCCTATCCATTCATCCCGTCTTGTCCGCACTCGTTGCCTCCTTGCTGCTTGTCTGCAGTGCCTCGGCCCAGGCGCCGGTTTATGTGCGTGTCGCACTGGTCATCGGCAACGGGGCCTATGCAGGGACCACCCGCCTGCCCAACCCGCCCAATGACGCCCGAGCCATGTCGCAGACGCTGCGCAGCCAGGGCTTCACGGTTCTCGAGGTCGTCGATGGCACGCGTCTGCAGATGCGGGGTGCCATCGCCAAGGCGCGTGACCAGCTCAAGGGACAGCATGGCATCGGCCTGCTCTACTACGCCGGTCACGGTCTGCAGGTGAGCGAGCGCAATTATCTGGTGCCGGTGGATGCCAGGATCACCAAGGCCGCCGACGTGGCACCGCAGACCGTCGATGTACAAGAGGCGATCACCGCCTTCAAGAATGCCGGCAACCGCATGAACATCATCGTGCTCGATGCCTGCCGCAACAACCCCTTCGGCACTGCCAGCGACCACCAGGGGCTTGCCCCGCTGGATGCGCCGGCGGGCACCTTCCTCGCCTATGCGACGGCGCCCGGCAACGTCGCCGAGGATGGCGACGAGAAGACCGGCAACGGTCTCTACACGTCTTTCCTGCTGCAGGAGATCAGGCGTCCGCAGGCGCGCATCGAAGATGTGTTCAAGCGTGTGCGCTATCTCGTCCGGCAAAAGAGCGAAGGCCGCCAGATTCCCTGGGAGAGCACCAGCCTGGAAGAAGATTTCGTATTTGCCCGGGGAGAGATCGCCGCGCCGGACAGGCTCACGATCGAAACCGTCAGGCCGGCCTACGAGGCGGAGCTCAATGACTGGAAGCGCATTGGTAGCAGCCGTAACGTTGCCGATTTCTATGCTTTCCTGCAGAAATACCCGAATGGCAGCCTGAGTCTGGCAGCACAGGGCCGTGTCGATGAACTCAACAGGTCGGCACTGATTGTCCAGGGTGGCGGGGCAGACGGGTCGGATGTGCCGCTGACGCCGGTTCGCTTCCAGGTCGGACAGAACTGGCAGATGCGCACGGTCACCTCCGGCGCCGGCCCGGCCATGGAAGTGATGTCCAGCAGCCGCGTCCGGGAATGCAATGCCGAGGAGTGCATCGTCGAGCAGAAGACGCGCCTGCCGGGGACACCGCAGACTGTCATGGGCAACATCTTCAGCCTGGCCGGCGGTCACCTCGGTGTTGAATGGTATGACGCACAGACCGGAGCGAAAACCATGACGTCCCGGCTCGACGCGCCGCAATATCTCGTGCCGCCCGGCCTGCTGCAGGTCGGGCAGCGCTGGGCGATCGCCTCCGTGATCACCGTCAGTGGCGCGGCGAGCAGTACCGCGACCACGGCAGGCGAGGCGCGCATCGTCGCCCGCGAGCCGGTCACCACCGAAGCGGGGACGTTCGACACCTTCCGCATCCAGCGCGTCTATCGTCTGCGCAACGCCACGCACGCCGATGCACAGAGCGCCGATCAGGATTCGATGGTAGAAGAGACACACTGGGTGACGCCGGCCATTCCTTATCCGGTCAAGTCGGAAATCCGTCACCGCACGCCTGCGCTGGAGATGCATTCGGTCGCCACCATGGTGCGCTACGCGGAGAAATAGCCGGCCCGGGTTTCTGGCACCGCGATCACCGGCCGGAGCACAGCTTATCCGCCGGCCATCTCTTTCCCGAGCTTCTTCACCATCTGCCGCGCGTAGAGGCGCGGCGCCAGACGCGACACCCACCAGGACAGGCGCGAGACGCGGTCGGGCAGCAGCAGGCGCCGCCCGGCCGCGGCGGCGATGAAGATCTTCTCCGCCATCGCTCCGGCAGACGAGCGCGTGCCGACGATCGACTGGGCGTGGCGCACCGGTGTGCCGTCGCCGGCCAGTGCATTCCTTTCGATGCCGGTCTCGATGAAGGACGGGCAGACCAGCAGTACCTTGACGCCGAGCGGTTCGACTTCCGTGCGCAGGCTGTCGAAGAAGCCGTGCAGGGCGTGCTTGCTTGCCGCATAGCCGGTGCGGGCAATGAGCGGGGCGAAGCCGGCGACGCTGGAGATGGCGATGACCATGCCGCACCGCGCGACGATATCCTCCAGCGCCGCATGCGTGCAGTGCAGGGCACCGAAGTAGTTCACTTCCATGACGCGGCGGATCACCTCCGGCCGCGTGGCGGCGAAGGCGCTGCGGTGCGTGATGCCGGCGTTGTTGATCAGCACGTCGACGCCGCCGAAGGCGCGCCGCGCCTCCGCCATCGCCCGCAGGCACTCCTCCTCCTTCGCCACGTCGCAGGGAATGCACAGGACCTGGGTGCCTTCCGGAAAAGTCAGCGCTCGCAACACGGCGGCATCGCGGTCGAGGGCGACGATCTTCGCCCCGGCCTGGGCGAAACGCAGCGCCAGGGCGCGCCCGAGCCCGCCGCCGGCGCCGGTGACGACCACCGTCTTGCCGGCAAAGTCACGCATCATGACGGTGCGCCTCGAGGTAGAGATCGAACACCTGCGCCGAGGTGAATTGCGGCACATAGCCGAATTCGGTCTTGAGGCGGGTGTTGTCCAGCACCGGGCGGTAGCGCAGGAAGTCGAGCTGCTCGGGACCGTACTGCGTGAGGCCGAGCGCCTTGAGCACGGCGAGCGCCAGGCGCAGCAGGGCGGGCGGCAGCACCAGGCAGCGCTTGCCGAGCCTGGCAGCGATCTCATGGATCGTCAGCACGCCGTCGCCGGCAAGGTTGTAGATGCCCGTCCTGTCCGTCTCGAGGGCGCGCAGCAGGCAGCCAACGACATCCTGGTCCCAGGCGAAGACGAAAGGGCTGTCGGCGCCGCGGATGGCGATGAGGCGCGGTTTCTCGAAAAGGTCGGTGATCTGGTTGTGCACCGATTCGCCGAGGATGGTGCCAATACGGAAGACGACCTGCTTCAACTCAGGGTGTTCGATGCGCCAGCGCGCCAGCATCTCTTCGACCAGGCGCTTGTGCCAGGAATAGGCGAAGACCTCGTTGCCGCGCAGCGGGCAGTCCTCGGTGAGCGGCAACGGATTGTCGGCGTGGTAGCCGTAGGCCGCGCCGCTCGAACTGACGATGATCTTCTTCACGCCGGTGGTGACGCAGGCAACGAGCACGTTTTCCGTGCCCTGCACGTCGACCGAGTATTCAAACGTGCGATCGCTGTCCTTGCCCGGCGTAACGATGGAGGCGAGATGCATCACCGTGTCGATCCGGTACTGGTCGAACAATTTGATCAGCCCCGGCGCGCG
This sequence comes from uncultured Rhodocyclaceae bacterium, assembly GCA_964607005.1. Lineage (GTDB taxonomy): Bacteria > Pseudomonadota > Gammaproteobacteria > Burkholderiales > Rhodocyclaceae > Desulfobacillus. Next base: position 112,577 of record CAZSHO010000006.1, read on the forward strand.
CACGTCGGCCTGCACGTAGTCGATGCCGGGCAGGCGCTTCTCGAACGGTGTCTCGCGCACGTCCGCCGCCACCACGCGACTGACTTTTGCACGGCCGGCGGCCAGCGCGGCGACGAGCTGCGTACCCAGATAGCCGCCGGCGCCGGTGACGAGAAGCGCGGCGCCGCTCATGCCGGCGGCGCGCGTCGCGACCAGATCGTCGCCACGGTCAGGCCGGAAATGATGTGCCAGACACCCCACCAGGCGGTGACGATGGCCATGCCGCCCAGCCCATCGAAGAAATTGAAGATGAGGATCAGGCCGAGCGCGGAGTTCTGGATGCCGACTTCGATGGAGACGGCGCGCCGGTCGCGTTCGGGCAGACCGGCGAATTTCGCCGCGAAATAACCCGTGGCAAGCGCCAGCGCGTTGTGCAGGAAAACGGCGAAGACGACGAAGCCGACGTACTTGAGAAAGTATTGCCAGTTGGCCGCCAGCGCACCGAGAACGAAGAGGCCGAAAACGGCGAGCGAGAGGAGTTTGATCGGTTTGTGGGCACGCGCGACGAAGTGCGGGAAGCGGTGACCGATCCACATGCCGCAGACCATCGGCAGGCCGAGCAGCAGGAACACCGCCAGCAGCATGTCGAGGGGATCGAGTGCCACCGCCTTGAGGATGTGGCTCGCCTGTGGATGCAGCCCGCCCCACAAGGACAGGTTGAACGGTGTCATGACGATGGCCACCGCCGTCGACAGCGCCGTCATGGTGACGGACAGCGCGGTGTTGCCCTTGGCGTAGTGCGTGAGGAAGTTCGAGATGTTGCCGCCCGGACAGGCTGCCACCAGCAGCATGCCCAGCGCCACGCTCGGTGAGGGATGGATTGCCAGCACCAGCAGGAAGCTGAAGGCGGGCAGGAGGACGAATTGCCCGAGCATGCCGATCAGCACCGGCCTGGGTGAAACGAGCGCCGTCTTGAAGTCCGCCACCTTGAGATCGAGCGCCACGCCGAACATCACCAGGCCGATGATGACGTTGAGTGCCCACAGTGATTGTGGATTGAAGTTCAGGCGCACCAGATCCATTTCACTCATGGCATCGTCCTCACGTGGAACACAAAATACGCAGCCGTACAGCGGCGGGCAGCTCTCGCCCCTTCCTTCTGAAGGGAACCTCCACGCTAGCCTCTCGGCTCTTCGTGCATCTTCTTGAAGTGCATCAGCCCTGGCGCCCACATGTGCTTGACCGGATCGACGTCGACATGCACCACCGCGCACTTGCCGGACTGGAGGGCCCGCTGCAGTGCCGGCTTGAGTTCCTTTGGGTCGGCGACGCGCTCGCCATGTGCGCCCATCGATTCGCCCAGCTTGTCGAAGGCGATCTCGCCCAGATCCGCCTTGATCGTCTCCTCCGGACCGAGGTGTTTGAAGAGCAGGGTCTTGAACGGGCGCAGCATGAATTGCTGGTTCATCTTCACCATGCCCCACTGGCGATCGACCAGCACGATGTAGATCACCTGCGCCTGGTTCCTCACCGCCGTCTCCACCTCCTGCGGGTGAAAGCCGAAGGCACCGTCGCCGATGATGCAGCACACCGGCTTGCCCGGCAGGGCGATGGCCGCGCCCACCGCCTGCGCCATGCCGGCGCCGAGCATGCCGAACTTGAAGGTCGACACGATGCGGTTGGGCAGGTTCGCCCGGTGATAGAACATCGCCCAGATGGTGGCGTTGCCGCCGTCGGCGACCAGCACCGAGTCATCCGGGAACACCTCGCCGCAGGCGGCGGCGATGTGTGCCGGATGCATCGGGATGGCCAGGTCGGCGAGCGCCTTGTCCCAGCCGGCACGCTCCCTTGCCATGGTGCGACTGTAGCCGGCGATACGCGTGCGGCGTGCGGCGACGTCGATGTCCGTCTTGCGCCGTTCCAGTTCGTCGCCGAGCCGCTCGAGAAAGCACTTCACGTCGGCGACGATGGCCAGATCGACCGGCTTGTTGAGACCGATCATGCCGGCGTCCAGATCGACCTGGAGGGTTTTTTGCTGCGATGGGTCGCGCCAATAGGGAGGCTTGCCCCACCAGTCGGTTTCGCCGACGCGCGAGCCGAGGATGAGTACGACATCGGCGTCGTTGCGCACCTGGTGGTTCAGCTTGACGTGCGGCATGGGGATGGCCAGCGGTGAAGTCTCCGGCAGCACGCCGCGTGCTGCCCAGCTCGTCGTCACCGGTGCCTGCAACAGCTCCGCCACACGCGCCAGCGCCTGATAGGCGCCGGCATGCACGACGCCGCTGCCGGCGTGGATCATCGGCGCCCGGGCGGCGATGAGCAGTTCGGCAGCGTGGGTCACCTGCGCCGCCGTCGGCTCGGGGAGTGCCAGGCTGCGATACTGCGCGGGCGACCAGAAGGTGATCTTCGTTTTCACCTTGCCGTTCATGATGTTCTCGGGCACGTCGACGTGCACCACGCCGGGCCGGCCCTCCCAGCACTTCCTCAGGGCTTTGCGTACCAGTTCGGGCACGCGCTCGAAGCTGGAGGCCGCCGCGCTCCACTTGCCGATCTTGCCGATGACGCCGCTCTGGTCGAAGCACTGGTAGGCGCCGCCGCGGTCCGGGTACATGATGCCGGGCCGGCGTGCGCTGGTGATGGCCAGCACGCGGTTGCCCTCGCCTTGCTCCACCACCAGGCCGGGCAGCAGGTTGGCCACGCCCGGGCCGTTGCTGGCCATGCAGACGCCGAGCTTGCCCGTCAGGCGCGCATAGGTGCCGGCCATGTGCGCGGCGCTGGTCTCGTGGCGCGGCGTGACGATCTCGATGCCCAGCCGGTGCAGCGCCGAGTAGAAGCCGAAATAGGTGCCGTCGATGATGCCGAAGACCTTCTCGACGCCTTCCTGCTGCAACATGCGGGCGATCACCTCGCCGCCGCTGATTTCCGCCATCGCCTCTCCCCTCACATGCAGTTCTTGTATTTCTCCAACAATCGCACCGGCTTTCGCAGCGCATCGCGGCGGAACGGGTCGCCCAGCTCCTGCGTCAGCATCATTTCCAGCACGGTGGTTTTCCCTTCGCGCTGCGCCGCGCAGGCGGCGGCCAGTGCCGGGCCCACATCGGCGAGATTCTCGACGACGATGCCTTCCGCCCCCATGGCGCGGGCGATGGCGGCAAAACTCGGGCTCTTCAGGTTGGAGCCGACGAAGCGCTTGCCGTAGAAGTCCACCTGGTTCTTCTTCTCGGCACCCCATTGCTTGTTGTGGAACACCACCGCCGTGACAGGAATCTTCTCGCGCACGCAGGTGAGGAGCTCGCCGAAGCTCATGCCCCAGGCGCCGTCACCGACATAGGCCACGGCCGGGCGATCGGGCGCGGCCAGCTTGGCGCCGATGATGGCGGGAAAGGCATAGCCGCAGTTGCCGAAACTCATGGCGGCGAAGAAACTGCGCGGTCGCTCGAAGCGCAGGTAGCTGTTGGCCACCGAGCAGATGTTGCCGATGTCGGTGGACACCATGGCCTCGCGCGGCAGGGCACGCTCGAGTTCGCGCAGCATCTGGCGCGGGTGCAGGGCCGGACTGTCTTTCGACACCGCCAGGCTCCACGGGTCGCGCTCCTGCGGCCAGGCGTCGAGTTCTGCTTCCCAGGCGGCCTTCTCGCTGGTGATCTCGCTGCGGCGCACGGCACGGTTCGCCTCGCCGGCCAGCGTGCGTGTGGCAAGCCGCGTCCGCAGCGCCTCGGCAGCGGCCTTCGCATCGGCGCACAGGCCGACGGTGATTTTCTTCACCAGCCCGAGCCTCTTCGCATCGGCGTCGACCTGGATGATCTGCGCGTCCTGCGGCCAGTAGTCGAGGCCATGTTGCGCCAGCGTGCCGAAGGGGCCCAGGCGCGTGCCCAGCGCCAGCACGACGTCGGCGCGGGCGATCAGCTTCATGCCGGCCTTCGAGCCCTGGTAGCCGAGCGGGCCGCACCACAAGGGATGCGAAGCCGGGAAGGCGTCGTTGTGCAGGTAGCTCGTCACCACCGGCGCATCGAGCCGCTCGGCGAGTTTCACGCAGGCCGCCACCGCGTCGGCCATCACCAGGCCGCCGCCGGCGACGATGACCGGAAATTTCGCCGCCGCCAGCAACGCCGCCGCCTCGTCGAGGCTCGCCTCGCCGCCGGCACCGCGCTCGATGCGGATCGGCGCGGCGATGTCGTAGTCGGCCTCGCCGTAGAAATGGTCGCGCGGGATGTTGAGCTGGGTCGGGCCCATCTCCAGCAGGGCGCGGTCGAAGCAGCGGGAGGCCAACTCGGCCATGCGCTGCGGCCCGCTGACGTGGGCCTGGAATTTGGTGATCTTCGAGAAGAGCGGCAGCTGCTCGGTCTCCTGGAAACCGCCCAGGCCGATGGTCGAGCTGCCGGTTTCCGGCGTGATCACCACCAGCGGGCTGTGCGCCCAGTAGGCGGCGGCCACCGCGGTGACGAAGTTGGTGACCCCCGGCCCGTTCTGCGCGATGCATACGCCGTGGCGGCCCGAAACGCGCGCATAGCCGTCGGCCATGTGTGCCGCGCCCTGCTCGTGCACCGTCGGAATGAAGCGGATGCCGGCCGCCGGGAAAAGATCGAGCGCGTCCATATAGGCCGAGCCGACGATGCCGAAGACATCCGTGACACCCTGCGCCACAAGGGTTTCCACCAGCGCCTCGGAGGGGGTCATGCGCTGGTGTGTCGTTGTCTGCGGGCTGACTGCCATGCTTCCTCCGCGCTTCAGATAAAAAGTAGCTTTTGCTGGCATCTTGGCACAATGTCACAACATGCGCAATAATGAGATATATAAACTCATTATTCGAGATATTGCAGATTAAATGAGCTCTGATTCCTCTTCTCCCACCTTGCGGGCTTTTGCCTTTCTCGAAGCGGTCGGCGCCGCCGACGGTCCGCTCGATCTGGCCGAGCTGATGCGGATAACGGGGCTGCCCAAGGCGACGGCGCATCGTATTGCCAGCCAGTTGGCCGATGCCGGCCTGCTCGTGCGCGAGACCGGCGGCAAGCGTTTCGCACCCGGTCCGCGCCTGGCCTCACTGGCGCTGGCTACGCTTACGCACGGCACCTGGCGCGCACCCCGCCACGCCATTCTCAAGACGCTGGTCGATGAGATCGGCGAGACCTGCAACCTGACCCTGCTCGACGGCGCCGAGATCGTCTATCTCGATCGTGTCGAGGCCGCCTGGCCGCTGCGTCTGCACTTTCAGGCCGGTTCGCGTGTGCCGGCGCATGCCAGCGCCAGTGGCAAACTGCTGTTGTCTCTCCTGCCGGCGCGCGAACGGCGCCGTCTTCTTGCAGCGCTGAGCTATGCGCGCTACACCGCGAAGACCCTGACACGGCAAGCCGATCTGGAAGAAGCGCTCGAGCGTATCCGCCGCGAGCGGCTGAGTACGGATGACGAGGAATATCTCGACGGCACGGTGTGTGTCGCCGTTCCTGTGGAGAGTCCGGCCCGGCGTGTACCGGCGGCGCTTGCCGTGCATGCGCCGACCTCGCGCATGTCGCTCGCGCAGGCTCTGGGCCACGTGCCGGCACTGCGGCGGGCGGCGGCCCGGCTCGCCGAGGTGTTTCCGGCGTGATCCGGCCTGTGCGACACCGGCAGTGAAACGATGCAACAAAAAACCATCAGGAAAACATCAGGTTGAAAAATTAAAGTTCTTCTGGTCAGTGCCGATAGACATGCAACGGACAGCGTGCCGTGCCCGGGTCTGCCGACCCGTCAGGGGCGGGCGCATCTTTTGAGATGTCACCAACCATTTTCGGGGGGGAATCATGATCAGCCTGTTCCAGAAAAAGAGGATTGCCAGCCTGCAGGAGGAGATCGAACACCTGCGTGCGCAAAAAGAATCGCTGACGGGCGAGGTCGCGCGGCGCGAACAGGACAACGCCGCCTTGCGCAAGGAAATGGAAGGCACACGCGCGAAAACGGAATTCTTCGCGCAGATGTTCGACAGCATGTCCAACCTGAATCAGTCACGCAAGACGATCAGTCACTCTTTTGCCAAGCTCAACGGCATGCTGATCGATCAGCGCGACACCGCGGTGGCCACCGCTGGCGAATCGGATGGCAGTCGCCAGGCGTTCGAGAAGATCACCGGCAATCTGCGCGAGATGTTCGAGCGCATCAGCGAGGCTTCGAGCAGCGTCTCCGGTCTGAATCAGCAGGCCAGCCAGATCGGCGGCATCGTCCAGCTGATCAAGGAGATCGCCGACCAGACCAACCTGCTCGCACTCAACGCGGCGATCGAGGCGGCGCGCGCCGGCGAGCAGGGGCGTGGCTTTGCCGTCGTTGCCGACGAGGTGAGGAAACTGGCCGAGCGTACGGCCAAGGCGACGACGGAAATCTCGGATCTGGTGGGCGAGATCCAGGGCGGCACCAGCCAGACCAAGACCATCATGGAGCAGGGGGCGGAGGATGCGCGCCGCTTCAGCGAGGACAGCGAGCAGGCCACGGTCGGCATGGGACGGCTCTTCGACCTGTCACAGAAGCTCGAGCAGTCGATCGTTAACGCCTCGGTGCTGTCGGATGCCGAGCTGGCCAACCTCGAGGAAATCAACCTGAAATTCGCCGTCTATCAGGTGTTCATGGGCACGGCCGACATCCAGCCGGAAGACCTGCCGGATGCGACGCAATGTCCGCTGGGCAAGTGGTATTACGATGGCGACGGCATCGAGAAATTCTCCAGCAAGCCGGGTTATCGGGAAATGGATACGCCGCACAAGGCGGTGCATGAGAATGCGCGCAAGGCGGTGAAGCTCTATCACGCAGGCGATCTGCGCGGCGCCATCGAGGCGGCCATGGCCATGGAGACGGCCAACCTGACCGTCATGTCGCACATGGGCCGCATGCTCGAGAGCTGAACAGGCCCTAGCGGCGAGTGCGCCGCAGCAGCCAGACCAGCGCGGCCATCAGCACGACGGCTGCGATCAGCCATCCTTCGATGCGGTGCAGGTCGCCGAGCAGCAGGCGCGCGGCCTGACCAAAGAAAAAACCGAGACTGACCACGGTCGTCGCCCAGACGCAGGCGCCCGCCAGGTCGAGCGGGGCATAGCGGCCATAAGCGATCCGGCTGGCGCCCAGGGTCATCGGCCCGGCCAGGCGCAGGCCATATAAAAACCGGTTGGCGAGAATGAAGGCCGTGTCGTGGCGGACGATCAGGCGCTCGGCACGTGCCAGGGCCGGTTGCAGACGGGGGAATTTTTCTGCGAAGCGCGTGCCGTAGCGTCTGCCGAGCAGAAAAAAGAACTGGTCGCCGGCAAAGCCGCCGGCAGCCGCCAGCAGAACGACGGGCAGGAATTGCAAAGTGCCCTCATGCACCAGCAGCCCGGCCAGCAGCAGCACCGTTTCACCTTCGAGCAGCGCGCCCAGAAAGACCACCGCATTGCCCCATTGCTGCAGAAAACCGAGCAGCAGCTCACCTGGATTCATGCGGAGTGCTCGCCGGGCGCGGTCATGGATCAGTCGATACGCACGCCGTCCTCGAATTTCTCTCCCGCCCTGAAGCTCTTGTAGGCATCGGCCGGATAGAAGGCGCGGAAATCGGCCATGACGCGATCGAAGGGAAACTCCGAAAAAGTGCCGTGATCGCGCAGGTATTCCATGTGGCGGCGGTTCTTCGCGTCGTATTCCTGGAAGATGGCGTCCGCCGTGCCGTCGAATTCGGTGGGCAGTACAGAGAATTTCTCGCACATTTCGATATTGAAGGCCGGCGCGGCCTTGACCCACTTGCCGCCCAGATACATGACCGCGTAGCCGTGGTAGATGAAGGTCGTCTTGCCGCCCATCATCTCCTTCAGCTTCACCGTGGTGAGATGGTTTTCCACATCCGAGAGGCCGATGGCGGCATGGATGCCGACCACGCGTGCGGCGGCAGTGAGCAGGATCGCTTTGGGCAGGCAATAGGCGGCCTTCGCTTCGAGCACGTTGCTGGCGATGTAGGGCTCTGGATCGAGACTCATCGTGAAGGGGTCGTAGCGCCAGCCGTCGCGTACGCGGTAGAACAGGCGGACGGCTTTTTCGATGTCGTCATCCGCGCCTTGTACCGCTTCTTCGGCGAATTGGCGCACCGAGGGCGTGTCGCAATCGATGAAGTGGGTGGCGGCAAGATAGGCCGGCCCCGGCTCGGGTTTGCTGCCGGCGGGAGTGTGGATCATGGCGGTGCGTCCTTTGTCTGCAAAAGAGCCATTATCGCGCCGGAAGCGGCGAATGCAAGACGGACAATTTTCTGCAGAGGCTGCTCGCCGGACGGCAAAAGTCAGTGCCGGCAGGACGGCGCCACGATCACGCGGCGCCTTCACACCAGGGCGCGCGCGCTCAGCTCGTCCTTGAGGTAGGCGTAATAGATCGGTGCGGCGATCAGGCCGGCGATGCCGAAGGCCGCTTCCATGACCAGCATGGCGAGCAGGAGTTCCCAGGCGCGGGCGCGGATGCGTGAGCCGATGATGCGCGCATTGAGGAAATATTCGAGCTTGTGGATCGCCACCAGAAACAGCAGCGAGATGAGGGCGATGGCGAGCGAGTGGCTCAGGCTGATGACGACGATCACCGTGTTGGATATCAGATTGCCGATCACCGGCAGCAGGCCGGTGAGGAAGGTCACTGCCACCATGGTCTTCGCCAGAGGCAGGTGAATGCCCATCAGCGGCAGCGCGACGTCGAGGTAGAGCCAGGTGAAGAAGGCGTTGAGGGCGGCGATGCGCACCTGGGCGAAGACGACGCGATGAAAGGCGTCGGCCAGACGCCGGGCGCGCTCGATCAGAGCACCGGCGAGCGGGCGGCTGCCCTGCGGCGGCACGGCTTCGCGCAGCGAGATCATCGCACCGATGATGAGTCCGAAGAGCAGATGCACCAGCGCGCGCCCGGCCTCCTTGCCGACGATGCGCACTTCGTCGGCATGTTCGCGCAGCCAGCGTGCCGTGGATTCATAGAGGCTGTCGATGCTGGTGGGCAGCCAGGGTGTCATCCAGGCCGGCAGCATGGCGTGGGCGTGTTCGAGGATTTCGGCCATCTTGCGCATCAACGCCGGCAGATTGCCGATGTCGCTGCGGAAAAAAGCCATCGAGCCGTAACCGAGAAGGGTGAGCAGCAGGATCACCAGTGCGGAGAGGATGGCGATGGCGACCAGCCGTGCGCGTGTATCGCCGAGTCGGCTCACGCCCAGACGCGGGGCGAGCATGCGTACCAGCTCATGCACCAGCAGTCCGGCGATGAGGGCGGGCAGGAGATGGAGCAGGAGGACGAGCACGAGGGCGAGGGCGGCCAGCAGCCAGGCGCACAGATCGTAGGCATCCGGGCGGGAGGGGGTGTTTGCTGAAGTCATCGTCGGTGGATGAGGGGAGGCGAAAAGGATGGCGCCATTATCGCTGATCGCCGAAGGTTTCTTGCCGGGACGGGCATCAGGCTCCCCGCTGCGGGCTTACCAGCTGCCGGACGCGCCGCCCCCACCCGAACTGCCGCCGCCCCCGGAAAAGCTGCCGCCACTGGAAAAGCTGCTGCCCGAAGAGGAGCCGGAACTCCAGGACACGCTGCTCGGGCGGCCGCCGACGGTGAAGCCGCCGATGCGGGCGAGGCCCTTGTGTGTGATGTCCTGCTTCGCCTTCTCGTACCAGGGCTGACGCGAGACGATCAGCTTGATGATGGGAAAGCCGATGATGTAGGTGCCGAGCAGATACAGCGTACCTTTCGTTCCCACCACGACGAGCGGGAACATCGCCCAGAAGGGGATGAGGAAGAAGTAGAGGAACCAGCCCATGCCCGGTGTGAGGATGCCCAGCACGGTGAAGAGACCGATGATGCCGAAGATGAAGGCGCCGATGAGGATGCGCTCGGTGAGGGAGAGTTCCGGCCCTTCGAAGAACTTGTCTGATTTTGTTTCGGCGGCGGGTTGCGTGCCGGCCGGTATTTCGGCGGTGCCGGTGAGCTGGCCGATGAGGGCGCTCACGCCTTCGCGCATGCCGGCATCGAAATCACCTTCCTTGAAGCGTGGTGCCATGACGTTGCGGATGATGCGGCTTGTGGCCACATCGGTGAGCGTGCCCTCCAGCCCGTAGCCGACTTCGATGCGCATGCGCCGCTCGTTGGGCACCACCAGCAGCAGCACGCCGTTGTTCTTGTCTTTCTGGCCGAGCCCCCAGGTGTTGAAGATCTGCACGGCGGCCGCCTCGATGCTCTCGCCCTGGAGCGAGGGCAGGGTGAGGACGGCGATCTGCTCGCCGAAGGACTCCTCGTGGGCCTTGAGTTGCGCGTCGAGTTCCTGGCGGGTCTGCGCGTTGAGGATTTCGGCATGATCGATGACGTGCCCGGAGAGATAGGGCACGTCGATCGCCCACGCCATGCCGGCGATCCAGGCAAGGGCGCCGATGCAGGCCAGTCGCGCCAGATGCCACACGGCGCTGTGCCGCGGCAAGGACTGCGGCGATGATGCCGGGCCGGTGTTCATGCACCTTTCTCCTCGAAAACTTCCTGGGCGATCTCGTCCTCATTGCTCCCGCCCGCGAAGCCGCGGGCGACAAGCAGGGCCTCGAGCGCATCGAGGCCCTCCTGCAGGGCCGGTGCCGCCTGGCCGGCACGCAGTCGCGGCTTCATGCGGGCAATGATCTGCTGCAAGGCGTTTTCGTCGAGTGCGATGCCCGTGTCGGGCAGGATGACGACCTGGCGCTCGAAGACGCCGACGAGCAGAAGGATGGCGTTGCGCCGCTTTGTTTGTGCGAGCCGGTGGGCAAGAAAGAAGGCAGCGGCGTAGCGGCGTGCGCGCATCTCGCGCCGGGCGGCGCCGGCAAGCAGGCGGGAGAACGGGGGGACGAAGAGTGCGGCAAGCGCACCGATGGCGCCGGCGCCGAGAAAAGTCAGCGCCGGTGGTACGGCGCGCGGCGGCCAGGCAACGCCGGGGAGCACGCCGGAGAGGGTGACGGCGAGGGCCGCCAGTGCGGCGCAGAGGGCGAAGGCCTGCCAGGGTGTTTCAGGATAGGTGTCACAGCGGCCGATGACGGCGGCAATGATCTGCGTGCCGGTGCGCGTTTCGATGCGCGCGGCACGTGCGCCGATCTCCTGGCGTTCGGACTCGCTCAACTGCATCGCATTTTCCTTTCTCCATGCGGACCGGGCAAAAGGGTAGCACAGCACAGCGGGCAGGGAAGCGTTCATGGGGCGGCCATGCGGTCCGGCGGCCGTGCGCCGCTCCAGTCTTCCTGCTCGATATAGCGGAAGAGAAAGGCCATGAGGCTTTGCGCCGCGGGTGAGAGGGAGCGGCCGCTCTTCACATGGATGAAAAACTTGCGTGTCACCACCGGTTCGACGAGCGGACGCATCTGCAGGCGATAGAGCTCGACGAGCGATGCGGCGTAGGGCAGGCAGGCGGTGACGCCCAGACCGGTGCTGACCATACTCAGTGCCGTCGTCATGAAGGACACTTCGTTGGCCGGGTTGAGTGTCAGCTCGCGAAAATCGGCATGCAGGTCGAAGGTCAATCGCTCGACGAACTGGCCGCGCAGGGCGATGAAGGGGTGGCGTGTGGCGTCCGACCAGCTCACCTGCTTGAGGCGGGCGAGGGGATGGCGGCGCGGAAAGACGACGACGAAGGGCATCTCGAAGAGGGTCTGCGAGACGACGCCGGCGACCGGGTCACGCTCCGGGCCGATGCCCAGGTCGGCCTCGCCGCTCGAGACGCGCGCCTGCACATGCTCCACCATGCAGTCGGCCAGGCGCACCTGGATGTGCGGATGCGCCTCGCGATAGGCGGCGATCACCCTGGGCAGCAACGTGCACGACATCAACTGCGGGGCGGCGATGCGCACGACGCCTTTTTTCAGCGCCTTCAGGCTCGCCATGTCCTGCAGCACGCCATCGAGATCCTGCATCAGCTTGTCGACGAGCGGATAGAACTCGCGGCCGACCTCGGAGAGCTGCGCGCGGCGCGTGCTGCGGTCGATGAGGCGCGCACCGAGGATCTTCTCCAGCTCCTTGATCAGTCCGCTCAGCGCCGACTGGGTGATGTGCAGGCTCTCGGCCGCCTGGGTGAAGCTGCCCAGACGGGCCAGCGCGACAAAGGCACGCAACTGGCGCAGGCTGACATTCAGGGGATTCATGGCGTTTGTATTTATTGGATGATCTGATCAATCCATCACAAATAATCGTTTGCATGATAGATCGACCTGGCCTTAAATGCCACTCAGGCGACAGACCCGACAGGAACAAAAGAACATGTGCGCTGCTGCGCCGTGCGGCATGCGGGTCTGCCTGAAGGCGCATTTTCGAGGAGAAGCCGACATGAAAGTCAAAAGATTCCATCACGTGGCCTATCGCTGCAAGAACGCCAAGCAGACGGTCCAGTGGTACAAGAAATATCTCAACATGGATTTCATCTGTGCGATCGCCGAGGACCGCGTGCCCTCGACGAAGGACCCCGACCCCTACATGCACATCTTTCTCGATGCGGGCAACGGCAACATTCTCGCCTTTTTCGAGCTGCCGACCCTGCCGCCCATGGGGCGCGACCCGAACACGCCGGTCTGGACCCAGCACATCTGCTTCGAGGTCGGTTCGATGGAGGAGATGGACGAGGCGCGCAAGAAGCTCGAGGCCGACGGCATCGACGTGCTTGGCATCACCGACCACACCATCTTCCAGTCGATCTATTTTTTCGACCCGAACGGTCACCGGCTCGAACTCGCCGTCAACACCAACACGCCGAAGATGGACAAGATGCTCGACGAGGTGAAGTGGGCGATGCTCGACGAGTGGGACAAGACCAAGCGCGCTCCCCAGCATGCGCGCTGGATGCACGACGGCAGTTACGCCGAAGCCTGAAGCGGCCGGGAGCGGGGAGCACGCATGGGCGCCGCATTGTCACGACTGACTTTCTGGGTGACGAAGGTTCTCGAGCTGGCCATCGTCGCCTGCCTGGCCGTGATGGGTGTGCTGGTCCTTGGCAATGTCGTGTTGCGCTATGTCTTTAGCACCGGCATCGCCCTGTCCGAGGAGCTCGCGCGCCTGCTCTTCGTCTGGCTGATCTTCCTTGGTGCCATCCTCGCCTCGCGCCAGCACGCACACATCGGTTTCGATACGCTGGTGCGCAAGCTGCCGGCCCGGTGGAAGAAGCTCGTGCTGCTCATCTCGGGCGCCCTCATGCTGTTCGGCTGCGCGCTCTTCGTCATCGGCGGCTGGGAGCAGACACGCATCAATCTGGACAACACCTATCCGGTGCTCGGCATCTCCTACGGCTGGCTCTACGGATCGAGCATCGTCTTTGGCCTCGGCATGATCCTGAGCATCCTCGCCAATCTGTGGGAAGCCATCATGGAACCGGGCAGTGACGACGATCTGGTGCTCACGCTCAATCTGGGTGAGCGCATCGAGGCGGGCATGAGCCGTGTCGCCACCGATGAGGACGGACGCCGGGGCAAGGATGCGGGAGGGGACGCATGAGTGCACTCCTCTTCCTGGGCGTGCTGCTGGGCACCATCGTCTTTGGCATGCCGATCGCCTTCGCCCTGCTCACCGCCGCCATCGCCCTGATGTTGCAGATGGATCAGTTCGATGCGCAGATCGTCGCGCAGAATGCCGTTGGCGGCGCCGACAACTTCGTGCTGATGGCCGTGCCCTTTTTCATCCTCGCCGGCGAATTCATGAATGCCGGTGGATTGTCCAGGCGCATCGTCGAGATGGCCGGCGCCTTTGTCGGCCATCTGCGCGGCGGTCTCGGTTTCGTCGCCATCTTCGCCGCCGTCCTGCTGGCGAGTCTCTCCGGCTCCGCCGTGGCGGACACGGCGGCACTCGCGGCGATCCTCGTGCCGATGATGCGTGAAGCCGGTTATGACCTCAACCGCGCCTGCGGGCTGATGGCCGCCGGCGGCATCATCGCGCCGGTGATTCCGCCCTCGATCGGCTTTCTCATCTTCGGCGTCGTCGCCAACCTGTCGATCTCGCAACTGTTCTTCGCCGGCGTCTTCCCCGGCGTGCTGATGGGTGCCTCGCTCGTCTTCGCCTGGTGGTGGGTGGCCCGTCATGAGGCGGTGGCCACCTCGCCGAAAAAAAGACTCGGCGAGCGCCTGCGCATTCTCGGGCGCGGTTTCTGGGCGCTGATGCTGCCGGTGATCATTCTCGGCGGCCTGCGCTTTGGCTGGTTCACGCCGACCGAAGCGGCCGTCGTCGCCGCCGCCTATGCACTCTTCGTCGGCCTCGTCGTCTATCGCGAGCTGACGCCGGCCTCGATCTATCACTGCATGCTCACCACGGCGCGCACCACGGCGGTGGTGCTGGTGCTGGCGGCACTGGCGATGGTGGCCTCCTACATGATCACCATCGCCGACATCCCGGGCCAGGTCGGCGCCTGGCTCGAGGTGTTTGCCGGCAACCAGACCGTGCTGCTGGCGGCGATGATGCTCGTCGGTTTTCTTGCTGGCATGGTGCTCGATTTCATACCGATCGTACTGATTTTCACGCCGGTTTTCATGCCGATTGTCGAGCAGGCCGGCATCGACCCGATCTACTTCGGCGTCGTCTTCATCATGAACTGCGCCATCGGCATGATCACGCCGCCGGTGGGGGTGGTGCTCAACGTCGTCGGTTCGATCGGCAAAATTTCCCTCGCCCAGGCGGCACGCGGCACGCTGCCTTTCCTGCTCGCCGAGCTGGGTGTGCTGATTTTGCTGGTGCTGTTTCCGGCACTGGTGATGGTGCCGGCGAGTTGGTGGAAGTGATCGGCAGGAGAAAACGCAGGGCATGGGCCGCACGCGTCCGTATCGTCCGTGCGGGGGCAGGTGGCTGGATTCTTAACTCAACGAGGAGATGAACATCATGAACACACGACACGTCCTGCTGGCGCTGGTGGCCAGCGCTTCGTTCGGCTTTTTCGGCGCCGCCCCGGCGCTCGCCCAGACCACGGCGAAATTCGCCGTCACCCTGCCGGAGAAATCACACCAGGGGCAGGGCGTGGCGAAATTCGTCGAACTGGTCGATGCCAAAAGCCAGGGCCGCATCAAGATCAAGCCCTATTACGGCGGCGCCCTCGGCAACGACGTGCAGGTCACTTCGGCCCTGCAGGGCGGCACCATCGAATTCACCGTGCCGCAGACCACCACGTTGACCGGCATGGTGCATGAATACGAGATTCTCGATTATCCCTTCCTCTTCAGCACGGAAGAGGAAGCAGAAAAAATTCTCGACGGCCCGGTCGGCCAGAAGCTGATGGACAAGCTGCCGGCCAAGGGACTGGTCGGGCTGGCCTATTGGGAGAACGGCTTTTTCAACGCCACCAACAGCAAGCACCCGATCCAGCGCGTCGAGGATTTCCAGGGACTGAAGTTCCGCGCCATCCAGGCGAAGATCTCGCAGGAGACGGTGAAGGCGCTGGGTGCCAACCCGGTGCCGCTGGCGGTGCCCGAGCTCTATACCGCACTGGAGACGCGCACCGTCGATGGCCAGGGGACGCCGACCGCCGTGATCGCCGCGCTCAAGCTGAACGAGGTGCAGAAATACCTCTCGCTCACCAAACACGCTTATGGCGCCTTCATTCCCATCGTCTCGAAGAAGTTCTGGGACAAGCTCGCAGCCGCCGACCAGAAGCTTCTGGTGGATGCCGCCGTCGAGGCACGCACCTACCAGCGCAAGGTTGCGCGCGACCAGGCGCGCACGGCGCAGGCGGCGATGGCCGCCAAGGGCATGCTCGTCAATGATGTGGCGCCGCAAGAGCGTGCCCGCATGCGTGAGCGCGTGCAGCCGGTGTGGGAGATGTTCAGGAAAGATGTCGGCGAGGAAACCTACAGGGATGTCACCTCGCAACTGGCGAAATAGGGCGGCAGACGACCATGAAACTGGCGACGCTCAAGGATGGCACGCGTGACGGACGGCTCGTCGTCGTCGATCGCGCGCTGCGCACCTGCCAGCCGGTGCCCGCCATCGCGCCGACCCTGCAGGCGGCACTCGACGACTGGCCGCGTTGTGCGCCACGCCTGGCGGAAGTCTCCGACGCCCTGAACCGTGGCGCCGCCCAGGCGGTGGAGACCTTCGATGCAGCGCGCTGTCATGCGCCGCTGCCGCGTGCCTACCAGTGGGCGGACGGCTCGGCCTATGTCAATCACGTCGAACTGGTGCGCCGCGCGCGTGGTGCCGAGCTGCCGCCTTCGTTCTGGAGCGATCCGCTCATGTACCAGGGCGGCTCGGATGCCTTCATCGGGCCGTGCGACCCGATCCTCGCCGCCTCCGAGGACTGGGGCATCGATTTTGAAGCCGAAGTGGCGGTGATCACCGGCGATGTGCCGCCGGGCGCGAGCCCGGCGCAGGGCGGAGAGGCCATCCGTCTGCTGATGCTGGTCAATGACGTGTCGCTGCGCAATCTGATCCCGGCCGAGCTCGCCAAGGGGTTTGGCTTCTTCCAGTCGAAGCCGGCCTCGGCCTTCTCGCCGGTGGCGGTGACACCCGACGAGCTGGGCGCGGCCTGGCGCGAGGCGCGCGTGCACCGGCCGCTCGAAGTGCACCTGAACGGTGTGCCGTTCGGCCATCCGGATGCCGGCAGCGACATGGTCTTTGATTTTGGCCAGCTCATCGCCCATGCGGCGAAGACGCGCGCGCTGGCCGCCGGCAGCATCATCGGCTCGGGCACCGTCTCCAACAAGCAGGGCAGCCTGCACGGTTCCTCGGTCGCGCACGGTGGCGTCGGCTATTGCTGCATTGCCGAGGTGCGCATGTACGAAACCATCGAGCGCGGCGCACCGGCCACCCCGTTCATGAAGTTCGGCGACCGGGTGCGCATCGAGATGCGTGACGCGGCGGGACAGTCGATCTTCGGCGCCATCGAGCAGGGCGTGGCCCCTTGTGCGGGAGCGACATGATGCGCACGCTCTACACCTACTACCGCAGCTCGGCTGCCTATCGCGTGCGCATTGCCCTCAACCTGAAAGGGCTCGATCACACACTGGTGCCGGTGCATCTGCTGCGCGGCGGCGGCGAGCAGTTCGCGCCGGACTATCGCGCACTCAATCCGCAATCGCGCGTGCCGACCCTGGTCGATGGCGAGCGCGTGCTGACGCAATCGCTGGCGATCGTCGAATACCTCGATGAAACCTATCCTGGCGCGCGCCTCATGCCGGCCGACGCGCTCGGCCGTGCCCGCGTGCGCGCCATGGCGCAGCTCATCGCCTGCGACATTCACCCGCTCGGCAACCTCGCCGTGCTGCGCTATCTCACCGACATCGGTCTGAGTGAAGAGACGCGCCAGGCGTGGACCTGTCACTGGATCGCGCGCGGCCTGCACAGCCTGGAAGCCCTGCTCGTCGGCAGCGGCGCGAGCGAAAAGTTCTGTTACGGCGAGACGCCGACGCTGGCCGATTGCTGTCTGGTGCCGCAACTGTTCAACGCGCGCCGCTTCGGCTGTGCGCTCGATGAGTATCCGCGCCTGCTGCGCATCGAGGCGCACTGCCAGGCGCTGCCTGCCTTCGAGAAGGCGGCACCGCAGCACCAGCCTGACGCCGAACCGGCAAGCTCAACCTGAGGCACGCGCGACGAGAAATTCGCCCAGGATGTGTCCGGTATGGGTCGGCGCCGCGCCAACCTGCTCGGGCGTGCCCTGGGCGACGATGCGTCCGCCCGCCGCGCCGCCTTCGGGGCCGAGGTCCACCAGCCAGTCGGCCTCGGCCATGATGTCCAGGTTGTGCTCGATCACCACCACCGTGTTGCCGGCATCGACCAGGCGGTGCAGGACGCGGATCAGCTTCTCCACGTCGGCCATGTGCAGGCCGACCGTCGGCTCGTCGAGGACGTAGAGGGTGTGGGCGCTCATTTTACGGGGCGAACCTCCCTCTCCCCGCGTGCGGGGAGAGGGCTGGGGTGAGGGGCGAACCTTGGCCAGCTCCGTCACCAGCTTGATGCGCTGCGCCTCGCCGCCGGAGAGCGTCGGGCTCTGCTGGCCCAGCGTGAGATAGCCGAGGCCGACGTCGGCGAGCAGGCGCAGGGCGTGGTGAATGGCGGGCTGCGCCGAGAAGAAGTCGACGGCCTCGTCTACGCTCATCGCCAGCACCTCGCCGATGTGCCTGCCCTTCCAGCGCACCGCTAGCGTCTCGGCGTTGAAGCGCGTGCCCTTGCACACATCGCAGGGCACCTTCACGTCAGGCAGGAAGCTCATCTCGATCTTCACGACGCCCTGGCCCTCGCAGGCCGCGCAGCGCCCGCCGGCGGTGTTGAAGGAGAAGCGCGAGGCCGTATAGCCGCGGATGCGCGACTCGGCCGTGTCGGCGAAGCATTTGCGCACCGCATCCCAGAAGCCGACATAGGTGGCCGGGCAGGAGCGCGGCGTCTTGCCGATCGGCGTCTGGTCGACTTCCAGCACGCGCGCCACCTGCTCCCAGCCGCGCAGTTCGCGACAGCCGTGCAGGGGCGCGCTCTTGTGTTTGCGTCCCTCGGCCAGCAGGCGGCGCAGGTTGTCATGCAACACGTCGCGGGTGAGGGTCGACTTGCCCGAGCCGGAAACCCCCGTCACCACCGTCAGGCGGCCAAGCGGCAGGGCGAGGTCGACGTCCTTCAGGTTGTGCAGGCTGGCGCCGCGGATGTGCAGCGCCGTGTCACGGCGACTGACTTTTCGCCGCGGCGCGAGCGGGTGCAGGAGCGGCTGTGCCAGGCAGCGCCCGGTCACCGAATCGGGCTGGCGCATCAGTTGCGCCGCCGTGCCCTCGGCGACGATGCGACCGCCCTGCGTGCCGGCACCGGGGCCCAGGTCGAGCACGTGGTGCGCGGCGCGGATGGTGTCCTCGTCGTGTTCGACCACCACCAGCGTGTTGCCCTTGGCTTCGAGCCTGGCGAGCGCGTCAAGCAGGATGCGGTTGTCGCGCGGATGCAGGCCGATGGTCGGCTCGTCGAGGATGTAGCAGACGCCCTGCAGGTTGGAGCCGAGCTGGGCGGCCAGCCGAATGCGCTGCGCCTCGCCGCCCGAGAGCGTCGGCGCGGCGCGGTCGAGCGCCAGGTAGTCGAGGCCGACTTCGCGCAGGAAGGCCAGGCGCGCGCGCAGCTCGGTGAGGAGATCGCGGGCGATGGCCGCATCGCGGCCGGTGAGTTCGAGTTCGGCAAAAAAGTGCGCGAGCCCGGCCACCGGCAGCGCCGAGAGCTCGGCAATCGAGCGCTCGCGAAAGCGCACCGCCAGCGCGATGGGATTCAGGCGTCTGCCCTCGCAGGCCGGGCAGGCGTGGGCGTCTCCCTCGAACCACTCGTTCCACCAAATCTCCTCGCCGGTCTGCTCGGCGTCGAAGCCGGCGATGGCCAGCCCCGTGCCGAAGCACTGCGCGCACCAGCCGTGCTTGGAGTTGTAGGAGAAGAGGCGCGGGTCGGGCTCGGCGAAGCTCTTGCCGCAGGAGGGGCAGGCGCGTTTCGTCGAGAAGGCCTGTTGTTCCAGCTTCGCTTCGTTCTTCCCCTGCCGCAGGGCGCGCACGAGTGCGTCGAGCGGGCCGACCACCCGCAGCGTGCCCTTGCCGAATTCGAGCGCGCGGGCGAGTGCGGCGCGCAGTTGCGCTTCGTTCTCGGGCGAGACGACGAGGTCGGCCACCGGCAGCTCGATGGTGTGCTCGCGGAAGCGGTCCAGACGCGGCCACTTGGCTGTCGGCAGGAAGGCGCCATCGACGCGCAGGTGCGTGAAGCCCTTGCCCAGCGCCCATTTGGCGAGGTCGGTGTAGACGCCCTTCCTCGCCACTACCAGCGGCGCCATGAGGCCGATGTGTTTTCCGCGCCAGTCGCGCAGGATGCGCGCGGCGATGGCCTCCTCGCTCTGTGGCGCGATCGGCACGGCGCAGTCCGGGCAGTGCTGGGTGCCGAGCTTGACGTAGAGCAGGCGCAGGAAGTGCTGGATCTCGGTGAGCGTGCCCACCGTGCTCTTGCGCCCGCCGCGGCTCACGCGCTGCTCGATGGCCACCGTCGGCGGGATGCCGTAGAGGGCGTCGACGTCGGGCCGTGCCGAGGGCTGCACGAACTGGCGCGCGTAGGCGTTGAGCGATTCGAGGTAGCGGCGCTGCCCCTCGGCGAAGAGGATGTCGAAGGCCAGCGTCGACTTGCCCGAGCCGGAGACGCCGGTGACGACGGTGAAACGGTTGCGCGGGATGACGACGTCCACGCCCTTCAGGTTGTGCTCGCGAGCGTTGTGGATGCGGATGCTGTCGCCGGCTTCGGGGGATGCGGGAAGAACAGCGGGTGACGCCGCCTGCGCCCAGTCGGCAAACGCGGTTTCATACGCCTTCAACGCCCGCCCGGTGTGCGAAGCGTCGCAGGCCATCACCTCCGCCACCGTGCCGGCGCAGACCAGCGCGCCGCCGGCCGCGCCGCCCTCGGGGCCGAGATCGACGATCCAGTCGCTGGCGCGGATGACGTCGAGGTTGTGCTCGATCACCACCAGCGAGTGGCCGGCGTCGATGAGGCGGCGCAAGGACTTCAGCAGCTTGGCGATGTCGTCGAAGTGCAGGCCCGTCGTCGGCTCGTCGAAGAGGAACAGCGTCGGCTTGCCGGCCGTGTCGCTGTCGGCGAGGTGGCCGGCGAGCTTGAGGCGCTGCGCCTCGCCGCCGGAGAGCGTCGGCACCGGCTGGCCGAGGCGCAGGTACTCGAGGCCGACGTCGGCGAGCGGCGCCAGGCGCGCCAGCACCTCGGGACGGTCGGCGAAAAAAGTCAGTGCCTGCGAGACGGTGAGTTCGAGCACGTCGGCGATCGATCTTCCTTCGAGCGTGACTTCCAGCACCTCGGCACGGAAGCGTTTGCCGTCGCAGTCGGGGCAGCGCAGATAGACGTCGGAGAGAAACTGCATCTCGACGTGCTCGAAGCCGTTGCCGCCGCAGGTCGGGCAGCGGCCGTTGCCGGAGTTGAAGCTGAAGGTGCCCGGCGTGTAGCCGCGCTCCTTCGCCACCTCGTTCTTCGCGAACAGGTTGCGGATCGCATCGAAGGCGCCGACGTAGCTGGCCGGGTTCGAGCGTGTTGTCTTGCCGATCGGCGTCTGGTCCACCAGCGCCACTTCGGCGAGGTGTTCGACGCCGCGCAGGGCGCGATGCTGTCCCGGCGCCTCGGTCGGCTTGCCCAGTTGCTTGAGGAGCGCGGCGTGGAGCACGTCCTGCACCAGCGTCGATTTGCCCGAGCCGGAGACGCCGGTGATGCAGACCAGGCAGTTGAGCGGCAGGGCGACGTCGATGTCCTTCAGGTTGTGCTCGGCGGCGCCGAGAATTTCCAGGCGCGCGCCGTCCGGCGCCGGCGGCCGTGGCGCCAGGCCGGCATCGGCGCGCCGCTCGCCCGCGAGATAGTGCGCCGTCAGCGTCTTCGCCGTTCGCATTTCCTGCGGTCGGCCGAAGAACACCACCTCGCCGCCGCGCTCGCCGGGGCCGGGGCCCATGTCGAGGAGACGATCGGCTTCATGCATGATCTGCGGGTCGTGCTCGACCACCACCAGCGAGTTGCCGGCGTCGCGCAGGCGCCGCATGACATTGATGACGCGGCCCATGTCGCGCGGGTGCAGGCCGATGGAGGGCTCGTCGAGCACGAAGAGCGTATTCACCAGCGAGGTGCCCAGCGCCGTGGTCAGGTTGATGCGCTGCACCTCGCCGCCGGAGAGCGTGCGCGACTGGCGGTCGAGCGTGAGGTAGCCCAGGCCGACTTCGCAGAGATAATCGAGGCGCGTGCGGATCTCGCCGAGCAGCAGGTCGGCGGCTTCGTCGAGCGGCGCGGGCAGGGCGAGCGCGGCGAAGAAGTCGCGCGCGCGCTCGATCGGCAGCAGCATCAGGTCGTGGAGGGAAAGCTTTTCCGCGCCGAGCTTCCACAGCAGCGCTTCGGGCTTCAGGCGCGCGCCGTTGCAGGCCGCGCAGGGCGTGTAGGCGCGGTAGCGCGACAGCAGCACGCGGATGTGCATCTTGTAGGCCTTGGTCTCCAGCCAGGCGAAGAAGTGTTTCACCCCGTACCAGTAGCGCGGCCAGGAGCGCTTGAGGCTCTTGTATTCCGGGTCCCCTTCCAGCACCCAGTGCCGGTGCTCGGGCGGCAGATCGCGCCAGGCGATGTCGGTGGCGACACCGTGCTTCTTCGCGAAGCGCAGCAGGTCGTCCTGGCATTCGCGGTAGGAGGCGCTCTGCCAGGGCTTGATGGCGCCGCCGGCCAGCGTCTTCGACTCGTCCGGCACCACCAGACCGTAGTCGACGCCGATGATGCGGCCAAAGCCGCGGCAGGACTCGCAGGCACCGAGTGGCGAGTTGAAGGAGAAGTGGCTTGGCACCGGCTCGGCGTAGTGGATGTCGCAGTCGGCGCAGTGCAGGTCGGTGGAGAATCGCCACGGCGTTGCGGGCGCTGCGTCCGCGCCGAGCGGATAAAGGGCGACACGCCCCTGTCCCAGGCGCAGCGCCGCCTCCAGCGCCTCGACGAGGCGCGCGCGTTCCACGTCGGCCAGGCGGAAGCGGTCCTGCACCATCTCGATCGTCCTGCCCTGGCGGGCATGGATGCGCGTGTAGCCCTGCGCCGCGAGCAGGCGCAGCACTTCTTCCTCGCTGAAGTTGTGCGGCACCGCGACGGGGAAGGTGACGACGAGGCGCAGATCGGGCGCCGTCTCACCGGGACTGACTTTTCGCCGTTCGATCTGCGCGCAGATGCTCTCGGCCGTGTCGCGCCGCACCGGCTGGCCGCAGTCGCGGCAGAAGAGCCGCGCCGCGCGCGCGTAGAGGAGCTTGAGGTGGTCGGCCAGCTCCGTCATGGTGCCGACGGTGGAGCGCGAGGTGCGCACCGGGTTGGTCTGGTCGATGGCGATGGCCGGCGGGATGCCGTCGATACGATCGACCTGCGGGCGGTCCTGCCGGTCGAGGAACTGGCGCGCGTAGGGCGAAAAGGTCTCGACGTAGCGGCGCTGGCCCTCGGCGTAGAGCGTGTCGAAGACGAGTGAGCTCTTGCCCGAGCCGGAGACGCCGGTGACGACGATGAGCTCGCCGGTGGGCAGGTCGAGGTCGAGATTCTTCAGGTTGTTCTGGCGTGCGCCACGGATGGCGATGACGGCTTTTTCAGACATGCTTGGCTGCGGCAGAAGTGGACCGGACGGCATCCGTTGCGATGCATCCGGAAACGTCCGAGCTTAACCGATCCGCCTGCGTCCGCGTGGCGGCACGGCAAAAAAACGCAAAAACCTTCTCAGTCGAATGGAGATGCGGTGTTGAACAAGGCCTCGAAATCCTCCTCGACGAGGAAGGGGGGGCGCGGCACCTGCTTGAGCCCCTCTTCGAGCAGGGCGATGTGTTCGATCTCTTCCTCGGCAAGTGCGGCGGCGAGACGCCGCACTTCGGCATCCTCGCAGCGGGCCAGTGACTGCTCGTAGAGGGTCCGGGCGCGTTTTCCGGCGCCCAGGGCGATCATCAGTGCATCGTGCGGCGTCATCAGGTGAAACACCAGACGATGATCGACCTGATCGGACGGCGCATTGTTGATCCAGTGAAATTCCCAGTCGCAGACTTCCGGCAACGGCAGACCGGCCGCCTTGCGTTCGAGTTCCTGGATGTGCTGGTGTTCGAAGCGGTGCAGCCGGTAGAACAGCTCGGCGGTTTC
The DNA here is from genome assembly GCA_964607005.1 of uncultured Rhodocyclaceae bacterium. Lineage (GTDB taxonomy): Bacteria > Pseudomonadota > Gammaproteobacteria > Burkholderiales > Rhodocyclaceae > Desulfobacillus. Next base: position 136,085 of record CAZSHO010000006.1, read on the forward strand.
CGTTTCGCCGCGTTCTTCAAGGAATTCCGCGAATTGCAGGCAGCGTGCCGCGGCTTCGCGCTCGATGGCGAGCGCGTGGGCGTAGCAGTCGGCGACGTTATCAAGAGTGCGGGGCGGGTTGGGCGCGGGGTTGGGTGGGTTGGCGCGGGCCATGACGGCTCTCCTCCTTGTCAGGACTTCTTGAGATCAGTCTAGGTCGGAAAGGTTGCAAGATAAAGTCGCGGCGCAACAAGTGCGCCGCACCAATAATATTTAATTTGGCCCGGTGGGGGGAGAGGGCGGGGTAGTCAGCCAGGGTAGTGGAGGACGCGCCTGATCGCCGATGGCGCGGGCCTCTTGATGTCCCTGTGCGGCGGCCAGTTCGAGCCAGAACCCGCCCTGCTTTTTGTCCTTGGGCAGGCCGTTGCCGTTGAAGAGCAGGCGGGCCAGCACGAACTGCGCCTTGGCCTCGCCCTGCTCGGCCGCCTTGCGAATCCACTGCGCACCCTGCGCGACATCCTTTGCCTGACCGGCGCGGCCGAAGAGGAGGATTTCTCCGTACAGTGCCTGGCCGAGCGGATCACCGCTTTGTGCAGCCTTGCGCGCCCAGCGCAGGCCTTCCGATTCATTGCGCACCTCGCTCGCGGAGATCAGCGTCCAGGCGAGCAGCCCTTCGGCCCTCGGATAGTTCCTGGCGGCGGCCTGATGCAGATAGCGCAGCGCTTCTTCGGTGCTTTTCGTCACGCCCTGCCCGCCCAGATAGGCGATGCCGAGCAGTGCCTGTGCCTCGGGCTGATATTTCTCTGCCGCACGCTTGAGCCACTCGATGGCTTTTTGCGGATCGCCTGCCTGGATCAGACTGCGCGCCAGCCAGACCTGGGCGTCGGCATCACCGGCATCGGCGCGTTCCTGCCACTGCATGCCGGACAGGGGGCGGTACGGGCGCACACCCTTGAAGAATGACTCGGCCAGTCTGGCAAAGTCCGCTTCCTTGCCTGCCGCGGGGCCGCGCTCGGTCAACGTCGAAGTAATGACGATGCCCGGATCGAACGGATGCAGGCAGGCGCGGCCGATGAGGGCGACGCTCTGTGCCTGACCGTCCATGGCCGGTGCGCCCGGATCGGCCAGCTGCTGGCGGTAGCGCACGCAGGTCTGGCCGGTGTTCTCTTCGGGCCGCACATTTTCTTCGATCATCGAAAAACGCTTGCTGTCCACGCTGCCGTGCAGATCGGCGCGTATTTTCGTCACCAGCTCATCGATGGTTCTGACCGGCTGGTCCGGCACCGAACTCTTGACGAAAGCGACCTGCCCGCGCTGCTTGTTGCGGGCCGGGCGCACGAAATCGATTTCGGTGTCGCTGCGCCGCACGATCGCCCAGTGTTCGCCGGCGGGGCGCTCGACCGACATCGGCACCAGCATGAAGCGGCCCGGGCGCTCCTCGGCGGAGGCCGTGTCGCCGCCGCCTTGCGCGCAGGCCGGTGCCGTGGCAAGAAGGCCTGCGGCAAGGAGCGCGACGCGGCGATGCACGAGGCAAAACTCAGCCACTCAGCAATCCCTCCTCCTTGAGTGCCTGGCGCACGCCGGGGCGCGCCCGCATGCGTTCGAGGTAGGCGGTGATCGAGGGCCAGCGTGACATATCGACGTTGACGAATCCTCCCCAGTTGAGCACCGTGAAGAGGTAGCAGTCGGCCACGCTGAAGTCGTTGCCGAGGAGGTAGGACTTGCCTTCGAGGGCTTGGGCGACGAAGCCGAGGCGCCGCTCGAGCAGGGCGCGCGCGCCCTTCTTCCAGTCTTCCGAGGCCATCGGGTTGAACAACGGGCTGAAGGTCTTGTGCAGCTCCGCCGTGGTGAAATTGAGCCACTCCTGCATGCGCAGGCGCGCCATCGAACCGCTGGGTGGTGCGAGTTTTTTCTCCGGCACGCGGTCGGCGAGGTACTGGACGATGACCGGACCTTCGGTGAGCATCGAGCCGTCATCGAGGATCAGGGCGGGGACGTAGCCCTTCGGACTCACGGCGGCGTAATCGCTGCCGTCCTCGAGTTTGTGGGTGTGCAGGTCAACCTTGATCATGTCGGCGCTCAGTCCGGCTTCGCACAGGGCGATGTGCGGGGAGAGGGAACAGGCGCCCGGGCTGTAATAGAGTTTCATGATTTTCTCCTGAGTGATGGCTGGGGACGGGGCTGCAGCGGGCAGTTTAACCCAGCGCCCCGGGGGAGGGCCTGAAACGCAGGGAAAGGCCGCAGACCACGCTGCAATCAGGGGTTTCAGGCGGTATCGCGTTTTTCCTCGAGCGAGGCGGCGGCCGAGATGCCGTCGATCAGCGAGCGGCCCTTGTGCGTGAGATGCCAGCGCACGACATTGCGCTCATCGATCTTCGACTCGATCAGGCCGAGCGCCTTGAGGGCGGCCAGGCGTGTGGCAATCTGTTCCCTGGGCAGGCTGGTTTTCGTGCCGAGCGTCGAGTGGGCGCCGTAGATGACGTTGCCCTCGCCGATGGCGCGCATCAGTTCGATGTCGCCGTAGCTCACGGCATTGCGCGGCATCTCGGTGACGGCGGCCGGCTGCGCTCCGGCATCGGCGGTGGCCGGGCGTGCGAAGGCAGCACCGGCCGGTGCCCGTTCGTCAGCCTGCTGCAGAGGGTGCATTTCGCGGCGCATCTGCTCGACCTGGTGCATCAGGTGGGCGGCAAGATTGTCGAAAAACCGGCGCGAGACGACGACGTAGATCAGGCAGAAGCCGGCGAAGACGAAGAGTTCATTCGGATTGAGCCGTGTCGCTTCGAGCAGATGGCTCGACATCATGTTGAGGAAGAGCGGCACGGTGAGCGCGGCGACGGTGCCCAGGACCAGGTGGCGCAGGGCGCCGCCCCAGGGGGCGTGGTTCTCGCGTTCGTTGAGGAAGTGATTCGCCAGCCCGCCCAGCAGGCCGGTGGCAATCATGATGCCGAGGAGAATGGCCAGATGTATATCGAGCTGTGCTGCGGATTCAGCGGTTCCCATGACGCCTCCCCGTGGTGTGTTGTGAGTATCGTGCGCGCGATGGCATCACACTATGCCACATCCGCCCGGGGGGCGGAGGGTGCCCGGTTCATCAGGGTTTTCCCGCGCCTGCGCCGCGGTTGAGCTGCTTGGCCTGCACCTTGCCGTTGAAGAACTGGATGGAGATGGCCGTGTCGCCTTCCTGCCAGGTGGCGGTCGCACCGGAAAGGCCGGCAATGTCGAAGGCGTTGCTCTGCGTGGGCTCGCCCAGTACGGCGACGACTTCCTGTTGTGACATGCCGGTCTGGATCTTTCCGAAATTTTCCGCCGTGATTTTCGAGCTGCAGGCGCTGATCAGCAGGCAGGCCAGTACCGGAAGGACGCTGTTTTTCAAAGTGCGCAGGTTCATGGCGGGTTCCGCTTCGGTCAATGGCCTGTCATGGCCGGTTTCGGTTGGCGGATTGTAATGCAGATGGGGGCAAACGCCCGCCGGCGGGCGGACGGCTACTTCATCAGCGTGCGCAGATCGATCAGTTTTTTCGGCACGGCCGGATTGCCGACCAGCAGTGGGCGTTCCCTGAACTGCGGGCTGACGAGGCTCTTGTCCGCCTCGTAGCCCTCGAAGCGCAGTCCGGCCAGATCCGCCCAGGTGTGGATGAGGTGATCGGTCTGCCAGGGCCGCTCGAGCAGCGTGCCGACAGGCAGTGGATGCGCCGCCTTCCACGCCGGCGATTCCCAGAGGAGGAAGGGCACCGTGTACATCGGCGGCGTCGGCCGCCCTTCGTTGCGGCCGATGAACTGGTGCGGGGGTGAGTCGTACACATCCTCGCCGTGGTCCGAAAAATACAGAAGCAGGGATTTGCCTCCCTTTGTCTTTTGCCGCATGCGTTCGATCAGGCCGGAGACGACAAAGTCGTTGTAGCGCACGGCGTTGTCGTACTGGTTGATCATCGTCTCCTGCCGCCCGCTCCGGACCCAGTCGGGCAGGCCGGTCTTGTCCCTGAAGACGTCGAATTCGGCCGGATAGCGGAACTCGTATTTCATGTGCGTGCCGAGCAGATGCACGACGATGAACTTGCGCGGCGCCGGATCGGCGAGCATGCGCGCGAAGGGCCCGAGCACCTGTCCGTCGTAGCTGTAGGCATTTTGCACGCGGGTGTTGTTCAGATAGACCTGCTCGTCGGTCTGCTCCGAGAAGTTGGTGAGCATGGTGTTGCGCCCGCTCAATGTCTGCTGGTTGGTGACCCAGAAGGTCTTGTAGCCGGCCTGCTTCATGATGTTCATCAGCGAGGGCCGGGTGAGATAGAGGTCAGGATGCTCCTGGTCGGCGAAGGTCAGCGCCTGCTGCAGGGTTTCGATGGTGTGCGGGCGCGCGGCGACGACGTGATCGAAAACCTCGATCTCGCCGGCCTTGCGCAGCGCATCGAGCCCGGGCGTGGTCGGACGTGCGTAGCCGTAGAGGCTCATGTGGGTGCGGTTGGTCGATTCGCCGATCACCAGCACCAGCGTCTGTGCCTGGCCAGCGTCCGCGTCGACGAGGCCGGCGATCGGTGCGATGCGCCGGTTCTGCTCGAGCAGAGCCTGCAGTTCCTTGAGTCGCCGGCAGTATTCGGCATAACCGACCAGCAGCTGCCAGGGCACGGCCGGTTGCAGGCTGTTGGCAAGCCCGTGCGTGAAGGTGGCGGGCGTGAGCGCCTTGTCCGCCTTGTAAAAGAGTTTGTAGGTGCCGGGCCAGATGACGAGAAAGAGGATGAGCAGGGAGAGTCCCCAGGCCTTGCGTGCCGGTACGGCGAGCGGGCGCACGCGGTGCCACAGCCACCAGGCACCGGCGCTATAGACGAGCAGGGCGGGGATCATCCACCCGGCGAAGTAGTTGCGGATGAATTCGCTGGTTTCGGCCGGATTCGACTCGAAGATGATGAAGAGGACACTCTCCGTGAATTCCTGCCGGTAGATGGCGAAATAACCCAGGTTGATCAGCGAGGCGGCCCAGAGGATGAGACCGATGGCGGCGGCGATGCGCCGGCCCTGCCGGGGCAGGAGCAGCATCGGCACCAGCCAGAGCAGGCTGTCGAGCAGGCCGTGGCGCAGCGGCGCGGTGTCCGTCGCCCGGACGGCGAGCAGCATCAGATGAAGCGGGCCGGAGAAGTACCAGAAAAACAGCCAGGCGCGACCAAGGCCGCGCCAGTCGATCGAAGTGGCCGGGGCGGCGTGGGTGCCGGGCGTGACCGACAGGGAGGTGTACGGTTTCAGGGCGTGAATGGATCGATGAAGTGAGCGGCGAATTCTGGCGGCAGGCCTGTCGGCGCACTGTCAAACACCCGTCAAAAAAACGTGAAACCGGAGAGGAACCGGAGAAAATCATGCGGGGCGCCGCCCCGCCAGGGTGCTGGCGCCGTCTTGCCGCCACTGACTTTGTCCGGCGGCAGCCGGGTCAGGCGGGATACATGTAGTCGCGCGTGAGCGGCAGGGGGTTGGCGGGGTCGCCGTTCTTGAGGGCGAGCACCTGATGGAGGGCGATCCAGTTGTGGGCGAAGCCGTAGGCGCAGCCGGCCAGATAGGCGCGCCAGATGCGAAAGCGCTTCTCGCCGGCGATCTTCAGGATTTCTCCGGCATGCTGTTCGAAGCGCCGGCTCCAGTGCCGGGCGGTGAGGGCGTAGTGGCGGCGCAGGTTTTCCACGTCGGTGGCTTCCAGTCCTGCTGCCGCCATCTCCCTGAGCAGAAAGCTGATGTGCGGCAGCTCGCCGTGTGGAAATACGTAGCGTTCAATGAAGTCGCCCCCCCCCAGGGGAGACTCTGCCGAATCAGGATCGGTCGAGGTGATGCCGTGATTGAGGCACAGACCGCCATCGGCGAGCAGTTCGCGAACCTTGCCGAGGTAAGCGCGCAGGTTCTTTAGGCCGACATGTTCGAGCATGCCGACGCTGACGATGCGCTCGAACCGTTCATCCACGTCGCGGTAGTCCTGCAGGCGGATCTCCACCTGGCCGGCGAGTCCTGCCGCCGCCACGCGTTCGCGCGCAAGGTCATATTGGTTGTGCGAGAGCGTGATGCCGACGGCGCGCACGCCGTATTTCTGCGCCGCACGCAGCACCAGTGCGCCCCAGCCGCAGCCGATGTCGAGCAGGCGCTGGCCCGGTTCGAGGCGCAGCTTGACGAGGATGTGGTCGAGCTTGGCCCGCTGCGCCGCTTCCAGCGTGTCTTCCGGCGTGTGGAAGTAGGCACAGGAATACACCATCTGCTCGTCGAGCCAGAGACGGTAGAAATCGTTGGAGACATCGTAGTGATAGGCGATCGCCTCGGCATCGAGGCGGCGCGAATGGCGTGCGATGCGTGCCGCATGGCGCACGCGGCGCCCGGCCTGGAGAGAGAGGCGCGAAGCGACGGCAATCACATCCTCGATGGCGCCTTCGATGTCGATCAGGCCGTCCACGTAGGCCTGGCCGAGCGTGGCGAGCGAGGGGTGCAGCAGGCGGCGCAGGGCGGAGAGCGACTTGATCTCGAAGGTGACGCGCGGCTCGGGGCCGAGCAAGGCTTCCTGGCCGTTCCACAGGCGCAGGCGCAAGGGCAGCCCGGCCGGTGCAAGATGCGTGATGAAGGTATCGAGACGCTTTTGCCAGAACATGGTCGAACGCCCTTTTGTGCGGACGGGAGCTTCCCTGCGGGCCATCATAATCAGGGTGCAGGCACGGTTCAACCCGCCTGGCAACATGGAAGTCTGCAAAGGCGCAAAGGCGGCCATCAAGCGGCCCGTTCTCTTATACTGCCGGCTCGATTTCAGGGTTTCAGGAGAAGGCATGGTCAGGAAATTTTTCATTTTGTTGCTCTGTGCCGGGTGTGCGCTGCCGGTGGCAGCGCAATCGCCGGCCGGCTGTGCCGCACTGCCCGCCGGCATCAAGGCGCTTGCACTCAAGGGCAAACCTTTTGCCTGGCAGGGTGATTTCAACCACGACGGGCTGGCGGATCGCGCCGAACTGGTCTCGCTCGCGCCCGGCTTCACAAAGCCGGATGCGATGAGGCTGGCCGACCCGTGGGAGAAGCAGCCGGTACGGCTCGCCGCGCGGGGAACGGCGCTCGCCCTGCTCATCACGCAGGCGGCGCCGACGGGGCCATGCTCGCGCTTTGTGCTGACGGGGCGTTTTCTCGAGTCGCCGCTATGGCAGGCGTATGTCGCCGGCGATCCCGATCAGGATGCGGTGCATCTGATCAAGGCCGGCACGCCGGCACACAAGGAATGGCGACGGCAGGTGCGTGCCCTGCGCGGCGATGCGCTGACCTTGTCGAGCGAAGCCGGCATCGACGTTCTGCTCTACTGGAAGAAGGATCATCATGAAATTTTCTGGCCCGATGAAGAACCGTGAACTGGCACTGCTCCTGCTGCTGACCGTGTCGGCATTCCCCGCCTGGAGCGCCAGTTTCGATTGCGCCCGCGCGCAGCGCACCGTCGAGAAGATGATTTGCGCCGATGTGCAACTGTCGCGTCAGGACGAAACGCTCGCCGCCGCCTACCGCGCCGTGCTCGCCGCCAGCGCCGATGCGCCCGGCGAGCGTGACGAGCAGCGGCGCTGGCTCAAACGGCGCGATGCCTGCGCGGACGCGGCCTGCCTGAGCGAAGCCTATGCCATCCGGGTGGACGTGCTCGAGCGCCAGCAACGTTATGGCCGCACCTACACGCAGGGCGCCCTGTCGAAGGGCTGCCCGCCGGCGTTCGGAGAACCGGTCGGAGGCAAGGGCACCTACAAGGAATGCCGCCTGCGTGGTGTGAGACCGGCCGGCAAGGTGGCCGGCCAGTCATGGGTTGCCGCCGAGTATTGCCTGGCGCGCAACGACAACGAAGATTCCGGCTGTCGAGCCGGACGCGGCGATGAAGGGCGCAACGAGATAGCCGTGCTGGTGTTCACGCGCGCACAAGCGGGCGGCCCCTTCGTCCTGCGTCTTGATTACAGGGACGGAGAAGGCAATCCTTTCGACGGAGTCCGCGCTTACGATACCCCTGCCGGGGCGTTGCTCGAGATCGCCTTTCGCGCTTCCGGCACCGGCAACCTGAACGCCGGCGCCTATTTCCTGTGGCGCAATGGCGGCTGGCGCCCCCTCGATGCGCAGGCGTGGATCACGGACCTGCAACGGCGTCTGCCCCGGGGGCTCAGCGTCCGGAAGGGACCGTGGCCCGACCTGGACGCGATGACGTTCGATTCGCCCTTGTGGAAGGAGGGCGACGCCAACTGCTGCCCGAGCGGCGGCGTGGTGTATGTCGAGCTGGGGATCGAGGGTGACCGGCTGGTGATCCGCTCCCTGAAGGTCGAGCGCGAGCCGGTCGATCATTGATATTGCATCGGCATGGAATGGCGGGAAAATCGCGCCGTTCTGCCGCAACTGACTTTTGGAAGGTGATCTGCCGATGAAAACCGAAGCCCAGCGCCGTACCGATGATATTGCCGCCTTTGGCCGCGAGCTGGTGCGCCTCGAGGGCGAACAGGTGCTGGCGCTCGATGCGGCGCAGCGCGAGCGGGTGGCCACCCATCATCGGCGCTTGCTCGACCGCATGGCACACGAATTCCGCGTCGATCGCACCGCGCACGAAGAGAAGCTCTCGCTCGGCATGCGGATCGCTTCGTTCCTTGGCGCGCTCGCGCTCTCGGCCAGTGTGTTCTACCTGTTTCGCCAGTTCTGGGGCGACTTCGACACGCCCGCGCAGGTGATCACGCTCATCGGCGCCGCGCTGGCGACGCTGGCAGGCACCTTCGCCGTACGCGCACGCGATGCCTCCGGCTACTTCACCAAGCTGATGGCGATGGTCGCCTTCGTCTGTTTCGCGCTGAATATCTATCTGCTCGGACAGCTATTCAACATCGCGCCTTCTGACAAGGCCTTCATCGTCTGGGCGGCCTATGCCCTGCTGCTCGCCTACGCCTGCGAGCAGCGCCTGCTGCTGGGGGTGGGCCTGCTCTGCTTCACGGCGTTTCTCAGCGCCCGCACCGGAACGGTTTCCGGGCTGTACTGGCTGGATTTTGGCGAGCGGCCGGAGAACTTCCTGCCGGCTGGTGCCCTGCTGCTGGCTTTGCCGGGGGTGATCCCGCAGGCGCGCTACCCGGGTTTTGCGCCTGTTTACCGCGTCTTCGGCCTGCTCGCCGTGTTCCTGCCGGTGCTGGTGCTCGCCAACTGGGGCGAGGCGAGTTATTTCGATGCGGGGTGGATCGAGGGTTTCTATCAGCTCTTCGGCTTTGCCGGCAGCGCCGCAGCGATCTGGCTGGGGTTGCGCCATGCCTGGCCGGAGACGGTAAATACCGGCATGGTGTTTTTCGTCATCTTTCTCTATACGAAGTTTTTCGACTGGTGGTGGGAGAGCATGCCGAAATACCTCTTCTTCCTCGTCCTGGGTCTCATGGCCATTCTGCTGCTGCTGGTGCTGCGCCGCCTGCGTGCCGCGCTTGTTCATCCTGTCACGGACGGTACGCATCCATGAAAATTCTGCAAGGCAGGCGTGCGCTGCTGCTTGATGCGGCACTGATCATCCTGGTGAATGCCGTGATTCTCGCCGGCGTCGCCTACAATCGTACCGGCGAGCCGGAGAGCACACTCACCCTGAGCGGGCGCGAAATGCATCGTCCGAATGATCCGGGTGAAGGCGGCAGTTCCAGCTTCATCCTGAACTGGAAAACGGACGATGGTGATTTCTACTACAGCCCTGATAGCCGGGACACGGACGACGAGACGGATCAGCGCGCTCCCTGGATCAGCGAAGCCGGACTCGCCGCGCTGGGCTTCAGGATTGTGCAGCCGGATGCCAGAAGCTATCGCAGCATTGCGCGCATGGGACGGCGCGAGGCGCTGGTGGTACTCGAAATGGATGGTCCGGCGTATCAGCGGGCGCTCGCGGCAATGCGTCACCGTGCCGGGAAGGCGCTTGCCAGGGCCGGGGCCGCACCCGCCGATACCGAACTCAAACAGCGGGCCGCGGCGATGGAGGCCATGCTCGCGGGGATGGAAAATGAGGAGTCCCGTCTCTACGTTGTCGATGCCGGTCTCGATCGGCAGACATTGCGCCACAAGTATCCTGACAACAGGCGTTATGCCATTGTCCGTGCCGAGATCCGGCCGGTCCTGCGCACAGGCCGGACCGCCACAGGCAGGCCTGTTCTGAGTGCCAGCGTGCGCCTGCAGGTCGAGCGCATCGAAGTGCCGAAAGCGCAGCGACAGGCGCTGCTGCGTGAGCACGGTGCGATCGGCAACAAGACCGGGATCAAAATGGAACTTGCCTTCGGCCAGCGGCTCGAGCCCTGGCTCGTCTCGCTGGCGCCGTCCCGCGCAGACTGACTTTTCCGCCGCGGCCCGCTGTGCTGCACCGGGGCCGGTCAGCCTTTCTGCCAGGCATCCTTCAGCGTCACCGTGCGGTTGAATACCGGCGCGCCGGGCTGCGAGTCGATGCGGTCGGCGACGAAATAGCCGTGGCGCTCGAACTGGAAGCGGTCTTCCGGGCGGGCTTCCTTCAGTGCGGGTTCGAGACGGGCGGCGATGTGCGTGCGTGAAGCCGGATTGAGGTCGTCGAGCCAGTCGCGCCCGCCGCTGCCCGGGCTCGCCGCGCGGAACAGGCGGTCATAGAGGCGTACCTCGCATTCGTAGGCATGCGCCGCGCTGACCCAGTGCAGGTTGCCCTTCACCTTGTAGGCATCTGCCCCCGGCGTGCCGCTCTTCGAATCCGGCAGGTATTCGCAATGCACGGCGACGACGTTGCCATCCGCATCCTTCTCGCAGCCGGTGCATTTCACGACGTAGCCGTAACGCAGGCGCACGCTGTTGCCCGGAAACAGGCGAAAGTAGCCCTTTGGCGGGCTTTCCGTGAAATCCTCGCGCTCGATCCATAGTTCCTTCGAGAAGGGCACGGCGCGCTTGCCCAGTTCCGGCTGCTGCGGATGGTTGGGCGCGAAGCAGTCCTCCGACTGGCCCGCCGGGTAGTTGTCGATGACGAGCTTCAGCGGATCGAGCACGGCGATGCGGCGCAGCGCGTGTGCGTTGAGGTCGTCGCGCATGCACTCTTCCAGCACGCCGTAGTCGATCCATGCGTCGGCCTTGGAGACGCCGATGCGCTCGGCGAAGGCGCGCAAGCCCGCCGGCGTGTAGCCGCGCCGGCGCGCACCGGCGAGCGTCGGCAGGCGCGGGTCGTCCCAGCCCTCGACATGCTTCTCCTGCACCAGCTGGATGAGTTTTCTCTTCGACAGCACGACGTAACCCAGGTTGAGGCGGGCGAACTCGATCTGCTGCGGCAACGGCTTTGTCAGCAGGCCGCCCTCGGCGAGGCGTTCGAGCAGCCAGTCGTAGAAGGGGCGCTGGTCCTCGAACTCCAGCGTGCAGATGGAGTGGGTGATGCGCTCGAGCGCGTCCTCGATCGGGTGGGCGAAGGTGTACATCGGGTACACGTTCCACTTGTCGCCGGCGCGGTGGTGCCTGGCGTGGCGGATGCGATAGAGGGCCGGGTCGCGCAGGTTGATGTTGGGCGAGGCCATGTCGATCTTCGCCCGCAGCACGTGGGCGCCGTCGGCAAATTCGCCGGCCTCCATGCGGCGGAAGAGGTCGAGGTTCTCCGCGACGCCGCGCTCACGGTACGGACTGTTTTTGCCGGCTTCGGTGAGCGTGCCGCGGTTCGTCCGCATCTCCTCGGCGCTTTGCGAATCGACATAGGCGTGACCGCGCTCGATCAGGTGCTGTGCCGCCGCGTACATGAAGTCGAAATAGTCGGAGGCGAAGTATTCGTCCTTACCCCAGTCGAAGCCGAGCCAGCGCACGGCCTCGATGATGGAATCGACGTAGGCCTGCTCCTCCTTCTCCGGGTTGGTGTCGTCAAAGCGCAGGTGGCAGGCGCCGCCATAGTCGCGCGCCAGGCCGAAGTTCAAGCAGATCGACTTGGCGTGGCCGATGTGGAGGTAACCGTTTGGCTCGGGCGGAAAGCGCGTGCGGATCTTTGCCGCGTCGACGGGCGCGCCGGCATGCAGCGCGGCCGGGCCGGGCCGGCCGGCCCAGGTGACGCCTTCGTGCCTGCCGGCGGCGAGGTCGGCCTCGATGATCTGGCGGATGAAATTGGAAACGGGGGCGCCACTGGCGCTGCTGGAATGGCTCATGTCAGGTGCGGAAGGATGCGGTTCTGAAAACGTTGCTGGGCAAGGAGGTCATTCTACCGTGGCATTGCGTCGTCCCAACGCAGCGCATGGTAGTCGAAGCCGGCTTCCAGCGTTGGCTTGATGATGGCGAAGTAGGGCGAGATGTCGAAGTCACGCGGCGTGAACAGGCGATAGTTGCGGATGTGCAGGATTTCTGCGTGGCGGCGCCGTGTGGCGGCGTCCGGGCTTGCCGCCGCCGTTGCCGAGATTTCCGGCAGGATCGGATAGCGTACCGACTGGAATGCCTCGGCAACCAGGGTCGAGCAGATCGCGCGCGTCGGCTCGCCGCTGCCCAGCGCGATGAAGCGGCGCCGCCAGTGGATCGGGATCGGCGGTGTGGGCAACAGGTAGCGGGCGAGGTCGAGAAGGTTTTTCAGGTCGTAGCGCTCGCCGATGCGTTCGAGGGCGAAGCGGATGATCTTGCGGCGATCCTCGTCACTCAAGCCGACCGGACGGCAGATGCGCGTGTGCAGATCACGATAGCGTGACAGCGGCAGCGCATGCACGCCCTCGACCAGGTCGGCCTCGACCAGTGTCAGCGCTTCCTCGCCAGCGGCCGGTGCACCCAGTGCCGCGCCGATGTAGAGCGCGGCATGCGACCAGGTGGACTGGGTCAGATACTTGATGGCCGTGCTGATGCGGCTGTTGCCTTCCACCAGCAGCACGTCGGCGGGCTGCAGCACGCGCTCGAGGCGGCCTGGCGCGTGCGTGGCGAGCTGCGTCGAGCGCGGCCGTGTGCGGCTCAGGTAGCGCGCCAGGATCTGCCCGGGGGTGAAGTCGGCGATCGCCATGGCCCGTGCCGTGTCGGTCTGTCCCGGCCTTCAGCGCGGGCGGCGCAGGCTCACGAATGCGGCGATGGCGAGCACGGCAAAAGCGATCAGCGACAGCTCCGGCACCGACAGACCGAAGAAGGTCCAGTCCACCTTGGTGCAGTCGCCATTGGCCTCGAACATCGCCGGCCACCAGTGTGCCAGCGGCAGGCTGTTGAGGAAGCGCTCCTCCGCGCTGATGCCGCACTCGGCGGCCTGCGGATGGTAGGTGAGGTACACCTGCCAGGCGGCGATGGTGGCGCCGGCCAGCGCCCATGCTTCGAGCAGGGCGAAGTACAGCCAGCGTCCGCCCCTGCGTGCCGGCAGCGCCGCCGCCAGCAGCGCCGTGGCACCGAACAGCAGATAGGCGATGCGTTGCATGACGCACAGCGGGCAGGGCAGCAGACCGGCCGACTGTTGCAGATAGACCAGGGCGAAACCCACCAGAACGAAGCAGCCGAGGCCGAGGACGAGATGGAGTGTGCGCGTTTTCATGGCCGCCATTATGAACTGCCCGCGCCGCTTGCGGGGGCGGCGCGCCGGCCACGTTTGCCGCTTCACGCGCTGGTTACGCGGCAAAAGTCAGTGCCGGCAACACGGCGCCGCGATCCGTAGCGACCTGCCCAAAAGCAACGGCCCGCGCCGCCTGTGGACGACCAAGCCATCGGTTGAAATCATTATTTTCTGGGGATTCGATCCGTCCGGTGCCGTGATCGGTGTGATGCCCCGCGCCAGCACCGGCGGTGCGGCAGTAAAAAATGCGAGGGGCAGCGTCAGCCGGAGCAGGGAGGCGCCGGAACAGAGGAAAGTGTTCGTTGTTGTGCGTTGTTCATGGGAGTGTCGTTCAGTGAGGGGGCTGCACGCTCGATGTGCGGTCCGGGTTCACGGCAGGCGCCGTCTCGCGATGGCTGACTTTTGCACACGGGCGGGGCAGGCGCGGCCGCAGGGTACAATCTCTCATGCACAGCCGTCATCCATCATGAATCCACTCGCCTTTCTGGCCGTCGGCGGCGGCGCCGCGCTGGGTGCCTGGGCACGCTGGGGCCTGGGCGTAGCCCTCAATCCGCTCTTCCCGACGATCCCGCTCGGCACCCTGGCGGCCAACCTCGTCGGCGGCTACCTGGTCGGCTTCGCCGTGGCGCTCTTTCACCATCACGCCGGCCTGTCGCCCGAGCTGAAGCTCTTCCTCATCACCGGCTTTCTTGGCGGCCTGACCACCTTTTCGACCTTCTCCGCCGAAGTGGTGGCGCTCATCGAGCGCGCGCAGTACGCCTGGGCGCTGGCGGCGGCGGGCGGCCACCTGCTCGGTTCGCTCCTGATGACGGCGCTGGGCATCGCCACCTTCGCCGTGCTCGCCAGGTGATCTGCTAGTATTCATCCATACGGGTAAAACAGGAGCATCGAATGATTACAGCCGACATAGCTGACTTGCCCGTCGCGGAACGGCTGAAACTGATGGAAGCGCTCTGGGATTCGCTGTGCAAGTCGGATTCCGGCGTCGAATCGCCCGCCTGGCATCGTGCAGTGCTGGACGAACGCATGCGTCTGATCGCTAGCGGTGCGGATGCCGTTACGTCCTGGCAGGAAGCAAAGGAGCGCGTTCGCATCCAGACCAAGGCCGGTTGATGCAGGTCCGGATCGCCCGTTCGGCGGAGACCGATCTGCTCGAAGGGTTCGTGTTCTACGAAAAGCAGCAGTCCGGCATCGGAGATTACTTTCTCGACAGCCTATTTGCCGACATCGATGCGCTGGCGCTGTATGCGGGCATTCATATCAAGTTCGATGACCGGTTGCATCGCATGCTGTCCAAGCGACCCCTTTGCCATTTACTATGAACTGCGGGGTGATGCGGCAACCGTCGTGGCGGTGCTCGATTGCCGCCAGAATCCCGTTTCCATCACGGAACGCTTTGCGCGCTCCTGAGTCGCCGCTTGCGGTGACTGACTTTCATGAGATTCGACCCTGACGTTCGTCTGGCCGCGCGGCCGGCGATCGCCTATGACGACGAGCTGCCGGTCTCGGCCCGCCGCGGCGAGATCGCGCAGGCCATTCAGGAAAACCAGGTGATCATCGTCTGCGGCGAGACCGGCTCGGGCAAGACCACGCAGCTGCCCAAGATCTGCCTCGAGCTCGGCCGCGGCGCCCACGGCCTCATCGGCCACACCCAGCCGCGCCGCATCGCCGCGCGCGCCACCGCCACGCGCATCGCCCAGGAGCTGAAGAGCGAACTCGGCCGCGCCGTCGGCTACAAGATCCGCTTCACCGACCGCGTCAGCCCCGACAGCTACATCAAGCTGATGACCGACGGCATCCTGCTCGCCGAGACGCAGGGCGACCCGCAGCTGCGCCAGTACGACACGCTGATCATCGACGAGGCGCACGAGCGCAGCCTCAACATCGACTTCCTGCTCGGCTATCTGAAGCAGCTCCTGCGAGGCGACAAAAATGCGCGGCCCGAGCTGAAGGTCATCGTCACCTCGGCGACGCTGGATGCGGATCGCTTTTCGAAGCACTTCAACGATGCGCCGGTGATCGAGGTGTCGGGCCGGCTCTATCCCATCGAGATGCGCTGGCGGCCGCCGGCCGACGACGTCGATCTGCCCGAGGCCATCGTCGATGCCGTCGACGAATGCCATCGCCACGGTCCGGGTGACGTGCTGGTGTTCCTGCCCGGCGAGCGCGAGATCCGCGAGGCGGCCGAGGCGCTGAGGAAGCACCATCCCGCATTGGACAACACACGCACGGAACTGCTGCCGCTCTACGCGCGCCAATCGGCGCAGGAGCAGAGCCGCGTCTTCGCGCCGACCAAGGGCCGCCGCGTCGTGCTCGCCACCAACGTGGCGGAGACCTCGCTTACCGTGCCGGGCATCCGCTACGTGGTCGATTCGGGGCTGGCGCGCGTCAAGCGCTACTCCCACCGCAACAAGGTGGAAATGCTGCAGGTGGAGGACATCGCCCGGTCGGCGGCCAACCAGCGCGCCGGCCGCTGCGGCCGCGTCATGAGCGGCGTCTGCATCCGCCTGTATGCCGAGGACGACTACCAGAAGCGCCTGGCGCACACCGAGCCCGAGCTGCTGCGCTCCTCGCTGGCCGGCGTCATCCTGCGCATGAAGTCGCTGCACCTGGGTGAGGTGGAGGAATTCCCCTTTCTCGACAAGCCGCTGCCGCGCATGATCACCGATGGCTACCAGCTGCTGGAGGAGCTGGGCGCCGTCAATGACGAACGCGAACTGACGCAAAGCGGCCGCGAGCTGGCCAAGCTGCCGCTCGACCCGCGCATCGGCCGCATGATCCTCGCCGCGCGTGACGGCCACTGCCTGCGCGAGATGCTCGTCATCGCCGCCGCCCTGTCGGTGCAGGATCCGCGCGAGCGGCCGCAGGAGCAGGTCGGCACCGCCGACCAGGCCCACGCCAAATGGCGCGGTGACGAACCGCAGCAGCGCTCGGAATTCCTCGCCTGGCTCAATTTGTGGAAGGCCTTCGATGCGATCTGGACGCACGAATCGCAGCGCAAGCAGCGCGACTGGTGCCGCAAGAACTTCCTCAACTACCTGCGCATGCGCGAGTGGCGCGAGGTGCATGCGCAACTGCACACGCTCTGCGGCGAGCACAGCTGGTTGAAAGGGCACCAGCCCCCCGCCCCCCTTCCCGCGGAAGGGGGTGACGCTGGCTCGCTTCGCTCGCAGTCCAGCAAGCGCCCCGCCTCGGGGCGGCCCGGTGGCGGGGCGAGCGACAAGCCGGCCACCTACGAGCAGATCCACAAGGCGCTGCTCGCCGGCCTGCTCGGCAACCTCGGCCTGAAGAGCGAGGAGGAAGGCCATTACCTCGGCGCGCGCGGCATCCGCTTCTGGCCGCATCCCGGCTCGGCGCTGGCGAAAAAGGCCGGCCGCTGGATCGTCGCCGCCGAGCTGGTGGAGACGACGCGGCTCTACGCGCGCTGCCTGGCGAAGATCGAGCCGGAATGGCTGGAAGAGGTCGGCGCCCACCTGGTGCGGAAGAGCGTCTACGATCCGCACTGGGAAAAGCGGACCGGCCAGGTGCGCGCCTGGGAGCGCGCCACCCTGCACGGCCTGGTGCTCTACGCCAAACGGCCGGTCACTTACGGTCGCATCGACCCGAAGCTCGCGCGGGAGCTGCTCATCCGCGAGGGGCTGGTGCAGGGTGCGCTGCCCGACGAGATGGCGCGCCATGCGCGCTTCTTCCAGCACAACCGGAAACTTGTGCGCGACATCGAGCAGCTCGAACACAAGACGCGCCGGCAGGACGTGCTGGTGGACGAGGAGCTGATCTTCGCCTTCTACGACGCGCAGATTCCCGCCGAGGCGGTCGACGTCGCCAGCTTCGAATGCTGGCGCAAGGAGGCGGAAAAGGCCGAGCCGAAGCGGCTCTTCCTCACGCGCGAGCAGCTCATGCGCCACGACGCCGCCGGCGTCACCTCGGAGCGCTTCCCGCCGCAGGTGGAAATCCACGGCCAGCGCTACCCGTTCGCCTACCACTTCGAGCCGGGCGCCGAGGACGATGGCGTCACGCTGACCGTGCCGGTGGCGGCGCTCAACCAGGTGCCGGCGGTGCGCTGCGAGTGGCTGGTGCCGGGCCTGCTCGAGCAGAAGGCGGCGCAGTTCGTGAAGACCCTGCCGCAAAAATACCGCCACCGCCTGCAACCCATTGACGACTTCGTTGCCGCCTTCGCGGAGAAAACGCAAGGGGCGCAAGGGGGAGGTGGGGCCGACGAGCCCTTCCTGCGCGCCCTGACCCGCGCCGCCGAAGAGAAGATGCAACTGAAGCTGCCGCTCGATGCCTTCCGTGCCGAGATGGTGCCGGCGCATTTCTTCATGAACTTCCGCGCCGTCGACGAGCACGGCCGCATGCTCGGCCAGTCGCGCGACCTCGCCGCCCTGCGCAGCCGCTTCGCGCAGCAGATCGAGCAGAGCTTCGCCCGCGCGCAGGCGAAGGAAGAAGAAGGAGGAAAGGACGCCGTATTGCAGGGACTGACTTCCTGGTGCTTCGGCGAACTGCCGGAAATCATGGAGGTCAGCGTCGGCGGACGCAAGGTGATCGGCTTCCCGGCGCTGGTGGACGAGGGCGACACGGTGGCGCTGCGCGTGCAGGACACGCCGGAGAAGGCCGCCGCCGTGCACCGCAAGGGCCTGCGCCGGCTCTTCGCACTCGAATTGCGCGAGCAGGTGAAGTTCGTCGAGAAGTCGCTCGCGCGCGAACTGGGCCTGCTCTTCATGGCCTGGGGCACGGAGGCCGAACTGAAAAGCCAGATCGTCGCGGCGACGCTGGAGCGCACCTGCATGCTGGAACCGCTGCCGGCGGAGGCCGCGAGTTTCGCGAAGCGCAAGGACGAGGCGCGCGCCCGCATTAGCCTGGTGGCGCAGGAGATCGCGCGGCTGGTCGGCGCCATCCTCGCCGAACACGCCGCGCTGCAAAAGAAGCTGGCGACGATCAAGGCGCAGCCCGCCGTGATCGCGGACATCCAGGCGCAATGCGCCGAGCTGCTGCCGAAGGGCTTCGTCGCGGCGACGCCGTTCGAGCGGCTGGCGCATTTTCCGCGCTACCTCAAGGCGGCGCAGCTGCGCATCGACAAGCTGCGCGCCGAGCCGGCGCGTGACGCGCGGCTGGCGCAGGAGTTCGCGGCATTGTATAAACCCTGGGAGCGCGAGCGGCTGGCGCGGCGCAAGAGCGGCGCGCCCGACCCCTGGCTGGAGGATTTCCGCTGGCTGGTCGAGGAGTTGCGCGTTGCGCTCTTCGCGCAGGAACTGAAGACGCCGATGCCGGTATCGGTGAAAAGGCTGCAAAAATCCTGGGAGAGCCGTCCACGACATTGAGGGGATGACATGAACGAAGCACTGAAAGCCTACGGACGCGCCCTGAAGAGTTTATTCACACCGGGCATTCTCTGGCATCTGCTGTGGCCGGCACTGCTCTCCATCGCACTCTGGAGCAGCGCCGCCTGGATGAGCTGGGACTGGCTGGGAGCGCGCATCGAGCAGTGGTTCACCGCGGTTGGCTGGCTGAACTGGATCTTTCAGCACTGGGCGGCGTCTGCGCTTGTTGGCTCGTTTTTCGTCAAGTTCACCCTGATCCTGCTGTTGATCCCGCTGATCTACGGCACAACGTTGCTCATCGTCGCCCTCTTTGCCCTGCCGCTGATGCTCGAGCGCGTGGCGGCAAAGGATTATCCGGATGTCGA
Organism: uncultured Rhodocyclaceae bacterium; assembly: GCA_964607005.1. Classification (GTDB taxonomy): domain Bacteria; phylum Pseudomonadota; class Gammaproteobacteria; order Burkholderiales; family Rhodocyclaceae; genus Desulfobacillus. Next base: position 155,200 of record CAZSHO010000006.1, read on the forward strand.
GCGACGCAACGGCGGCACGCTGGCGGGCAGCCTCGGCAACGCGCTGGTGGCCATTACGGTGTTTCTTGCCGGTTGGGCGGTGACACTGCCGCTCTGGTTGATTCCGGGCATGGCCATTCTTCTGCCGGTGTTGCTGGCGGGTTATTTGAACTATCGCGGCTACAGCTACGATGCGCTTTCTGCACATGCCGGACGCGACGAGTTGCCCGCTGTCATCGCGCGTGAGCGCAGCGGGCTGTATCTGACCGGATTGCTCGCCGGGCTACTCGTTTTCGTGCCGATCGTCAATCTGATCATTCCGGCCTACGCCGGCCTGGCGTTCATTCATTACGGACTCGAGGCCTTGCGCCGGTCACGGGCAGGACGCGGATCATGATCATTGGCGCGATCATCATCGGCGACGAAATCCTCTCGGGCAAGCGCCAGGACAAGCACTTCGCCCGCACGGTCGAACTGCTCAGGGTGCGCGGCCTGTCCCTCGACTGGGCACGTTATCTGGGGGATGGGCAGGCGCGGCTGACCGAAACTTTTGCCGCCAGCTTTTCCTCGGATGACATTGTCTTCAGTTTTGGCGGTATCGGCGTCACGCCGGATGACCGCACCCGTCAGGCGGTGGCCGCAGCGCTGGGGCTCGATCTCGTCCTGCATCCGGCAGCGGAACGCGAGATTCGCCAGCGCTTTGGCGCCGAGGCCACGCCACAGCGGCTCATGCTGGGTGAGTTCCCGGCGGGCAGCGCCATTATCCCCAACCCCTACAACCGCATTCCCGGCTTTTCGATCCGGCAGCACTATTTCTTCCCCGGTTTCCCCGTAATGGCCTGGCCCATGCTCGAGTGGGTGCTCGATACCCAGCTGGCGCATCTGCACCACGCCGTGCCGCGTGCCGAGCAATCCATCATCGTGTTCGAGGCGCCCGAATCCGGCCTGCTCGACCTGATGAACCGCATCGTGCGGGATTATCCGCAGGCGACGCTGTTCAGCCTGCCTTCAGTCGGTGATGAGAACGTGTGTCGCCACATCGAGCTGGGCATGCGCGGCGAGCCGGAGTCGGTACAGCGGGCGATGATGCAGATCCGTGCGGAGATGACGCGCCTCGGTTATGCATGGCAGGACCCGACGACGCAAAACAAGGGGACGTTGGCCGGAGATAAGTCAGACGGATAAAAAAAGCCCTGGACTTGCCAGGGCTTGAAACGCTCCGCGTTGCGCGGGGCGGGAGGAGACGTTACAGGAACTCAGGCGGCTTTTTTCGCCTTGGTCTGGGCTGCGCCTACCGCCTTGACGGTGGCGTTGGTCGCGGCAGCCACGTTGGCTTCGGCGATCTCGGCAACCTGCTTGGCGGCCTTGCTCATGGTGTCGTAGGCCGAGTTGGCGGCGGCGATGGCCGACTTGACGGCGGCAACGGCGACATCAGAACCGGCCGGAGCGGATTTGGCGGCTTTGTCGAGAGTGGAAGCGATGGTTTTGTTCGCTTCGGCAAACTGCTCTTCGACGAGCTTGCTGAGTTCTTCCTGGGTCTGGGCGGAAATCTCATACACGCCACGCGAGTAAGCAATCGCCTTCTCGACAGTCGGCTGGGCCAGGGTGGTTTGCAGCGTGATGACTTCTTGCAGATCCTTGGCGCCGAGCAGGGCGCGGGCGTTGTTGACACCCTCTTCCAGCGCGGCGCGCGCCGTGTTGAGGTTCAGTGCGGCAAAGCGCTCGGCGCTGGCAAAAGCGGTGTTGGCCAGGGTAAGAACGGCCTCGATATTCGTTTTGTTGGCAGCGGCCAACTGTTCCGGAGTCGTATACATAGTCCTCTCCTTAAGATGACTGGTTGAATCAATAAAGATCGATTCAGTATTCGTTCAGAGTAAAGTTGCGGTTGAATCCCTTGCTTTGTCACTCGTGTTGCGATGCAGCATGGTTGTATTATAGGGGTGCTCGCTTTAATGTCAAGCTTTATTTTGTGCAAAGCACAAAATAAAGCCATGGGAATTTAACTTGATTAAAAACAATATGTTGCATTTCTGGATGCGCTTGTTCCGTTGATGGCTTTTGCTGAATTATGGCAATGCAACTTGAACCAAAAACAAATTCGACATGAGAAATGATCCTGCACCGCTTCTCCAGGCTTCGGCACCGGGTCTGTTCGTACTGCTCTGGAGCACGGGGTTTATCGGGGCCAAACTCGGCCTGCCCTATGCCGAATCGCTGACTTTCCTGCTGCTTCGCTTTGGCATCGTGATCGGACTGCTCGGCACCCTCGCGTGGCTTCTGAACAGGCCCTGGCCCCATCAACCGATGCAGTGGATTCATATCGGCGTGGCAGGCGTTTTGCTCCATGGTGCCTATCTGTCCGGTGTCTATTTGGCGATCCAGACGGGTATGCCCACCGGTGTCGTTGCCCTGATCGTCGGCATTCAGCCTTTGCTGACAGCCTTTCTCAGCACCTCCATGGTGGGTGAAGCGGTCGGGCGCAAGCAATGGTTCGGACTGATTCTCGGCTTTGGTGGTGTGGCGCTGGTGGTGTGGAACAAGCTGGGCGTGGCCGGTATCCACGGTGCGGGTCTCTTTTATGCATTGCTCGCGCTGGTAGGCATCACCCTGGGGACGCTCTATCAGAAGCGTTATTGCTCGCAACTCGACATGTGGAGCGGATCGGTGATCCAGTTCATTGCCGCCGGTCTGGTGCTGCTGCCCTTTGCGCTGGCTTTCGAATCGATGCACATCGAGTGGAGTGGCCAGTTCGTTTTTGCCCTGTTCTGGCTGATCATCGTGCTCTCGCTGGGCGCCATTTCTCTTCTGCACTTTCTGATCCGGCACGGTGCAGCGACGCGCGTCTCGGCCCTGTTTTATCTCACTCCGCCCACCACGGCCGTGATGGCCTGGCTGATTTTTGACGAAACCATGGGTCCGCTGGCGATGGCCGGCATGGCGCTCGCAGCGCTCGGTGTGGCCATCGCCGTACGAAAATAAATCATCTTCCCGCCCCGTACCCGGAAAGGGAGCGCGAGTGCCGGCTTTCCTTCAGATGGGATGGTCCGTCCGGGGCGGGCGCTGGCTGGATGCTGGATTACCGGTTCTTGAATTCCGGTTTGCGCTTTTCGATGAAGGCGGCCATGCCTTCCTGCTTGTCGGCCAGCGCGAAGGCAGCATGGAAGGTGCGTCGCTCGAAGAGCATGCCTTCGCTCAGGCCGCTTTCGAATGCGCGGTTGATGCATTCCTTGATCATCATGACGGTGGGCAGTGAAAAGTTGGCAATGGTTTCAGCAGCACCGAGGGCTTCGTCAAGGAGCTGGCTGGCGGGAACCACACGCGAGACAAGTCCGGCGCGCTCGGCTTCACTGGCGTCCATCATGCGTGCGGTCAGGCACAGGTCCATGGCCTTGGCCTTGCCGACCGCGCGAGGCAGTCGTTGCGTGCCGCCGGCACCCGGAGGCACGCCGAGCTTGACTTCCGGCTGACCGAATTTTGCTGTATCGGCGGCGATGAGAATGTCGCAGGACATGGCCAGCTCGCAGCCGCCTCCCAGGGCAAAGCCGGCTACCGCTGCAATCACCGGTTTGCGGCAGGTCTTGACGCGCTCCCAGTTGCGGGTGATGTAGTCGGGTTTGTAGACGTCCATATAGCTCCAGGTGCTCATGGCGACGATGTCGGCACCTGCTGCAAAAGCCTTCTCGGAGCCGGTAATGACGATGGCGCCAATGGCTTCGTCCGCCTCGAACCGGTCGAGGGCGGCACCCAGTTCGTCGACCAGGTCGTTGCTGAGTGCATTGAGTGCCTTCGGGCGGTTCAGCGTGATGAGGCCGACCTTGCCGCGAGTCTCGACGAGAATATTTTCGTAGGTCATGAGGGGGTGCTCCTATCTTTCCGGGGTGATGGCGGGGGCGAGCTGCAGCTTGACCGGCGGGCTGGCCTGAGCTTCGGCTTCCTTGTTCTTGCTCTTGGGCTGGATGACGGCGCGTACGCGACTGTCGCGCCCGGACACGACGCTGCCGCCCGGGCCGTTGGTGACGGAATACTGTTCCTTCAGGCCGTCGTAGAGAATGAACTGGCCACGCACTTCATCGTCACCGTTCTTGACCCAGGCACGATTGAAAAAACGTGTGATGTCAGTCTTGGCGTCATGCTCGATGCGTTCGGCTTCCCCTTCGACGTACTCTTCCTTGCCGTCGCGCTTGACGCGGAAATAGGCCAGTTTGCCCGGATTGGCCGTAGCCACGCCGCTCTGATAGCCCTCGGCATCCTGCTTGACGACCAGCTTGTCGCTTTTGATGAGCATGGTGCCCTGCGAGAGATTGACGTTACCCTCGAAGACATGAACCTTGTTGATGTCATCCACCGTGGCGCGATCGGCTTCAAGGTTTACCGGCTTGCTGCGGTCGGCCTTTTCGGCATGGCACGGCAGGGCAAAAGAGAGGATCAGGGCACCGGAGGCGATGGCGCGCAGGAAGGGGTGCAAACAAAGCGGTATGGGTCGGGCGGATGTCATCATGAATGTCAGCGGGCTGGTTTTTTCTCGATGGTACTGGTGACCTGGTTGAGCAACTGGTAGATCTGCGATTTGCCATCGCTCTCCATGCCGATCCCGCGCACGATGGATGCGCCCTGGGTGATCGTCACGGGTGCCGTGGTGCGTGCGATCTCGTCATCGGGGAAGACCGTGAGGCGAGTGGTCGTGAAAACGATTTCTGCCTTGTTGGCCGTTGCTTCGCGCACGCCACGCACATCGCCGACGAGTACGACTTCGCGTGCATCCGGAGCAAGCAGTCCTTCGTGCGCTGTCAGTCGTGTCACACCGCCCTTCAGATAGGTGATGTGCGGCTCGCTGGCCACCGTCGTGTCGTCGTCCGGGAAATGTACCATTTTTTTTGCCGTGAGCATGCTTTGCAGCCCGCCGGTGGGGGAGAAACGGCGCACGGTAAAGTTTTCCACAATGTAGTCCGGATCGTGGCGCAGCAGGTCGTCACGATAGTTCTCCTGGAGTGTCGTCGCCTGCTGAAGCCAGATCGTCAAGCCGACCAAAAGCAGCATCAGGGCGATGGGGAACAAGGACTGGATATTGGTTCTGAGCTGCATGCCTGAATCAGATGACTTTGGCCAGGAACAGATCGTGCATGTTGAGCGCGCCGACGAGCGTGCCGTTCTCGATCACCAGGATCTGACTGATCTTGTATTCTTCCATCATCAGCGCCGATTCGGCGGCGAGGCGATCGGCGCCGATGGTGTGGGGATTGTGTGACATGACCGTCGAGATGGGCGTGTCCTTGAGGTCGCAGGTTTTGTCCATGGTGCGGCGCAGGTCACCGTCGGTGAAGATGCCGAGGATGGATCGTTGTTCCGTGATCACCGCCGTCATCCCCATGCCGCCGCGCGTGATCGCCAGGATAGCTTGCGCCACCGTGGCGTCAGGACCGACGCAGGGCACTTTGTCGAGGGGACGCATGATGTCGCGCACGCGCGTCAGCAGTCGCCGTCCGAGGGCGCCGCCCGGATGCGAGCGGGCAAAATCTTCAGTGCGAAAGCCGCGCGCATCGAGCAGGACGACGGCAAGTGCATCTCCCATCGCCAGTGCTGCCGTGGTGCTGGCCGTCGGTGCCAGATTGAGCGGGCAGGCTTCTTCAGCGACGCTGGTGTCAAGGTGGACGTCGGCGGCGCGTGCCAATGAGGATTCTGGATGTCCCGTGAGGGCGATCAGCTTGCCGCCCTGACGTTTGACGAGCGGTACGATGGTGAGCAGCTCGGTGTTCTCGCCCGAATAGGACAGGGCGATCAGCACGTCTGCGTCGGTAATCATGCCCAGATCACCATGTACGGCTTCGGCTGCATGTACGAAGTAGGCCGGGGTGCCTGTACTCGCCAGGGTGGCGGCGATCTTGCGGGCGATATGCCCTGATTTGCCGATACCCGAGACAATGATGCGCCCCTTGCAGGCGAGAATCAGTTCGATCGCTTTGGCAAAGGCCTCGTCGAGGCGGTCCATGAGGCGCGTGATGGCCTGTGCCTCGATGCCGAGCACATTTCTGGCCAGGTCAAGAACCCGGGAGGAGTGCGCCTGGGCAATGGAAATTTGGTTCATGAGGATGATTTGATTAGACTAGCCGGAAGTATACCAAACCGGCCCTCCTGCCTTGATGCGACAGTAATCAGCCCGCCATGACTACCTTGCAGCTCGTTCTCCTCCTGCTGGCGTCGGCGGTTCTGGTCGTCGTCCTGTTCCGCTCGCTGAGCCTGCCGCCCGTGCTGGGCTACCTGCTGGTCGGTACCCTCATCGGACCGCATGCGCTCAACATGGTCCCCAATTCTGAAGCAACGCACCATCTGGCGGAATTTGGCGTGGTTTTCCTGATGTTCTCCATCGGGCTCGAATTCTCTCTTTCGCGCCTGCACAGCATGAAGCGTATCGTCTTCGGTCTTGGTCTCGCGCAGGTGGGCGTCACGATGCTCCTGAGCATCCTGCTTGCCCTGCTTGCCGGATTTTCCTGGCGCGCCGGGATCGCACTGGGCGGCATTCTGGCGATGTCCTCGACGGCGCTGGTCGTCAAGATGCTCTCCGAGCGCATGCAGCTCGAATCGCGCCATGGTCGCGAAATCGTCGGCGTGCTGCTCTTCCAGGATCTTGCCGTGGTGCCTTTGCTGATTGTCGTGCCGGCGCTGTCACGGGCACCCGAAGCCCTGGCCGGGACGCTCGCTGTGGCTTTTCTGAAAGCTGCCGTGGTGCTCTCGTTGATCCTGTTTTTTGGTCAGCGCCTGATGCGCGGCTGGTTCTTCATTGTTGCCAAGCAGCGCTCGGCGGAGCTGTTCATGCTCAATGTGCTGCTGATCACCCTGGGGCTCGCCTATCTGACCGAGCTGGCCGGTCTGTCCATGGCGCTGGGCGCTTTCATGGCCGGCATGCTGATTTCGGAAACAGAATATCGCTACCGGGTGGAAGAGGACATCAAACCTTTTCGTGATGTGCTGCTTGGTCTGTTTTTCATTTCGGTCGGGATGTTCTTCGATGTCCGGATCGCGATTCAGGAATTGCCCTGGGTGGCCGGTTTGCTGGTGCTGCTGCTCCTGGGTAAATGTGTCGTGATCGCCGGACTGTCCCGGGCATTCGGGGCGACGCCGGGTACTGCCTTGCGCGGCGGCCTGTGGCTGTGCGCAGGGGGGGAGTTTGGCTTCGTGCTGATTACCCACATCAAGGGACTTTCCTTGTTGCCGCAGACCGCTTTGCAGGTGGTGACGGCGGCCATCGTGCTCTCGATGCTGCTCGCGCCGCTGATTGTCCTGTACAGCGAAAAAATCGTCTTGTACTTTGCCCGCTCCGAGTGGATGCTGCGTGCCGCCGAACTCACCCAGATCGCCGCCCGCTCGATTGCAACGGAAAAACACGCCATCATCTGCGGTTACGGGCGCAGCGGCCAGTATCTGGCGCGATTTCTCGAGCAGGAAGACGTCTCGTATGTGGCCCTCGATCTGGACCCGGAGCGTGTTCGCGAGGCCGCGGCGGCCGGCGATACGGTGGTGTATGGTGATGCGGCACGACGTGATGCCATGATTGCCGCCGGACTGATGCGCGCCAGCGTGGTGATCGTCTCTTACGCGAATCCTTTTTCTGCCCTGCATGTGCTGGCGCTGGTGCGTGAGCTGCGCCCCGGCCTGCCGGTGGTCGTGCGCGCGGCTGACGAGAATGATTACGAACGGTTGAATTCTGCTGGCGCGGCCGAGGTCGTGCCGGAGACATTGGAGTCTTCCATCATGCTCGCCTCCCATGCGCTGATCCTGCTCGGGGTACCCATCACGCGCGTGCTGCGCCGTTTTCGCGAGGTGCGCGAGCAGCGCTACAAATTGATGCACGGGTTTTTCCACGGAGCCACCGATGCCGGGCGCGACCTCGAGGATGCGCATCAGCAGCGGCTGCGCACGATCACTCTCGATGCCGGCAGCTATGGGATGGGCCGCACGCTTGCCGAACTGGGATTGGAGCGCTTCAATGTGACAGTGCCGGTCATCCGTCGCCGCGGTATCCGCGTGGTCAGTCCACAGCCCGAGGCGCGCCTTGAAGCCGGGGATGCGCTGGTGGTGCTGGGTGTTCCGGACGGACTGGCTGCAGCGGAGAACCGCCTGCTGAAGGGTTGAGCGCGGGCAGAGGATTGACGCGTCTGGTCTTCTGCGCAGGTGCGGGGTTACAGTACCAGATCCGCGGTCAGGGGGGGTGCCGGCATGTGAAAGGCGACCGGGCCGTCGGCGAGTCCGTCGACGAACTGGCGCACGAAAGGGTCTTGCGAGGCGCGAATCTCGTCGGGGGTGCCTTGTGCCACCACCCTGCCGTCTGCGATGAAGTAGGCGTAATCGACCACTTTGAGCGATTCGGCAACATCGTAGGTGACGACGATGGAGGTGACGCCGAGTGCGTCGTTGAGTCCGCGGATCAGGTTGCCGATCTGGGTGAGCGAGATCGGGTCAAGACCGGAGAAGGGTTCGTCGTACATGATCAGCAAAGGGTCGAGTGCGATCGCGCGCGCCAGCGCCACGCGGCGTGCCATGCCGCCGGAGAGCTCGCTTGGCATGAGCGGGTGGGCGCCGCGCAGTCCGACCGAATGTAGTTTCATCAGCACCATGTCTTCGATCAGCTCGTCGGGCAGGTCGGTGCGCTCGCGCATCGGAAAGGCAATGTTCTCGAAAGTCGAGATATCGGTGAACAACCCCCCCTGCTGGAACATCATGCCCATCTTGCGGCGCATGGCGTACAGGCCGTCGGTATCGAGTTCGTGAATCACCTGGCCTTCGACCTTGACCGCGCCGGCCTCCGGACGCAACTGGCCACCGATCAGCTTTAAAAGTGTGGTCTTGCCGCAGCCGCTGGCGCCGAGGATGGCCACCACCTTGCCGTGCGGCACCGTGAGATCGAGCCCCTTGAGCACCTGCCTGCCGGGATAGGAGAAGGCGAGACCGGATATTTCGATGAGAGGTCCTTGTTCGGCGTGCATGATGGCTTTCCTGATTGCGGCTTTTCTTGATGGGTTCGGCGGCAAAGCTACCTCAGCTTGCTCTTCGCGTCAAACCGTGCGCCGTGCTGCCACAACTGACTTTTTGCGGCGTGAGGGGAGGGTATGCCCAGACGGGTTGTCCGGGGGCAGCGCCGCCGTCATGCCGAGACTTTGCTGCAGATAACGTCCTGTATGGCTGCCCGGATGTCGGGCGACATGTTCCGGTGTGCCGGCGACAACAATGCGGCCGCCGCCTTCGCCGCCCTCCGGGCCGAGGTCGACGAGCCAGTCGGCGGTCTTGATGACATCGAGGTTGTGCTCGATGACGATGATGGTGTTGCCGTGTTCGCGCAGGTGCGTCAGCACCTTGAGCAGCAGGGCGATGTCCTGAAAGTGCAGACCGGTGGTTGGCTCGTCAAGGATGTAGAGTGTGCGGCCGGTGTCGCGCTTGGAGAGCTCCAGCGCCAGCTTGACGCGCTGTGCCTCGCCACCGGAGAGCGTGGTGGCCGACTGGCCGAGCTCGATATAGCCGAGGCCGACATCGAGCAGGGTCTCGAGTTTCCTTGCCACCACCGGTACGGCATCGAAGAAGGCGTGCGCCTGTTCCACCGTCATGTGCAGCACGTCGTGGATGGTCTTGCCCTTGTAGCGGATCTCCAGCGTCTCGCGGTTGTAGCGCTTGCCGTGACAGACGTCGCAGGGCACGAAGA